>CAYMBJ010000091.1:0-13869 GCA_964388665.1 uncultured Pseudobdellovibrionaceae bacterium | reverse complement strand
GAACTTTAAAAATCAAAAACTGCAATTTGCTGCGGGGATTCCGCTAATCCGGGAAAAGATTCTCCCTCATCCAAAAGCGAGTTCCGCAGCCGTCGGCTGCTTCAGCAGCGGCGGCGAGGATGTCTGAGAATTTTGGATGAGGGAGAATCTTTGGAGGTGATGGAGGGAATCGCACCCCCGTACACGCTTTTGCAGAGCGCTGCCTAACTACTCGGCCACATCACCAGTGATAGAAACTTTAAGCTCTACAAACTAATGTTGGTCGTTGATCCTGTCAATGACCCTTCTTCAGGTCGACAAAGTTGCTGTGACCTAGCCTTAGTGCTTTTAGCCAGTGACAGCTCTTAATCTCAGCAGAAAAGTCGAGCGCTGCATAAATTCTCGCCAGTTCGGCCACAGCTTTCCTGCGTCGCACAGAGGCTCCGTCGAATTGAATCTCCAGGAATTCTGGAACCATAAATTGCTCATTTGCAGCTGACTCAGAATGGTGGAGTCTTGAATCGCTAGCATCAGCACTTTTAATTTCTTCCAGGAATCCCCTTGCGCGCTCTACAACTTCGAGAATTTGTGTCATAGAAAGCAAATTTTCATCCTTGGATTGACGGCCACGTGCGTTCAAAGCGCCACTGGCTTCGTCCAAATAGATCAAGATTCCGAAGCGATCCAAAATTGGCCCTGTCAAGCGGTTGCGTACGCTGAAGCAGTTAGCATTTGAGTAGCTGCAGTTTCGTTCCTTGCTTGGAACCCAATCGCCACATTTGCACAGATTCGTCGTTGCCAACAGACGAAATTCAGAACGATATTTTCCATGGGCCCGAAAGCGATTGATTGAGATCTCACGACCCTCAAGGGGTTCACGCAAACTCTCAAGAACCTCGCCACGAAATTCGAGGAGTTCATCCAAAAGCAGGAAGCCGCGATGCACGTGATAGAGAATGCCGGGTGTGAACGGCCTCCCGCCTCCCAACATAGCGGGCGCCGAGAGACTGTGGTGTGGTTGAAATGTAGGCCACCACTGCGCCGCAGGAACCCGTTCACAAATTTCGCGAAAGTCCGTATTGTTAGGAGAGTGGGCAAGACTGGGTATCGCATTGAGAAAAGTGGTTTTTCCAAATCCACTAGGACCAGCAAGTAAGGCGTGCTGCTGGCTCAAACTTACAACTTGCAGGAGCTCAGCATATTTGCGACTCCACTTGATGTTTGGCAGCTCCGGCCGAACGCTGACATTTTTATGTGAATTGATGACGCCCTCAGTTTTATTGAAGTCGCCCCAACTTCTCAAGTTTTGCAGACGCCACTGCGCGCGACCAAAAAACGGGCGCGCTAGGTTCGAGTTGCGGCGATCAATACCGGTGATGAGTATTTTGTTTTGAAAGATCGAATTGAGTTCTGGCAAATCTTCAGGTTCAATGATTTCGCCCACTAAACTCAGCTCGCCATAAACTAGAGCATCTTTAAAAAAGCACCTCTCGCGAGCCTTACGCGGTCCCTTAATTTGTCCCGATTCAACCAAGATCCCGACGGCAATGGCCAAATCCAGTCCTTGAGCTGATTTCACAACGCCTGATGGACGAAGATTCACTAAAATCTGCTTTGCCTTTGGAAACTGAAAGCCTTGCAACTTTATGGCACAACGAATTTTCTTCTCATTTTCCCGAATCGATCGATCAGGCATGCCTAAAATATGAATTTGCGGCAAGCCCGGAAGGAATGAAACTTCGACCTCTACATTTTTAAACTGACCATCTATTTTTGCTATCGAATCAATTATCATATTTCGATAGGCTGCAAGAATGAAATGATGAGACGATTCGCCTAAGGAAGAACTTCGTCTTCAGGTTTGCGACGGGCCTCGGATGCTCCGGGTCCGAGAGGATGCTTTTCTAAAACCTCTTCACGCAGATGCTTTTGACTGATGCTGGTGTAGATCTGTGTTGTCTGAATACTGGAGTGACCAAGAATCATCTGGATCGAGCGCAGGTCTGCCCCGCCTTCCAACAACGCTGTGGCACAACCGTGACGAAACCGATGCGGATGAATGGGCTCGTCAAAACCCGCCTTTGCCGACCATGCCGCCAGCCAGCGCCAAATATCAATCCGTGACGGACGATGCCCACGATCATTGACGAAAATAGAACCAGGATCTTTTTGATCAACCAACAGCGGACGCGAAGTCTGCAAATACAAACTCAACGAATCTGCCAAGATCTGTGTCAATGGAATCAAACGCTCTTTGCCACCTTTGCCCAAAACTTTGATCCACTTTTCTGTCGGATGATAGTCATGAAGATTGAGGCCAATGAGTTCGGTCACACGCACGCCCGTGCCAAAAAGCATCAGCAGAGTCATGCGATTGCGCAGAGTCTTGGCTTCATCTTCAACGACACTGGATATTAATAATTTTTCAAATTCCTCTAAACTCAGAGTTTTCGGTAAATTTACTTTCACCTTTGGTGGTCGCAGTTCCCGCAGCTCCGGCGCTTTGACACCTTTTGTTTCGCAAAATCTAAAATAGGTTCGCACGCTCGAGATCACGCGAGCCTGTGAACGAGTGGAAAGTTGATTTTCTTTCATGAATTCATAAAAACCAAGTACATCGGATTTTTTTTCGCGATATCTAAACCATAATTCCAAATCGCGCTTATAAGCTAGGACAGTGTTCGTAGTTCTCCCGCGCACATTCTGCAAATCATCAAAAAAATCTACCCATAGTGGCCAAGACATCCCTCATTAAAGAAGCAAACGCGAGCGCTTGGCAACCCAAAATTCACTTACACTGCAAGCGACAATTCAGCGCCAGCCGAACTTTGCCGCAGCAAAGCTGCATCGCCCTGACTGTGCTTACAATCAGAGCGTAAATATTTTTATGCAATTGTGCCATTTGTTAAAATAAATAGTTGCCGACGCCATCACTGCATGGAAAGGCGCTGCCATTGGTGCCAGGATTGCCGTAAACACCGGGCCCTATGGAACTGCTGAGCACTCGCAATGTACCACCGATACGGTCCGCCAAACCATCGCCATTGGGATCTATGATGTAGCCATCCACCAATCCAAAGCTAAACTGAATGGGACCTGTTGCGACTAGCTCTGGTACAGAAACAAAGCCATTTTGCATTTGACCAGCGGTGCGCGTATCAATTGTATAGGTTCCTGGCGGAATTTCGCAATTGCCAGCTCTTCTTGCCACATTATAAGTCAGTGTCCCGCGAAGTACGACAGGTCCTGAATAGAGCTTCGAAACGCTCCAGCCCATTGAAGCAATTTGATTCACGATATTTATATCGCCCAAAATCTGCCAGGTGATACTGGCTGACCCGCCCTGAGAGACCGGTTGTGCAATCTCCACAGAACTGAACCCACAGTTGCTGCAGGCACCGCCCGCCCAAGCGTTTACCGGTACAACGGGCATAGGCGCTGGATCGTCCTTTTTTTTATTACAAGCCAGCAGACCTAAAAATAAAATAGAGGCTGCGCCAATTCTTTTCATGATGGCTTTTCTTTGCTCCATATTCATTTCCTCACTCTTTCGCATCTTTCTTTTGCTTTCACTTTAAATATTAAATCCAAAACTCAATTTCTCTCTATTCAAAAGCAACCTTGGGATTGAGCCCCCGGAAGGTTCCGAGAAGCCGATAGCCATTCGAAGGGACCGTGCTGGACTTGTTTATTATAGAATCAGAACGGCAATCGTAGTTGCGGTAGCTATTGTAGATAAACCAGCAAGGCCGATATGGACTCTTCGGCGCAAAAGTGGTGGAGAAGTTTTTGTAATAGACTTTTCCAGACATGAGCGCCGAGCCAGAAGCATCGCCTTCATCAATCGCTTCATCAACCACAAGCACTATGGCACCCAATTCATCTTCAAAAAATCCAGTGAACACACTGTTTCCACCAACCTCGTACCAATAGTTGTAATGGGCCTTGAGCTTGCCATTATCCTTTGAACCACCATCAAACTTTTCATTCTTGTCGGTTTCTGCGATCAAGTGGGACTGTCGCTGTTGGCCATTGTCCACATACGAAATACTAACCTCTCCTGCATACCGATATTGCCCAGCATTTTCTAAGTCGATGGTGATCTTAAAGTTAGTCGGATTGTTTAGAGGGACAACGGCAACGAAGGTATTGAATTCAGCTAGATCAGGATAGAATGTCACTGTTTTGCCATCACTTGCTGGATCCACGTCATCACCGTCACCAGGAATCACTGGAGGCGGAACCACGTCAGGCTCCTGCACAGGCGCTGGCACTTCGGCATTATTAGGGCTTTTGCTGGAGCTACACGCTACCAAGCCAGTTCCTAACATTATAATAATAAGAAGCTTACTCACAGCTTCAAATTTAGCCATAGGGCCTCCTCAAACATGAATAAATGCGAAACTCATGCCGAATCGGTGCCTAAAAAGATCAGCCCACTGCAAGCCAGGAGGGTCTTAGCCATTCCAAATGGCTCTTGAATACAAAACAACGGGCAAGGTCAACAGCTGTCAAAAGTATAGACAGCGCTCGCGGGCGCGTGTTTGGTTCACCATTCCATCTATTATCGCGGCAGGATATTTAGAACCCAAATGGTTTTCGTTCTTTAGTGCGGCCTCACGGACCAGCGCCTCATTTTGAGACGCTGAAAATGGAATAAATTGCAAAGTGAGATCTCCATTTCGTTGCTTTTGCATATCTAAGAATTGACTGCCATGACCAAGGCTCTGATCACAATCCCGATACAGGCTCTGTGCCCATACAAAATTTATCCCGGCCGAGCGACCCTCAACAGAATTCATTTGCAAATGCACTTGGCTCTGGCTGCGCGAGTACACGATCCGCCATTTGTTAAGCGTGCCAATGACGACCTCATCCAAAAGCGAAAACATGTCTTGCAATTGTGATGTGGAGGAAAGGCTTTGCAAAAAGGCTCCGCCGCGAACGAATCTTGCAAAACTGCTATCTCCATCAGGAATAGGAGCACTCCCGCCAAAGCCAGTAAACTTCTCTGCGTATTTCATCAAAGTGGAGTATCGAGAGTTGGCGAGGCCGGCAATGGCCCCAATGGGAGTCAGATTGAGAGCTCCTGAAATGAGTGAAATCGCCAAGCAAGAGTTCAAATCGCAAACAAAATACTGCACACCTTTTGAAAAGGCCACAAGGCGAACTTTTGACATATTGATTTTCACATCATCAAGATCCGCTGATGTATCTAAAAGGTACTGAATCACTTGCAGATCATTGATTTCGGGATGCTCATCTGGCTCGGCCCACTGGGTATCGGCCAAATTCAAAATCTCGACAACCAGGCCCTTTTCATTCATTCCTCCGTAGGGAAATTCTTTGCCAAATTGATTGAAGGTCAGGCTGGCAAACCTCGCTCGCCACTCCACAGCTATTGCGCTATTCCTGATTTTGTTTCGCTCCGTGTTCGCAATCAACGCCTGTTTGTGCAGGCCGCGCGGATTGCTCACCATGTGACCTACGCCGACTTCCCAATCAAAACTTTTAGCGATCAAGCGATCATGAGTCTGGAACTCAGCAAAGCTTGAACACGCCAATGCCGACTGGCTCGCGTTTGCAAAAACGAATAAAATCAGAATCAAATGGCCGTGGTGTATGGTCAACTGCGTTTTGTCCTTTGAAAGTTGCGCTCAGGTGTCAAATATAGAAACCCATTCTGGGCAAAGTAGCAATCCGCGAAAATCCGAAATTACTGCCAAACTGTTTCGCCAAGTTTGGTGTATTGCCTCCCAGCTTCACAAGGAGCTTGCAAGGAGCCTGCAACGAGCCACTTCTGACTTTTTTTGAAGAAACCAAAGTCACGGCGTCATCCCACCCACCACCGAAACGGATTAAAGGAGATTTATGAAGCGACATCTAACTATTATGTTACATCTATTCGCGGCAACGCTTTTGTGCAGCTGCATTGAATTTGTGGACAACAATGAGCAACCTGATGCACCCCCCGCCCCTGGCCCATCAGCGCCTGCAAGTCCTGAAGATGCATCACAGGCCGGCACTGATGTCAGCCCTGCGCCCCTCCCCACTCCGCCCGCTGCTGCGGTTGATACCCAACCTAATCAAGACCCAAAGCCCGACTCAAATCCTCCGACAGAAGATCCCTTCTACGACGGCAAACTGGATCTACTCGACACCGTCAATCTTCGCAAAGATCAAGGTTTGGACCTATTGGAAATTCAAGAGTTTGAAGAGGTTTCGGTGCTCACTTTGGAAGGAGCTGCCCCTCTCGAATATGAGGTACTGATCTATCAAAAACAAGAGCTGCCAGCACACCTGGGTGTCTACCAGTCGGGCCAAAGAGTTGTGGATATTGATGCACAGAAAATCTTTAGTTGGAAAATAAGTCATGGTCAGGAGCTGAATTTTGAACTGTACAGAGTTCATGACAACGATGTGATTCAGCTCATCAAAGCCTTCCAGTTCCAAATTCCCACAGATTGGCAACCGCCTTCAAATATGTATTTCCTAGATCAGAACTTGGCAATCAACGCTAGAAGAGTTTTTTTACCCAGCTATTCCATTATAGAAATCGGCACCTTCAATCTGTCATTCCAGTGCAAAAAGTTCTTTTCGGACAGCGCAACCATTCAAAGCTTCGCAAAAGACCGCCAGCGTCTGCCTCTCGGAAATCCAGGTCGCAACTCCGGAAATGTTAAACTTGAGGCAGAAATGGCAATGGGACGAATCAATATAGAGGTGAGCGGCGAAAATGGCGAAGTCGGCATCTCGCCGACTCCGTGGACACAACCAGCTCCCAATGGAGCACCGGGACGGCCAGACGATGTTATGTTCGTTGGCCAATTTCCCATCTGTGTAAACTACGGCACAAATGGGAGCGACGGCGCTCCAGGTGCCCCTGGTGGCAATGGTGGCCCTGGAGGCGCCGGTGGAAACTCGGGCACGGTCGAACTCGCAGTTGAGCGCGACTCTCGAGATTTTATTCACAATATACACGCAAGCCCTGGAGCTGGGGGCCAAGGAGGAGTCGGCACTCCTGGGCAGCTCGGAGGCCTGGGAGGTCGTGCAGGGAAGAGCGAAATTGATTGTCACCCGGCGCACAGCCCGTTACTACCGGGAGCAGATGGGCCTCCGGGGCGCAATGGCGAGTCAGGGCCAAATGGAGTCCATGGCCAGAAAATGCCAATTTGCATTCAGATTGGCGCAAGCGCTCCTGCCTGCAGTTGATTCGGTGGCTGCTTACCCACATATCTGAACATAGGGGTGGCAGTTCTCGAAATGTTCTTGATTAAATAACCTCTTGTGCGGAGACTGGGATTCATGACTGATAATTCGTCTAGTTCCAGCACCGCACCTGCGCAAAGCAAGAGCCCGGCTCAAGCAAAACAGGAAAATCCCTGGATCAGCATTCTGGTCACTGTGGTGATTCCGGTGATCATCTTGAATAAAGGATCAAAAATTATAGGCCCAATACCGGCGCTCTTTGTTGCCCTGGCGTTTCCTTTGGGCTACGGAATCCGCGAGATGATCACCTCTGGCAAACCAAGCATGCTCAGCGCCCTGGGTGTACTCAACACCCTTTTCACAGGGGGCTTTGCACTGACCCGACTGAGCGGAATGTGGTTTGCGGTCAAGGAGGCGGTATTTCCGCTTCTGATTGGTACCTTTGTTTTTTTCAGTTCGTTCACGCGAAGACCATTTATGCAGTTTCTATTTAAAAATCCGCAGATAATCAATACAGAAGCATTGGATGAGAATCTGTCTAAAAAGGGGCTGACTGAGGATTTTATTCTCCTAATGAAGTCTTCGACCCAGTTATTGAGTATCAGCTTTCTTGTTAGTGCCATTCTCAACTTTGGGCTGGCCTACCATATCTTTGTGCCCATCGCGACGGACATAAGTGACGACGCCCAAATGGAGGCGCTGAACACCCAGATTGCGGAAATGACCAACTGGTCAATTCCAGTCATTATGGTGCCCTCTATGATCATTTTGGGCTTTATCTTCTTTTGGGTTATGAAAAAGGTCCAGGCCATGAGCGGCCTGACCCAAGACGAGTTGATTCGCACCAAATAGACTTCGCTCTAGTTGATAAAATCCCAGTTTAAAAATTTTTGGTTTAACGCCATACTGATTGTATGAAAAATTCATTTCAATTTAATTATGCAATCCATACAAACCCCGGCGTACTCTTGTCTCCGTCTCGTATTGAAATCTTTAGCGAAGACAAAACAAGAAATAAGAGCGACTTTCAAAAGCCCTATCGCTATCTTGATGATGCCCTCCTTGGATTCGGGATTCACCTGTTCAACAATTACTTTCGTTCGCCACTCTATAAAGGGTCGACCGGCAGCTATGCAATGAATCTTGAAACATGGAAAAAGCTCAATCCGCTTTACAACTTGTACAATCGATATCAACAACGAACCAAGGCGCTTCGTCAAAATCATCCAAAAAATAGCCTGAGCCTTGATCGATTTATCATTTCTTTGCGCGACGGCATGAAAGGGGCTTCTCAGCCCTGGGGTATAGATCTCGATGCACTCAAGGGTTGTTTGAGCAGCTTCAGTTTGCTTGAGGAAGAGCTGCGCGTGCCATTGCTATTTAATTTTGAAATGGATTTTCCGAGTCAAGTGATCGACGAAATGCAGGTTTTGTATGCTCTGCTGTTTCATTTGCGAGCCATCATTGCCATGGACCACAACAAGATACCAGATGTGGCTGTCCATGAAGGCTGCACCGTGGATCCCTTTAGTGACTATTTGCCAAAGGCTGAATTTATCGTCAACGACGCCATGATCTATTTTCAGTTTCAGAAACTGCAGCGCAAATTTCCAATCAAAGCCAGCACTCATTTTGATACGCCTGAATTGAACTCCCTAAAGGCCTGGCTCTCCCCGCTGCAAGCGTCATTTCATCAATATGCTCACAATGCCTGCCAGCTCATTGATAATCTTCCGGAAGAATTTTTAAAGGCTCTCAAGCCCAGCGAACTTGAAGATGCGTTGTATTTGATTCAAATGGATTGGCTCTTGGGTAGTCCCGCTGGCCTGCTGTTTCGCATTCGCGAAGAGCTCTTTGCGCTAGAAGAGGGTTATGAAAAAGTCTTTTGGCGCGATCTAGAAGGGCATCAAACTCGCCCCAGTCAGATTATTCAGATCTCAACATTGCTCACAGAAGACGATATCAAACAACACTCGGTGGCCGCTTAAAAACAAACTTCTTTAGCAGCAGAAAAACCGCACCTGCTGCTAGCAGTGAAAAAATAACGATCTTAAACTCCTTGAGCTGAACCAAAATCGGCTCGCCAAACAGAGCCAATAGGTAAATCTGAGTGGGCACACTGATGGCCGCAGCAATCCCATCAATGGTCAGAAATTTCCAAAACGGAAACTTCAGCATCCCACAAGCCAGATGGCCAGGAAAGCGAATGCCAGGAGTAAAACGAAAGATCCCACAGGCATAGGCGCCATATTTTGCGGTCCACTCTTCCACTCTCTGCAACATGGTTGGAGAAAACACGCGTCCCAAGCGCCGATGATAGAGTATCTTGCGACCATATTTTCTACCAATCCCATAAACCAAAGTGTCTGCGCTATAAACGGCAAGGAAAGAAATGAGTGCTGCCAGATGAACATTGACAACCGCAGCTCCCGGATAGGGCGGCGGAAAAATATCTGGCTTTGACCCCATAAACGCCAGCAAGCCTACACTCACAAGGCTCACTTCTTCCGGGACCGGCAAACCAAAGGCCGATAGCAGCATCATGAGGACAACACCCCCATAAACCATCTCTGGCTGATAAGCGTATTGCGATAGCCACAGAAAAACTGGCTCTTGGGATAAATTCATCTCACTAATATGGGCGCTTACGAGAAGATTGAACACCGTCGATACACTGTGCTATTAGCAAAATATGCACTTCTACTTTCAGCGTTCCGGACATCAATATGGGGTCGTACATGGACTCGCAACCCATCCCACCTGGCTCTCCCAGTGCCTAAAGGCATTGCATCTATCCATTAGCGAGAGCCAACTGATGGAACTAGGCTCTGTTTACGTCGAAAACCAAAGACAGTACTTTGATGTGCACATGCCGGCAGGCTGCAAGTTCCGAGTGCACACTCATCCGCGCCGGTTTTATTTTGATCAAGATGACAAAAAAACTTTACTTGTGAATGAGCATTCCGATTTTTGCATTGTCGATAAGCCCCATGGCTGGCCAATGCATGCCACTGTCGACAATGCGCTCGAGAATTTAATATTTGAGCTGAAGAACTTTCAATCGCAACCTCTCCTGATCACACACAGACTGGACCAACCGACACGAGGGCTGGTCTTCTTGGCAAAAAATCTGCACAGTCAATCTCTATTCAATTCGCTCCTCAAGTCGGGACAGGTTGAAAAAACCTACTTGGCTCTGACCGAAAAAGCCCTGCCTTTAGGTCCAATGAGGCATTTTATGCAAAGATCTCCAAAGGCGCCCAAAACGGTGAGCCGAAAAATTGGCGCCGCCGATGATTTGGAATGCCGTCTCAGCGTTGTTGCGAGTGAACCTTACTCAGAAAAATACTTTTTGCACAAGATCCAACTTGAAACTGGAAGAACCCATCAAATCCGCGCACAACTGGCCTTTGAGGGAAGCCCAATTCTTGGCGATAAAATTTATGGGTCGACACACAATTTCTGTTTTCGTGAATCTGCAGTTCACCATACTGATCGCATAGCTCTGGGCACTGATCGCATTGCTTTGTGCTGCTCCCAGCTTGGGTTTGAATGGCAGGGTGAGGCATTGGAGTATTTTATTTCGCGGCAAAATTTTCTGCACTTTGTTTAAAGATGCGAAGCTCGCAGTCTATTCCTTGATTGCCGACGTTGCAAAACTCATACTCCGGCAAATTTTGTGATGTGCCGGCACTGGATTGCAAGCGATCCCAATCTCGCCACCGATCTTTTGGCCACAAAATAGCCGCACGCCCAAACAAGCGCAGATTTTCAAGCATTTGCATCTGCCAGGGTCCTGTCTTGAACTTTGAGTCTTTCATTTGCATTCTTTCGTTGTAGGGCGGATTGGTGATCATCAGGCGCTTTTGTAACGGCACGGACGAATAATTTTGACGAAAAAGATTTCGCCAATCCTCTGCAAGAAAATCCTGTTGCGACAACTTCAAATGGGCCGACGCAAAATCAAGAGCCTGAATATTTTCTCTGGTAGACGCCACCGCTTCGGAGCTCACATCGGCTCCACCAAACTCAGTAAACAATTTTCGCGTGGGATGCTTATAGTTGGTGGCAAAGGGCGTACCCAACTTAAACAACTTGGGACAAATTTTCCAATCTTGAAAAGCAAATTCTCGCCCCAGATGGGGAGTCTTTTGCGTCAGCAAAGCCTCAGCCAAAAAGGTTCCGGAACCCATCATTGGGTCGAACAAAAGCAAATGCTTCTTTTCGGATTCTGGAAGACTGGCCATCAATCTCCGCAAACAAAAGTGAGCAATGGTTTCACGCAGCGGCGCCCCGCCACGGTGTTTCAAAATGCCTCTCTTATGTAGATGGACGCCACTTGAGTTCAAACTGACTACGAGGCGACTGCCATTCAATAAAACAATCGCATCAAAAGGTTTTTCGTTTACAAAACGCTCACCACTAAACAAAATCTGCCGCAACCACTTTTCGTTGTTAACCAGAGGACTTTTGAGATCAATTTGCACGCCTATCTTTTTTGCATCTAAAAAGTAAGTTTTCCAATCAAGCCCCTTGAGACAGGCCATGACCTCCGACTGATTGCGAACCTTCCTATCGACGATTCGAATCAATACTCGCGAGGCCAGGCGACTAAAAAAATTCAGCTGAAGGCCCAAATACAAGGGCATTGCGGCCGTTATTCTCCCCTTTTCAACCTTAAATTCAGGCAAAGGCTCCGTCGTTGGCTGTCCATCGAGCGAAATCAACAGTGGCCAAATTTCAGCCAGTTCCAGCGCAAGCTCAGTTTCAAATCCCGGTTGAGTGATAATCGCAAAATCGTAATTCAAACTAAAATCTCCAATACAACTCAAAACCCGGAAGATAGCCATCTTCTGGTGCAATCCTCAGTTTCGAAATATCGTTGGTCGAAAGACCTGCCATAATGTGTAACCGATCCCAAACCCAAACATAATTTAAAAATCCACCAACGGCCTTTTTCTCAAAGTTATAACTGGGACCAATCAGCACCCTATCCCAATTGGACATCAAAAATTCATAGCCACTGTGGATGCTTGAAGTTCCGGCCCCTTTTACGGCACTGATATCGAGTGCCTTTTTCCAACTGGCCAGGGCCACAGAGATATAAGTGTGTGAAACCATTTTGCTGTTTGAAAAACTATCCCAGAATAAATTTAAGTTTAAATAATTCTCTTCGGTGCGACCGAATTTGGCGTATCCCAAGCCCAGCGAGAAGAAGGTTGTATCGCTAGACCACACTTTGTACTTTGCCTCAAGATTATATACATCCGCTAAATAAGCCGTTACTAAGGTGCTCACCAACCACCTGGAACTGAGACCGTACATGACCTTGCCATAGACGCTCGCCATGTATTCTCCCTGCTCCAATGTGGCCGCGGTCTCGCCCTGAGTGATTCCTTGATAAACGGAGGGCTTGTATCGAGAGGACACGAGCTTGTCTGAAATTCGATTGCCTAATCCGCGGTGATCTTTAAACATCAACTCCGTATGAGCGGTCATGACTTCGTTCTCTTGCGCCAGTCTTATCAATTTGCCAATCGCGCCCACAGTCAGCAAACTGGACTTTGAGAGCGAAACAGGCTCGGCGATCACGACGGCGGCGGAGCGCACTTCGCGAATCTCCAATACACTTGCAGAGCCATCTAAAAACGAAAATAAAATCCAACCGCCAAGTGGCGGCTGCTCGCTAGCAGACAACTGAACACTTTGCTGATCCACAACTTCCAGAATCTGAAAGGTCACGGCATGGGCAGGCGCAAGGAGCAGCCAATTTGTAATCATGCAAACAGCCAATCTCCGCGAACACCGCAATATCTGATGGATCACCGCCATTGCCCCCAATACCAGTATTTACCGTTGAAGGCAAAAGTATGTCACATCACGCCCGAGGGTGTCTCTTAGAATCAACTTTCCACGAATTTTCTTGGAGGCTGTCTTGGTGCGCTCACGCTTTGTGTGCTTGCCGTTAAGGCGCTCTCGGCGCATTGCCGCCGCCATGCCAAATGCATCCCCAGAAGTATTCAGATCTGACGGCTCCTCACCAAAAAGTCTATCCAGCATCTTTTTTTCGAGCTTCAGCGGTGAAAGCGGCCCCTCAGGATATTTTGTCAAATCGGGAGCGTCGATATGATAGGAGGTGAAGTCACCTTTGCCTCCATCACCATCTTGAAAGTCTCGACTGTCCCGATAAAACAAATCGTCCATTCCGTACAAATCATCATAAGTCACTTTTATCTTATCTTCAGAGAGGAACCAAACATTGATCGTCTTTATACCGTATACGGCACCTTTGGCATTGGTGACACAAGAAATGACTTGAGGATCATTCACCGGCGATACAGCATTGGCGAAAGTGGACAGCACTGCAACCACAAACAAAATAATCATTAGCCGAACCATCAAACGCTCCACTCTGGCAATTGTTTATTTCTTTAGAACGACTCTCTTATACGAAATTTTCGCACCTCTTGTCAATGCGCATCATTTTTTGGCTCTCGTACAAAAGTTCGACAGCTCTGCGCCAAGACAGTGCCACTAGAGCACAATTTTTCAATGAATAAACTCGCAAGAACCAAGGCAATCGCGGCGCTACAGCTTTAGTGCCAATTTGAAGGTGAAAAACCTATACGAATTGAATCATAGGTAATCGTACCGAAAGTAGCAGTTGAATTGCATTGCGGC
>CAYMBJ010000090.1:0-14000 GCA_964388665.1 uncultured Pseudobdellovibrionaceae bacterium | reverse complement strand
AAATTTTTTTTCTTATTTTATTCATTTTTTTGTCTAGACAACGGGGTCCACCTTACTCCTTCCTATTGAGTTGTTTGTGCTATCTGTATTATCGGCTCCAACGAAGGTAAATTTGAATCTGCCCACCCTCTGCGCTTCAACACGACAACCAAGCCACATTTAACGATCTAACATTTCCAGTTGCATGGTTTGGCACATCGTCGGCATATCTACAAAACTCTAACTCTGGGTGCGTTCTGCGTAGCCACTTATCAAAACAGTAATGATTTTTCAGGTGTGGAGACCTCTCGGCGAGAGGGAAAGCAACTTGTCCAAGACGTTTTACAAAAGTCAGTACAGCCAGATCTCGAATCCGGGGCACCATGGGCCTGTCGCGTGATTCGGGTAAATCCCATTCGTCCCGAACTGCACAACAAGCCTACTTAATGATATTATTAAGGCGATCCTAAGTAATTTAACTTTTGGCAATTCGTCCACGAATCCGGTAATAAGTTTGACCAAGAAGCCCCCCAAGCAGATGGCGAATCGAAATCCATTTGCAAACTTGCGAAAAATCGTGAGTGCTTGCTGCGCGGACATGCGACCAGGCATCGCGCAAGCGAAAGGCCTTCAGGTGCATTCTCGCGGAAAGCAAGTGAGCATTGGCAAGTGCTTCTTCTCTCCAAGACAAAAAGGAGACTGAGCTTAAGCTTCCGTTATTCAGCTTTTCAATCAAGCCGCTCAGGGCCTGAACAGGCTCCTCAGCCTTGCTAAATGGAGGAGCCTGAAAGGTCTGTGAGCTTTCGTGCACACGAAAAGCAGCTAAATCCATTGGAAACTTTTTGAATGAAAATCGCGTTGCCACTCTCAGCCAAAATTCCCAATCTGGAACCTGACGATACTCTGCACTCCATCCGCCTATGTCGTAAAACACCTCTTTTTTGAAGATGGCGCCAGGTCCCGGTTGACAGACTCCAAGCGCGAAGAGTGCATGTTCGTCAAACTCAGGGGCATCAATTCGTTTTAGAATTTTGCCTTTGGCATCGATCAAATGGTAGTTAGGATAGATTACGCCAATTTCTCTGTTTCTGCGGCTAAATTCAACCATGGACGAAATAGCATTGGGAGCGAGCAAATCATCGGCACCTAAGTAAGACAACCAATGCTCTTCATCCGCACTGACACCAGAAAGCGCAAGCGCCCAGCCCTCATTGAGGGTTGCGGACTGACCACGATTGACGCGCGAAAATATCTCAACTCTGGGTGAAAATCTTTTCATAATTTCAAAGCTCTTGTCTTTGGAGCCATCGTCAATCGCGATAATTTTCAAATTCTGATAAGTTTGTTTGACCAAAGACTGCAGCGTCTCTTCGATGTACTCTTCTGCATTGTAGACCGGCACCACAACACTTACCTTTGGATTCATGGATGTTTCATTTTCTGTACTGTGATTGTCATCGTTCAAAAATCAACCCCTCTATGACTCATTCGTTAATGCGATAGCTGCCCAAATGCCTAAATGGATTTTTCGGAAACGCCAAATTCTTGACCGCCAAATAGTGGTAAATCAAAATTTGCAACACCAAGACAACGGCCAGTGATGTTGCGATGCTGAGCACTCCATAGGTTGCAAAGCCAGCCGATGCCAGCACCACAAAGAGGCTTCCGCATATCAGCATTGTATATAACACTCTTTTTTCGAGATTGGTCATCATCAACAGATAGCCGAGCGGGCCAAACGAAATCTGCAAGCAGTAGGCACTCACCAATATTGTCGCCACCAAATGTGACTGCCGATAGTCCTGGCCGAACAGCCATACCATAAAACCATTGCCAAACACCAACAGCGCCGCCAGTACGCCAATCGCCGGAATAAATGAAAGTTGCCCAATCCGTCGACTGATCTTGTACAACATGTGGCTCTGCTTTTCCTGCCAAGCACGGTTCATTTCTGGCAAAAGACTACTAGCAAGCACCATCGCCGGAAATGTGGCCAGCAGCACCATCCTCTGTGCAACACCGTAGACGGCCAAATCCTCTGCTGTTCCCAGACTGCGACAGAGCCAAACATCCATCTGCGTGAACAAATAGATTGCAAGGGTCGATCCACTCAAGTGCAATCTCGAAGCTCCGCGGGCGATGAGACCCCGTGAGATTTTGAGTACGGGCCCCCCCAAGAGATCTCGAAGCCGACTTCCGCGCACAAATAGCAAACCGCCAGCGACTGCTGGTAAAAATTGACAACTCGCTAGGGCTAACGTGATGAAACTTAAATTGACCAAATCACCCTGCTCCGAGTGAAACAAAACCTTCGCCACAAGAACAACCAAAATGAAGAGGGCGGGGAATATTCCCAAAACAAATGCCGAAAGGTGAATCTTCCCAATGCCTTTTAGCGCCTCTGAAACAAAAAGATTGGCACCGAGTCCCACACCCCAATACAGGGCAAAACTGTATTTAGACAATGCGATGTCAAAGGTGCTCTGGACTGCAGCTCCGACAACTGCCAAGGCAAGAATCCAGATTAAAGTTTGTAGTGCAAAATCACAACATGAGGTGGTAAAGTGGCTCAGCCTTCCTGCTGAGTCTAGGCTTGGAGTTTGCAATTCGCGAATGATCGAAAATTGCAATCCACCCAAAAACAAAATAGAAAAAAACCACGCCAGACTTTGTATTAAGATAAACTCACCCACTAAGGTGGGGTCGGTGGTGCGAGTTAGGAAAATTAAAATCAGAATTCCCTGCAGGGAACTCACAACTCGTCCAACCAAAGTCCAAGAAAAACTCTTAATCACAAATAAATTCTATTGTGCCTCTGAATATTAGTCATGTATTTCCGATAAGAAACCACGTATGTTTTACCAAATCAGTGCCGAACTATTTCTCGCTTTAGGTCTCTTTGTTGCCATTGTATCTATCTTGGGAGTCCGGTGGGTTGCTAAAAAGACCAATTGCTACTCGACACAGGATTTCCGTCGCCAGGAGGACCCGATTCCCTTGCTCGGTGGGCTTGGGGTGTGGCTATCGCTCATCACAATATTGGGCGCATCTGAATTGCTTCTATCACAAAATAACTGGCCCATAGTACTGGGCTCAGTTTCACTGATCATTTGTGGCGTCTATGACGACTACAAAGAGCTCTCCAGTCGCTGGAAATTCTTGGCGCAATTGATTGCCACACTGACATTTATTTATTTTGTCCCCAAAGAAAGCCTTGTCCTGGTGCAGGCTGGACTTGGCGTAAGAACAGCAGTGCTCCTGCATGGGTTGTGGATTCTGTTCTTAGTCAATGCCACCAATATGATTGATGGCATGGATGGAGTGGCAGCAAGCTTTGGCATTATCGCCTCGGCATTTTTCTATTTTATGGATCCGCAACCAATTTACTTGATCTTCGCCTCTGCGATGACGGGATTTTTATTCTTCAATTGGCCAAATGCTATGATCTATCTTGGCGATTCAGGTAGCAACTTTGTTGGCTTCTTTTTGGCGACCGCCGCCAGCACTGTAACAATTTCTCCATATCCAAGTGCCATATTTGCAATCTTGCTGCTCGTGGCTCACCCACAAATTGATGCTGCACTGGCGATGATTCGTCGTCTAATGGCGAGGTCCTCGCCATTTACGGGAGATCAGGATCACCTACATCACAAACTCAAAAAAATTGGTCTCGGCAAGACATCGGCCCTTGTTGTATTCATTGCAATTAATTCTTTTGCGGCGTTTTCTGCAATCACAATATTTAAATTGCGTGGAGCTCCAACGCTCTTTAATGTTCTGTTCATATCTGTGGCTGCGCTACTGGCCGTTCTCACGGTTGTTTACTATCTAGAGCATCGACTTGGGCTCTTGATGTCCAAAGTCGGCCGTTCCATTATCGATCAGCATCTGAAGATGGCGAACAACCCTACGATTGAAAAGGACGAGTTTTTTGCAACGATATACGACCTCTTTCCCTACTACAAGGTCCTCCAAGAAAAGGGAATTGGCGAGGTGCACTCGTTCATAGTTGGATTTCGAAAGTACATTGAGACCAATCATCCCGACTCGGACTTGACCTCTGGCGGAGTGTACACCGTCCTTGTGTTATCCAAGAATCCGCACAACAAGGCACAACTGATGGAAAACTATTTTGCCTTGCTCGAATCAAAAAATGTAAAGCGCAACGACTCCGGAGCGCCCTGGGGAATGCAATTCTACTCCCATCTGGAAAACTCAGAAGAGTTTATAAAGCGGTTTGGCTCCTATTTAAAGGTCAATGAAGGGAGCCTCTATGAAGATGTCGCCTAAGCAACCCGTATGGAGACGGTGCCTAATTCTGGTCGCGACCTTCAGTTTCACCCTGCACCAAGCCGCCATCGCTGACCCCTATCAGCCACTTCTTTCAAATTCCCTGAACGCTCAAGAGTTCATTGTTGGCCGTGATCTGGGCAAACCGACCATCACTGTTAACATCGTCAATGGCGTAAAGTTTCCCGGAGTATATCACATTCCCTCAGACACGGATTTGAGTTCGCTGCTCTCTTATGCTGGAGGCGCCCCAGAGAGCTCTGATTTGCGAGAGGTCACAATTCGTCGAATTCAAAATACGGGCGGCCCCATCAAGATTCAGTCAATCAATTTGCTAGATTCCATCAAATCTTCAAGCGAAAACGTGCAACTGCGTGATCAGGACCTTGTGATGATCGAACCAAAATTTTCTCCAGAAAGAACTGCCACCTGGGTCAGCTTGGTCGCTTCGATTGTATCGATTGGCCTTTCAGTGGCATTGATTCGCGACATAAACAATCGCTAATTATTGAGATCTCCTATTTATGAGTTTGGCAGCGAGGTCCGCTCGCCCATGAGTAGTTCCACCTAAAAAGCAACGCCGACGCCACCACCTATAAACCCGAGCGTATCGCCCAAAGCATTTGTCACCCCAAAGATTGTGGAAAAATAAAAATTACGACCCATAAAGAAATCCAATCCCAATCCATTGGTTATCTGATAGATTTTCCGCAGCTCAGTTGAATTGCCGTCATTGTAAGGTATTCCAGAAATGCTTGCAAAACCAAATGAATTGATTGGCCTCACTTTGGCGTCTTGACCACGCCCGGTGTTTCTGCCAAACAATAGAATTCCAGGAAGACCGACTTTAACACCGATACCATAGGCATAATTTTTATATCCGGCCTCCTCGCCCCTCCCCTCAGCATAGAGACTTGTGTGCAGCAATAGACTCACACGCTCTCGAAGCACCACCTCTGCTTCGATTCTTAATGTGGACTGATTGGCGTTGACCGGACTCGTCTCAACTGGAGTGAGGTTGTTATAGCCAATATAATATGCCGTTAAGGCGCCCCATGAAGAAAAGGGAGCTGCGCGACTCTCCAGTGTCCACAAGCTCCCAAACGCAACTGTCGCGAAGGCCATGGCCAATTTCGAAAAAATGCTGGCCAGCCCTTCACCGACGAAAAATGAAGTCACATCACGTGGAGGCTTTTGCCGACACCTTAAATGAGAGCCCCTCCGCCTTTTTGTCCGTGACAATCTTAGCACCTTTTTTTACATCCCCTGCGATGATCATTCGCGAAATCGGATTCAAAACCTCTGTCTGAATGAGGCGCTTCAATGGTCGAGCGCCAAACATAGGATCAAATCCTTTCTCAGCTAACCATGATACCGCCGATTCCGTAAAGTCGATTTCAATGCCCTTTCCATTAAGTCTATGTGAAACAATTTGCAGCTGCACTTTAACGATGTCATGAATTTGATCCTGGCCCAAAGCCTTGAAAATAATGACCTCATCGATGCGATTTATAAACTCGGGACGAAAATGTGATTTTAAGGCTGAATGCACACGATTCTCTTTTTCGCTATCACTCAAGTCCGGCTCCAACAGCGAGGCTGAACCCAAGTTCGAAGTCATCACAATCACTGTATTGCGAAAGTCAACAGTGCGCCCTTGCCCGTCTGTCAATCGCCCATCATCGAGCACCTGAAGTAAAATGTTAAAGACATCCGTATGTGCCTTTTCAATTTCGTCCAAAAGCAAAACGCTGTAGGGTTTGCGGCGCACAGCCTCAGTCAATTGACCACCCTCCTCGTATCCCACGTACCCCGGAGGCGCGCCAATCAGTCGAGACACAGCATGCTTTTCCATGTATTCACTCATATCGATGCGCACAATCGCCTGCTCATCATCAAACAAAAACTCCGCCAAAGATTTGACAGTCTCTGTCTTACCGACACCTGTCGGCCCCAAAAACATAAAGGTACCTATGGGACGATTGGGATCTGATATCTCTGCGCGAGCCCGGCGGATCGCATCTGCGACCACTCTCAGCGCTTGATCCTGACCGACAACCCGCTTTTTCATCAGGTCTTCCATATGCAATAGTTTTGCTGTTTCACTCTCAAGCATTTTTGCCACCGGTATTCCCGTCCACTTGGCAACAACTTCTGCAATGTCTTCTGGCCCCACTTCTTCTTTCAACATGCGCTGCTCTGGCTCTTGCTTTGCGCCTTCCGCCTTCGTGGCATTTTTGTGCTCAAGCTTTTGAAGCTCCTTTTCTGCATTGGGCAAGCTGCCATACTTGAGCTCAGCAGCCTTTTCCAGTTGCCCCTCTCGTTCGGCCTTTTCCACCTGCACTCGCAAAGACTCAATCTCGGATTTCAGTTTTTTTATTCGATCAAGTCCGCCACGTTCAAATTCCCATTGCTCTCGCAGCACTTGATTTTTTCCTGTTAAATCTTGAAGCTCGCCTTCAATTTTTTTAAGCCTCTCTTTGGCCGCAGAGTCAGCCTCTTTTTTTAAAGCCTCTCGCTCGATCTTTAACTGCACCATTTTTCTTTCGATGGTGTCGATTTCTTCAGGAACACTCTTGATTTCAATGCTCAATCGCGACGCCGCTTCATCTATCAAATCAATCGCCTTATCCGGCAAAAATCTTGCGGTGATGTAACGATGCGAAAGCTTTACGGCACTGACGATAGCTCCGTCTGTAATGCGCACGCCATGGTGCACCTCGTACTTCTCTTTTAAGCCACGCAAAATCGTTATGGCCTCTTCAACACTAGGCTCATCAACCAATACCGTCTGGAATCTTCTCTCCAATGCCGCATCTTTTTCGATGTACTTGCGATACTCATCTAAGGTCGTAGCACCAATGCAGCGCAACTCACCCCGGGCCAAAGCCGGCTTGAGCAGCTGTCCAGCATCCATCGCACCATCGGCCTTTCCTGCTCCCACCAGCGTGTGCAGTTCGTCGATAAACATAATGATCTCGCCCTCACTGCTCGTCACCTCTTTGATCACCGCTTTGAGGCGATCTTCAAACTCGCCCCGATACTTGGCCCCGGCAATCAAGGCTCCCATATCCAATGACATCAAAGTTTTGCCATGCAAATTTTCAGGCACATCGCCACGAATGATTCGCAAGGCGAGCCCCTCAGCGATCGCTGTCTTACCAACGCCAGGCTCGCCAATTAAGACGGGATTGTTTTTGGTTCGTCGCGATAGAACCTGGATGACTCTGCGAATCTCTTCATCGCGACCAATGACGGGATCTAGTTTGCCATCTTTAGCAAGTTGGGTCAGGTCCTTTGCATATTTTTTTAAGACTTCGAATTTATTTTCGGGTTCGTCATCCACAACCCTTTGCGAGCCGCGGAGTTTCTTTAATGCCGTCAAAACATCGTCAATTTTCAATGACAATTTTTTAAATACCGAACTGAGCTCTGAGTCGCCGCTTTTTAGCGCGGCAATCAAAAAGTGTTCTGTCGAAATGAAGCTATCTCCCCACTCTCGCACTTCCTTCTCTGCACCTTGAAATAGCTTTTGCAGCCGCTGACCAGCATAGACCTTTTGCCCTTCTCCGGTGAGTGTCGGTAATTTGTCAATTTTGGCTTGCAGCTCTCTCACAAAGGCATTTGCCGGGACTTTCACTTCCTCGAGCACTCTGGGAACAATTCCATCACTTTGGTTGGAAATTTCTTTAAGAAGATGTTCTGGTTCCACAGTTGGATTGTGCAGCTGCTCCGCTAGCTGAGCGGCTGCTTGCATGGCTTCTTGGCTTTTTTTCGTCATTTTCTCAAGATCTGACATCTCATCTCCTTATAAATCAGAGTAGGTCACATAAAAAATATCCCGCCCCTTCAATCTGATGTGTAATGAGAAATTGTCAATCTGCTTGCCAAGTATTTAGAGATCTGCGAAACCGATGCTTATGGCCACGAAGACTCGCTCTAAAAAACTCCTCAAGCCCAGTATCAAGACTGACGCCATTCACCCTGGCGATTATATGCGCTATTCGCTGCTCAGCGCCTGTGAAGACTGTGCCCACTTTTCAACAGGCCTTGAGTCCTGCTCCTTGGGATACAATGCCAAAAACCATCGACGCCAGACCCAACTTTCTAGCTATGAACTACGCGGCAAGATTGCCTTTTGCCGTTTTATTGAAATTTTCTAGACTCGCAAATCCTTTCCCAGACTCAAATCCTTTCCCAGAGATGATCCCCTAATCGTAGTCCGGAATTTAATTTTTCAAGCCTTGGCCAAGGCAGAGTTCTGCGTCATATGTCAAATCTTTGACTTTTTCTGT
Organism: uncultured Pseudobdellovibrionaceae bacterium; assembly: GCA_964388665.1. GTDB lineage: Bacteria > Bdellovibrionota > Bdellovibrionia > Bdellovibrionales > Bdellovibrionaceae > CALCCV01. Next base: position 5,436 of record CAYMBJ010000090.1, on the reverse strand, counting down.
CCATAGGGCCTGTCAAGAAATCGCGGTACGTCCCGAATAGAGTCATGTCAACATTTTGATACGTCAAAAAATGAGACGTGAATAACAACATGGTATCAGGATGAGCCAAGGGAATTGAGGTCAGATTCTCTTAAAAACAGTGAAGGAGGTTCAAGGACGAAATTTCAAAAGGATCTGAAATAATACCAGCCAAAATCGATTTTGGCGAAACTTAGGCTTGGATGCCGGTGGAGATGAGACAAGCATCTCTAAATTGCTCAAGGAGGATATATGAACTTTGACAGATAAATATTTAATTAATTTTTAATGGAGGAACTACAAAATGGGAATGAGAGTCACAACGAACATTGCTGCAATCAACGCGCAACGAAACTTAGTGGGAAGCCAACGTGTCATGAACAAATCAATGGGTCAGTTGGCATCAGGAAGTCGCATCAACATTGCGGCTGACGATGCGGCAGGTTTGGCGATTTCAGAGGGTTTAAAGGCCCAAATCCGATCGGCTCGCCAAGCTTCACGAAATGCCAACGACGGTATCTCGATGGTACAAACGGCTGAAGGTGGTTTGAACGAAATTTCAAACATCATCATCCGTCTTCGTGAGTTGGGAATCCAGGCCTCTTCTGACACCATCGGCGATGTCGAAAGAGGATTTGTCAACAAAGAGGTGGAGCAACTGAAAGAGGAGATGCAACGTATCTCGGCGGTCACCACGTGGGGAACTACCAAGTTACTAGATGGATCAACTCCCGCTTTTGACTTTCAAGTGGGCCTTTTCAACAATGCAGAAGAAGATCGAATCTCTTTTGATGCCGCCAATAACATTGCGACCATCGATGCACTCGGTCTTTCGGGTCTAGATTACATGGGTAAGGAAGGCGCTCAAGTCGGCCTGCAAGATCTTGATGCCGCCCAAAATCGCGTCAATGAGATTCGCGCCAATCTGGGAGCCTTGCAAAATCGACTGACTTCTACTGTCGACAACTTGGGAGTCACTGAGGAGAACTTAAGTGCTGCGAACAGCCGAATCCGTGACACAGACGTGGCCATGGCCTCTTCGGAGCTGACTCGTAACAATATACTGTTGCAAGCTGGTACCGCAACTTTGGCCCAAGCCAATCAAAGCAACCAATTGGCACTTAAGTTGATCGGCTAATTCTTACTACAAAACACTACGTATGCCTAGAGCTTCGCTCTTTGAAGCTCTAGGCATTTTTTGTAAAGCGCCGTCAGCACTGGAGATCCATATAGTTATGATCACTTTGAAAAGCAAAACTTTATTGAAGCATCTGAAGTCCTATTTTCTAATAGCAACATTCTTGCTTGCTTGGACCCTGACCACAGGTTGTGGTCGCACACAATTTGATGCCAATTCATCGAATCTTTTGAAAGGCGGCTCTACCAATAACTCGCACAATTCACCGTCAGAACTTACGGCAAAAGAACGTGAAAAGGCGATGCTAATGGAGGAGCTTGTAAAAATCGAAAACCAGCTTCGAGTTTTGAGTTTTACCGGAATCGTTCAGAATGGTGTTTATAAAGATAAAGAGATTTTCCAAATAGACCTTGCTAAACGACTCCTGATATTTTCTGTGCCCTTTGCCTCGGCAAAATATATGCAGCCCTTCGAGATTTCGCCACCGCAATTAAAAGGAGTGACGATTTCTAACTTTCTCAATGATCCAACCACCATTGATGACCAAATTCATATAAAAATTCCCCTCGCAGCAGCGATGCGTGGCGTTAGCAACTGGCCAATGCATGCGACTCAAATTCAGTCAAAACTTTTGGGAGGACTCCAGTGGCTCCAGATGCCAGGTCAAACCACAACGCTCTTTGAAAGCAATGACCTGCAGATTAGCTTCCAAAACAGCTCCTTCATTTTGTCCTTAGCCTTGCCCACTCAGCACATCTTTGGCTTAACCCTGCCATTGATAGAAAAACAGACTCTGTTAAGGTTTGGTTCTATTGGTCTCATAGAGGGCGAAGATGGCAACTCTGTTTTTTTGATCAAAGTCGATCTTCCAGAACCTCTAAAGATTCTTCTTAAGGAATGGTCAAACACCATCGAAAGACTTGACTCCCTATAAGGATGTTTTGCATCCTTTCTATATCAAAGTTACAGGTGATCTTGCGCAGGCAAAGCAAGTCGTTTGTATTTTTCCAATTTTGATAATGAAGGAGCTAAATAAATGGCGAAAAAGAAGAAAAAAGTGAGCAAAAAGGCAACCACAAAAAAAGCCGCACCTAAAAAGGCCGCTTCTAAGAAGAAAGTAGCAAAAAAAACTGCTAAGAAGGCGACCAAAAAAGCCGCAACCAAAAAGGCCGCCAAGAAAGCAACAAAGAAAGCTGCGACCAAAAAGGTAGCTTCTAAAAAGACAGTCAGCAAGAAAGCTGCGACTAAAAAGACCGCTAAGAAGACCGCTTCTAAAAAAGCGCCAGCAAAAAAGTCTTCGGCAAAAGCAGCCACCACGTCTAAGTCAGCTAAGGATGACAACAAAAAGACCTTGGGAGCCGCCGCTATGGGAATCGCCATTGGAAGTTTTGGCAGCGCCGACTCCGATATGGATGATCTTGAGGATACAGCGGAATCATTTGACCTAGATGCCGATGACGATCTTGAAATCGAAGATGAAGTTGTCAGCTCCTCAGATGACGACTGGTCTGACGATGACGAATCTTTTGATGATCTTGAGGATTCTGACGATGAAGATGACAGCGATGATGAAGACGAGGAAGATGATACTTCTGGACATAAACTCGTGCCTGCGACTGAAGACGAAGAAGACGACGATGAAGATGATGATGGCGAGGAGGGTTACTTCTAGAAGCCCCTTTTACTAGTGCTTTGTCAGGAAAGTTTTTTCTAGACGCGAGGAGGAAGCTGTATGAATAATACCGCGACGACGAAGCAACAACGAAAAAACTTTCCTGACAAAGCACTAGAACTCTCGTATAGCGAGCGCAAATTTATTTAGCTGAATCATCCAAAGTCAATTTTTTCATTTTTGAAACGATTGACCTTCATAAAAAAAGGGCCCTTTCGGGCCCTTTTTTTATTTGTCATTGGTATGACTATGAGTTCGGCATTGGCTTGGAATGCACAGCGTATTTGTCAAACTCGCCATATTCATGAAGCTTGTTGTAAAGAGTCTTGATGGTGATTCCAAGATTATTAGCGGCCTGAGTCTTGTTGCCACCATAGTGATTGAGCGCCTTCAAGATATATCGCTTTTCCAATTCATACAAACTCAGCGATGGATCGTATTCAATGGAACTTTCAGTTGGCTCGGGATTACGAATCTGCTCTGGAAGGTCACTGACCATGATTGTGTGGCCTTCACACAGAATCTGCAGACGCTCACAAAGATTTTGTAATTCACGAATGTTGCCTGGCCACTCATAAGCCATCAAAGATTTCATGGCATCTTCAGAGATTACGCGGCCACGATTTAAATAGGCATGCGTTGATTTAGCAAGAAAGTACTGTACCAAGGGCACAATGTCCTCTTTGCGCCGACGCAGTGGCGGTGCAGAGATCACGATCGTGTTGATACGATAGTACAGATCCTCACGAAAATTTCCTTTGTTCACTTCGGCTTCTAGATCGCGATTCGTAGCCGAAATAATACGAATGTCCACCTTGATGGGCTCTTTACCACCAACACGATAGATTTCACCCTCTTGCAAGAAACGCAAAAGCTTGGCCTGAATTCCCGGCGTTAACTCGCCAATTTCATCGAGAAACAGTGTTCCGCCATTGGCCGCCTCTGCTAAACCAATTTTTCGCGTATAGGCTCCAGTGAAAGAACCTTTCTCGTGACCAAATAGCTCACTCTCGAGAAGCGTCTCGCGCAAGGCGCCGCAGTTGATGGCAACAAAAGGCTTGTTGCCGCGATTTGATTTTTCATGGACAGATCTTGCGATTAGCTCTTTTCCCGTACCTGACTCACCCAGTACCAGAATATTGGCCTGCGATGGCGCCACACGTTCGATCATCTTTAACATCTGACCCATAATGTCAGACTGATAGACAATCACTCTTTCTTTGCTGCTTTCCTTTTCTTTGGTCGAGGACTTGCCCCAGAAAACTTGATCAGAACTTTGCGGAGTCGGTAATATGGTCGTAGGATTGGAGATATCACTCATACGTACTGCCTTTCTAGTGTGCAGGATCTGACGACGTGAAAAAAAGGAACGTCTCATTCTGCAACACATCTACTGCTGCGCATTATGCCCTAGGTCCTGAAATAAATGCAAGAAATTATTGCAGGACCATAGAAAACTGCCAACAACAGCTCAAAATAAGAGCACCTAGGAGTCCCGTTGGACGCAACAAACTTGCCAGAGCTAATATCTAAATACATAAAATATTTGGAATTTATTAAATCTGCCTCGCCCCACACACTGAGAGCCTATAAATTTGAGTTGCACCAACTTTATGTGAACTCTTTACATGCTAAAGATGTAGGCAAAAATGGGCCGATTGCTCAAGATGTAGTCAACCCAGAAAGTTTTTCAGATGAGCTCCCCACCTTGCCCGATGATTTTTCGTCTTCACTTTTAGGCGTTGCTCTGACCTCCATAAATATTAGGTCCGGAAGCAAAATGAGATCTGGAAGTCAAAGAAGGAATGGGCGCCCAGGAAGTGCACCCGCCGCAGCCACTCGACTGCGCAAAGTTGCTGTAATAAAGAGCTTCTTTTCTTGGCTGTACCAAGAGGGAGTCACCCCAACGGATTTGAGTCACCGTTTGCAGGGCCCCCGCGCCCAGAAAAAAATCCCTCATTTCCTGGGAGTGGACGAGGCCATCGCCGTACTCGAGCACCTCTCTCAACTCACCCAGCAGCAAGCCGCCAATGACCTCCAAAAGCAGGAAGCTCATTCACGAAAAATGCTATTTTTGCTTCTTTACACGGCGGGCCTGCGCGTCTTTGAAGCCTGCTCCCTGTCTTGGGCGGACATCGATTTTTCTTTAGGGCAAATTCATGTGCGGGGAAAGGGCGGCAAGCACCGATTGGTGCCGATCCTGCCTTTAATGCACGTTCACCTTCAAAAACACCGTCAACACAGAGTGCCCGCAGTGGGAACTGTGAATGGAAAGAGCGCTTCGCTATGGGGCGAAAAGGGCTTGAGCACGCGAAAAGCCTATGACTGGATTCGCCAAGCCGGCATAGGCGCAAATCTGATGAAACCGCTACATCCCCATGCTTTAAGGCACAGCTACGCCACACATCTTTTGCAGTCGGGAATGAACCTTCGCCACCTGCAGGAATTGTTGGGGCACAGTTCGCTGTCTTCGACACAAAAGTACACTCATTTGTCTCTAGAAGAGATCCGAATTCAAATGGAGTCGAAACATTCCCTTTCGCGAAAGGTGAAATACTGACCAGGCCATTTGCTAGTGGACATACTTATGCTGCGTATGAAGTGCCCT
>CAYMBJ010000089.1:0-14378 GCA_964388665.1 uncultured Pseudobdellovibrionaceae bacterium | reverse complement strand
CTAATCATAGTTTTTCTGTCTTAGCAACCTGTCCAGTTTATGGGGTCCACTATAGCGGCCATCACTCGCCAATCTAAAAAAAATGGGTTCGTTTTCTTTTGTCTTTAATATCAGCCCTTCAGCCAAGCCAGGCATTTGTTCCGACCTAAGGTCTTTAACATGAAGTGGCTTTGCTATTTTATCCACAGACTCCGCATGCTGTGCTAGCGCGTCCGATATGGGCGTATGAAAGGCTGCTACCTGTTGCTTAACGGCTAGCTCACGAATGGCTGCTCTTAACATGCTAGCCGCGGTCGAACTTGAAGAGTTCTTGGATGTGATCACATTATCAAGAGCCCGCCGGCATGCACTATTCGCCTGCAAATTTAGGCTTGCAAGTGTCAATATTATTGACAGTATGAGGCCCCTAGAGAGGGAAATTAAATTCATGCCTACAAATAGAAGCAAAAGACTCGCCAAGCATCCTCTTATTGAGTCAATACGAATACGATGGTACGGACGCTCTCGCTCACTATTTCAATTTTACGACTTCGCCTTTTAAAGTAACACCAGCAACAAACGCACCGGCACCACATTCAAAAGTTTCTTTGCTATCATGATCATTTTTTTTGTAAAAGCTGGTGATGTTCACAACAGCGTCTCCGCCCATATCCTGGGCACGCTTTTGTAAGGACAACATCGCCGACAAGAATGCCCACTCACAGGCCTCTTTATCACCCTTATTAAAAGCATTCGTCTTTTTATTACTCATGTAATCACCAAGATGCTTTGCAACTTCAATTTTATTTTTGCTACCAAAAACAAATTTAATTTTGGGATCCAATTTTGCTTTGGCCTCCGGAGTGGCAAGTGCCTCATCTATGCTTATCAGATGCTTGGTGTCTCGGGCGTGCGCTTGGCTAAGGGTTAACGATGTAGCAACAAATACTAAAATCGACAGAAATATTTTCATACTTTTCCTCACTTCTAAAAATTAAGCGCATACGACGCCTTTAAAAATAATATAGGCAATAAAATGGAATCAATTGCCTGTCCACCCTCTTGTTCGAGAATTTTCTCTGAGAAATCTTACAATTGGGTAACTGTGTTTAGCCAAATTCCTGCCGCAACGCAAGGAAAGACCCATAAACCTTCTCACTAAGTGCTCCAATTTTCCTTTTTTACACAGACTGTGACGCAAAAACATAGAATTTTTGACTGATTTTTGTCACTCCCGATGGAAAGAGATCCGAAAAACCGTCTTGTCACCACTCTCAATTTTTAGTTGATGACCATGAGCTTTAACAATTTGTGATACCAAGTACAGCCCCAGTCCGACTCCACCAGAGGACCGCTCCCGCCCCTTATCAACGCGGTAAAAAGCCTGGGTGAGCTTTGGCAAATCCGATGGACTGATGCCTTTGCCATAATCTATTACGGAGAGATGATCTGAACCCAGCTCCAAAACTATTGTCTTACCCCTTCCGTAACGAAGGGCATTCTCTAGTAGATTTTTAATGGCGATGCTGTATTTGATCGGGTCTATAGACAGCACTGCTTCCTGGTGCACTTTGAGTTCAATTTGTTGTTTTTGATCTGCGAAGTGTTCGTTGATGATTTTTTCACACATTGCTTTCAGCGGCGTGGATTGCAACTCCAGGGCACTATGACCGTCTTTAAGACGTTCATTATCGAGAATGTCCGTGATCAGTTTAGAAATTTCATCGATCTCTTCGGTGAGCTTGCTTTTTGTTTTAGAATCCTCAAGAAACTCCAAATGCAATTTGGCTCGCGTCAGTGGCGTCCTTAATTCGTGAGCAATGGCCAAGAGCAAATCCTGTTTGGCTTCAAACATTGAACTGATCTTTTCACCCATGTCGTTGATCGAAAGCGAGAGTTCCGTTAGCAGTCCATGACCTTCAACAGGGATGCTGTGACTAAAATCTCCTGATGCAATTTTTTGAGCGGCTTCCTGTATATTGTTCAAAGGCTTGAACATTTTTTGAATCAAATGATACGCCATCATTACAAATATTAAAGAGAGTCCAAAAGCAAGACCTAGTGGCCACAGCGTCTTTTCAGCTTTGTCGCGCTTAAAGCCAAACACATAAGTATATCCGTCCTGTTTAGAAATAAAAAAATAATGCCTTTTGAAAGATTTTAAATTCGAAATTCTATTTTTAATACGTTGAATCTTATCAATATCCGGAAGACGAGGCGAAGACTTGATAACCTGATCGGGCCCATAGACTCCTATCACCAAATTGAAAGCCTTTGCGATCTGCTGAGTTTTAGCAGGGTCCGGCGGCAGGCCTATATCTTTAATCAAATAGTTGGCATAGTTTTCTAAGTTGTAGTTGATGGTCTCATGAACGGGACTCGCATTTAGAAAATGAAAGCTCATAAAAAACGATCCGGCAATCGCAACGCCCAGGCCCGCAAAAATGAACAAGAGTCTACCAAACAGACCACGTGTTCTTGAGTCTCCTTTACGCGGACCCACCAGAGCCTCCTGTATAACGATAGCCTTGCGAGCGAATCGTCTTTATCAACTGTCCAGATTTGGGGGTATCCCCTAACTTTTGACGAATTCTCGATATCAGAATGTCGATAGCTCGACCATAAACTTCGCTGTCAATTCCCTGCAAATGGGTCAAAAGCTCATCACGACTGATGATCCTGTCCCTGTGTTTATAAAGATACAAAAGCGCTTGAAATTCAGTCGCAGTAAATTCTAGGTTCTGTCCGTTGAGCGAGGCCATCATGGTATTTTCGTTGAGCTGCAAAGGTTCAATCGCTCGCTCTTGCGATTGTTCCTGCGCCCTCTCATTTTTCTTAGGTACCGATCGTCGCAAAATGGACTCGATGCGGGCAACCAGCTCACGCGGCTCAAAGGGCTTTGGCATATAATCATCAGCGCCCATCTCTAGGCCGACAATACGATCTGTCGTATCTCCCCTGGCAGAGAGAAATATTATTGGTACTTTTGATTCTTGCCGAATTTCACGACAAACCTGAAGTCCGTCTTTATCAGGCATCATAATGTCCAAAATCACAACCTCTGGATGTTCGATCTTAAGCGCGTCTAGTCCTTTTTGCGGATGATCATAGTGAGAAACGGAATAATTGAATCGCTGCAGATAGGCCTTAAGCACCTCCGCCAGCTTGTGATCATCATCAATAAGAAGAATTTTATTTTGCTTCACGCCTCTACCTGACATCTCATCTACAATACAGTAACACAAATTGGCGTAAATGTTTTGGTGCTGTTACAAAAAGTTACAAAATATTACTGGCCCGAAAAGCTTTCTGCCCAACAAGCGCGTAGATTGAATGACAACAACAGGAGGTAAAGATGAGACGATCAATAAAAATGCTACTAGTACTGACCGGAGCGACCTTGGCCATTGTCGGCTGTGAGCGCTCTCCTGAAAAGGCGGCCGAGAAAGTAACCAGCAAAATCAGCCGCGAATTGGAGCTAACTGACACTCAAAAGGCACAGCTGGACAGAATCAAGGTGAGGCTGTTGGAACTTCACCAAACCAGTCAACAGTCGCGAGATCAGTTCAGATCGGAGGTTAAGGATCTGGTCCTTGCCGAGAAGCTAGAGAGGCAAAATGTCAAATTCTTGATGGAGGGACATCGACAAAACATGGAGGATCGCTTTGAAAGCGCCTTTCCTCTGATTCAAGATTTTCATGCCACTCTGAGCTTGGAGCAAAAACAAAAATTGGTTGGCCTGCTAGAAAAATTTCACGAAAGGCGCAAGCACCACTAACAGACTCCCGAAAAAAAAAAGAAAATCTGCTAATCTTGAGGGATGTTGTTCATTTGCTCTGGGTTGTATTGCGGCACGGGCGGCGCCTGGCCACTTCCCAGAGCAAGTCCGGATTCTCCTCTGGCATCAGATGCTCCTAGCCATCCCCGTGGCGTCTTGGCAATGGCTTGAATTTTACAGCCGATGTCTTTGACAAGTATTTTATGGCCACGCCTCTCTAAATCAGTGGTGACCGCTGGCGAAAATCCAGGGGACTCCACTTCGATGGCATCAGGCAGCCACTGGTGATGATAGCGCTGCGATGATATGGCCTGATCAATGGGCATTTCATATTCAACAAGATTTAGAAAAGTCAATAGTACGCAATTGATGATTCGCGATCCCGCCGGAGTCCCGAGCGCCAAGTAGGGCTCACTTCCTTTTGTAACAATGGTTGGGGTCATGCTGCTCAAGGGCCGCTTGCCTCCGGCAATCGCGTTCTGCGCACCACCCGTCACACCAAATTTATTGGCCACGCCTTCCTTGGCAGAAAAATCATCCATTTCGTTATTAAGCAAAAATCCCGCGCCTCTTACGAGCACACCGGAGCCCATCCAGCCATTTATAGTTTGTGTTGTTGACACCATATTTCCATTTTGGTCGGCAACACTCAAATGAGTGGTCTCATCAGATTCATAACGATCACCGAAGCTCCAAGGGTTTACTCCTGAAAGAGTTACTGATGCTTGAGCCTTTTGTAAATCCATTGTCTTCGCCAATTCGTCTGCATAGCTTTTGCTAATCAACCCCGCAACGGGAACGCGAACCATATCCGCATCTCCCATGTACTGGGCTCGATCAGCATAGGCCCTTTGCATTGCCGATACCGTCGTATGAATTGCCTGGGCGCCAAAGGGACCCTGTTTTCCTAAATCAAAATGACTCAAAATATTGAGCATCTCGACCAAGTGCACACCACCTGAACTCGGAGGCGGCATAGAGTAAACACTCAGCCCTCGATAAATTCCTTTTATTGGTTCAGGATAAGTGACACTGTAGTTTTCTAAATCAGCTGCCCTCAGGAGACCTTGATTCTCTTCAAATTCTTTCACCAGGAATCTAGCAACTGGCCCCGAATAAAATCCAGCGCGACCGTTTTTGGCAATCGACTCTAAAGTTTCTGCCAACTGCGATTGCCGCAAGATCTCACCAATCCGTAATGGTCGATTGCCTTCATAAAAAAATACTTCTCGTGCCGCCGGGGAGAGGCGATCTTTTTGCGATTCAATTGCATTTGCCAAATGAGGATACACCGCAAATCCCTCTCTTGCCCTGAGCGCCGCGGGCAGCACTACCCGTGCGAGAGGCAGCCTGCCGTACTTTTGTTGAACTTCAACCAAGCCAGCAACAAGTCCTGGCGTCGCTGCCGCAAAAATACCATTTGTTGACCTGCCCGCAATGAATTCGCCCGTTTCGTTTTGAAACATTGTCTCGCGAGCAAGAAGCGGCGCACGCTCACGAAAGTTCACAGCAATGACTTCGTCCTCGTCCTTAAGGTAGATCATCATAAAACCGCCGCCGCCAAGGCCTGAGGACTGAGGCCTTTCAACGGATATCATAAAAGATGCGGCTACCGCGGCATCCACAGCATTGCCCCCTTGCTTTAAGATTTCCGCAGCAATTTGACTTGTCCAATACCCTTGGCTAGCCACCATAAACTTTTCGTCGAGGACAGTCTGCTGCAGACCTGAAGGAGTTCGCTGCCCATGTGTTTTCAAGCTCTTTGGACTGGTGGTGCAAGAACCGAGGAGCAAAAACACAGAAAGCAATATCAATGAATCTACAAACTTTTTTATATTATTCAATTTTCCACCCCTGTGTTACACTTTACAACTTCATGAGTGACACTCCAATTGCAAGAGCAATTGATGTGTCATGTCGTGCAACTTTTTTCACGTTGAGTGGGACTGTGAATGTGAAACCAAGCCTAGTTGAGTGCCAGTGCCAGTGCCAGTCACTAATGCCGATTGCCTCTAGCCTTGTCGACTTTGATCTCAGATTTCTTTTTAATATCTGGGTCTGTAGGAGCTCGTTGCGGCGGCGACTCAGGTTTGGGATCACGCTCTGGCGGTTTTTTAGAAGGGGGCTCCTTTTCAGGAGTTCGCTTTAATATAGAACTCTTGTCTTTGGGCTCTTCGACTTTCGGTCGGCGCCCAGGTTCCTTTTTCAACACGGTTTTATTCTGTTCCGGATCAAAAAGAGGATTTGCAAATTCTTGAGTCACATCTCGCGGATCAGCAATCCCTCCTTGAGGGGAAATTTTCCACTTTTCATTTTCATTTTCTGGCATAGTCGTGCCTCCTTAAACGTCCAGACGAAGCCACTCCGTTTTGAGGGCTCGCCTCATGACTACACATATAGGAGTGCAGAATCTATACCAAAAAATTCTAGGGCGTGTTTGCAGTTTTACTCACTAAGTCAAACTGCAGACACGCCCTAGAAAATCGTCATTGAAAAAAAGAGACTCAGTTGATTTTACGCTGACGAAACGAAGCTTGTTTTGAAACCTCTCTCATCATTTCTAATATCGAACCTCCCGAAGAGCTCAACTTAAGACGAAGACTTTCGAGTGAACAGGCATCAGCCGAGAGGTCTTCGGTACGTCGTTGCACGTGACGAAAAAATTGTTTAACCATGCACTGCTGGCCTTTGCCAGAATCGACTATGTGATGTGAAAGCTCCACGGCGTTGCCCACGCTCACCGTGTCTCCGGGATAGAGGTTGGCGGCGATCGAGGTTGAAATCGCCAGTTGGTTTGTTACAGCGCCACCAGTGTTGAATTTGGCCTCAGTCGCCCGAAATCGCCCGAGTGAATCAAAATTTTCAGTTGCAAAACCCAGTGGATTCATACGCGAATGACAGGCGACACAGGATTGACCCTCCGTCGTACGCTCGACCACTTGTCTGGTTGTAGACGCACTGTCTTGAACCAGCGGAACGATTTCCAAATCTGGCGGTGGCGCTGGAATTTCGTCACAAAGGAGTCGCGTTCGAATCAGCTTTCCTTTCATGATTGGGCGCGAGTACTCACTCGAAGCCGCCAAAAAAGCCGCCTTTGTGAGCAGGCCTGAACGCTGCTGACCATTTGGAAAACTCACCAGACTGGAGCTTGAGCCATTCCATACAGGCACACCATAGATCTTTGCGAGCTCTTGACCTCTCGCGAATGAATAGGGACTTGTAAGCAGGTCACCATAGCTGCCCGCGGTTGCTAGCGTATAGAACTCTGCCATATCAAGAACTTCATTGATCATCTGATCACGATGAGCACTGTTGGCGCCAATGCCTTCGCCGGAAGCCAGAGTCTTGAATGAGGGCGAGGAATTGTCAAAGACCGGGATCGCATCTAACTTCAACCATTCACGGTAGAAACTTCGGATCCCCGTCTTTGCATTGGCATGCCCAAGAAGGTAATCAGTCACCTTGTTCAATTCGGTCTCTAAGTTCAAATTTACATTCCCTACACCGGCATACAATTCATCGTCAGGAGGAGCCGACCAATAGAGAAAAGTGAGTTTGGAAAGCAACTCATACTTGCCTAACTGGTATGTGGCATCAACACCAGCTTGCCCAGAAAGAAGCGCGCCATCACCCTCACCAATTTCAAGAGGATACAGAAAGCGTGGGTGAGTGATCAAGCTCGCCAAGAATACCGTGATTCTATCGTCACCTGTGAGAGCATTGAATTGACTGATGAATTGATTCTCCTCTGCCGTCGACAGAGGCCGACGAAAGGCCTTTCGCCCATAGTACCTCACAAAACTTTGCAGGCAGGCGCCCTGCAGGCTTGCTTTAGTCGCCGAACTTCCGCAGACATTGTCTTGAATCATTTTATTCAAATAGACAGCATTGCCAACAAGCTCTGTTGCCAAGTCGAAGGCTGTATCAACCACCGCATCCACATGGCCCTGCGTGAGGCTGTCATCGGCCCGCACATAAGATTCGCTGTTGTCCTGTGGCCACTTGTCAAAATCGGAAGAAAATTTGGCTAAAATGGTTTTCTGCTGACTTGAAGTTAGAGCGGATAGGAAATCGCGCAAGGAGTTTTCAAAGGATGCCCGAGTAAGACGCTGAATGGAGCTTGGCAAAATTTTTGAATTCGATTTGCACTGAAAGGCTGGATCGAAGTTGCCATTCTGCGAACCGCCGCCTGAGTTGTTGCCAATGGTGGTGCTGGCCGAAACAATCCAACTTTTCAATTTTATGAATTCACCCTCACTCCAAGGAATTCCAGACAAGGGCATTTTTGCAGTGACATCACCCGAACCAATACTGCGAACGATTGCCGGAGAGAGCGCATCTCCAGGATTGAACCAAGGAGTTGCAAAAAAATCCGCCTCTTCGATAAAATCAAAATTCGCAAAAGCCGCACTTCCACCAACACGGTGGCAGCCCACACACTTCGCCTGCAAGATCGGCAAGATCTCGGCGAAACTTGTCGACGACGAGTTATTTGCAGACCCTGGAGATGCACTATTTGCTTCCGCAGGACCGGAAGTGGCCTGGCTCACTACTGAAGATTCAGATGTAAAACCGGAAGGGCTGCAACCTTGCCCCTGGGCAATTAACAAAGTCCCAATCACAAGAAATGCGGCGATGTTTCTATTTCGTCTCATCAGTTTAGAGTTCTTCATCTTTGCCTACCCTTTCCCTATAACCTTGGGGTCTATACTAAACGCGCACCATCCGCAGCCGCCATTCACCTTTAGATGAACAGAATTTCCGGAGATCAAGTGATTAATGGCAGCCAATCGCTCAAATTATGATTGTTCCAAGCAGAGCTATTGTAGTGCCCCGTAAACCCATCATCGAGTTTGGTGTGCCCGTAGCCGCTATTGGCAATAAATTTAGTGTGTGTGTAGCCGTTCTTGTTGAGTGCTTCATACTCTTGTGGAGTCACATCCACTGCCCGAAGCACATTGGCAAGAAGCTGCGTGATGGGATAGCCACAACGAGTGTAGACTTTGTCCTCACCGCTACTGAGATTACGGTAGTCAATGTACATTCCAGTTTTAAGAACTCCACCAGCGGATCCGGCGATCATTGCCGGAACATTGAAGGACTGGTGTCCTCTATTGCTATGCTCTTGAATGTACACCACAAGGGAGTTGTCCAGTTGCCCGGCGCTATCTAGCTTCGCAATCAAGTCCAAAAACATATCGTCGATAACTGCTTTGTTTTGCGCAACGACATTGTCGTATGAGCTAGCATTGGCGATTTTATCGGTTTCACCATCATACCCCTCATGCGACCAAGTGTGCCAAGCTTCGGCATTTGAGGAGATGATTGAGTTGGCCCAACCTAAAAAAGAGTGACAGCGTCCACAAGCAATGAGCGACACGATCACATCGTTGAGCGTGCGCAAAATGAGCTTGCGATCAGATAAGTTGGTCGCCGGTTTGAGACTGTTGCACATTTGCCCAACTTTCATCACGCGCTTCTGAGTTTCATGTAGCATGTTGGTGTGAATATCAAGACGGACCTTATCGGCCGCACTCAGTCGCGGATTTGCACGAAGGGCTTGATAGCTAGCCAGAGTTCGGTCCACCAATGTGCCCTTTGCATTGCTAGGGGCTTGACTGTCTGCCTTAAAATATTTGTCCCAAAGTGCTGCCGGATTGTTATTGGGATAAGAATATTTGATTGAACTATTCAACTTATCATTGGGGTTGGCCCAATAATGTGAAGCACCGTAGTTTCCGGTTTCAGCACTGTTGGCATTGTAAGGAATGGCTTGCCCAACAAGACTTGCGTCCTTGTAAAATCCAGTTCGGTTGGCAGAATGGACCGAATATGCCATCACCTGTTCAATACTCGCCATGGCAGGCATTCCATTTGGCCCCGAAAACGAATCCGCCATATTGCCAAAGTGACCATGGTGATGTCGCCAGCCCAGGGACGGATAGTCAAAGCCTTGCAACATCAGCATTTTGCTCAGATATGGATTGAAGCGAGAGTCAATTAGCTCAGAGATCTTTCCATTGGCGGACTGTAGTTCGGTGAGACTCTTGTAATGTATTTTATGGCGAGCCATCGATGAAGAAAACCCAGGGATTTGATCACTGGTAGGATTGGTCGTTGGCATCATGATTGAATTCGGCCCAGACATTCTAAAGAGTCCATTGAAAGCAGCGATACCCACAAAGCTCTTTTGGTTATTGGCCTGAGCAAAGGCTCGAGATGGAATGAAAGACTCAAGAACAGGCAAAAACAGTGTCGCGCCACTTGCCTTAAGAAAATGTCGTCGTGAAACCGATTTCTTGAGCATAATTCCTCCCAATTCCCATTACCCAGTTCTATCCCGTGATCCATCTTCATATTACCAAGACCTACTGACCTCAGACACACCTATCCATGTCCCTGAAAGTGATTCTGTTGAGTGGGTGCTAAGTGGAGCTTTAAAGCTACGAGATCTCGCGACATTCTCATTACGAATCAATTTCTCAACCTTGATCAAAGCGAGGTCGGCGATTTTTACTGTCTCCACTCATTCTCAATTGAAAGCACCATTCTAAAACGTCAAAAAGAGCCCCAGCCCTCCAAATTGAGGGGAATGGGGCTCTCTGCAGTCACTTTCCTATGGCAAGAATTCCCACATTTTCTTTTGTGTGATTGGTTTCTGAGTCCTTCGATTGCTCCTCATCAATGAAAAGATCCACAGAGCCTTTGGTCTTGCCAGAGATCCTGGCCGTGGCAGTGTCGCCACCGTCGGTGGTTTGCATATCAGCAAGCACCTTTGGAACACCGGCGTAGTCGAAACCAAAACCAACTGGAGTACTGAGGTGACTTACTTTATCGCCACTGGCACCTGCTGCGAGAATCAGTCCATCAACGGTGTTTTTACCTGGCTCAATGGCAATGTAGGCAACCTTTTCGCTTGCATGATCCGAAGAAGAACTTTCTTGTTCTTGGAGCTTCATCTGAAAGGATACCGCGCTGATATTTCTCTTTCGAATCACGACTGCATCCGCTTCGTTGACAGTGACAATTGACGTGAACACCAAGGGAGTTTTAGAAAAAGGACCAGCAAAGCTGATAGTTTTATAAGATGTGCCTTGCGCATCAAACAGTCCCGCCTCCATAATATCGCCATTGGGCAAGGTGTAGCGGCCAGCTTCGACAACTAGATAATCCAACGCCTCTTGACCATGATCATCAGGAAGGTAATCGTAATTCTGCACACGAACCTGAAAACCAGTTGAAGAAACATTGCGAACTCTAATTGTCGCTGGACGATTGTCATTTGTAGTCATTGAAGGAACTATGATCACTGGAGCCTGGTATGATTTGGTAAAGCTGACAATCTTCCACTGACTGCTTGCTAGGGCTTGTCCAGATTCCATTGGATACTTCGCAGGCTGAGGTTCTGGCGTTGGAGTAGGAGTTGGCGTTGGTGAAGGTGCTGGCGCTGGTGCAGCCTCGCGACTAAACACAATGTCACGAAAGTAATTGGAAGAATTCCAAGAATTGGTTGGGAACTGCCCAACGGGTCCAAACACACCGTTTGCGCCGCCGATTGCGGTGATATCACCTTTTACGAGATCTGCAGACAAGGCATTTGTGGTTGCCACGTAGTAGGTGTTGCCCGTATTGACTGTCACAACATACACTGAATTGGCAGCGATGCTCAAAGGAGTCGGCAGCAGCTGTTCTTGCCATCCGCTCGAACTTTCATTTTGAAAATTCACTGACGCCAACATTTGACCAGAACCACTCCAGATGCGTCCAGTATGCACTCCAGACTCGGAAGAGGATTTGTAAAAGCGGATTCCCCGAATAAATCCAGCCACTGAGGTCTTGAATTTCATACCAAGCTCGTAATTCACGCTCTGTCCATCAGAATTGTTCAGTGTCGCAGGAATCTCCGTGCTAAACACACTTGCGCTTGAGGGCGCCGGTGTTGGTGACGGACTCGGAGTCGGCGTGGGGGTTGGAGTAGGGGTGGGCGTTGGCGAACCCACCTGAACCATAGGTCCTATGTAGGCGTTGGCCACGACCAAATTGTCGTAGAGTTTTCGATCGCTACCATCGGTATTGCTTTGCGCATGGAGGCCCAATTTAACCACATTCATTTTTACAGTATCCACATCGCGAAATCGGATGTTAGGAAAGTCCATTGCGAGCTTACCGTCAATCCAAACCGCGAGACGGCCATCTCGCGCCCCCGGAGTGTTGGCCTTCACCATAACTTCGTGGCTGTACCAGCGATTTGTTTCTGGAATGGTATTGGGTCGTGGCTGAAATGACGAACCAAAGTTAATGGGTGTACCGCTTGCGGAAACAAGGACCTTTCCGTCTGGATAAAAATGATCACCCCAGGGTCCGCCCTGTTCAGGATGGTAAACATAAAGATGGTTGTACCCGGGTTGCGCCTCACCACGGTACGCACTGGATTCTAAGGAAACAAAAAAGAAATCCTTTCCGTTTGGCACATTGCCTGGTCCGGGATAGCTGGTATTTGAAATTGAAATGCCATTGTGGCCAGCTCCTGTTACGGAGAAGTTTTGCGAAAATTTTGTATAGACTCGCACAAAGAGGGTGTCCTGACTCTTACTAAGATTTTTTACAATTTCATTGGCAACCTCTGAGTTCGTTTGTGGTTGTGTGAGCTCCAGAGCCTTAGAGCCACTGAAAACATTTGCAGTCTCTTGAGCGATGCGAGTGTTGCTCAGCTGATAAACATTGTTATAGGCGTTCCATAAACTGGAAGCACTGCTGTAGCTTTCGAAGTCGTCTGCAAACAGAACTCGCGAGTCAGTCGCTATACCGCTGTCTTTTGGAAAGCTGGCCGCAAGACCATCACCTTCAGGAAGCGCTCCGCCTGGTGCTGGTGCAGGTGCTGGTGCAGGTGCTGGTGCAGGTGCTGGTGCAGGTGCTGGCGCTGGTGCTGGCGCTGGCGCTGGAGCCGGTGCTGGTGCTGGCGCTGGAGCCGGTGCTGGTGCTGGCGCTGGTGCTGGCGCTGGAGCCGGTGCTGGTGCTGGTGCTGGTGCTGGTGCTGGCGCTGGCGCCGGTGCTGGTGCTGGCGCTGGTGCTGGCGGTTGTGATCCGCTTCGCAGAGGGTGCGGATAGGTGTAAGCTGTGTAGCCTGGCTTTACTCCCACGACAAATTTCATTTCTGCGCAGGCAGAAGCCGAACTGGTGCAGATTACCTGATTGACGCTAGCGCCACTGAGCCTCTCGTTGCTCCAGGTATACACTGGCTCAATTGCACCAATTTTTTCGCTTGCTGGCAGATTGCATGTGCCCTCTCGAGAATCGTAGGCACCGATCGCGATGGACCAATTGCTATCAAATTTATTTCCATAGAAAACCCCATCGCCGCTGGAGAGATCAATCGCCTTCCAACCATTGGAGTCCTTAGTAAAGGTGTTGTTGTAAACCTCAGAAGCACGGGCAGACGCAAGCCCACTGCGACAGCGATCATGATTTTCAAAAAATGAATTGCGAAGTGTGTTGTTACGAAAAACAACCTTGCCACCGTTCGCGATGTCCACAGCAAAAAATCCCGTGGCGCCATAGCCATCGCTAGGCAAAAACTGGTTGTCCTCGATAAAGAAAAAGCCGGCACTGCCATAATTCACCGGCGCTGACCAGTCGGCCTGGCCGCCACCATCCAATTGAATGCTGTGTCCGCTGCCCGTAAAAAGATTGTTATCAATGAGACCTTCAGTACCAGAGAATCCGCGCAGGGCCGCCGAACTTGAGCCCTCAAAGGTGTTGTCGTGGATTCGCAAATTGCGCCACCCCGTGGGCCCTTGAAAGTTAATGTGCTGCCCATGCCAATAATCAGCTTTATTTCCTTTAAAATGAAAGCCAAAGACCTCCACTCTTCCTGTTTTGCTGCCGGGATCTATACTGATAAGACTGCCATTGGCACCGTGCTGTATGAGTGTTCCATTTGTGCGCCCAGCTCCTTGCAAGAGAATGGTCTTTCCCGATATGGAAACCCCACTGGTCCAAGTACAGGTGCCTGCGGCCACCTGTACTAAATCGCCATCCACAGCCGCATCAATAGCCGCCTGCACTGCCGCCTGTGAGCAATTTGCCGTGCTGACTGTCTTTCCGAGAAATTTCTGGTCGACATCCTGGCCACTCTGACTTTTGTGAGACCCCAAATTATTAGGACTACAGGCCATTAATAGGATGGAGCACAGCGCACCCACTCCTATGGCCTTCATTAGAATATTACCACCAATGCTACTTCTCTTCATATCTCCCCCAAACTTACATTAATTCGCCGCGAGAGAGTACGTACAAGAGAGGCGAAATGGTTCACTTGAGTTCAATGTAACACTCTCATAAGAATATAAAAATTAAATCCAAGAGCTTCACGAAAATGCTGTGGAGTCGCTGTTGAGTATTACCTAAGCCACTGAAAACTCGTATGCAAAATATCCCAACCAGAAACGCCTCATATCGAGAAGTCTGTTGAGTGGACTTGGCCGAAGATCTTGTGAACAATTTGTTCTTAAAAAAACTCACTAAACATAGACGCATAAGTTCAAATACTTGCGAGCCACGATCAAATGTAAGCGCTCCATTTCAATTCTGTGACAGCGAAAGCTGATCTCTGCAAAACTGC
>CAYMBJ010000088.1:0-14498 GCA_964388665.1 uncultured Pseudobdellovibrionaceae bacterium | reverse complement strand
AATCATAGTTTTTCTGTCTTAGCAACCTGTCCAGTTTATGGGGTCCACTATAGTACTGGATCTCTAGACGGCCTCAACTGCCTTCAATCAGCCAAATTCAATGTGGATTCGGTTTCTCTAGCAGGTCGACTCGCTACGGCCAATTCTTTTACTGCCAGTGCCCATGCCCATTTCGCAGGCGTTGACAAGGGGCCTAACGTTGAGCCTTACAGTTTAACCATTGATGACAAAAAAAATCTGGTTATCGTTGATTTTCCTTACTAAGTTAAAAGTATCTATTTTTATCCAACGAATTTATCGACTTGCTGGAATAACGAAGGTCCTCTAAGGTGATTTGAAGTTGCACCTGGCTAACAGTTTCTTTGGCTTGTTTCAAAATGATATTAAGAGAAAAGAAGTTTGTAATCTCATTCGCCGTTCCCCTGATGTCCTCATCTGATACAGTTTGTTGTGTGACGAGAGTCTAAGAGTCTAAGAGT
The DNA here is from genome assembly GCA_964388665.1 of uncultured Pseudobdellovibrionaceae bacterium. Taxonomy (GTDB): domain Bacteria; phylum Bdellovibrionota; class Bdellovibrionia; order Bdellovibrionales; family Bdellovibrionaceae; genus CALCCV01. The sequence continues at coordinate 14,019 of CAYMBJ010000088.1, read as the reverse complement.
CTATGAGTCAGAGAGGCTATGTCCACTGTGGGATGGCCATCGCATGGACACCTGTTCGATCCCTTTACATACAAGAATCCAGATAGTTAGGCGATCTGGATCAAAGTTGGAATTTTCAATAAGAAAATTTAACAATCGTGTGAATCTGATAGAATCAAAGGATACTGGAGTTATTGGGGGAATCAGTGGACAAATCTATTTTTAGAGGTTTCAGCTCTGTTGCTTCATCATATTTATGGTCGCTACTTCGGCTTTCTTCCTTGTTTTTATTCATGTTAGGATGCGCGCGAGTGGGATTCAATGCAGCTCCTCGATCAGAGCCCCTAGCGAGTGTCGGTGAGCAACAGAGTGAGTGCGCAAACGGTGAGAGCGCAAACGGTGAGAACGATTGCCAGGCATCTGAGGCCATTCAGGGAAAGCTTAAAATATTTACTACGGAGACTTGGGGGCAGCAGGAGCCCGAATATGTCTCAAGCAGAGATGTGTTGCTGATGCTTGAGCCTTCGATCGCCGCAAGTATTTGGCTTGATGAAATCGGAAGATTTGATGCTGCTGATGAACAGTCTCCGATCCTGACTGCTCTTGGACCCGAAGTTATGAAGCAGGCTTATCGCCTCGAAGGCAACGAAGGAGTTGTTAAAGTTTGGGCGAAATTTCGTAGCCGTGAATCTGGCAGCGAAATTACAGTTTACGATGATGTTGTTCTCGACTTGACAGATCCTAGCATTGCATTTGATCAGCAGGGAATTGTAAAAACACCTTCGTACTCGGCAAAAGGCAAGGTAACAGAAGCAAATCTTTCAAGGGTGGAGTGCAAAAGCGCAGCCGATGCGTCGTTCGTAGACTGTCAAGACTCAATGACGGAATTGGACTTCACAAAAACCTTGAGCCACCCCTTGGATGGAGTGTTTGTATTGGAAGTTCGACTAGAAGATAAAGCGGGTCGGTCTTTTGCGGCGGTTCATTCGTATCAAGTGGATTCCCATAAACCGCTAATTAGCTTGAAAAATGTTCCGTCGGGAAAATTCAATTCAAGCACTGTGAAAATTGGTTTTCAAGCCACCGACGACTATCAAGGCAACCAAGGATCGGGAATTGAGCACTTTTATTGTTCCTTTGATTCTGGTGCAAGTTTTGTCGAAGGTGCTGCTAAAAACTGCGATGTTCGAGCCACTGCCTCAGCAGATATTTATGAATTGAATATGAAAACCACCAATGCTGGAAAGTACAATGTTGTGCTCAAGGTAAAGGATAAAGCGGGGCACGAGTCCGATCCATCAACGGCAGTCAGTTTTGAGATTGATCAGTCTCAGCCGACATTGACAGTGACTCCTCCCAACTACTATCAGACTTCGAGTAGCGTTGCCATTCCATTTGAAGGCTCTTGGCCTACGGGTGGAAACTACACTGTTAAGTACAGTTGTCAGTTGGCCTCAGGTGGAGCGATCATAAAAGTAGATGGCAACTGCACGGCGCCAGGCTACACATTTGCGGGGCTTGCCGGGTCGACTCCTGGAAAGGAGTATGTGGCCACAATCACAGCCACCTTTACCAGAGGAGGTGAACCTCCCTACGTTCAGTCCAAGGAACTGCGGTTCTTTGTGGATTTGGACAATCCGACAGCCACCCTGGCCTATGCTCCCGGTCAGGCCGGTACGACCAATGGTTCGATAGTGAACGTGTTGATCACCGCGGCAGATGCGGGTTCAGGAATCAATGCAAGCTCGTTAAAGTGTTACGTCCAAAAATCCGCAGGGGCTGTGGTCAGTTTGCCCTGCCAAATGGGAGCCAGCTCACTCAATATTACAAATCTTGCTGACGGCGACTACTCAGTCTATTTTCAGGTCAGTGACCAAGCTGGGCGTGGGCCTGTGACCTCTAACAAGTTGCCGCTCACTGTCGATCGCACGCCGTCGCAAATTTCAATATCGGGACCTGGAGTGCCAATGGCCGGCTTTACAGGAGTGCCCAACCGAGTGGACGGAAGTGCTAAGCCCAGCTTTCAGATTCGCGCAGATGCCAGTGTCAATGCCACACAAGGGATCAAATGCACCATGGCTGGACTTTTTACAGATCTTGCCTGTGGGGCATCTGGCTTTGTATTGCCAGCGAACCTGCCGAGCTCGGGTCCCTATGAGCTATTGGTCAAAGTGACGGACGGCGCTGGAAATCTCTCCCAGAACAGTTTTGCATGGTTTTATGATAAGACTCCACCACAAGTGGGCTTAGGAAGTTTTCCTGCAAACAGCTATTCCGGCAGCAAGACGAACATTCCGTTTTCTATCGTGGACACAATGAGTGAAATCACAACAGTCACTTGTTATCTTCGACCGCCGGGAGCGGTGGCGGGAGCGGTGGGCTGTGGTTACACTCCTGAGAAAGTTGGAAGTCTGCTTTCAATAAAGGGCTCCTACGGCATCGATAATTTGGTCGTGGGCACCTATGAGTTTTGGGTAGAGGCGATTGACAAATCCAATAACAAGGGGGCGAGCGCTCACGGGACATACGCGGTGACTGAAGAGATTAAATTGGTTGATAAGACAAAAACAATTCGGTCAATTGACAATAAGCAGATCGATATTCTTATGGTTCTTGATTCCTCAGGCTCTATGCAAGAAGAGCTCAAAGGGCTGGCGGCTAAGTTCAGTGATTTCTTTAGTGTTCTTCAAGGCTATGACTGGAGAATTGGCTTTGTAATGAATGAATTGAAAGAAGGGGCACGAGTGGTGTGCAGCGCCACTCCTAATTCCTATGTCGCGGGAAAGTCAAAATGTCCTATCGGCAATGGCCTTCATTATGACAAAGCAATGATAATGTGGAACAACTCTGCTGTATGGAATGAATCGGTTCCTGGCTTTGACGGGCGTCTTCTCGACATTGATGGTGCTGCCAACACCTATTGGATAACACCATCTTCGCCAAACGCATCCAATTTGTTCTTAAACACGCTACAGGTCCACTTGCCAAAGACGACTGGATATTATGTGGGTCGCACCGATTCATCTGGAAAGCCTGCCGGATTGCCGCCAACCCAGCATGAGCGCGGACTTTCGACCTTTCGCCGAGTGCTGGAGCGGTTTAAGGATGGCAGTTTTAGCGGCATCAATAAAAGTTTTTTCCGTTCCAATGCCCACTTAGCTGCAATCAATATTTCTGACGAAGATGAGAGCAACCTCTTTCAGGCGGACAACGCCACTCATCTGTCTTATATGGATAGCTCTAAGTATATTTTGCCTTGTATTGGAAAGGTTGTCACGGGAGAGCCATGCACGATTAAGCATGATACTGCTCAGCAGACCTATGATCTTTTGAAGCAGACATTGCCCAATCGGAATTTTGTTTGGAATTCCATTGTTACTTATCCGTCGGGAGTTACCAGTGCCACGGATGATGCTGGCTGGAACGCCCATTGCGTCAATAAACCTACCACCGGTACGAACATTGGTTGCTTTTATCGGGACATGTCACAATTGACCGGTGGCAAGGTTGTCAACATTGCTGAAACGGGAAGTTACACTCAGTACTTAAGAGAGATCGGTGAAATCACCAAGCAGTTGGCACGCAAGATTGATCTTGATTGTGCTCCCTACCAGAATAAAGTCACGTTGCTAGTGAATGGAGCTGCTGTGAACATCGCATATGTGATAAAGGGCTCAACCGCTGAGTACCAGCAGGATCTCCCTGCTGGTGATTACACAGTCAATTATCAGTGTCAGATTTTTTAATGGTGATTTGTAGCTAATTTGTGCTCCGTCGAGTTGAGATTTTGCGCCGAGAACGCAGCGGATTTTCTTTTTTCAGGAGCCTGTTACGGCGTGTTTGAAATTTTACTCATTAAGTCAATTTGCGAACACGCCCTAGTCATTTTCATAAAAAACGGCGCCAAGTCCCTTGCTGCCGTTTCCCACATCTTCCTCAACTGTGAGAATGTCTAAATCACCATCCGCATCAACGTCGACAATGATTGGTGGATCATATTTCATGACATCTCGACTTGGCGCAATCGCCTGCCATGAGAAGCCAAGGTTGGCATTTGGGTTTGAACTGTGTGCAGAGAATACGCCCACTCCAGAGCCAATTGCCGTAAATACGATGGTCTGGAATTTGTCTTTACCAAAACTCGCACAGGCCAGACCCTTGAATTTAAAATTATTTACTTTCTTCCAAGGTGTCTTGCCTGCTTCCAGTTTGATAGGGTGTGGCTTCATAGCGCCACCTTCGGACACTTCGAACCATTGGCCGATGACACCGCCGCTGCTCTGAGGATTTTGTGCCACCACAATGTCGATTTTCTTATCTTGATTTACATCACAAAGTGCCAATGGGTAAGTGCCCCGGCTGAATTCGGTTTTTCTCCAAGGCTGCGCAATGGGTTGGTTGGTGGAGTGCGGGTTGCTAAACCAAGCGCTGTCTGCGGGACCGGCATAAACAATATCTGAGTCGCCATCGCCATCAACGTCCATGACTTCAATGCTTTTTGCATTTGTTGTGGCGCCTATCAGCGTTCGCGTCCAAGTTTGGGTTGGACTAGAGATGGAGCCGCTTGTTTGAAAGAGATAGACGCCGCCCCCTTCAGCTGGAGTGTTTTTGGTGGTAGCTATGATCTCCGGGCGATTGTCACCATCAAGATCTAGGACTTGCACATGTGTGTATCCACCGCCGGGAGCTTTGATTGCTGAGGTTACCCATGAGTTAGGATTTAGATAATCTTGCCCTGGCTTGAGAGTATGAAAAAACAGCTGATTTATCTCCCGTTCCACAGCGGTTAAGGCGCCCTCAGCATTGCCATCATTGTCTAGGTCAATAAACTTAGTGTCCTCAAGGCCTCTCAAGTTCTTGTCATTGTTGAGTTGTACAGATTTCCATTTTGCCATGTTGCCGGTCTGTCCCTCGCCTGGATTTTTAAAGAACACAACTTCGCCGGATTGGGACCACCCAGCTATCACATCGATAAAGCCATCATTGTCAAAGTCCGTTGCCGCTAGTGCATCGGCCCCATCGCCCCTAAACGGAAAAATCTTTTCTTGCCACCCACGCGCATTGGCACAGCAATGAACAGTCAGTGCGAAAATTAGTAATTTTTGATTCCAGTGTTTCATGCTCGCCCCCTTGTTTTCCCGGCCGTGATTATAAACCAAAATGACCCACACATAAAGAGTCTGAAAAAATAACATTATCAATTGCTTGGTCAAGAACTCAAGATTGACTGAGCTGCCTCCATTGATCAATGAACATCGAGAAAGTGGCCAAAATCTCGTCACTGTAGCGGATTAAAAGCATAAAATGTCCTATTTCGCGACTAAGAGGAAAGCAGGTCAATGGCACCGCTGCACGAGATGCCTCATCTTGGGAAAATTCTGCAAAAGATAATATGAATTCATTAAGTTACCGACAAGTACCTTGGACTGAGTCGTGAAACTGGCGCCTGGGCCAGCTTGTGCGTACATTGTCGGAGGACTTGTTGGGACCGTGGATTAAAAGCGCATTGCATGGAAGTCTAGCTCTTCCCAAGAGCAGAGATAGGTTTGCTCTTCTTATTTTTGCAGTGGGCATTGGCTATTTTGGAATTGCGAAATTGGGCCTCTATCTGGCGACCATAAACAGCGCTGTTTCCCCGGTTTGGCCTGCAACTGGTTTTGCTATTTCTATGATCTATCTTTTGGGCTGGCGGGCGTGGCCTGCAGTGGCGATCGGCGCTCTCGGCGCAAATCTTCTCACCGAAGTTTCCGTGTTGGGCTGTTTTGCAATTGCCCTTGGCAATACGTTCGAAGCTCTGGTGGGAGCGATCTTACTTAGAAAAATTCAGACTTACCGCAAATACTTGGAGCATCTGACGGACACTCTCGCTGTTGTGGTGGCCGTGCTTTTAGCGAGTGTGGTGAGTGCGACTGTCGGGACTGGTACGCTCTTTCTTTCGGGCACGATCAATCAGCAGCTTCTTTACGACATTTTTTCCACCTGGTGGATCGGCGATGTATTGGGCGGCTTGGTGGTCGTTCCTCTGTTTATTTTGATGAAGAGGCCATCGCAATATTCTGAGGATTGGTTTGCCGCTTTGGGAGTTATAAGCTTTACCACTGCGATGCTTTACGTGGTTTTTTTTACGGATTCGGGTGGCGCATATTTGTTTTTACTTTTTCCTGCACTCTTATATGGTGTGCGCGCCATTGGCGATAGTAGCACGTTTGCGATTTCTGCGGCCATCTGTGCGACAAGTGTGGTTGCGACTCTGGCAGCCTATGGGCCATTCTCGGCAGGCGACATCAATGAGCGGTTGACTCATTTGCAGCTTTTCTTGGCTGCCATTGCCATCACTGCGTTGATGTTGGCGGGTTTGGGTAAAGAGCGACTCACCAAAGTCCCGTCGTTCGTGCTTCTTTTGTGCTGGGTCATGGCAGGAGGGATTTTTTATTCCTTTGAAAAGGCAGAAGTTAAACAGACCGCTAATCGCTTTTCAAGCATCGTTAAAGAGGCTCACAAGCATATGCAATTTACGATGCGCGCATACGAAGAGGCTCTGCTCGGCGCCGCAGGATTGCTTGTGGCCTCGGACAAAGTAAATCCAGAAGACTGGCGGGAGTTTAACGATTTGCTGCGAATCACTCACCGTCATCCAGGAATGAATGGTATAGGATTGGTGTTGCCAGTGCCTTCCAGTGAATTGGACGAATTTGAATCGTCAATGTGGACCTCAGGAATGCCAGATTTTGAAATCAAGCCGGTTCCTGGATATTCTCTAAACGAAGATGAGCCAAATCACACCAACTACATTGTGAAGTATATCGAACCTTTGGAAGCCAATAGCAAATCCCGGGGACTGGATATGGGCTCCGAGCCGAGTCGTCGAGCAGCAGCAGAGTTGGCGCGAGATTCAGGATTGGCAACGGTTTCATCAATGGTAGCGCTTGTCCAGGACAAACTCAAATCACCCGCATTTTTATACTTTCTCCCGATCTATAGCAAGGGAGCTCCGAGATCGACATTGGATGATCGCATCAAGGCGCATCGTGGCTGGGTGTATGGGCCCTTCATGTACAAAAACTTCTTTGAAGAAATCTTGAGCAAAGTTGGTCACGAAGTAGAATTGCAGGCTTTTGAAGAGGATGATTTGGCCACGTCGCTGGCACAAAAATCAATACTCTTTTCAAATTTTAGCGATAAGGCAAAAGGTGCAACCTTATTCGGTCTCGAGAATCAGAGAAACAAATCCATTTTGGCTAAAAAGATCAAATTGGGTCAACGCAGCTATATATTGGAGTGGCGCAAGTCACCTGGCTTTGTCACTTCACACAACTCAGTGGTCGCATGGGTAGGCCTTTGCGGGGCCTTGGGCAGTTTGCTGCTAACAAACATCTTGGTTGGCCTTCAGACTGTGAATCAACGCGTGAAGATCCTGGCCAATGACCTGACAAAGGAGCTTTCTGAATCGCGTGAAAAGTTTCGTGAAGGAGAGCGACGCCTTTTGTATGCTCTTGAGGGCTCCAATGATGGCATCTGGGATTGGCACATCGAAAATTCAGAAATGTATGTGAGTGGAAAGATTGCCGAAAATTTTGGTTGGCGGCAACTGCTAATAGTAAAAAGCGTGGAAGACATGGCCGCATTGGCCCACCCCGATGCCTTTGAAGAAATCACGGCTTCATTGAAAAGACATTTGCTGGGTGAATCAATTGGTCATGAGGTAGAGGCTCGCTATCGAACAAAAGAGGGCGAATGGCGATGGTTACTGACCCGCGGAAAAATTAGCGAACGGGATCAGCAGGGTCATCCAACGCGATTGACTGGCGTGCACATTGACATTGACGCTCTAAAGAATGCGCAGAACAAATTAGAGGAGACTCAGTATCATCTGCGAAATATTGCCAACAGCGTACCCTCACTGGTCGCTCTGTGGAGTAAAAATCTAGTTTGCGAATTTGCCAATGAGGCTTATGCGCGTTGGTATGGCTTAGATGTTGACTCGATTGTCGGCATGAAAATGAAAGACATCCTGTCGCCAGAAATATACAACAATCGGCGTGATTCACCTGATGCTGCATTGAGGGGAGAGCAGGTTGGTTATGAACGAGAGATCATTAGAGAAAGAGATGGTGAACGGCGCTATGTGATAGTTACCTATATGCCCAATCTAACAAAAGGTGAACCGGACGGATTTTTTCTCTTTATTCAGGATATTACGGAGTTAAAAAATGCGGAGTTGACGGCAATTGCGGAGCGAAAAGCGGCCGTTCAGGCAACCAATATCAAATCACAATTTCTCGCTAATATGAGTCACGAAATTCGCACTCCCATCAATGGCATAATTGGCATGAGCAATCTGGTGCTGAACTCAGATCTAGAGACAAAGCAGCTTGAGTACGCCAATATAGTCAGTCAATCTTCCAAAGCCTTACTAAATATTATCAATGACATTCTCGATTTTTCTAAAGTTGAGGCTGGCAAACTAGAATTGGACATTGTAAATTTCGATTTAAGAGACTTGGTTTCTGAAGTGAAACAGACGTTTTCTTTTTTAGCAGCAGAAAAGGGAGTTGACTTGGTTTTGGACTCCGAAATCAATGAAAATCATTTTTTCTTAGGAGACCCCGGCCGTATTCGCCAAATCCTAACTAACTTGGTAGGCAACGCCATAAAATTTACCAATGAGGGACTGGTCACAATGACCATCAAGACACAAGTTGGAAAAACCTCGACAAAATTAGATTTTAAGATCAGCGACACCGGAGTTGGGATTCCTGAGGCGGACCTGAACAAAATGTTTGTCGCATTTTCGCAGGCAGATGCAACCATGAGCCGACGCTTCGGTGGCACGGGTCTTGGACTATCTATTTGTAAGCAATTGGTGCGGCTGATGGGTGGGGAAATCGGGGTAGAAAGTATTGAAAACAAGGGGTCAACATTTTGGTTTCAATTGACACTCCCCCATGGATTGGCACAAGAAGGCCATCTAAAAAGTAAAAATTTGCCGGTTAAATACACTCAGGGCGCACGCATCTTGGTTGCTGAAGACAACAGATTGAGTCAGAACGTTGTTTTAGAAGCATTGCAGAGTTTGGGCTATTTGGCTCACGGCGTGGCCAACGGTCAAGAGGTACTTGATGCCTGCCGTGAGGGATCATATGATTTGATATTAATGGATTGTCAGATGCCGGAAATGGATGGCTATGAGGCCACACAGGCGATTCGCAACAGTCACTCTTCGGAATTAAAAAACGTTCCCATAGTTGCCATGGCAGGCAAAGAGTTTAAAGGTGATCGCGAAAAGTGTCTGGCGGCAGGTATGAATGACTATGTCACCAAGCCGCTAGACGAAGGTGAATTAAGTGTTGTCATTGAGGCGAATTTGTCAAGAGTGCGCAGTGAGCCGGCTCCAAGTATCAGAGACAGAGTGAAGCATCTCCTAGTTGTCGAAGACAATCCTGTGAACCAAAAGGTAGTTTGTGTAAACTTAGAACTGTTGGGCTACACCTATGATCTTGCAGTGAATGGCTAAGAGGCGGTGGCAGCAGTAAAAGGACGGCATTATGATCTGATTTTGATGGACTGCCAGATGCCCGAAATGGACGGCTTCGAGGCGACTCAAAATATTCGTAAACTTGAAAATCCAGTGAAAAGGAGTGTGCCGATCGTGGCGTTGACTGCAAACGCAATGAAAGGAGATCAAGAAAAGTGTTTAATGGCTGGCATGAATGACTATTTGACGAAGCCTGTGGAGATTGACGTGCTCAAGGCAACGATTGAACGCCACCAAAATTTGACATTGAGCCTGGTAAATCAATCTTCAGCAATTGATCTTTCCTTAATCGAAAGTTTGCGGAGTCTGCAAAAACCCGGGAGACCAAATCTGCTGGACATTTTGATCAAACTCTTTCAAGAAACAACAGACAAAGAACTCAAAAATCTAGGATTAGCTCTCAAGTCTAGGGACTTGCAGGCGATGATGGCTGCTGCACACAAAATGAAATCGAGCGCCGCCAATTTAGGAGCTTTGGCTTTTTCTAAACTTTGTCAGAAAATTGAAGATGCAGGGCAATCGGGCCTCGCGGCGGATCCAGATTTGAAACAGCTATTTGCGGATCTTGAAGTTGAATATGCGAAAGTAATGAACGATCTGGACGGTTTGCGATCAGTGGCCTAGCCTCAACTCGGCAATAATTTTTGAGGCTAGTGGGCTGTCAGCTGATCGGGTTGAATATATCTTGAGCCTGACGCCAGGCTGATTCAGGCAACTTATCTAAAAGTGTCATCGCTATTAAGTTTTGTGAAAGCTGCTGGAGGTTGCTGGCTCCTAAAATCACTGAAGACACACGAGGATTCTTGGCGCACCAAGCAATCGCAAGACTTGCCGGCTCGGTGCCATAATCACGAGCCAAGGTGACAAAGTTTTCCAGCTGCTTTTGTCGAGTCCGATCAGCAATCTCCTCTTGCAAAAAAGTGAGACCCTTCTTTTCGGCTCGCGAGCCTTTGGGAATTTCTTTTAAGTACTTTCCTGAAAGAATTCCTGATGCAAGGGGGCTCCAGGTTGTTAGGCCAATTCCTGTTCTATCATATATTGGAGCAAACTCACTTTCCACCTTTTCCCGGTGAAGCAGATTGTACTGTGGTTGTTCAACTATGGGTTTGTGAAAGCGATTTCTGTCGCAGATTTCCCAGGCTTCCGTGATGGCGCTTGCTGGCCACTCCGAGGTGCCCCAATACAGGGCTTGACCTCGTTCAATCATATTATGGAAGGCCCAGCAGGTTTCCTCAAGCGGCGTTTCAGGATCAGCACGGTGGCAGTAGGCGATGTCCACATAGTCGAGCTGCAAACGCTGCAAAGATCCTTCAATGGCATTGAGAAGATATTTGCGATTGAGTGTGTTTTTCTCGTTTGGACCCTCTGTGAGGCCCCAAAAAAACTTGGTGGAGACTAAAAACTTTTGCCGTGGCCAACCTAGTTTTTTAAAAGCGTGACCCATGAGCTCTTCAGATTTTCCCATGGCATAGACTTCCGCGTTGTCAAAGAAGTTTACGCCATGATCAAAGGCAAAGCTCAGAATCTTAGAAACATCTTCGCCCTGAAGTTGACTGGCAAAGGTGACCCATGAACCAAATGAAAGAACGCTGACCTTGACTCCTGATTTTCCTATTCTACGATATTCCATGTTTGTCAGCATAGGTTCAAATGGGCGAGAAACTCAATCAATTTAGGAACGAAAAGCAATGCGTGTCGCAATTTTAGGTATGGGCTCCATCGGTATGCACTTCGCCGCAGCGCTCGGAGAATCCAGTTTGGAAATTGTCCTTATCGCCCGTGAGGAGAAACTGCAGTGGATTCGCGATACTGGCGTTCACGCTCGAGTGATTGACGTAAAAGGTCAATGTGCCGATTTAGACCATCCGAGTGGACGCTATCAATTGGCTGATGAAAATGCATTGGCTTCAGTAGATATGCTGATTCTAGCGATAAAATCTCAGCACTGGCCAGAACTGTTGTCGGGATGGGTTCGTCGGCAGGTCAAGCTTCCGTCCTTGATCTTGTGCCTGCAAAATGGGGTTGGCTTTCATCAGCAAGTAAAGAGCGAACTCGTGTGTAGAGCTGGCGATCAAATTGATAAAAGTCATACTCAGGAAAGCGAACGGTGGTGGCAAGGTGAAGTGCTAGGGGCGGTTGTGAGCTTTAATGTCATCAAAGAAGATTCTCGATTTATTCAGACTTCACAAGGTGAATACTTTGTTGAGAGAAGCAAAGCGATGCCCGCACTGTGGTCTGAGTTTTTGCGGATTGCAAATCAAGGCAGTGTTCCTTTTGTCGTTTCCGATAACTTTAGTGGATTGCAGTGGTCAAAATTGCTACTCAATCTGAACAATTCAATAAATGCGTTGAGCGGTAAGCCCATTCTTGAAGAGTTAGCAGATCGTCGGTATCGAGTCTTGTTGAGCGCGGCAATGGCGGAAGGATTGCAGTTGGCTAACGCGAAAAAAATCAAACTTGAAAAAATTCGTGGACTGTCGCCGAGCCTCATGAAACGACTTTTGTCCCTTCCAGACTTTCTATTTCTGCCGCTGCTAAAGATCACCTTTGACATGTCCCCTACGGCTCGTTCCTCAATGGCACAGGATTTTGTCAGTCAGTCACCGACGGAAATTGACTATTTAAATGGGTACCTCGAACGGGTGGGCGAACAAGAAAGGATAGCCACGCCGATCAACTCGGAGCTGACCTCCTTAGTAAAGCAGGTGGAGCAAGAGGGCTTTCGCCCGTCAGCTCTCCAGCGGGTGGCACAGGCTCTAGATGAGCTGTCTATACGAGCGTCGGGCAAGATAATTTGATATTCATGGTCTAAAAAGAGCGCAGTTGAGGGAAAAATGGGCCGAGATCGCCCGGAAAGTGGCGCTGATAAAATATTTTGACTGATTTGGAGGGTATTTATAAGGCATTTAATCTTTACCTTTACGAAAAAGTTTGGCAGTTTAGCGCAATGAAAACAAAGCAGAAAACAAATGTAGGTGACTTAGGTAAATTTCTTCAGACGGCCCGGGAATCAAGAGGGTTGACTCAGGCGGACATTGCCAGGAAATTTGGTTTTACGACTCCGCAACCTGTCAGTGACTGGGAAAGAAACAAAGGATCAGGCGTACCAGCCCATGTGTTTGGTGACCTAGTTCAAATGTTGGGCGTTTCATTTGATAAAGCCTATGTGCTTTTGGTCGAGTTTCACAAAAAGAAATTAGAGCAAAAACTGCAAAAGAAGTTTGCGCCGACCAAGAAAAAGACCATTCGTATTCGCAGGTAGGTTTTGCCTAGACCTATATCTCGCTAAGTAAATTTGAATTTGTCCGACAAGTGGTTAGAAGGAAAAGGAGTTCAATTATTTGAATTCCTTTCGTTGAAACCAATGGCGCGAGGGCAGTTTGAATCAACCAGCAGAGTCAATTAAAACATCCGACATATTTGGCATGACAAGGATCATGTCAAGAGAAAAGCTCTTGAGCTTTTTAATGGTACCCAATGTAGAAATTGCCGAGTCCAATTCATCTCGCGTGATTCACGGATTTGATACCACAGTTTGTTGTATGTCTTCTAGCTGCGCTAATCTGATATTTAAGGCTCATTTTAATCCCATTGAAATCTCCCCTTTTATAGAAAGCAATCCAAATCGCAACACTGAGCGGGTGAGTGGCAAAGACTCCATCAATTTCATGAAAGAGTTTAGTAACCTCATTGCAGGAGAATTGAGAAATGCATTTGAAGTTCGCGGTCAATCATCGGGACTGAGTCCCGTGCTGCACACGCGAGGATTTGACGAGATCTTTTTTGTTCCGCCAGACAACGTGACCCGATTTGAAGATAAATGGATTTTAAAAATTGGCTTTCAGGCGATTCACTGTTCCTGTGCTCTTGAGGTTTCGGACCGCAGTTTGTTCAATGCTTTGGACTTTTCGACCTCCGATGAATCAGAGCCGTTGCGAAAGGTGACTTAATTATGAGCGGTTCAGCCTTTGACTTAAAAGCCAGTCTAAAATTATTGAACTTATTTGAGAATGCCAAATCTCAAGTGGAATCTATCTTGGATGAGCAACAAGGCATCTTTGTCATCCTTGATGTTGAAGGCAATGTACTGCGGTCCAATAAGTACTTGGCAACTCTTTATGGCCTTCATCAGAATCAAATGCTCTATGTTAACTTTTCGAGACTGTTCGGACAGCATTCTTGGCAAAATTTCGCGAACAAAATTAAATCGATTCGCGCCGGAGACCGTTACACATTTGAAAGTCCAATACTGGAAGGGCTGAGGAGTTGGCCTGCGAAGCTCGGAATGAATGAGATTCCTCAGTTGGACTTTTGGTGGACAATGACGACTTTCGAGGTTCCCGATCGAAAAAGTGAGAAATTTATTGCCGTTTTTGGTCAGGACATCACCCAACTCCGTCGCAAAGAGCGCGAGCTTTCTATGCTTTTTGCGACAGTGCCCATTGGTATTATTAGCAGGCTCCTGAAAAACTCATAATTTTTTGATTTTTAAATCAAAATGTTGT
>CAYMBJ010000087.1:0-14583 GCA_964388665.1 uncultured Pseudobdellovibrionaceae bacterium | reverse complement strand
TTATAAAAAAATTTCAACTTATCTTTTGCCACGAATGAAAGTGAACGGCATTAATCTTAGATTAAATAAGATTGACTTGCCATAGCGAGGTAACCAGTGAAAGTCGAAACTCCGACATCAGAGATTGTCGTTAAAAAGAGTCATAAAGTAACACCAGAATTCGCCGCCCTTTCGGCAATAATTGGAGATTTTATTCAATTTTGGGGCTTTAAAAAAATACATGGACAAATTTGGGCGCATATTTACCTGTCCAAAGATCCAATTGATGCCACGACCTTGGTCAAACGCTTGGGGGTCTCGAAAGCTCTCATCAGCCTAGCAATCAAAGATCTTATGCAATATGAAGTGATCCAGATTGTCGGCAAAGGCCTGCGACGAAAAATACTATTTCGGTCAAATCCAAATCTACCAAGTGTAATTTCTAAGATTCTTCAGGCCCGCGAACGCAAACTGTTGGCGCAAATTGCCTCTTGTCACAAATTGGTGGAAACCACCATGGACAATTCTGAATGTTTTGAAATTGACCCTCTTCAGCTCCAGGAGTTTGGCACACTTGTGAAGACCGCTGAGCAGACTCTGGACTATGTGATCGATACCGAGATGTTCATCAAAGGAATGCCCACATAAATCAAGGACGGCAATAGATTCTTCGATAGATTTTTGCGGTTAGGCGAGGCCTTTGCTGCCAATTGTGAACGTAGCCGCCTTGCACAGCCTGTCTGTGATCGCCTCCCATGCCAGACTATTGAGATGAGCATACTCACATACAATGATTTGCGGCCCTTTAGCGGCGCATCTTCTCAAAGAGCCATAGAGGTTTCGCGCCGCAAGACTGGGGTTGTCTCCTAGGATCAAATATTCAATTTTTTCAATTGGCAGCTGTGGATGACGAATCTTAACTCCTTCAACCTCATTGGGAAGACTCTGCCATTTCTGCTCAAGGAATTTTAGCAAATGTTTTTCGCGATCCAGTCGCGCGGCCTGATCTCGATCTGTCTGCCAATTTTGCGCATCAATCAATATGAGCGGAACGGATGGCATATAGTGATGCTGCATCTGTCCTGGGCTCTGCACCTTGTCGCTTTCTACCCAATCACAATTCATCTGGTTTTGCGCTAAAAAGTGCTGCAACTCCTTTTGCGACAGCATGCCTTTTCTTAAAAGGCTCAAGCGATTGTCAGCAAAAATCTGGACGATGGTGGATTCAATGCCAATTTTACAAGAGCCTCCGTCCAGCACCATCAAGTCACAATCAATAAACTCTTGCACCACATGTTTTGCTTCTGTCGGGCTTGTATGGCCAAAAAGATTGGCGCTTGGTGCCGCCAACGGCACACCAAGCTGCTTCAAGAGGTCCAAGGTCAGCGGGTGTTTGGGAACACGAACACCGACTGTCTCCAAACCTGAGGTGATCAAATCACTGACCGTGGACGCCTTTTTAACAACCAGGGTCAGGGGACCGGGCCAATATTTTTGTGCAAGTAGCTGTGCGGCCGCAGGCCATTCTGATGCCAGTCCTCGAGCCGAATCTACCGAATCACAGTGTACGATCAGTGGATCAAAAAATGGTCTTTGTTTTATTTTAAAGATTTTTTCGATGCCAACTCTGCTATCAACTCGAGCTGCGAGCCCGTAGACAGTCTCTGTGGGAATGGCCACAACATCGTCTGATGCCAGCCTTTCTTTTGCAATCTCCAAACTCTTGGCAAGGTCAGCCGGCGAGTCGGTTCGCAAAATATGTGCTTTCATCATATATCGCCTCGCAAAATAGTCATGGCTCTCTCTTTCATCACTTTGCGAGTCGCCATCAGAATCACAGCCAGTCCAGAAAGCAAAATGACGAGCGTAGAAATCAATGGCCACAAAAAGTTAAAATGAAACTCCAAGACAAAGAGGTATTTGATCAGCGAATAAGCCACAGCCGTGCTAGTTAGGACGCCGATGAGAACTGCACCCAAAGACAATGAAAGAAACTCAATAACAATGTAGCCAGTCAATACCTGGCTTTTTGCTCCTAACACTTTTAACAGATTGATTTCACGCCGTCGTAGCCAGACTTGGGTTCGCACCACTGAGTAAAGGACCATCATTCCCGAGAGAACTCCCAACAGAGACATCAGCTCCAGCGACCAGCGAAATTTATCTGCCAAACGAATGATATCTTGAGTGGTGCGAGCCAAATCAATCACCGAAATATTTGCAAACTTCTGGACAATTTCTTTTTGCAAATACCCCTTAGTTGCTTTTGACATGGGTGGCACCGCCCCGATGTAAGTTTTTGGCGCATCCGAAATTGCTCCAGGCTGCATCAATATAAAAAAGTTTGGCTGAAAGCTCGCCCACTTCACCTTTCGCAAATTGGTCACCACGCCGATGATGCTGATTCCCTGAATATCAAATTGTATTTTGTCCCCTAGTTTGATCCCCATGCGCTCAGCATATTTGACTTCAAGACTCAATTCGACTGGCATATTTGAGCGCTCATTGTATGTACCAGAGAGAGGCTTTCCTTCTATAATTTGCTCGGAGCTGGAAAGCTTATTTCGATAGGACAAATTAACGCCCCGATTGCGCGATCGAGCCGACTGCTCCTCTTCGCGAGTCAAGAGAGTGGGCTTTTCTATAACCCTTTCGTAGGGAACTTCATTGATTTTAATGATTCTCGAGCGAACAAGCGGATACAGCTTCACATCAAAAATCTGATACTCTTTCAAAAACTCCAATAGCTCGTCTTTTTGCTCATCCTGAATATCAAACATAAAAAGGGATGGAAGCTGTGATTGGTCAGCTGCAAACTCTGTTTGAATGCTCTCCTTTAACTGAGGCAAAATATTCATCAGCATCGATGCCATCCCCAGGGTGATCACCACAGAGAGGGTGGATGCCTTCCTTCGCGACGCCCCCTTTAAGGAGTACCTCACAAACCATGGCCACGACCCACGTGATCGATCAAACGCCTTCATCAAGACAAATCCTAAAATGGTGAGCAGTATCACCACCCCGAGCACCGTCAAAACGAAGACAGTTCCGACATTCAAGCTTCTTGATTGAAAAATTGCCAGTCCCCAGAAGAATAAAAACGAGGGCAGCAAATAGGTCCAATTGGTAAAATCAACCGTCGATGGAAGTCGAAACTCAGAGAATAAAAAGTTAGGTTTCAAATCGCGGATTCTGAGAGCAAAAGGCAAGCATATCAAAACACTTCCCACTGAAGCCAAGGCAAAGCTGATCAAAATGCTCTTCCAAGAGATCACTGGTGCAAGCGCAAATGGAGTTAAGTTGTTAAGGAGTCTAGCCAGCAATGGGATAAACGCTTTCGCTAATAGCAATGCCGGAACGATAGAAATCATCCCCAGTATGAAGGTTTGTAAAATCGAAATACGAATGGTCTGATTTGCGGTGATACCAAGACAGCGCAATACGGCCATCTCTTTTAACTTTTGCGATAAGAACAGGCGAAACAGATAGGAGGCTCCAATGGAAGCCAAAAACAAGGCCACAATTGAGACCAAGCTAAGATAATCAGAGAACAATTTAAGCTGCCTGGCCGAGTCTTCACTCGCTGTTTCAGCAGACTCAATATTTATCGATGGGTCAGGAAAAGCGGCAAATAGGTCCTTTCGAAGTTGCTCTGCTTTTTTATCATCTGGCAATTTGATCAGAAAGCTATGCGTAAAGGTGCTGCCAAATTGGATCAGTCCCGAATCCGGCAAAAGGGACTTATCAATAAAAATTCTTGGAGCAAAATTTCCCGCTCGAAATGTTTGGCTTGCATCCTTGACGACAAAGTCATCAATTTGCAAGGTCAGTTTTCCGAGTTTGATCTGTGAATCTAAAACCATTCCGAGCTGCTCTTGAAGCTCTAAATAGGCCCATGCTTTTTTTTGTCCAATAATGGCTTTCGGATCAGCACCAGATATTCGTTTTCCGGTTTCGAGTTCAATTTCGCCGTAAAAGGGGTATCGTTCGTCGATGGCCTTTATCAAGACCAGACGATTTTGATCTTCAAATTGCAACATCGAGAAAAAATCATAGCTCTCAGAGATTTGTGCATCTACTGGCAAGGCTTTAATCAAATCCGACTTTTCTTTTTCCGTAAAATTTCTTCTAACAGAAACACTCAAGTCGGCAGTCAAGATCGATTTTGAATTTTCGGCCATGTACTCAGTGATCGAATCTTTATAGGCCTCAACGCAGAGAAAACCCACCAATCCTAGCGCAAAGTTCATTACAAAAAACAAACTGATTCCGTAGGTTCTTAAAAGGCTCTTTAAGGCCCATTTGATCGAAAACATAGAACTAATTTTCTTCCGCAAAGGGCTGCAGCTTGCCATCAATTAGCTTAAGCCTGCGCTCGCACAGTTTGGCCAACTGTTCGCTGTGGGTCACCAGTATCGTGGTCATTCTGTGTTTTTTGACGACGTCAAAGAGAACTCCCATTACTTTTTCGCCAGTGTGAGAATCCAAATTGCCACTTGGCTCATCTGCCAAGAGTATTTTAGGTTCAGTGACAATTGCGCGGGCAATGGCCACTCTTTGACATTCTCCGCCACTGAGCTGCGTGGGAAAATGACTCATCCGATGCGCTAGACTCAGCTCCTCGAGAACGGCTTCCGCACGGCTCCGGGCATTGGCTACACGATTGATCTCCAAGGGCAGCATGACATTTTCTAAACTCGTCAAGTGATCCACGAGATGATACTGCTGAAACACAATCCCAATATTGTGGGAGCGAAAGGCCGTGAGCTGCTCTTCGGTTAGGGACTGAGTGTCCACACCATTGATCACAATGGAACCAGCATCCGCGCGATCCAATCCAGCCAGTAATGACAAGAGCGTAGACTTGCCGCTGCCAGATTCACCAAGAATTGCAATCACTTCTCCTGACGAAATATGGCACTGCAAGTCTTTCAAAATTTGCAGCTCTGTCTCGCCCTGATGAAATGACTTTTGTAATTTTTCAATTTCTAAACTCACAAATGGCCTTTCAAAAAAGTATAGATGTTTTCAGCAATGACCTTGTGACCCAATTCATTGGGGTGAATTCCATCAGCCAAATTGAGATCTTTTTTGCCAGCCACACCCTTTAAAATAAAAGGAATCAACTGAATGCTATGCTTTGCCGCTAAGGTGGCGTACATTTTTTCAAACTCAGAGCGATACTTTTGCCCGTAGTTGGGCGGCATATAGAGTCCACCCAATATCACTTGAACTTTATTGGACTTTGCGAGTTGGATGGCGACATCCAAATTTTTTTCGCTCTCGCTCACCTTTAAGCCTCGAAGGCCATCATTGGCTCCCAAAAATAATAAAATGAGATCGGGCTTCGCCTTGAGCACCCAGCGAACTCGGTTGACGGCTGAACCCGTTGTCGCTCCACTCACTCCTGAGTTGATCACTGACCATTCTTTTCTTACCTGATTGAGTTTATTTTCAAGCAATGCTGGAAAGGCCGACTCCTTGGCGACACCATAGCCTTCCGTTAAAGAATCTCCAACGATGACAATAGTTTTTACTGGCTGCGCCTTCTCATCTACGGGTAGCTTCGCCGAATTCGACTTTGCAGCCTGAACACAAAGACTAAAAAACGGAACCAGCAGCAACAACAATAGACGAGTTCCTTTTGTTCGTTTCACGTCGATTATTGTTTCATCTTTTGCTTGGAGAGGCCATAAGAAATTTGACCCAGTCAACTCTGGTCGCAGCCAACAAAGGTCTAAGCTTGATTTGAATTCGGTATAAATAGAAAAAGGCCCCCATTCGCACAGGAGCCTTCTGTTATGAAACTTGCTGTTAGGAAACTCCCAACAGGGAGCCTCAATATTTAATTGGGCTTAGTAACCGCCACCGAAGCCACGACCACCGCCGCCGCCACGACCGCCACCGCCGCCGAAGCCACCACGACCGCCACCGCCGCCGCGACCGCCGCCACCGCCACGAGGTCTGTCTTCTTGTGGTCTTGCCTCAGCAACATTCATAGCTCGGCCATCAAAGTCAGAGCCATTCAATGCAGAGATCGCACGATCTGCCTCATCGTCGGTGGGCATTTCAACAAAGCCGAAGCCCTTGCTGCGCCCAGTGTCTCGGTCAGTGATAACACGGGCAGATTCAACAGCACCAAATTCTGCAAATTTAGCGTGTAGCGATTGGTCGTCAACATTGTAAGACAAGTTACCGACATAGATTTTTTTGGCCAAAGGGGACCTCCTAATAACGTTTGTGGCGCCTCGGAATAGAACAATCAAAGATCTATCGATACGGGACACCGGTTTAGATCTCCAAAGTCATAGGTCAGGGCACCAGGAACGATTAACAGGAACTAGGGGTCCGGACTACTTCTTGGGGACTTCTGCTTTAGGTTAGCATAAAACTTATTTTGCCGCCAATGAGATTCTATGCTTGAAACTCCGTTTCCCAATTCGGTAGAATAGAATAAGAATGCGTCAAAGCGGCCGTGACTTCAGATCAACGCGGGTCCTTTTGCTAAATGCTACCTACGAACCGATGAAGGTCGTCAGTTGGCAGAGAGCCCTTATTCTTTGGTTTCAGGAAAAAGCCGAAATAGTTGAATATCAACCGGTTTATGTAAAATCAGTGTCCCGCAGTTTTCAACTCCCCAGCGTGCTAAGGTTGAGAAATTATGTCAAACAGAGACAAACCAAGCTCGTCCGTTTCTGTCGCGAAAACGTCTACCTTCGAGACGATTTTACGTGCCAATACTGCGGCACTCGATTGACGCCCAAACAACTCACACTAGACCATGTCGTACCGGCCTCATTGAAAGGTCAAAAAAACTGGACAAATGTTGTGAGTGCGTGCAAATCATGCAACCAAAGAAAGGCCAACCGGACTCCACAAACGGCCAATATGCCCTTACTCACCGAGCCCCGCGCGCCCAATTGGCTGGCCTTTTTTGAAGTTGAACTCAAGCAAGAAAAATTTCCTACCTCTTGGTTAATATACCTTGGTATAGATTAGAGTGTGATTTTTGAAGCCGTTTCGCATCGTGCATCTATTCAAGAAGTCCTACCGCTAAGACAAAAAATACTTAGGCCACGCTCCACTATTGAAGAGTGCGAATACCCTGAAGACAAACAAGCCCTGACTATCCATATCGGCACTCACATTGGCAACAAGTTGGTAACAGTGGCAACCTTCGTCAATGAAGGGCACCCTGACTTTTTTTACGGGCACTGTTACAGATTGCGAGGCATGGCCACTGATGACAGTTTTCAACATCAAGGTTACGGCACTCAAGCCTTGTCTAAAGGACTTGAGCACATGCGAAAGTTAAATGTGGACTTTGTTTGGTGCAAAGCGCGGATCAGGGCCTTTACCTTCTACGAAAAAATGGGATTTTTCTTTCATGGCCCCTATTTTGACATCCCTAGCATTGGCTTACATAAAATCATGTATCGCCGCCTGCTCAAGTGATATTGGTATTAAAACATCACCGAAAAGTTGGCGAAATGCAGGCTTAATTCAAAATCCAAACTGCCTCGCTTGGTCAGTCGAATTTCAGGAGAGTAATGAACCTTGCGCCACAGTGGGAATCGCTTCCCAGCGCCGAAAAACAAACCGATCTTATTTTCATATTCGCCGTTATCGGGTGAATCTTTTCTGACAGCATACAGTCCCAAGCCACCCTTTGCATAAAAGGACTCATCTAAATTGCTATCAAAATTATATGTACCAAATCCAATAAGTTCAAAATAACTTATTTTGGCATTACCGCCACTCAGACTCACAAATCCCAGCTCTCCGCCCACTTGCACCTGACGCATGACAATTCGCGAAAGCGCGCCCCTTGCAGCAAATCGCGAATAAGAAGGGCCATCCGAAGTGTCCTTATAAGATCGGTAGGAACCTTCCAGATCACTCAAATGCAACTCATACTGCTCGCCGTAGGAAGCTATCTCTCGACTGCCTGAGTAGTTTCCATAAAAATCTGAATTGCGACTGGGGTTGGTGTTCTTTCGAGTTCGATACTGAGCTTCAGCAAACTCACCCACCAAGCCACCCACTAATAATACAGCGATTAAAAATCTCATTGGCGCACTCCTTTTATCTTTTGATTCGATGTCTTAGACTCTCTCGAGGCGTGCGTATTTGACAACAAATTTCTTAATGGAGTTGTCTACAAAGAGTACGCTCACTTTCAACTGATCTCCTGAGCCTTCGGTTTCATAGATAGAGCCGACGCCAAAGGTAGGGTGCCTCACGCGAGCTCCCCGAGTGAGTTGCGCGGTGCCAGCGGCACTTGAACCACCGCTGTCAAATTCATCCTCAGGAAAATGCTGTGCATCGGAATCGGCGAAACGCTGTACTGATTGCGAAGAAGTGCCGCTGTTCCCACCTCTTGTCTGAGCAGAAGACTGGCCAAAAGCCTGACCAGATTGATAGCGATTTACAAATGCAGGTCTCTGCATCGAAGTTGAAAACTCAACCAGCTCCTCAGGAATTTCGGCAATGAACCTAGAAGGCGGGTTGAAGTGATCCTGCCCCCAGAGCTTGCGCATGCGCGTGTAGGTGATATTGAGCTGCGCTTTTGCCCGTGTCATTCCTACATAGGCCAAGCGTCTTTCTTCTTCGATTTCATCTTGATCTAAAGTTCCTCCTTGTGCCGAAGGAAATAGATTCTCTTCAACCCCCACTATAAAAACATACGGATACTCCAAACCTTTGGACAGATGCAATGTCATCAGAGTGACAGCATTTTCTTGGTTTTTATAAGAATCCAGGTCTGACACCAAGGCCATCTCTTCAAGAAAGGAGCGCAAGTCCGCGTCTTCCCCTCGCTCACGCTGAAACTGCGCAATGGCGTTGGCGAGCTCCTCTAAGTTATCTATACGTGACAAGGACTCATCACTGCCCTCATGCCGCAAAGACAAGATGTATTCGGTGTCCTCCAAGAGATCTTGGTAAAACTCCAACACACCCAGAGATTTACTCTTAGAGGAGATCTTTTCTAGGAGGTCTAAAAAGCGACGCAAACGACTCGTCGCACTTGCGTTGAACTCTCTCGTTTCTACTGCGCTCTGAATAGCCTGAAAGAGACTCCACTTATTGCCAGCTGCCAAATCCTCCAACTTTTCCACAGTCGTCTTGCCAATCCCGCGAACTGGAGTGTTGATGATTCGCTTTAAAGCGATGTCATCTTGAGGATTGTAAACGGCCTTCATATAGGAGATCACATCTTTGATTTCCATGCGGTCATAAAATCTCACACCACCGATGATCTTATAGGGTATCGCTAAGGTGCGCAGCTGATCTTCGATCAGTCGCGACTGTGCATTGGTGCGATAAAGTATCGCCACATCCTGTGCGGCAATTTCTCCCTGTGCCAAATACTGTTCAATTCGTCGACCCACATAGCGAGCCTCATCCAAATCCGAGCCTTCCTCTCTGATCATGATCGGTAGTCCCGGAGCATTCGAAGTAAAAAGTGTTTTGTCTTTTCGTTGTGTGTTGTTGGCAATCAGGGTTGAAGCCGCCTTGACGATATTTCCAGAAGATCGATAGTTTTCTTCTAGCTTAATGATTTTTGCATTGGGAAAGTCTTTTTCAAAATTAAGAATATTAGAAATGTCAGCGCCACGCCAGCTGTAGATGGATTGATCCTCATCTCCCACCACACACAAATTCTGATGAACCTGACTGAGCTGTTTGACCAAAAGGTACTGGATATGATTGGTGTCCTGATATTCGTCAACCATTACAAATTTGAAGCGACTCTGATAGGCTGATAAAATATCCGGATACATACAAAAGAGCTCATGGGTTTTATACAGCAAATCATCAAAATCAAACGCGTTCTTGAGCTTAAGTCCATCCTGATAGTGAGTGTAAAATTCAATCGATTTGGCATCCCACCGAAAGGGATTATTTTTGCGAATATCCTGTGGGCTCAGTGCGAGCATCTTTGCTGAAGAGACTTTGTAGATTAGACTCTTGGGTGAGTTGATTTTATCATTGATTTTTAAATCCTGCACAGTTCTTTTTGCATGACTCAACTGATCTGCAGCATCGTAAATGGTAAAGTTGGGCTTGTACTCGAGAGCCTCGGCGTACGCACGCAACACGCGCACACCAAAGTTATGGAATGTCCCTATCCACAATCGATCGCGCACCGGCACCTGTGCTTCAAATAGCAATCGATAAATCCGCTCTTCCATTTCTTTTGCGGCCTTATTCGTAAATGTAACACAGAGAATTTCGTTGGCGGAGGCGGCGCTCGTTTCGATGATTTCAGCAGCGCGATGAGTGAGCGCGCGAGTTTTTCCTGAACCTGCTCCTGCTAAAATTAATACAGGTCCGGCTAGATTTAGGACAGCTTCTCGTTGTTTACTGTTTAGACAGTCATGAATATGTTTCTGCATTCCCCTCTAATCCCACGTATTTCCTCTAAAATCATTGAGAATTTTGCCTAAAATCGGCTAAATTAGGCAATTCCCGCCATTCCAATGCAGGAGAAAGTTGAGCATGCAGATAAATCCGAAGTACGTCTCTAAAATTGCTCTTTTTTCTGTTACGGCACTCTGCACGGCAGCCATGATCGGCTGTGAATCTGCAAAGAATTATTTAGAAGCCTCCTTTTCAGAAGTCACAGTCAATATCCCCTGGTTTACTGAAGGGAGCAAGATTGAAATTCAAAAGGTCAACATCACAAAAATTCATGCTTTAACAAAAATGGAAGGCGATTTTGCGCAGTTTTATGTCTCCCCAGGCGAGCGTGCAAACTCCATTGATGGCAAATCGCCAAATCTCGCATTTGTGCGTTTACAGGATGGATCCTTTTTGGCAAAAAATACGTTCTCTATGGAGCTCGCTTCGATTTATGCACATCTCGAGCGACTGGCAAAAATCGATCAAGGCTTGCCGGTAGATCTACAAAAAGTTCAAACTGATTTAGCAAGCGCAAATACTGGTGAAGGCCCTACCAAGGGAAGCACAAGTGTTTATGATCTCAACCACTGGCCGCGCAAGGTCGGCGTGCGCACAATAAGTGCCAATTCAGAAGGCCAAGATCTAGTGGACCGCGCCTTTTACAATGCCAAATACGATGCCATATTGATCAATTTCTATTTGCGCTCTGATTTGCCTCTCACTTTTAACGGTGGCGTCTTGGCACATGAGCATTTTCACAGTCTCTATCAGCGTCTTGTTCTCGATCATCGGCCCGAAATGGCATTTAGAGCATCTTGCAAAAGCACTCAAGGCCTACTGCCGAAATCCAAAGCTGCCGAAATTTTGAGTTCAATTTCGGCAAGCCTTGCTGATGACGAAAACAAAGATGATGGCGAAGATGAGCAAAATGCAAAAATCGATAAGGAATATTTAGCTTATTTGGATCGAGGTTTTAACGAAGGACTGGCCGATCTTTGGGGTTGGCTATACACTGATGACGTAAACTTTGTCGCAAAGTCATTTGCAAGCATTGGCTCGGCACGCAGTTTGGGTTTTTCGCGCCCCAATATCATTTCACCAAGCCAGTTTTCAGATTCGGTAAAGAGCTATTTAAAAGAAGGCGCCTGCACTCAGGCGATGGAGGAGTCGTATCGCCTAGGAAATCAAGTTGCTGTTTTTGGGCGTACTTTTTTGCTGGCAGGACAGGTGGTTGAAACTGAACAGGTCGGCGAAAAGGCTGGGCCAAATGTCGCCAACGATTTCTATACAAAATTGAATTCAGCTTTGTCTCCTGAACAGGCTCAAGCGGCTAGAGCACAGGTCATTTCGACGCTATTGCAGCGGTCCTCTCAACTGGCAGATGCAAACTTTAGAGACGACACAACGAGCCTGATCTATGCGTTTGTCAAGTCGGCACCCAATATGAATTTTTACCAATGCAATCTGGCAAAAGAGTATCTGGCCACAGCCGTGGGCAAGGCACACATCTGCAAAGAGTCCGAAGGAGTCTATACGCTGGTAACGGAGGACAATAATGATAAATAGTAGCGGCAGTAGATTTCTATTGCGGATCTTATCAAGCCACTGGGTTTTAGCATTATGTGTAATGGCCTTTACATCAGCGCCAAGTGCAGAGGCCGGACTCAAGACTAAGAATAGCCAACGTTACTCTGTGGCTGTCGGCGGCAGCACACAGGTCGAAAAGGATGATAGCAACGACTTTGAAAACTCCACTCGCATTCCTGTGCTACTGCATTTTGGAACTCATCGCTTTGATTTTGACATGATTTATTCTAGTGAGTCGGAAAATTCAAAATTGAGTTACTATCAAGTTTCCTCCACCACGCACCACCTTGAGCTGGGAGCTCGGTACAGTTGGACCTTGTTTCAGCTAGACGACGGCATTCCACTCTCACTCTACTCTGGCGCGCTCGTTGATTTCAATTGGACCTCGGTCGCCACAGCGGACTCACGAAACTCACGCAGCGACAACTCTGTTTTAAATAGCGATTTTGGCTTGTCCACGGGAATTGAATCGCGCAAGAGCATTTTATTTTTTAGGCCAGAGGTTTTTGTACTGCATCGCCAATCCAGTTCGCCCGCGTGGACTGCCGGCGCACGTGCGTTCTTAGGTCTGCATTGGGAAATTTAGGGCGTGCATTATTAGGGCGTGCATTAGAAAAGGATTGCCGACAAGGTTCGCACTGAATGACCCAATCTACTCTGAAATTTTTTGCACAATTGCATCGTTGGATTTGCTCTTGATCAAAAAGTCCTTACGGTAGTTCTTGGCTTCATTTTCAGATGCAAATAGACCCACATTGACGCGATACCAAGTTCGTCCTTTGACCTGCGCCGGAATAAAGAAAGCTTCAAAACCTTGGTTCTTTAATCCTGTGACTCGGCCTTCTGCCTCTGATTTGCTAGCAAAGGCGGCGACTTGAACAGTGTACTTGCCATGACTGTATTGACTAAAATTGATGGGCAGACTGGTGGGCTCTCTGGTCTCACCATGATTCGCCGGTTCTTTGCCTAACATCTTTACGGCAACATCCAATGGTTTTTCGCTTGATGGCTTTTTGCCCTTTTGCTGATTTTTAGAAAAACTATTGTGATCGTCATGGAGGCTGTTTTTATCATTGTGGCCCTTAGATCCGCCACGGTCTAGCGCTGCAGGCTGACTACCATGAGTTTCTATCTTACGCGTGCCAACAGCCCCTGAGCTCATCTCTTCGGCAAGCTTAGCAATCTCTTCGTCAGACATAATTTCGTTTTTATCTTCGCTGTGTCCTGCGCCATGCCCTTTAGGAATGGAAGCGACATCACGTCCATCGCCATGGGCCGTTGCCTTTTCACCATGAGCCGCTGGCTCGTGTGCAGCTCCTTCATGACCAGCAGTGGTCGCCGTCCGCGCATCACCACCGTGCTTTGCCGTTGTCGCATGCTTGCCCGCGGATGAGCCACCCTCTAGCATCGCCTCTTTATAATGAGCGTCGCTGTACTTTTTGCCCACGTAGGTTCCCATTGCAAATGACAATAGCGAAATAAAAAATATAAGAGCTAATTTTACAAAGGTATCAACTTTTGGACTCATCTATGCCTCAATTCATTGTTACTCAAGTCTTCCCAGCTTTATCATAAAGCCCGCTTGCGCTCTTGGTCAATGCGGCCAAGGACTTATAGACTTTTGAAGGTGGCTATGCAACTACCTAAAAGCATGAGTTCACAGGCCCCTCTCACTTTGAGTGATTACAGATTCCTAGACCAGTTTCGTACGGCCATGGGCGCAGTTGTAAAGGGGCGAAAGCTCTTATTAGATTATTATCAAAAAGCTCTACAAATCCAGGAAAAAGAAAAGGCGGGACTGGTCACAGAGGCTGATCAAAACTGCGAACTACTTATTAAAACATTACTTGCTCAGGACCACCCTGAGGTCGAGTTTCTTGGTGAAGAGTCGCACTTTAGTAGCGAAACTCAGGAGCAATTTAAGCCTTCTTTAAAAATGAGATGGATACTAGATCCCTTGGATGGAACCACCAATTACGTTCATCGATTTGATATTTACTGCATCTCTCTTGCTTTTGAAGTCAAGGGCGCAATTGAATTTGGAATCATTGACTGCCCAACATTGGGAAATACCTACACAGCAATCCGAGGCAAAGGTGCCTACAAAAATGGAAGAGCTATTAGGGTCAGTCAGAGCTCAAGCTTAGCAGAGTCTTTAGTGGCCACAGGATTTTTTGCCGATAATCCTGATTCTTTGGCTGAGCAATTGCGCATTTTCGCCCAGCTGGTAGGAGAAACTAGGGGCGTGCGTCGCCCTGGAGCTGCCGCGTACGATCTTTGCATGGTGGCAGAGGGAGTTTTTGACTTGTTTTGGGAGAAGAATCTCAAACCATGGGACGTGGCAGCTGGGTGGTTACTCGTAGAAGAAGCTGGTGGCGAGGTGAAAACGTATCGAAACCAAGCCTATTCGATTGGAAAAAACTCAATTGTAGCTGGCAACAAATTTGTCGCCCCACTCGTGACTGAAAAAATTCAAACTCTGCTTGAGGCGGAAACAGACTAGCCTCAACTCGACAATAATTTTTGAGGCAGGACGTGCCAGAAGGCCCAAGGCAGCGGCGCCCACAGCTTTTGCCAGCCGAAGGCTTAGTTCCCCTAAGGTGAGGTTGG
>CAYMBJ010000086.1:0-14661 GCA_964388665.1 uncultured Pseudobdellovibrionaceae bacterium | reverse complement strand
CTCAGGACACTAGCCTCAACTCGACAATAATTTTTGGTCATAATCGCTAAAGCTCACACCAGAAGGCCCAATCCGGCAACGTCCTCGCTTTTGCCAACCTCACCTTAGGGGAACTAAGCCTTCGGCTGGCAAAAGCTGTGGGCGCCGCCGCCTTGGGCCTTCTGGCGCGTTCTGCCTCAAAAATTATTGTCGAGTTGAGGCTAGCCGCAGGGATTTGTCTTTAGATATCTTGCGCTGGCGTGCACTGTTGGGCGTTTGGCGAGAAATTTTTCTATTTCTAACTTGACCGGTTTTCTTGGCGACCTTTTTGCCTGATAGGTGATTGGCAGCACCGGGCATTTGTTTATTCGTTTTTGCAGGAGCGAGATTTTTCGCCTCCGAGTTCTTTGTTTTGGATGTGGGCTTTAAGCTCTTGGCCTTTTCGCTTGCGGTTTTTCGCTGAGGTCGTCTTTCTGGGCGCAAGGAAACTGAGAAGTGTTCGCGTGGAGAGGCTGCGCGCCTTTGAATTTTTGATTCGCCTGAGGTCGCGTCTCTGCTAGTTTCTTTGGTGCCCTCTCTGTCTCCTTCTCTGGCTCCTTCTTGAGTCACTGCTGCACTTTTGGAAGTCTCTTTGATAGAGTCCTTAGGTCGCTCTTTATTGACAAGTTTGGGTTTTGATTTTCTCAAGCACGCCGGATGCCAGTAACGCGAGTGAAACGATTTGGTTTTGCGCAAAAAATCGCAGTCGGTGGCCTGTGGAGTGGCAGCAGGTGCTGATCCAGGAGCCTCCTCAGAAGCTGGACGACGCTTTTTAACTTCAAACGAGGCTTCAGGAGAGATGGCGACTTTGGCCTTCTTGCCGATGGCATTCTTGTCCACTTCGAGTGCATCTTCGACCGCAAAATCCCGTGCGATCTGTTCCTCTTCTGTCAGTAGGCTATGCTCTCCCGATACTGGTTGCGCAGGCGAAGGGGTTTGGGCAGTTGCCCAAAGTGAGACAAAAGGAAGAAATCCACCGATCATTGTTGCGACTATCTTTTGTTTAGAACTCCAGATCATTACACGTCCTCAGGTTTTGGTTTACCCAATACTGTCTACCTTATTCAATTGTAGCGAATTTAGAGGTCCAGTGGGCTTAATAATCTGGTTAATTTAAAACTGAGACGTAAAATTTTTTAAACAGCTGTAAAATGCATTTTCACTCGCGCTGGCGTGTCGGGCTGTCTTGAAAGGGGACCTGGCCAAGTTTCATTTTGAGAATTTGATGACTTTGCTAGCCCTCTCCCTAGGGCCTAGGGCGTGTTTGCAATTTTACTTCTTAAGTTAAATTGCAAACACTTCCTAGTTTTTGCCGACCGCCATAACGATTTCATCAAGCGTGAAAAGACTCTTTAGGGTTAGGTTTTCAGATTGAAAAATGGCTTCAGGCGACTTTTGGCTACGAAAGAGCACACAGACGATCGTCGAGATGATGGCTCCTTCATTGCGCAAATCGGCAGTAGAGATGAGCGCTTGCCCTCCCGAGGTGATCACATCTTCGATCACAAGAACATTCTTACCAGCTACATCAGCTCCTTCGGCAAATTTACATGTTCCATATTGCTTTGCAGATTTACGAACGAATACGACGGGAATATTAGATGCGAGCGACAGTGCCGTCGCAATGGGAACTCCCCCCAATTCTAGGCCTGCAAGAAGCTGTGTTCCATCAGGAATCAATGGCACCATCAATTTTGCGACCTCACTCAGCAGTTGCGGCTGAGACTCGAAGCGATATTTATCGAAGTACTCCTGTGATCGTTGTCCAGAGCGCAGTTTAAAGTCGCCTCTTAGGTAGCAAGCGTTATAGAGATTTTTAGCTAATTCTTGCTGGTTCATTATTACCCCTTTTTTTGGCCCGAAATATGCTTAGCACTAGAGAAGGTTCTAAATCCAACCTCGGGGCAAAGCAACAATGAGTAAAAACGAGCAAAAAGATTTTCAAACACTTAGACTTTTCATTATCTTAGGAGCATTGACAGTGGCCTTTGTATTGGTTCTACAATGGGCCATTTTTACACCGCCCTCGGCTTTGGTCGAGATGGCAACAAAGCCCTAGGACACGCCCAAGTTAAATCAGCCGATAGTTCGGCTTGAGCCTTGGCATGTACCCATTAGTTTGAAATGATTATTCATACACAGCGTGGAAAATTTCAGCTTGGGGAGATCAAAAAATGTCATCGAATAAAATTTTTTCAAAATCGGCTTGGATGATTGCGATAACTGTAGGCTTTTTATTGCATCTTGGCTGCGCATCTAAATCGACGGATACGGGATCAAGTTCTAACCAGGATTCGGCGCAAGAGGATGGTGGGCGGGGTGCTGATGGTGCAGCAGGTACTGGGGCCTCTGCAACTTTGGATAATAGTTTGTTTGAGGGCAGTAAAGATGAAGATGCAAGCACGACACCTGCTGTGAGTGAGGAAGCTCTAATGCATCGTCGCTCAATTCTACTTCGAGCCCCGAAGCGCAAGGCAGAGGACCGAATATTTGTCGCATTATTGCCAATGGTGCTGGATTATGAAGCCGACACCACCTCCGTAAAAGAGGATGCGCGTTTGATTGCGCAAACGAATCAAACTTTCGAAGACATTTCAGAGGTGATTCGCGCCTATATGGCTAATGAACCCCTTTTCAAGATGATCTCGGGGACCGATTTGGGCGTGATCACTGATCCCATGAAAGAAACAAATACCAAAGAGCGGCGCCGTGCCTATGTCGAAAAAGATCGGAAAGGCCCAAATCTCGAGGTCATGCGTTATCCGCATTTAGAGGTCAATGAAGAATTTTTTTACAATCTTCATGAAGAGCATCAGATTCCGGCCGATGTGGTTGTGGTGCCGCACGTATGGCTTTCTGTAAAGGCGCCAGGTGCACTGGGAAAAGCGGGCGCTGGATCAAAGTCATTGCATTTTAATGCAAAATTTAGGGTGCACTCCGCATACCAGACGATTGATTTTACCTCGGAGTTTTCTTTTCCCATGTCCCTCAAGGAGGATTCGCTTGAAAAGATAAGTCGTGAATTGACGAAGGTCATCAAGGATCGCGTGGCTCCCTATCTTCCCGATCGAAATGCCATTCAAGGGACGATCCTGCACTAGGTGCAGAGCTGCGCTAGGCCGCGCTGTACTGAGGCTGCGGGCATGGGTAGCGTCATTTCTGATAGAAGAGAAGAGAAGAGAAGAGAAGAGAATTCGTTTATGACAGGGCCCAGGCTAAATAATTTTCGTTGGCCGCTGAAATCGAAACTTCGACCACGCAGGGCACATCATAGGGATGTCTTTCCCCAAGCTGCGAGGTGAACCTTTCTAAGTTTGCATGATTCAGTTTAAAAAAAACGGCCACCTCTTGCTGGTTTTCCATTTTATCTTGCCACAAATAAACGGACTCATGGGGGGCGCAGATGTTGGCACATGCAACGATATTGCTGGCAACCAAATGCTCCGCGACCTCAGTGGCCACTTCGCGATCAGGAAAAGTGACATAAAACATTCGCAATTGATGTTGGTTAGGAACTAAATTTATTTTCACTAGTAGCCTCAATTCGGCAATCGCTAAAGCTCGCAAGTCTTTTGATGACTATGATCTTCGCGCCTTTTGTTTGCGCAAATGCCACTGCTCAAGTGCAAACTTGCGCATGTCTTCGATATTATCAAACTCGTCAACGATCTCGACACCAAGTAAGGTCTCCACAGCATCTTCAAGTGTGACCAAGCCACTCACTACGCCGTATTCGTCTATGGCCAGGGCAATGTGTTCTTTTTCGCGAACAAAGAAATCAATTGCATGGGACACCGTCGTTTTTTCTGACAGGCTAACGATGGGAGTTGTGAGGTTACCAATCTTTGTATCGTGCTGGTCATGTGAAAGCGCCTCAAGAATTTTATATCGATGAGTCATGCCGACAATCTGATCCAAATTTTCGTGGTAGACAGGGACTCGCGAAAAACGAATTGGCTTGTACTTCTGTGCAACCTCTTCGACGGTAAGGTCATCCTCAAGTGCAAAAAAAACACTTCGTGGAGTCATGATGTCAGAGACATAAATCTTATCCAACATCAGCAGATTCTTAATGATTAGCGATTCCTTATTCTTAATGGTTCCCTCTTCTACGCCAAGCTCCGCATTCATAATCATCTCTTCGCGAGTGATTTCGGGCAACGGGCGGCGTTCAGGAAACAGGTGGTGGAGTTTTTGAGTGATGACCACGGCCGGATAAAGGATCACCACCAAAAACTGGACAAAATAAGCTGCAAATGGGGCCAATGCCTTCCAGTGGTGTGCGCCAAGGGACTTTGGGATGATCTCGCAAAACACCAAAATGGAAAGCGTGAGGACAAAAGACATTATCGTCACACCGGTTTCATCGGTGAGTTCTAAAACTTTGTAGGCGAGTGCAGCTGCGCCAAGGGTGTTGGTGAGTGTGTTCAAAGTGAGAATGGCGGAGATAGGTCTGTCAATTTTTTCTAAGAGGTGCTCCAAAAGGATGCCGCTCTTTCGCTTCTCTTTGACCATGATGGCCACGTAGGCTGAATTCACAGAGAGAATCACAGCTTCGCACAGAGAGGTCATAAAGGAGACCAAAAGAATCAAAACGAAAATGACGATTATACTAGTCAGCGTGTCCCTCTTTATTGCTGAGTCGAAGTTTAAAAAGGACTATTGCCCCTCTGGCGACAGTGTAAAGGCTTTTCTCTGGGGCATCAATAGTTAGATTCTGCTGAAGCAGGTGGCCTTTATCAGCAGAATCTTGATCATAAAAAAAGAGCAGACCTTAAATCTGCTCTTTTTTTAATCTTTATCAGTCTCTATTTGCGTTACAAATCAGAGACATAAATACCACCGTGGCGGCGGATTATTTTTTGGATTCTTCAGCTCGCTTGGCCGCGTACTTCTTAACGAGATCTTCTTGAACGTTTCGTGGCGCAGGAGAGTACTTGGCAAACTCCATTGAAAACTCGCCTTTACCTTTGGTGGCCGAACGCAAATCTGTAGAGTAGCCAAACATTTCTGTCAATGGCACTTCGGCCTCAATCGTCACATTGCCCTCGATGGTTGTCGTTCCCATAATGACACCGCGACGCTGATTGATTTGACCAGTGACTGGGCCCTGGTACTCCTCAGGAGCCGTGGTTTCAAGTTTCATAATTGGCTCAAGCACAGTCGGCTTCGCCTTCATATAAACTTCTCTCATAGCTGCCATAGAGCAAATCTTAAAGGCCATATAAGAGGAGTCGACATCATGGTAGGCGCCGTCAGTGAGAACAACTTTGATGCCAACAATTGGAAAGCCAATCAATGGACCTTTTGCGCATTGCTCTTTAAATCCCTCTTCCACTGCTGGAATGAATTCTCGAGGAATACGGCCACCCACAACTGAGTTTTCAAACAAATACGTAGACTCTGCATCCAATGGAAGCGGCTCAATGCGCCCCACAACTTTGGCAAACTGTCCCGAACCACCCGTTTGTTTTTTGTGAGTGTAGTCGTAATCAGCACCCTGGCCAATGGTTTCACGATAAGCCACCTGAGGTGCTCCCACGATCACTTCGCAGGCAAATTCGCGCTTCATACGCTCCACATAAATCTCAAGATGGAGCTCGCCCATTCCCTGAATGATGGTTTCCGCAGACTCCTCATCACGATAGACGCGGAAGGTAGGATCTTCCTTGCGGAACTTTTGCAAAGCTTTAGAAAAGTTATTGGCGCCAGTTTTGTCTTTGGGTGCAATGGCAAGCGAAATCACAGGGTCTGGAACGTGCATGGACTGCATGGACGCGTTCAACTTGCCATCGGTAAAGGTATCGCCAGAAGCACAGTCAATACCAAACACGGCAACAATGTCTCCAGAGAAACTGGTTTCGATGTCTTCCATTTTATCAGAGTGCATCCGCACGAGACGCGGCACTTTCACCTGTTTGCCGTTGGAGCTATTGATAATGAAATCACCCTTGCTCAATTTTCCTTGGTAAACACGCATATAGGTGAGCTGACCAAACTGAGTGTCTTGAAGCTTAAATGCCAGGGCCACAAGAGGTTTGTCATTGTCTGGGACTAGATCAAATTTCTCTTCATTTTTATCAAGATCCAATGCGTATTCATTTTTCTCCGCAGGTGTTGGCAAGTAGCGATTGACGGCATCCAAGAGCAGCTGAACACCCTTGTTTTTAAAGGCAGAACCACAAAACACAGGGACGATCTTCAATGAGATAACGGCACGTCGAGTGGCAGCATGAAGTTCGTCAATTGTGGGCTCTTGTTCCATCAAAAACTTTTCACCGATCACTTCGTCCACGTCCGCAAGCTTTTCTATCAATTTGGCGCGGTATTTTTTTGCAGAGTCCACAAGGTCTTCAGGTATTGGAATTTCTGTGATCACTTCGCCGGCGGCGCCTTCATTGACAAAGGCCTTCATCTGAATCAAATCCACACAACCGCGGTGCTTCTCCTCTAAGCCAATGGGGATTTGATACATCACCGCATTGAGCCTCAGTTTATCGACCAATGCATCTGCAACGCGAAAGGGATTGGCACCTTGGCGATCCAATTTATTTACAAATGCCAATCGAGGAACACCGTAGCGTTTCATTTGGCGATCCACAGTGATAGACTGTGACTGCACGCCGGCGACACCACAAAGAACCAAGATGGCGCCATCGAGGACGCGTAGAGATCTTTCCACCTCGATTGTAAAATCCACGTGTCCGGGTGTATCGATAAGATTGATGATATGGTCATCCCAAGTCACTTGAGTTGCGGCAGATTGAATGGTGATGCCTTTTTCTCTTTCGAGATCCATGGAATCCATGGTGGCACCGACCCCATCTTTACCCTTCACTTCATGAATGGCGTGAATCTTTCCTCCGTAAAACAAAATTCTCTCTGACAATGTTGTCTTTCCAGAGTCAATGTGCGCAGAAATTCCAATGTTCCGCACAATATTTATATCCCACTTTTTCGCCATTACCGATTACCTTTCTCTAAGTTTGCAACAAACTGGAATCGCAAAGTTCCTGTTATTGATGGTGTTTTTAATGGTTTTTCCCCAAAAATATGGAGTTATCATGAGATGCCCGCAAGTGCAAAGTAAGTTTAAAAACCGACTTCAGACACGATGCATTGTTTGGTGGCAAAGCTCATCGCCAGAGCTCCAGAAATCCACCACATTGCCCCCGCAATGCCATCACAGCGCCTCTGAAAAGACCACTTCTTAAAGACCACCTGCAGATCCGAGAGATGTCTAGTTGATGTCACTGCCTAAATCGGCTTCAATAGAAGCTCTCATGAAGATGCAAGAATTGCTTACAACATTCAAATATCCATCCTTTCGCCCTGGCCAAAAAGAGGTGCTGCAGGCTCTCGAACAGGGGCAGGAGCCTTTGGTGCTCATGCCGACAGGTTCGGGCAAGAGCTTTTGTTATTTAGCGCAGGCCTATTTGCAATCAGATTTGGTTTTGGTGGTATCGCCACTGATTGCACTGATGCAGGATCAAGAAATTAAGGCCCGCGCCTTGGGATTGAGAGCGGTGCACTTGAGCTCGGCATTGTCGGCCAGTGAACGCCAGAAGCGGCAAGAAGGGATCGCTCGAGGCGATTATCAGGTTGTGTTTGTGACTCCTGAGCGCCTGCAAAAGGCAGATTTCAAAAGCTGCCTAGAGTCGCGCCCCGTGGGACTTTTGGCCGTGGATGAGGCTCACTGTGTGGTGCAGTGGGGGCATGATTTTCGTCCTGACTATAGTAAAATTGGCCTCATTCGTGAGCAGATCCAGCCACGCATGTTTATGGCGCTGACAGCGACGGCCACCCCAGAGATGCAAACTGAAATTGTTGCGCTCCTAAAAATGCAAAAGGACAGAGCCAAGGTCATC
Organism: uncultured Pseudobdellovibrionaceae bacterium; assembly: GCA_964388665.1. GTDB lineage: Bacteria > Bdellovibrionota > Bdellovibrionia > Bdellovibrionales > Bdellovibrionaceae > CALCCV01. Next base: position 6,775 of record CAYMBJ010000086.1, on the reverse strand, counting down.
AGTACGGGATTGAAACGCGCCAATTTGAGTCTGCATGTGCATGAAACCTACGAGTTTGACGATAAAATCGAAGCTCTTGATGCTCGTCTTGAGGGTGAGGGTGCGCAGATTATTTATTGCAGTTTGATCAAGACTCTCCATGCTATCAGCCATGCTTTGCGGGCGAGGCGCGGAGCGACTTTCGCAAAGGGTCTGCTGCACTATCATGGCGATATGCAGCCGGCCGAGCGCAAGCGGAGCCTGCGGGCATTTTTGCATGATAGTCAACCCATCATATTGGCCACTCCCGCTTTTGGTTTGGGTATTGACCGCGCCGACGTTCGCAAAGTTTTTCACTTTGAAGTTCCCGGCAGTATCGAATCCTATTACCAAGAGGTGGGCCGAGCGGGCCGCGATGGTGCGCGGGCGCAAGGGCATTTGCTATACTCAGAAAATGACATTTTGATTCAGATGGAATTTTTAAAGTGGGCCTATCCAGAAAAGAGCTTTTTACAAACTCTTTATCAAAAGTTGCAAGACAACAGTGATAAATTGCAGACGGCTGAGGATCCCTTGGCACTTTTGCGTGAGGAGATGAGTTTTAAAAATCGTCGCGATTTTCGGGTCGATGCAGGTCTCAATATCCTGTGGCGCTGGGGGTGTTTGGAGAGAGTTGAAGAGCGTTTGCCCTTTGAGCCTCTCCGAGAGCCGATCGAAAGTGATTTTGCGCAAGAGGACTCTGCTGAGATTTTAAAAATTCAACATCAAAGATTGCATATGATGGTGAAGTGGGCTCAGAATCAAGAGTCCTGTCGCATGATGCGAATCCTCAAATATTTTGGGAGTGAGGAAGATGAATGTGGAATTTGCGACGTTTGCCTCGCAACACATTGAGCCTGGCTGGCGTCGATATTGGAAATCTGACCAGCCCAATCCAATCGAAAAATTATTGGATCTCTTTCCTATTGTAGAGAGCGAGCCAGATCTAGAGGATGTGGTTGCCGTTGGCGACATCCTCACTCCTGAAGTGCTGATCACCGCCTATCACCACGGTATTTTTCCGTGGCCACACCAGGGATTCCCTATGCTTTGGTTTTCGCCTGCTGAGCGCGGTGTGCTGTTTTTTGATAAAATAAAAATCAATCGGAGCTTGCGCCGAGCCATCAAAGAGACGCAGAACAGGTGGCGTTATTCGATAAATGAGGATTTTCCCGCTGTAATTGAAGCCTGCAAGCTGCAACCACGAACCGGTCAGGCCGGCACCTGGATCACAGACGAAATGACCAAGGCCTATCTTGATTTGCACAAAATGGGTTTTGCCCACAGTGCTGAAGTTTGGGAGGGCACGGAGTTGATTGCCGGCGTCTATGGTGTCGAAGTCTCGGGAGTGTTTAGCGGTGAGAGTATGTTTTTTCGCCGCGACAACAGCTCTAAACTGGCCCTGATCTTTTTGTGCAGCCAGCTGTCACTACGAGGGCAAAAATTTATTGACATAGAAATGGTCACATCTGCTACGGCCACGCTGGGCGGAGAGTACCTGAGTCGGCAAAAGTATTACAAACTTTTGCGGTCTGCGCAGGTGAAGTTTTGAAAAAAAGTCCTACGCGCACTGCTACTCACATTGACCACAAGAAAACCATTGTAAGCCGTGAAACAATGAAAGCGCTGGAAGCTCAGGCGGGTTGTCCTGAAAGGGAGCTGCTCGAGCGTGCCTGCCAAGGAATGTATACGTATTTGCTAAAAAAATATTGGCTCGATAAGAGCAGCCAATTGGGTTTTGTCTGCGGCGAAGGCAATAACGGTGCGGATGCATTGCGACTGGGGCAGATTTTTTATGAGAACGGTTATCACAATTTGCGATTTGTGGTTGTGGAATCTGGTGAGCACAGACTATCGCCACTGAATGCTGAGTTTCGTAAATCTTGGCAAAACACAAAATCGGTGACGGTTTCATTTTGCACATGGCCGGAAAGACTTGGCTCGACATCCGGTGGTTTGGCTGGTGGGTCGCAGGCGGCTAAAAAGTGTCTTCAGGGCTGCGCGCTGATTTTTGACGGCGTTTTTGGTTTTGGTTTTCGTCCGCCACTAAAAAAAGAGATTGCCGAACTCTTTTCTTTGCTGAATGCGCTCCCATGCTTGCGGGTTGCTATCGACATTCCTAGCGGCATCATTGCCAATACCGGCGGAGCTGCTTCGCAAAAAAGCTGCTTTATGGCCCATGAGACTTTAGCGATTGGTGCCTTCAAGTGGGGACATTTTTTAAATGAGGGCTCAGTGGCCTCTGGGAAATTAGCATGGATTGATTTGGCTTTACCCGAAAATACGGATGTTGATTCCTTTGGACAGCTGATTGACCAAGAATCCTTTCGCAAAAATTTGATGCTGCGAGATCCGCTGGCCAACAAGGGGAATTTTGGACGGCTTCTTATAGTTGGAGGCACTCAGAATATGCTGGGCGCTCTCAATTTGGCGGCAAGGGCGGCACTTCGAGTGGGTGTTGGCTATGTCTATGCGGTGATGCCCGAAAAGCAGAGTGTACGTCCCGCAGGATTGCCTGACGAAGTTCAGTGGTTGCCAGCGCAGGATTTATTGAAAGGCTTCAGAACCCAGTTTTCAAGCGTGCTGATTGGGCCGGGGCTGGGTACTTCAGACGCGGGACTTGAACTGCGAGACTGGTGTTTGAAAAACATGGCTGGCGGTGTGATTGATGCTGATGGACTTAGGGGTTTAGATATTGAAACACTTTCGGACAACTGGATACTCACGCCTCACCCCAAAGAGTTCTTACGTCTTTGGCAAGAGAATGCGGTTGGCAAAAATGGGGCTTTGTCTTCGGTGGCAGCCATCAATTTGGACCGAGTTGAACACTTGCAAAAATTTTTACAAAAAACTCAAGCAACAATTGTCTTGAAAGGTCGCTTTACACTAGTGGGAAAGGCCAAGCAGCCCATAAGGTGCATTCACTCTGGAAACGTGGCGCTCGCCAAGGCCGGAACAGGGGACGTGCTAGCAGGAATGATAGCGGGTTTTCATTCTCAAGGTTGTTCGGTGGATCTTGCTGCCGAGCTGGGAGCCTATTTGCACGGGCACATTGCGGATGAATGGGTTCAGAGTCATAGCAACGCGAGCTTGATTCCTTCGGATCTCATTTTGGGAATTTCGCGAGCACTGCTGCAGACCTGCTGAGAATCGTTCGCAAAATATAAACTCAAATGTCGTTTTGTTTCGTGTACCATCAAAGTTCGTGGGGAAGGAATGCAGACGGTATGCCGGCATTCAGTGAATCAATTTGGGCCAGATCTGGGAGGGGAAATGCTTTCTAAAGGTAACAAAATCATTCCGTGGGTCATGGTTTCGGCAATGGGACTGATTGTAATTGTTGCGTTTCAAAACTGTGGAAAACCCTTTGATTCCAGATTGAAATCATCTAACAAAACAAATCCCGAGGTTCAAAGTCTTGGCGTTCTAGGCGTGGATAATGGCGAAAGAGATTTGAAGGCGCTGGTAGATCAGATAGATCATTCCCAAACCGCTGCAATCGAGGTTGATACCCGTGGGACGCAAAATCTTCAATCTCACCTAGAGCGAGATGGGCAGTATTTGATTTTAATGAAGGACACTTCTGGGCAAACCTGTCGCGAGAAAAAGCCCGAGACCCTAAAAATTGACAACGAAGCCAACACTGCGCAGGTGTTTGGAGTGAACAATCAATCAGGAGAATGTTGGGCCGTACTGAACCCGACGCGCTCATCACCAGAGGCAGGTGGTAGCTCTTCAAATCAACAGACGACAGATCAAGGGTCGTCTTTGAAAGGCTGGCCGTTGATGAGAGGCTTTCAGCACATTGAGTCTGAGGCGTTTGCCAACAAAAGTCGAGTGGTGTTGGTTCCTGTAGAGAGCGCACCGAATGTCAACACACCCAATGCCAATGCTTCTGGGTCTTCAGCAACGGGTGCTCCTTCAACTGTGAGCGTGCCGCAGTCATCCTCGGGCACGCCCCAGTCAGGCGCAAAATCGCCTCCAGGAACAGAGGTCGCGACAGAACCAACTGCGAATACCTCAAGGGCTCCAGCGAGTTCGAGCGAGACTACGAAAGAAGCGCCCGGGGGCAAGGGAGCGTCTGCTCCTCCATCTAACTGTTCAAATACATGGATGGTGTTGGCCGCTGATAAAAATGGTTGGATGACAAATCCGGTGCAGGGCTATGGCCCTTCGACTCACAGGTTTTCGATTGCAAAGGCGCCAGATGGCACACAGGCCGTTCAACACACTATCAAGAAAGGCGAGACAATTAATAAGCTCGGACACGATTCGCCAATATTTCTGCCAAAGAGCAGGCCTTGTGCAATCATGCTTCGCTACAAACAGTTTACAGAAAAAGATAAGCACCGAACCCAACCGGGCAAGTATATGGCATTGATGGGTGGTCGTGGCCAGGCCGGTGGATATTATGAAAACAAGCCTGGCGTAGGCCCTGAAGGTTGGTCTCACTACCTGAACTCGCCTGTGGTTTCGGGAAAAGATGGAACCGCAAATGCCAAAAATGGTTTAAGAGGAGTCATTGGCTCAGCAAACCGCTCTAGCATTGGGGCCAGTTGCGTAGCTCATTCATCGGCCAGATTGAAATCGGGAGATGTAGATGGCGGTAATCCTATAGAGAACGACAAAAACAGATGTTATGAAGCCTTGTATGGCAGCACTCCAGTGTTCAATACCGGACGATGGGTAAATATTGAAGTGATCAGTGTCATGAATGATAAAAGCAAAGACAACGGTGCCGCGTATTTTACAGTTGATGGTAAGAAATTTGATTCGGGTAAAAAAGTAATGTGGATGAAGGACCCCGATAAATCTCCAGAAATATACGCAAGGTGGCGCATGATGTACGGCGGAAATCCAGAGAGCCTGCCACCAGCCTACGATTTAAAAGAATGGTATAAAGATTTTGAAATCTTAGTGGCATATCCGAAGTGATACGTCAGTTTCTCGAAAGCTGATTTCCATTTGACGCGTACAATAGCACTAATACAGGAGGGTCTGCAAATGTTGATTTCCTTAAACTGAGTCTTAAAAGTTATGGATGCTGCGAAACATGGACGCAGGTACTTGCAACAACATTATGCTTAGAGCTTGTGTTCCGGTGCTATGCGCCTTTCGATGACGACTTGAGATGATGCTAAATTCTCGAATCAGCTCTTCCCATCGCATTTGGAACTCTTTAGATTCACTGACAGTTAACTGCAATCCAGCACCATTGAGTGAGCCTACACGACTTTCCTCAAAGAATGCGAGCATATCTTTTATAGTTTGAGTTTTAAGTTTTTCCAAAGCTGTGCCCTCTGTGCGTACGGCAAACTGAAGACCACCTACGACCTGCACTCGATCTCGGGGGTGCCTAATGATAAGCTCAATTTGCTCCAATTTCTTTAGATAGATATTCAATGATTTGAGGTTGAGACCAAACTCCTCTTGGATATCTTTGGGACTCTTTTGTTCATAAGCGAGTTTCATATAGAAATGAAAAAAATCAATATTTTGCGATAGGAAATCAGACTGTTTTTTTGTAAAACGCAAATCCGACCTTTCTGTGTCTTCAGTTCTTGCAATGATTTCAGAGAAAGATAAATTAAGAATTTTACAAATTTGCAATATTCTTTCTAGAGATACGTCTTGCCGAGTGAACATTTTTTTAACCCCGGCTTCTGAAATCCGTAATTCTTTAGCTAGGTACCGATAGGTTACTCTGGCCTGCTTCAACTCAGTTTTGAGGGCATCGATAATCTGTGTGGCAATCATTTGTAGTCCTTTTTTACAAAAAATACCAGATAAAGGCTACGGATAGTATACTTTTTAGATTTAACTCGCATTTTTGGTAGGATTGCGAAATATAGCTGCCAGAGGAGATTCAAGATATGAAAATTTTAGTCACGACTTTAGTATTAGGAGCAGCATTCACTGCTCATGCAGGCCAGTTTGAATTCAATTTAGCTAAGGACCTGTTTGGTGAAATTGATCACCTGGCAACCAAGGTGAGTTTCGATGGTCAGGAGACCGAATGCTTAGTGGACACAGGCGCTCGCTCAACTGCGGGAAAGAAATCACTATTGCCCACTCAGGAGACGGTCACAGAAACCTTGGGAGGCGGGGTTTCGGGAGTCGAATCTGTGACAGAGTGGGTAAACGCTGAGGTTTTGGTTGGTGATTGGAGTAATGCAAGTGGATTGATCGCTCGTCGCAATGATGAGGCACTCCCTTTCGACTGCTTGTTAGGTAATGATTTCTTTTTAAATCGAGAATTTTCAATAGATTTTTCTTCACGCCTCGTTGCGGATTCCGCTGGATTTGCGGGAAAGCTATTTCCAGCGTTCAAACAATCTTCACAGTTCGGTGGGCACTTTGGTTTTAAACTGGAAATCGAAGGGGCTCCAATAGAAAGTCTTTTTGACACTGGTGCCACAAACACGGTCATGGACACCAAGGTTGTTGAAGCCCATCCTGAAAATTTTAAATTTGTTAAGGAATTTGAAGTCACAGAAGGGTCAAATCAAAAGATCAAATCAGGTATCTATATTGCCAAGTCATTAAAATTTGGTGACCAGGAAGATCGAAATGTCAAGGTGTACGTGATAGATCTGTCTTACCTAAAATCAAAGATTCCTTCGGTGGGTGCCATTTTTGGATTGCAGCAAATGCTGAACCGAAAGTGGTATTTTAATAACAAGACGCAGGTTTGGGGAGTCTATTAACAGGCTCCTGAAAAACTCATAATTTTTTGATTTTTAAATCAAAATGTTGT
>CAYMBJ010000085.1:0-15068 GCA_964388665.1 uncultured Pseudobdellovibrionaceae bacterium | reverse complement strand
GTTTTGGCATTACGCAATTAGATATAAATAATTAATATTACAGTGTACTAGTGCTATGTCAGGGAAGTTTTTTCTAGACGCGAGGAGGAAGCTGTATGAACAATACCGCGACGACGAAGCAACAACGAAAAAACTTTCCTGACAAAGCACTAGGCTCTTCCCGTCGAGCCGAAACCACCTTTTCCCCGCTCTGTTTCTGAAAGTTCCATCACTTCTTGCAGGCGAGCCTGATAAACCGGGCAAAGAACCAACTGAGCCACTCGCTCTTGATCTTTGACCACAACTGCCTTTTCGCCCAAATTGATCAATGGAATTTTCACTTCGCCGCGGTAGTCGGCATCGATAGTTCCCGGCGTATTCACAAGAGACATGCCTTCTTTGATGGCCCACCCACTGCGCGGTCGCGCCTGCAGCTCATAGCCATAAGGCACTTCAAAAATCAACCCCGTGGGCACAAGGGTGCGGGCACCGGGTTGCAATATGATGTCTGCAGACAATTGCGCGCGCACATCCATACCACTGGCGCCGCTGGATTGGTATTTGCACATCTCACCCTTAAAGTGAGCCATTCGCTGCACCCGCATATTGACCAGTGGATGCGCGCTGAGCCCAGCGACAGATGTCGCAGAAACTGATGAAGAAACCTCAGATGATGAATTCGCACTTGGTGAATTCGAATTTGTTGATTTCGAATTTGCATTTACTATTTCCACAATACACTCTCCCCGTATTTAAAATATTCTTGCGCTCAATCCGTCGCTTCGTCCGCAACCACTTCAAAACCACTCACATTGGCAGGCAAGCTTTCACCGAGCAAAACATAGCTCCATTTGTCTTCAGCAAACGAACTGGCGAGCAAAGCATTGATCCCCATCAGGCTCACAGCTTTGACTTCGTCAATCACCGCCGAAACCGGTCGGTACTCTTTAAATATCATTTCGTTGATGGCAAGAGACTGCATGCGATTTTCAACATCTTCCGCACCCAGGCTCAAACTGCCCACAATCTGTTGCTTGTACAGCTGAAGCTGCTCCGCCGTAACACCCGTCGCCTTTAAATCATTAATGACTTTTAAAATCAGATCAAGACATTGTTTCACGCTCTCCTCTTGAGTGCCCGCGTAAATGGTGAGGCAACCAAAATCCACAAATGACGACAACTGGCTCGAAATGGAATAGCTCAATCCTGACTTTTCGCGAATCTCCTGAAAAAGCAGCGAGGTCATTCCGCCACCAATCAAAGAGTTCAGTACCACCGCATCAAAGCGCATGGGATCCTGAAAAGAGGGCGCAGGAACTCCCATCAAAAGGTGATGCTGTTCAGCTCGCGAGTCTTTAAAAATTTTCTTTGGTGTCCACCGCAGCGTCTCTGCTGAGGTCAATGCCGTCTGCGCCTTTTGCGATGCGCGCGCACTCGAAACTCGAGAGTCCAGCAAGCGCACGACTTCCGCCACCACCTCATCGTGGTTGCAATTGCCGGCCACGCTGACCACCAGATTTCGCGGATGATAATTTTCATGATAGAACTCAATCACATCGGACAATTGCAAATTGCTCACAGACTCTTTGGTGCCCAATATGGGCCAGCCCAGTGGCGAATTCCCGAGCGAATTTAAAAAGAACAGATCATATATTTGCTCTTCGTACTGCTCATCGGTCAGATCAATCTCTTGCAAAACGATTTTCTTTTCTAAGTCGAAATCACTTTGCTTTGCGACCATCTGAAAAGAAATGTCCGAGAGAACATCCAGTGCGACCTTCCAATCTTCATGCAGCACAAGCGCATGAAAGCAGGTGTGCTCCTTAGAAGTGAAAGCATTGAGCTCGCCACCCACAGATTCAATGTCATAGGCTATTTTATAATAATCCCGAAGGGCCGTGCCCTTGAAGGTGAGGTGCTCTAAAAAATGACAAACGCCATTCAAAGCCAGGGGCTCATGACGAGTCCCCTTTTCAAACCAAAACCCCACCGAAAAGGCCGATGGGTGCTGATGCTTTTCAGAAACAATGCGGACGCCACTCTCCAAAACCGTGCGATTAAAAACCGGCGTCATCATTTGCATTAAACTCTTGCGCCCAGCCTAATGTGTTTCGGCACTCAGAAGTGCCTTGCGCGACAACTTGATTCGACCAGCGCGATCAATCTCGAGAACCTTGACGTCAATGGTCTCGCCCTCTTTGAGCACGTCAGACACCTGACGAACGCGGTCATGGGCAATCTCAGAGATGTGCAACAGACCTTGCGTGTTCGGCAAAATCTCAACAAAGGCGCCAAAGTCGGCAATCTTCACCACACGACCCTTGTAGGCTTTGCCAATTTCGGCTTCGGCACAGATGTCGTTGATCATGGCAATGGCCTTTTTCGTTGCTTCTGGATCTGCAGAGGCCACGTGGATAGTGCCATCATCTTCAATTTCAATTTTAACACCAGTGGCTTCTGTGATTCCACGGATGACCTTACCGCCAGAACCAATGACTTCACGAATTTTCTCTGGTTTGATTTTGATAGTTTCAATTCGTGGCGCAAACTCAGAAATCTGACCGCGCGGCACACTGACAACCTTTTCCATCTCGCCCAAGATGTGCAGTCGACCGTCTCTGGCCTGATTCAGGGCTGTCTCCATCACTTGAAAACTCACTGAATCAATTTTGATATCCATTTGCAATGCCGTAATACCAGCTGTGGTACCCGCAACTTTAAAGTCCATATCACCAAGGTGATCTTCATCACCCAAAATATCTGTCAAAATGGCGACCTTATCGCCCTCTTTGATCAGGCCCATCGCAATACCCGCAACATTGCCTTTGATTCTAACACCAGCATCCAAAAGCGACATCGTCGCCGCACAAACCGTGCCCATGGAGCTCGAACCATTGGACTCAAGAACATCACTCACAATACGAATCGTGTAGGGAAAGTCCTCGTGATTAGGAATGATGGGCTTAACTGCACGCTCTGCCAAAGTTCCGTGGCCGATCTCCCTTCGACCTTGACCACCGAAGCGACCCACCTCTCCCACTGAAAATGGCGGGAAGTTGTAATGAAGCATGAATCGTCGCTTTACGGTTCCAAGCAGGGCGTCCACCATCTGCTCATCATCGCCAGTACCCAAGGTCACTGTGCCCAAGCACTGAGTCTCCCCGCGAGTGAAAAGCCCAGAGCCATGTGCTCTTGGTAAAATCCCCACTTCGCAGGTGATCGGACGAACCGTCTTGACATCACGACCATCAATGCGCACGCCAGTATCTAAAATCTTTTCCCGAGAGATTGTGTATTTGAGATCTTCCAAAATGGCTGCAGTCTCTTTTTTTCTGACAGCAAGAAGATCCTTGTCTGTGACTTTTGCTGCCAAGGTCTCCATCGCCAAGGTCTTGGCCTTGTCATAAAGACTGTAGCGCTCTTGCTTAACTACCGTAGAGAGGGCTTCACGAATCAAAGGACCCACCAAAGCTTCTGTCTCTTTGCGATAAGTCGCATCAATCTGCGGCGGATTGAATGCTCGCTTGGGCTTAGATCCGGACTTCTCACGAAGCTCATCTTGCGCATCCAAAAGCGGTTGCAAACTCTGATGACCAAACTTCAGTGCTGCCAAAACATCGGCTTCGGAGACGAACTTCGCTTCGCCCTCCACCATCAACAGTCCGTTGCGAGTGCCGGCCACAATGATATCCAGATCCGACTTTTCCAATTGCTGTGGAGTGGGGTTTGCCACCAACTGACCACCAACACGCGCCACCTGCAGGGCTGCAGTGGGTCCCATAAATGGGATGTCAGAGATGTGCAGAGCTGCGCTGGCACCTAAAGATGCCAAAATTTCAATGGGGAAGGAGCCATCCGCACTCAAAATGCTGGCCACCACCTGGGTCTCATAGCGATAGCCTTCCGGAAAACTTGGTCGAATCGGCCGATCAATAAGACGGGCATTCAAAACAGCATCTGTGGTGGGCTTGCCTTCTCTTTTGAAGTATCCACCGGGAATTTTTCCGGTGGCATAAAACTTTTCAATGTATTCAACAGTGAGCGGAAAGAAATCCAAAGTGGACTCTTCCTTTTTTGAAACCGCTGTCACCAGCACCATGTTGTTGCCGCAAGAAACAAGTACGGATCCATCCGCTTGCTTTGCCATTCGACCCGTTTCAATTGAAATCTGATTCCCACCTATTGATGTCGTGACCGTAGTCTTCATAAAAGTATCTCCCTGGCTGGTTGGCAAAATTGAAGAGACGGCGCCAACTCAGCGTCCGTCTTTTCCGAATCGGAATGTGTAATAGGATAAACTGAAACAGAAAAAGGTCTTAGCATTATTTTCTAATGTCTAATTCTTTAATCACCTTTTCATAAGATTGAGCATTGGTTTCGTGAAGGTAATCCAAAAGGCGGCGGCGACGATTCACCATGCGCAAAAGTCCACGACGTCCATGATGGTCTTTTTTATGAGTCATAAAGTGACTGGTGAGTTGAACGATGTGCTCAGTCAGCAGTGCAATCTGTACCTCTGATGAACCTGTATCTAAATCTGATCGACGAAATTTTTTGAGAACTTCTGCTTTTTTTTCTTTATTGATCGCCATATTTCCTCCTAATAGGATTTAAGAATTCACCCCCTCGTGATAGCGTCATGGCGAGCTCGCTGCAGAGAGATGTGACCTCAATCTTGTAACTAGCAGAAGGCACTCAGGTCAAGGAGCAAGAGTCTTCTCGAGGAAAAACTCTCCTTAAAAACACACCCTTGTCTTTTGAAAAACCCACCAAGGCCAAAAGATTCTGTGAGTCAAATTCGCAGATCTGCAACACAGGGCTGCTGACAGGATCCATCATCGGCAAGAGCCTCTGCTTAAGGTCGTAGCTGATTCGTCCCGAGAGCACAAAGCCTGCCTCCACATAATTGACCTTGAGTGAGCGAAACTGCGGCAGGGACCGATGCAGCGGCACCACCTGCTGCCAACTGTCCGCGCCCAAAGCCTCCAATTGTGCCAAAGTCACCGCTTGATCCACATGGAAGCCACCGCTCTGAGTGCGGCGCAAACTGGTCATATACGCACCCACTCCCAAAGCTTTGCCCAATTCGTCCACCCAAGTGCGAACAAAGCTGCCTTTGCTGCACTCAATGCGGGCTTTGCCGGTGGCCTGTGAGGTGATTTCAAAATCCTGAACTTTAAAGGACATCACCTTCTTGGGGCGCACCTCTGGCGTTTCGCCAGCTCTGGCCATTTCATAGAGTTTTTTACCGGCCATCTTTTTTGCAGAATACATGGGAATCTCAAATTCCAAATCGCCCTGAAGGGCCAGGATCTGCTTTTTCGTTTCGGATGCCGTGATGGCATCGACACTGCACTCAGTTAAAAACTCTCCCGTGACATCAAGAGTGTCTGTGGTTTTCCCCAAGTCATAACCAGCCTCATAGACCTTCTGGCCATCCATCAGATAGTCACTGAGCTTGGTTCCCTGACCGATCAAAAGGATCAACAGCCCTGACGCCAATGGATCGAGGGTTCCCGCATGGCCCACATCACGAGTGCCGAGAATGCGGCGCACGCGCGCCACCACATCATGACTCGTGCATCCTGGGTCTTTGTCTACTAGAAGAATTCCGCTTTTCAAGGACGCCTGATTCAATGGGAAAGTTCTCCCGCAAAGCTCTTCTTTAAGCTGTTTTTAGATTCGTTCTTAGTGACAGCACTGATTGTCTTTTCTAATGCAATCACCTTAAGGGTGGCGTCATCCTCAAAAAAACTCATCTTTGGACAAAAACGCAGGCGCAACTCGTGAGCCACATCGGTTTGGATCTGATAGGCTCTTTTGGTCAAATACTCCACCCATGCAGAGTTGGACGCATTCTCGCCAAATGCGGAAACATAAATCTTAGCAGTGCGAAGATCGCCTGACATCTTTACGCGACCCAGGCTCAAAAAGCCCGGCAATGCATTTTGGTAATCGCGAATCAACAGTCGTGACAAACACTCCTGAACTTCGCGCTCCATTCTCAAAACACGGCGATTGGCTGAACTCATGCTTCCGCCGGCGCTTCGCTCAGTACCCGAGCCTTTTCTTCTTTTACGTAGGCTTCGATCACATCGCCCACTTTAACGTCATTGAAGTTTTCGATGCCAATACCGCACTCGAAACCAGCTGCGACTTCACGTGCGTCATCTTTAAATCGCTTCAGACTCGAAATCTTGCCGTCGTAAATGATCTTGCCATCACGAACCAAACGAACATTGTTGGATCTTTGAATCTTGCCGTCGGCGATCATGCAACCTGCAATCGTGCCCACTTTTGGCACGGAGAAGGTGTTACGAACTTCGGCTCGACCCATGACTGTCTCAACAACATCTGGAGTCAATAGACCCGTCATCGCCTTCTTCAGATCATCCATCAATTCATAAACTATGGAATAGGTTCGTACGTCCACGCCCAATTGTTTGGCCTTCTGCTGAGCCACTCCGTCAGGACGAACATTGAAACCAATGACAATCCCCTTCGTGGTATGAGCCAACAGCACATCGGTTTCTGAAATCCCACCCACCGCTGAGTGAATGATCTTGGTATCAACCTCTTTAGATGGCAATTTTTGAATCATGCCCGCAATCGCCTCAAGTGAGCCAGCCACATCAGCCTTCAAGATAATTCCAAAGTCCTTCACGTCACCGCGATTGACTTTTGCAAAGATATCTTCCATCGAGAGCTTGGTCTCTTTGGACTGTTGCTCTTGCTGAGATCTTTCTCGCCGCATCGAAGACACTTCTGTTGCCGTCGCTTCATCACGAACCACATCAAACTTGTCACCTGCTCCAGGCGTCGAATCCAAACCTTGGACCTCTACAGGATATCCAGGTCCCATGCTTTCGATGCGCTCGCCATTTTCATTCATAAGCGATCGCACTCGACCCTTTACACCGCCAGCAACAATGTAATTGCCGACCTTTACGGTGCCGTCTTTTACAAGCAGAGTGGCCACTGGCCCTTTGCCCTTTTCAATTTTTGATTCAATGATAACACCCGAGCCAGAGCGCTTGGGGTTGGCTTTGAGCTCTAGCATTTCTGCAACCAGCTTAATGCTCTCAAGCAACTTTTGAATTCCCGTTCGCTTGAGCGCCGAGACTTCGCAAAAGATCTGACTGCCGCCCCACTCTTCTGGAACGATCTCGAGCTCTGTGAGCTGCTGCTTAATTCTTTCTACATTGGCACCCGGCTTATCAATCTTATTTACGGCAACAATGATCGGAACCTTGGCCGCCTTAGCATGGTTGATGGCCTCTATTGTTTGCGGCATCATGCCGTCATCTGCTGCCACAACAATAATTGCGACATCCGTGACATTGGCACCGCGTGCGCGCATCGCCGTGAAGGCTTCGTGGCCAGGAGTATCAAGGAATGTGATCTCATAACCATCTTCAAGTGCAACCGAGTAGGCGCCAATGTGTTGCGTGATTCCACCTGCCTCGCCCGCAGCCACTTTGGTCCTACGAATGGCATCCAGGAGTGAGGTCTTGCCATGATCGACGTGACCCATAACTGCAACCACAGGAGGTCGATCCACCATCTCTGCATCCAAATCACCAAAGGCAGTTTCTTCTACCAACTCTTCGGCTGATTTGGCCACATTGACAGCTTCCCAACCAAACTCCGAGGTCATCAGTGCAATCGTATCAAAATCCAAATCCGTATTCATATTGGCCATCACACCATTTTTCATCAAGTGCCCAACCAGTTGACCGGCCTTGATACCGAGCTCTTGGGCAATGTCAGAGACCTTCATAGTGCCATCTACTTTTAAGGTGCGCTTGCTGGCTTTAGGCGTGGTAATTTGTGTGCGCATTGCAACTCGATTCAATACACCCTTCTTCTTCCGCGGTTGGAAAACCATTTCACGTTTTCTAAATTCGACCGCATTGAACTGCTCAACTTCACCCTCTTTTTCTTTAGCAGGTGTGACACCAAACCCAGCGGGTCCACCGCCGGTGAGCTTTTTGGATTTTCTATCCACTTCTTTTCTTCGACTGTCATCTATAGGAACATTGACATCAGGGTATGTGGACGGCGCCACAAAACCCGCCCGCAAATTTCGATTTCCAGTTCGTGAAGGTCCGCCGCCAAATCCAGCAGGTCGCCCCTGCTGACCTGGTCCGGCAGCGCCGCCCTGCTGACCTGGTCCAGGTCGAGGACCTGATCCACCGCCATATTGATTGCGCTGCTGATATCCTTGATTCTGTTGCGGATTTGATACCCTCGAAAGATCCATGCGGCCAATAATGTTTTTCCGCTGCGCCAACCCTGGAGAGGACGCAACTCCACTTGCTCCCACGACAACTTCCCTTTTTTTAGCAACTGCCGGACGAGAGCTGCTCTCTGATGTTTCACGTGAATTGCGATCCGCAGGCTTCGCCTCTGTATCTTTAGATGCATCTTTTGCTGCAGGCACCGCAGCCTCGGCAGCCTTAGCTTCAGCGCCAACAACATCGGTCTCTGCAGTTTTCTCGGTAGCCTCTTTAGTTGTAGACTTTCCTTTTGCTCGAACTTGAGTCGCCGCAGTTCCTTCAGCATCAGTAGCCTCTGGCGAAGCACTTGCCTCTGCAAGCACCTCGGCCTCATCAGCTAACGAAACTTCCGCTTTTTTAGATCTTTTCTTCGTAGTTGCAGGAGCAACATCAGCCTCTGCTGCAACTTGAGATTCCTGCTCCGGCGCCACTTCCGCTTCAACGGCAGCCTCTTCTGGAGCACTATTCATCTCTTCTTCTGCAACTGCCTCTGCAGCTTCTTCCTCAGCCTGCGCCTTGAGTGCCGCGGCTTCGGCTTCAATGTCTTTTGCTTTGCGACGAATCACTGATGCTTTTGGACCAGCATCTGCCTTTTTCTTAGCGGCAGTCTCAGGCTTAACCGGCGGAGCCGCCTTGGGCTTGGCCTTGCGAACCGTGCGCTTGGCTTTGGTCACTTTTTTGGGTTTTGCTTCGCTGAGTTTGTCGCGAATCTTCTCCAATACATCAGGGCCTAGCTCTGACATATGGCTTTTAACAGGAATCTTCCACTCACGAATTTTATCCATGAGCGCCAAAGGAGTCATTCCCACTTCTTTTGCGAATTCAAATACCTTCGGATTAGCCACGCACACTCCTACCAAAATCCAGCCTACGATCGAAAAGCGAATTTTCGCTTCGCTTGCTTATTAATCTGTTTCCAACAATGCCTGGCAATGTATTGCCAATAACATGTTTAAAGTCACTATTACTCAGGTTTTGCACCAGTTCCCTCAGGTTTAACTGCATCCGCCGGCACACTCACTGCCTCTGGTGCCAGCGCTGCGTCAGCTGCGCCCCCAGTATCCGCTTCACCACTGTCAGTGGCTTCGCTACTGTTAGTGGCTTCGCTATTGGCAGCGGCTTCGCTACTGGAATCCGCGCCATCAGCATCTGCAGCGACTCCTTCTGCCGCACCCAATTTTTCCATCTCTTCACGCAATCTCTGATTGGCTTGGTCCTTCGCGCTTCCAGAGGTGACTCTGGCTTCTTGTTTCTGTGCAGCAGGCGAGACTGGAATTGGCAGACCTTCGTCTTCATATTTCTTCTTCAAAGTCGCAGCTTCACTGATGAGCTTTTCGGCCTTTTCAGGCTCACTGTATCCAGGAATTAGCATAACATCTTCAACCGCAGCATCGGATAAAGCTACAAAATTGGCGTAGCCTGACTGAAAAATATTTTGCGCCATGGTCTCTGTCATTCCAGGAATCAACATCAAATTAAAAATGGCTTCTGCCGTTCGTGTCGCCGCCACGGTCTCGGAAACAATATCCAACTTCCATCCCGTCAATTTCGCCGCCAACCGCACGTTCTGACCGCGCTTGCCAATGGCTAAGCTCAATTGGGAATCCGGAACAACCACTTCCATTTCGCGATTCTCTTCATCCACAAAGACGCGAGAGATCTCCGCCGGTGCCAAGGCATTGCAGGCAAAGCGAGTCACATCCTCATTCCAAGGAACGATATCAATCTTTTCGCCGCGCAACTCTTGAACAATTTGCTGAACTCGCGATCCCTTCATGCCCACGCAGGCACCGACCGGATCCACTGTGGGATCTTTTGATTGCACAGCAATTTTGGCTCTTTGCCCAGGCTCACGAGCTGCCGCCATGATTTCAACAATCCCATCATAAATTTCGGGAACTTCAACTTCAAATAATTTCATCAAGTACTGCTCACAAGAGCGAGACATAATGATCTGCGGTCCCTTTGTGGACTGCCGAACTTCTAATAAATAGCCCTGAATGCGATCTCCAGGCTTATAGCTTTCACCCGGAATTTGCTCGCGCAGCGGAATGAAGGCTTCTGTTCGCCCCAAATCAACAACGATCGCGCCTCTCTCTACTCGGCGAGCCGTTCCCGAAGTGACCTCGCCTTTGCGCGATTCAAATTCTGCAAAGATCACATCCCGTTCGGCATCTCTCACTTTTTGCAATATAATCTGCTTTGCCGTCTGTGCAGCAATTCGTCCCAAATCTCCAGTTTCAATCTTAATACCAATGGAATCATCGATCTGAGCCTGGGGGTCCAATTTGCGAGCTTCATCAAGTGGAATCTCTACTTCGTCATCGATAAAATCTTCAGGCTTGACCACCTCTTTAAATTGGTGAAGCTCAACTTCGCCCGTATCCTCATTGTAGGAGGCCTCAATCTCGCGATAGGTTCCCCACTTTTTTCGGGCAGCCAATAGCATGCCTTGAGTGATCGCATCCACCACCAACTGCTTATCAATTCCCTTATCTTTTCCAACCTGCTCAATCACTCGACTCAACTCAGAGAACATATTCTCGGCCATGAATAACCCCTTTTATCTCTTCTTGCCCTTGGTCAATTTGAAAACCCATTTTGCCTTGGTAATCTCATCAATTGCCAATTCAAACTCAAACCCATCACCTTTTGCTGGTTGGATCTGTAGCTTCACAACGTGGTTATCTCGAACCTCAAGAACTATTGCCTCAAAAGACTTGGCTGCGACCATGGACTTTTCAGCAAGTCCCAGTTCGCCCAACGCCTTTTTCGTTTTAAAATTTAGTAATTTTCCGATCGCCAGCTTGTACTGCCATGGAAAACGAACACTACGATCCAGACCTGGGGACGACACTTCAAGAATGTAAGCGCCGCCAGGAACAACCTCTTCGACGTCCAATATCAGATTGAGAGCATTCGAAACGCGAGCACAATCTTCAATGTCGGCTCCATTGGGTTTATCTACGTAAACTCTGAGAATTCGACCACGACCTGAACCTAAAGACTCAATATCATAAAGAATGCAGCCTTCGCGAATCGCAATGTTGCTAGCCAAGGTTACGACTTTGGCTAACCAGGGCTCAGGAAAAACCAGGCGACCCATTTCATTTTTGAATTCACTTGTGACCACTTCATCTAAGGCCGATTGAATCTCCACCCATTCTGGGGGCAGACTCGCCGGCGTGGCGCTGAATGATTCTGGCGTTTTTTCTAACTCTATTTCAGATTCAGATTCAAAATTCAAAAATCCTCCGCAAATAAGCTCTTACGAATCAATTGGAACTGCATTTCTTTTGAAAAAATCCATAGGTGGGTACCTACAAAAGAAAAAAGGCCCCGATGGCCTCAACTACTCAACTACGCCTCAATTGACTTCTCAACGCATCACGAATAACAAAATTTCGTAAATTCCGCAAGTTGATTATAATTGGATCTGCATTTCCAAAGCCGACATCCCGTCGCGATAGTAACGCTCAAGTTTGCGCAGCACTTGATAGCCGCAATTTTCGTAAAGATACACGGCAGCAAGATTGGCCTCACTGACCTGTAAGGTGCCCACCTTCGATAAACGCAGCAAGTCGTGAATTTTTAAAAGCAGAGCTTTGCCACCGCCCCGACGTCGGTTCTGCGGCTCCATCCAAATGTAAAGAATTTCAAATCCAGCATCATAAACTTGCACTAAGGCAAAACCCATAAGACCTGCACTAGAATCCGACTTCAACCTCGTCAAGCTCAACAAATAGGAGCTGTCTCGACGCCGCAGGATTTCGTCGATGGTCCAAGTGGGCCTCTCGGGTGCTAAGTCGAGTGGCAAGTCCACTTCCTTCGGAGCGCCAAACCTCAACCTCATCTGGTGGATAATCTCATCACTCCACTCACCCGGAGCAAAAGACAGAACCTCCGAAGAAGAATACTTTTCTACCACTGAACACTCAATTTTTCATGAAAACTCATTTTCGCGGTCCCGCCGTTTCGGCTGGCAGTTGCACGAGGTTCTGAATCTGGTACCTCTCTTTGAGAAGCAGAAACCACTCATTCAGTTTGCCTTCGCGCTTTTTAGCAAGCGCGGCCAATTTTACCTTTTCTTTAACCAGCTCAAAGTCCAAGCTCTCGTACTGGTCCTTATTCAACTCATATTCCGCCTTCAGGTCGCGGTCGGTCAAATCCGCATCAAAGGATTTCATCTTCGCCTCTAAATAAGCATTGCCCAAAATCTTCTCAGAAGCCGCTGTTTGCAGCTCCGAATCACGCCACTGCAGTTTTTTCCAAGTTTCATTTTGTCTAAGAGTTAATTGAGCCATTTTAACCACAGTCGGCACATCTCGAACCAAAGGCGTTTCAAAGCTTTGCGCGCGCGCCTCGAGCTCAATGGATTTGTCCAGCAAACACTGATCAATGGTTTCCATCATCTGTTGCGACGGTGCCTTCGCCACAGGAGAGATGGCTTTTCCATCGAAATTCTTGGGATCACTCAAAAGGATTTCGGATATCAACTGGCAGAGCTGGAGATGCCGAAGAGTGAATATGTCTTTTTGAATCTTACCAACGCTTGAGTTCACCAAGCTTTCGCCGGCCGCCGCGCTGAATGGAAAAACAAACATGTACAAAATAAAAAAAACTGAAGCCTTCACAGCTTCAGTCTAGAATAATTAAAATAAAAGGTCAAAGTGAGGATGTAAGGAGGCCATGCTTTGCCCCCTTTAAATTAGAACTGGAATCGACCAGAGAGAGAAAACATGTCGTGCGAGTATTTTTCGATTTTATCAAAACCACCATACTCGTAAAAGGAGTCTTTTCCTAAACGACTGTAGAGGTTGAATAAATAACGGTACTCAAGACCCAAGCTAAATCCAGAGGCAAATGCCAACTCACCACCTATCGATGGACCAAAATCAATGGCATGGGACGAAGCCACACCATTTAAATTTGGATTGTAGTAGTTGCGCTCGTATTCACGGTACGAGTACTGCATGATTCCGCCAACATAAGGACGAAAAAAACTATCCAAGAAAAGGTACTTCACCCCTACACCAAAACCATACTGATCAACATCCACGTCAGGATCAGAGGGTGGTCCGTAAGAGTAATAGGGCAAAGTGAAGGTGTAGTTGCTCATTAGAAAGGATCCTTCGACTGCCACGTTGTCATCGTAAATCGACCCGAATGAGAATCCCAACGAGTAATTGCCAACAATTCTCTCTGAATTTGGATAAGATGAGAAGCCAATCAGACCACCAAAATAGGAGGCTCTGTCTTGCATCGGCTCAACTTTGCCGCTGGCGCGGATGGCAGCGTCCACTTCTTCTTGAACAGTTTGGCGTGGCTCGACCTTTTGGATAATCACTGGAGCTACGGGCTGAGCATAGACAGGTTCTGGTGGCGGCGGCTGTGGCTTCATTTGTTGAAAACTATTGCCAAAGAGTGCATCAGCACGTCGCTTTTCATCGTCAATTCGCGATTGCTCTAACTTTTCGACAATTTTTGACTCAGTCCCAATCTCAGCCTGCTGACGTTGGCGGCGCATCTCTTCGGCCCGAGACTCCACCAAGGGTGTGTCTTGTACATAAGTCACAGGCTGCTTTTGAATCGCCTGCTGATTAGATGCTGTTTGCACCTGTGCAGAAGAGGTCGAAGTCGGCGTTGCTTGATTGATTATATAGACAGGCTGCTGCTGCTGATTGCCGCGAGCTTGACTTGGCGGCGCCACCACAGTGTTGCTACCAGAGATTCCTGATGTTGTCGATTGCCCCTGATACAGTCGATCTAGCTCTGAATCCAGTTCTGCATCAAAACTCTGATCTGATTGTGCTCTCACTTGATGATGCATGACCATCGTGATTGCTAGAGTTAGTAAGCATTGCATCCCAATTTTGAAAAGCCTCATATCCAATCCCCTCTTTATAATATTATTCCACTGGTATAATGCAGCAAAGACGGTGCCAGGTATTATCACTGGTCAGTGTTCTTTTTTTTGGAGGACTTTTACGTAGAAGTTTCAATCAATTAGAAATACAGAACTGCCCAAGCCACGCAGAAAGCGGCCTTCCAGCAACTCGATTTTTAGAATTTATTTCAAAAGGTATGCAGAAAATCGTCAGTTTTGAGCAGCAAAGTCACTCGCAAACTTTTGCAGTTCTGGTGTCTCTAATCTCAAATGCACTTCAAACCCTCAATAAGCCAATCCTGTGGCAAAATTCGGGAGCACCTGCTAAACCAACAGTGCTTTGTAAGCATTTTTGAGGCCAATTGCGCTGAGATCTGCACGAACCCTAATCAATTCTTAGCTATCAAAAAAAGTTCTTGTAAAATTTTCGAGACTCCAGTTAACATCTGCAAACCAAAAATCAGGTTGATGACCTGTGATACTGAATCCGTTCTTTGATAGTTGATTTGAAGTTTATAAATGGCCCTGTGGTGGAATTGGTAGACGCGCTGGACTCAGACCGTCGGTCGAAAAGACTGACAATTAAATTGAGTGCCCTTGGGGAAACCCTTGGAGTAGAACCGCCCAAATTCGGTGAAGGCTTCCCTGATTTAATTTTCAGGTTGCTAATGCCGAGCCAAGCCTTGAAAAGAAATTTTCTCGGAAGGTGTAGAGACTAGACGAGCGGGACCTTAAGCGGTTGTGAAAATCAACTGTCACGGTCAAGGCATAGTCCAGACCACAAACTCCTGTAACGGAGCTGGTGAAAACCAGAGTGGTAAGAAAATCCAGTGCCCGCAAGGGCGTGGGAGTTCGATTCTCCCCGGGGCCACCATTATGTCCTATGATGTTACTTCAGTTTACAGAACACAAACTCAGAATAC
>CAYMBJ010000084.1:0-15451 GCA_964388665.1 uncultured Pseudobdellovibrionaceae bacterium | reverse complement strand
TTCGAGGCTGCATAAAAATTAAATATCAATTTTATCCTGACTCAGGACACTAGTGGTCCGTCCAGTTAATCTGTTAACCTTGCAGTCTGGAGATTTTAATCTGCTGTAACTTTCCAATTTTCTTCAAACACGATTGTGTCATTTAATAGAAGGCGAATTTTCCACATTCCAATTTCATCCATATGAAAACGATTAAAAAAACGATAAGCTCCACGTCGAGTTCCCGGGCTCAATTTTGGCGCATGTACTTGTTCAAAACCCACCTTACCATTGGGGCGCAAGAATTCCATATTAAAGTTATCATCTGCCTTTATATTAAAAAATGTTGCCACGTACGAAATGATTTGACCAGAGGTAGATCCGCGCACCTGCGGACCCACTGCGAGCTTTGCCTCTGGTAGATTATTGATTGCCCCCTCCTGAAACAAAATATGATTGAGTTCGCCTTTTTCAACAGTATAAGGCCATTCGACCTGAAACTGCAGCGGCTTCATCAGATCGATAGATTTTCCAGAGCAGTCTCGCGTTTCGAGGTGCAAATGAGGAGCATCGGAGTTTCCAGAGCTTCCAACATGCGCAATTATACTTGACGCGTCTATTTCATCACCAACTTTCACCACTATCGAGTTCGTCCTGAGATGTAAAAATCCTGTTGTAAAGCCGTTTGGGTGCCTGAGAACGACATAATTACCCTTAGCATTCGCCGCCATTTCCCATTCGGTGTTGCGATCAAATTCACCATCTTCCACAATTTCAACGACGCCTGAGGCTATCGAGTACACGGGCACGCCACTATCTATATTGAGAAAGGAACCGATCGCCATGTCGATGCCTTTGTGGCCATCGTAAGTCATCGCAAATTGATCACGATAACCTCTGTAATCCAGTGTTTTTCCAGTTTCTAGGTCTTGATCCACATAATTAACGATTGCCCAATCCTTGCCAAAGGCACCGCGCAGAGGGTCAGCAAAGACTGACAAATCCTCACGAAGGCAGGTATTGCTCTGATTCCGAACGCGAATCGAAGCAATGCGAGATATAAATCGAGTTTCCCCCTGCATAGCCTCCATCTGATAATCGCCTTGATTTGTAAGTAGAAAATGATTAATCTCGAGACTAGGTTCCGTTGCGCCGGAAATCGCTTCCCATTCATTTGCGCCAATTCTCCGAAAGCGCCATTGATAATTAATAATTTTTTCAGCGTTTTGATTTTCACTTGCCGGTGAAAAGGCACGAAGTTTCACAGAAAGCGCGAGTGGCTGCTGAAACTCAATCACTTGACTTTGAGGATGCTCCAGAAATGGATCCGAATCTTCACCTAATGAGGTACGACTAAAAGAAACTGCTCTCTCTTGCACGTGAAATCGTGTGCAATTTTGAGACAGCAATAGGCCTACAAAAAGCAAGGTCAAAAGCGGCACCAGACGGTAAATCTTCCCCATCTAAATCATTATATCGCGACATTAAAAATTGTCCAGTTCACCCGGTCTAGGCGTCAAGAATTATTCGGAAACCATTCACCTAACCTCAAGGTCTTTCAATCAATATTGTCTCAAAATGATCTTGGTGCACCTACTAATGCTGCATTCTTAGAGCCGGGCTTTGATTTTTGCGAGAACACTTTCCATCTCTGCTGCAGGCAGTTTTTTTCCATTGCGAAAATTCAAGTCATCCATCGACCAAGCGGGAAGCAAGTGCAGGTGAAAGTGAGGCACTTCAAAACCTACTGTTGCTGTCATAACCCTCGGGCAATCAAAGGCGTTTTTTTGCGCCCTAGCAATTCGCTGGGCAACACTTTGTAAATGCAAATAGTCTTTTTCCGGCACATCAAACCAATGATTCACTTCTTGCTTTGGAATTACCAGCGTGTGCCCCGGCGTAACTTGATCTAACGCCAATATGGCAATAACAGTTGCGTCTTCAAAAACTCTATAGGCCGGTAATTCGTTATTAATGATTTTAACAAATACACTGCTCATTTGCTTTCTATCTCCGTCTAGTTATGCTTCTTCAAGAGAAGAATCGTTTCTTCCGCCACATTTCTATCTTTTTTCTATCTTTTTTCCGGCGCAATCCAAGTCAATCCTGTTTTTCCTACCCATTTTCCGCGCGGACGATAAATTCTATTGTTGGCATATTGCTCAAACGCATGGGCGCACCAGCCACTGACTCGCGAACTAGCAAAGATGGGCGTATAAAGATCAATCGGAATACCCATGCTGTAATACACAGTTGCCGAATAAAAATCCACATTTGGCAGAAGGCCCTTTTCTTTTTGAACCGTATCATCAATTAAAATCGACATTTCATACCAAAGCGGTTCACCGATTTTCTTTGTGAGTTTTTCACTCACCTTACGCAATAGCAGAGCACGGGGGTCGCCATTTTTGTAAACACGGTGACCTATGCCCATCACTTTTTCTTTATTTTTGAGAGCATCAATTACAAATTTTTTCGCATTATCAATGCTACCAATTCGCTTTAGCATCAGCATCACCTGTTCATTGGCTCCACCATGAAGGGAACCTTTAAGTGCGCCAATTGCAGAAACAATCGCTGAGTGCAAGTCACTCAATGACGAAGCTGTGACCCGTGTTGCAAATGCAGAGCAGTTGAGCTCATGGTCCGCATGCAGGACTAAACAGGTGTCCATGACCTTAACAAATTCTGTGTCTGGCTCTTTGCCCGTCAACATGTACATAAAGTTCCAAGCGACACTCTTATTCGGTAAAGGTTTCAGCGGTTCACGTTTCTGGCGAAAGGCTTCAAACGCGCAGACCAATGATCCCATTTTCGCAGTCAGCCTCATGGCTTTGCGCTGATTTGCCGCATCTGAAAGGTCATTTGCATCTGGATCAAAATGACCCAACATTGAAACTGCCGTTCGCAACCAAGCCATGGGATGCACATTTTTGGTAGGCAGTGCTTTTAAAGCCAGTATTAAATCAGGCTCCAATGCCATATTCGACGCCAATTCGAGCGAAAACTTATCTAGTTCTTCCTTTTTGGGAAGACGATCATTCCATAGTAAAAAAGCAACCTCTTCAAAAGAGGCGTGCTGAGCCAAATCTTCAATTGTGTAACCGCGAAAGTTAAGCGTCGCATCTTGAATCGATGAGATCGCCGTCGTGCAGGCGACAACTCCCTCTAAACCTTTATCAACTGCTCCCTCATAAATATTAACCTCTGCCATCTTTGTCTCCTTCAGTTGTCATCATCGCTTATTGCTTATTTCTAAATTAATGCTGCAAAATAGGGTCACACTGGCGCCAACTTCAAAATCTTTTCTTTGACTTCAGCCGCGACAATGGTCCAGTCACGACTGGGCACTTCGTCCCCGCAGTATTTTCCGACCTGGTAAACAATTTCATTTCGAATTTCGTGCACACCTCGCTGGGGTGCCGAAATGATTGCATCTTCCATTCCCTTTAGACCCCATGCTCGACCACTTTTATCAACTGAATTGACTACACCCAGAGAAGTTGCAACAAAGGTGTCTTTAGGTTGCAAGGGCATTTTCAAAAACTGAGTTTTCACATCAATCGGTGGGCTTTTGGTTGTTAAGGGACCCATCTGATTTTCGAGTCGAGTCACCTGATCTGAATCTTCATGTTTGATCAACGCAGGTGTCGCGCCTGCACTGCAAAAGTGCAAATCCAACTTTCTTCGATCAACGATCGCCACCATCAAATGCAGCTCGTCCTCATTAGAAAGTTGCGGTGCAATTTCTTTTCTGATCAATTCGATAAACTCGGCCGGATTGGTAAAGTTTTTACTCTCTTTTCGCGACAAAATCCTTATCAGGATCGATAAAAAAGTCGCAGAAGTTCCATAGCCAGAACTCTGTGAAAGCAAAATTGCAAAATGAAGACGGCTCTGCAATTCAAAAATATCAAAATAATCGCCGCCTCCCTGTGACCCGGGGACAAACTTTGAGCTGAATTCAAAGCCCGGAATATTCGGAATCTCTGTGGGGGCCAACGATTTTTGAATCTTCTGTGCTAGAAAAATCTCACGACTCAGTTTTTTTACCAGCGAGTCCAGCTCCACGTTAAGGAGTCCAAGCTTTCGCTTATAAAGAGCCAGCTCTTGATCCCGGCTGGCCAAGTCTGATTCCAATTTTGAGATTTTTGTTAGTAATTTTTCTCGATCTGACACAAAACAATCATAATCGATTCGTGGCCAGAATCCACCTTCAATTTCTCGCCCGCAGTTTTGACACGACATACGAATGGCGCCTCGACCAATTTGAGAAGATTTATTTGCTTCTTTTATCCCCGGCTTTTCAGAGGGATAATAGGTTAGGGATGAAGATCATTTTTTATATTTTTGCATTGATGCTGCTCACACGCTGTGGCCCGGCCGGCTTTTCCATTCCAAAATCAGAAATTTCAAGCGTCAGCGCCAATTTTAGGCCAGTAGAGAGTGCCTCCCCTGGTGACCCAATGGTCTGGCAAGATTCTGACCCCTTGTTGAAGTTTTCATGGGGGGTTTTCAATCAGGGCGATTTCTTCACAGGAAGCTCCTCTATTGGCGTCGATATTCATAAAACTGAATCCAAGAGGCAGGGTTTGGTGGGAAAAGGTGTCACAGTCATGATTGTCGACACCGGCATTGATCTTGATCACCCAGACCTTGCTGCACAATCTTTAGTCGGACAACATCTCAATTTTTTGGAGGCCTCGCCCCATCTTTCTGATGTCTCACCGCCGATTGGAGACAGCGACTATGAAAATGGCCACGGCACTTTTGTGGCTGGGATCATTGCCGCTGAGGCCAACAATGGCATTGGTACGCAAGGCGTCGCACCTGGAGCTAAGTTCGCAGGCGCAAATCTCATTGGCGGAGACTTGGCCAGTTGGGAATTTGTCGCCAAGTCATTTTCTGCCAATGTTGATATTTCTAATAACTCTTGGGGGGCTGCGCAGACATCCTTAATGATCGCGCCGGCCTCATTAGCTGATGCAATCACTGCCGCTGGCACCGAACATCGCGGCGGCAAGGGGACCGTCTTCGTTAAGTCATCTGGGAATGACTTTGTCGTTTCAAAAACTTTTGTCGATCCACGAACTCAGAAGTCGACAAAAGCCATTCGATTTGGCAATTCCGAATTCAATACCTATAGCAATGTCATTCAATTTATCAATGTGGGAGCCCTCACGTTTGACGGATTGCCCGCAGAGTTTAGCTCTCCAGGTGCCAATCTATGGCTTGCCGCACCGGGCGGGGATTTGGACGGTTTGCAAATTCTCTCGACCGATCGTCAGGGATGCGGGGTTGGGTTTTCAAACAACACGCCGGCTTATGCTTCGAGGCGATTCAAAAATCCCCTTAACAACAACTGCGACTATGCCGTTGGCGCAGGGACTTCTTTTGCGGCGCCCATGGTTGCAGGCGCAATCGCTCTTATGCTGGAAGCCAATCCCAATCTCAACTGGCGAGATATAAAGCACATTTTGGCAAAAACAGCCGTAAAAATACACGGCAATGCCGATGCCATCAGCTATCCAAAAGATGATGAGGAGACGCTCCTCAATGTGGACTGGGAGGCGCCATGGATAAAAAACAAAGCCGGTTTTAATTTTCACAATTTTTTTGGCTTTGGTATGCTCGACACCGATGCCGCAGTGGCCCTGGCGAAATCAATGATCAATTCAAATCAGGGCTATCTATCCGAGGCGCCACTCAAACGCATCACCAAAGCGTCTGGCAGCATTAGCATCAGCATCCCCGATATGGACGCAACGGGAGCATCAGCAACTCAACTGGTGAGCGAAGCCCTTATTGTTGAAGCCGTAACTATCAAACTCAGCATATCTCACAAAGACATTGGCGATCTGGCAGTCATGTTAACGTCCCCGTCTGGCACCAAAAGCATCGTCATTCCCTTCAAAAATGCTCTTGCTGGGGAAGAAGACTTTCTTAACGAATCGCTATTGACCAATGCCTTCTATGGCGAATCCGCAACTGGTAGCTGGAAGTTAACAGTCCTTGACGCCAATCGGGGAATCACAGGTCGGCTCAACTCTTGGAGCCTAATTGTTGACGGAAGGTAGGGTAATTTTTTGAATCGAGCACTGTTAAGTTTTTCCACAATTCTACTCATTGCGGCCCTGCTAAATTTGGTCACGACAAAGAATAATTCCTTTGATATCAATTCTACCTCAATATCTAAAAGGGAAATTATCAACAGCCCTCGTGGTGCAAAGTCTTTAGAGGCCGCAACTCCCAAATATACGGTTTCCAGTCGCCTCGCTAGGCAGGGCATTTCAAATCAAAGCTCCGCTCTCCGAGCGCAAAATCGTGAGCCAGCAAAAAGCAATTCTGATACCGGACAAAGAACTTTTAATAGTCAAATGCAATCTAAAATTCAAAAGCAGATACTCACTGTCAGTGCCCGACCTGTTCAGCACCCGCAGCAGCTTTCATCACAGTTAATAGAGATTCTCAAATCTACCCCCAAACATTCGCTATCGAGCGCAGATCTTGGCCTGGGGCGCGGACAGTGGCAGCTTCTAGAGAATTACACTGCGATTAAAAAGAACGCCACTTCAGTACATGATCCCGCCCTAAGCTTTGGCAACTTTGCGATTGTTCCGTCGGATACAAAAATTACTGAAGCGGATTTTGGCAAACACAACCTGATCCTCTATGATCCCATTCTTAGTTTGGCTTCGATTCTCACTGGTGAAATGGAGATTGTGCTGGAGCCCAGTGCGCGCCCCGGTGAAATCCTAAAAGACCATGGCCTTCAAGAGGTCTGGCGAAACAAAACCGGTATGATCCTAAAAGTACGCCCAAAAAGCGCAATCTATTTATCGGATTTTGTTTCACAGCTCAAAGCTGACCCACGTATCTCATCTACACAGATCATCATACTAAAAGACATCTTAAAAATTTAACAGGCGCCTGAAAAAAGAAAATCTGCCCCCTGCTTCGACAGAAGCTAAGAGTCTATCCCAAAATTCAGATCTGCTGCGGAAGTCAGAGTTGAATTTTGGGATAGGCTCAAAAGAGGGCGTGTCCTCATTAAACCGAATAGTCGCGAGCAATGATGCCGTACTTTTCAATTTTTCTCAGCAAAGTCTTTTTTGGAATGTTGGCGTGCTGAGCCGTTTGATTGATTCGGCCCTTAAAGGTTTTCAGAGCTTTGATAATAAATTCTTTTTCAAAAGCCTCTTTTTGCAAATTAAAATCCAAGGCCTGGTCTACTCCACCCAAGACGAGACCTGGAATGCCCTCCTCAGAATCTTCGCAACTGCCATCATCACCCGCAGTCATATCATCATCTGCATCAGTGGCTTCGCTCGAAGGTCTATTTCCGTCAGGAGGCAAAATGCCGATTTCGATATCTTCATCTTCAATATCAATCATACTGACGCCCACTGCGCTCAGCAGCTTTTCCGGCAACGAACCCAATGTCAAAATATTTGAAGACTCCAAAACAAACGCATGTTCAACTACATTTTCGAGCTCACGAATGTTTCCTGGCCAATCGTAGCGCTTCATTGCCGCCAATGCGTCCCTACTCACACCAGCAATTCTCTTACAATGAGCAACATTGAATTTTTTGATGAATAGATTTATCAAGTGATCCAAATCATTCTTTCGCTCTCCAAGAGCGGGAAGAAAGATCGGCACGACATTTAAACGATAGAACAGATCTTCACGAAAAGTCCCCTTTGTGATCATGTCCTCTAGGGGGCGATTCGTCGCCGCAATGATGCGAACATTTGACGCAATCTCACGATTAGAGCCAACAGGAGTGAACATCTTTTCTTGAAGCACTCGCAAAATTTTGACCTGCATCAGTGCCGGCATATCGCCAATCTCATCTAAAAAAAGAGTCCCACCTTCAGCGTATTGAAACTTACCAATTTTTCTTTGATCGGCACCGGTAAATGAGCCCTTTTCATGACCAAAAAGCTCTGATTCAAAAAGATTCTCAGGTATGGCAGAGCAATTGATTCCGACAAACTTTCCTTCTTTGCGTGAAGAATTGAAATGTATCGCGCGAGCCACCAACTCTTTACCCGTGCCCGAAGATCCACGAATCAACACAGGAGTGTCAACCTTGGCCAAACGGTGAATGATATTGAATACCTTTTGCATCTGGCTCGTGTTGCCAATGATCTTACGACCGGATTCCATTAGTACGGGTGCTGATGCGGCGATATTAGAAATCAATGTGTGAGCAGTCACGGCTTTGTCTACCAAGAGCACCAAGTCGTCACCAGAAATAGGCTTCGGCAGATAGTTATAGGCGCCATCTTTCACTGCCTGGACAGCATCATTGAGCATAGCATGTGCGGTTAACATTATGACGATGATTCCAGGATCAAACTCTTTGATTTCACGAAGGGCCTGTAGGCCATTCATTCGTGGCATATCAACATCAAGAATAACTATAGAATACTTTTCTTCAGAAGACTTTATCTTTTCAACAGCTGCGACGCCGTCGTGAGCTTCATCAACATCAAAGCGATTCGTAGCTGATAGTGCGGCTTTGACCGAAAGTCTTAATCCAGCATCGTCGTCAACGACCAGTACCTTTAGCATGATTCCTCCCCTGCTCTATGGGAAGTTCTACTACAAAACTGGTGCCTTTTCCATAGGAAGATTCCACCCATATTTTTCCCCCGTGCAATTCAACGAAGTACTTTGCAAGATATAGGCCGAGACCTGAGCCCTTAATAGGAGAGGACTTGGCATTTTTTGAACGAAAAAATTTCATGAAGATGTTAGAAAGTTCGTCATCTGGGATGCCAGGGCCATCGTCTTTGATTTCAATTTGTACAAAGTCCCCAAGATCACGACTTTGAATCTCAACCATGGTGCCTTCGGGGCTGTATTTGATCGCATTTTCCACGAGATTTGATACTACCTGACTGATCAACTCTGGGTCCATTTGGATCGGAAATAAGGGTTCTAAATTCGAAGTGATCTGCATTTTTTTCAATTTTACCAAAAAATCATGCCTGCGAATCACTTCTTCCAAGAGCTCATTGACATCTTTCGTCTGCAAATGCAGCGGTAAACCCTCAGACTCAATCTTTCCGTAGTTCAGAATAGAATTAATAAATTTTAGTAAATCGTCACTTGAAAACTTAATCGTCTCAAGGGCTTCTTTTTGCTGAGTGTCCAGAGTATTGCCACGGGTAATGATTTCAGTCATTCCCTGAATTCTCGCAATGGGAGTCTTCAAATCATGAGACATCATCGAAATAAAATTGCTTTTTAGTTCTTCTACCTGACTCAGCAACTTATTCGACTGATAGTACTCCCAGCTGCGTCGATTCTCCACAATGAGGCGATACGGAATAATAAAGTAGTAGGCAATGAATATTGAAACCAGAGGCGCCCCGATGGGGATCCAAAAATTAATCACTAAAAATGGCAAATACGACAGTACACCAAGAGCCAAGGTGGTTCCGCCAATAATGAGAAGCCCTTTGGTTGGGCGAAAGGTCAAAACCACATTCACTGTAAGCACGGCGATCAGCATGGTCAGCAAATACACGATCCAATCTGGAGCTCTCACAATGCCATCATTGCGTATCAGACTGTCGAACATGATCGCATGGACCTCAGGCACAGTCATGGCGTTGACTTCACGAGAGTAGGGTGTCCGTACATAATTGCGTAAATTGTTGTTAAGGTCATTTCCAACAAAAATGATCTTATCGGTCAGACTTTCCAGGTACTCTGCATTTGTGATGACTTCATTGTACTCAAAGGTCATCAGTGCTGATCTAGGCATATAATTGAACCAAATCTGCTCAGTTTCCATGTAATCAAAAAGACCGCGGATGTTATCCTTTTGTGCCAAATCAGGATTGATTTCCTGAGCCAGCTTTAGCAATGCAAAATCTTGACCCTGATAAGAGATGTTTGTACGTCGTGAGACTTGGTCATTAGCAAAGATGCGATTGTCAGCCGTGTGCGAAACACTCTCCACCTGCACGGCATCCAGAGGAGGAGGAAAGTTTAGATTTTCCACCTGACCTTTAATTTTGTATTCAAGGATAAAGTCATAGACAACATTGGGATGAGTGGCAACCAGCTTACCGAAAGTGCGTTTTTGCTCTTGCGTGCCTTCCAATTCGCGAAAGTCATCCAAAAAAATGACCTTTTTTACATTGGCATCAAGAAGTTTTTTCAAGAGCTCAATATGGTGCTCAATATTGGGAATAGATCCCAAGCTTTTTACCGTTTCCAAGTTGGCAAGAACCACGGCTGCATTGCCAGTCGGTTTTGGCGGCACCTTGGCAGTCATCCAGGTGTCATAGATGTAAAAATCTATGTAATCTAATTTGATCTGATTGATGAATATGGCCAAGACGGCCGAAATCAATATTCTTAGTCCAAAATAAAATCGCGCGGACGATTTTTTTTCTTCAACAGTTTGCGATTTGTTTTTTAACGACGGCGGTAGCGCCATGTAAAAGTGTCCCCTCTCAAGAGCCGCCTACAGCCAATATTTACAGAGAGGCCAGTCGGGCCGTGCCCCCCATTAAAAATACTAAAATTGCTTTCGTTCTCCAGGCAATCCCGCAGGTATGCAAGGCTTGCCTCCACCATCTGGGCGACCTTTGGCTGCGCCAGCGGCTGAAATTTTTGGCTGAACTTTTTTTATGACTTCATCTTTTTTCACTTTAGACCTCACTTTTAAGCCTCCCATTCTATAACAGACTTTTGGAAATTTTGGACCACTTACCATTAAATTTTGAAATTCTTTCTTTTCATTCAGCAGCGACTTCGAGCCTCATGGTACCACCAAATTGCCTCGGCAATCAATTCTCGTGTTCTGTCACAAAATGCCAGAGACTTTTGATGTTTAGAACCCGTCGTATGTTTATGAATATACATGCACCCACCGCCACACACAAACCTAGCCCAGCAATCATGGCAGCTGTTGAGATCCACTAAGGATCCGGCAAGAGCATCCAGGCGCTTTTGACTCAACTGCAGCCCTTCCCCAAGCTTTTCACTGGCGTCACCCACCATCCAAGGGCAAGGATAAATGTCATTTTGTGCATCGACCATCAATAGCGACTTCCCTGCACCACAGAAGTTCACCGATTGAATTTGCGAATCGAGCTGATCAAAAATAAGATCAAAAAAACGAATTCTACGTATTTCGCTTTCGCCGCCATTTGCAAAGGCTATACGCCCTACTTCTGCCATTTCCTTTGCAAATAGCTGTGAAGCCTCGACATCAGTTTCTGTATGCGAAAAATTGAATTCATACCAATCCACAGTAAATTTCTTAAAATAGCGGTAGGTGTCCACAACGGTGAGGTGATTTCGATCAAAGACCGCCGTAATGCCCAAACTGCCCAGATCAGGATTTCTAGCCAAGAGCTTTTGCAAGCCACCAACGATTTTATCGGTAACCCCTTTGCCGTTCTTGTTAACGCGAATGCGATCATTGATCTCTGGGGGACCATCCAGGCTTACATTCACGTGAAATCTGAAGTTAGAAAATATATCGAGAACTTTATCTGTAATGAGAGTGGCGTTGGTCGTGACAACAAATCGACTTTCAAACCCCTTTTGCTTCGACTGATCAGTAACGTACTCGGCAATCGCCGCCATTGCATCTGGGTAGAGAGTGGGCTCGCCACCCAAAAAATTAACGTGAAACAGATCACCTGGCTCCAGTCGTTCCATAAAGTGAGCCAACTGAGGGAGAGTTTTTTCAATTGAAACTTTTTTTATCGGATTGCCAAAGGTTCCATCCCCACCCGCAGCGCAGTATGTGCAGTGCAAATTGCAAATTTGAGTCACATTCAAGGTAATGGATTGAACTTTCTTTGAACTCGAAGGCAAATTCGGCGGCTCTGGAGTCTCAGCACTCCATTCCCTTAGGTACCCCATGAGTTTATCTTGCTCAGAGGATGCAGGGGAGGCGGATGTTGCAGATGAGAAGGTCTCAGAAGTAAAATACTGGGCCAGGGACGGGTGCAGCTCCGCCACCTCTAGACGCTCTGTATGAAAAGCGACTCTTTGCATGGCGGCATCCCCAGGCTCAATCGATTGGCTGGGGCGAGTGAGGCTTACAATTTTATCGTAATGCTCTAATCTCATATCGTTTCTCATCTCGTTCATAGCCACTAGCCCCAAAAATTATTGTCGAGTTGAGGTTAGTACCCATTTTACAGGGCAAAATGACACCAAAATGGACGTATTTCCCCCTTTATCTAAATTCATAGCAAAAACTACACCACTATTTTAGGTCCAATTTCAACACCGGCAAAACTGAAAATTATTCAACGAATCTTCCTAATCCTCAGTTCCTGCCAATAAATGACTCAATAATCTTTTCCATTAAAAAAATTTGTGTTAACCCGCGCACTCAATCATAAAGACAGAAAAAACACACCTAACAAGGAGATCGCTACCATGAAATGGACTCTTGCCCTCATAACATCACTAATTTTGGGTTCTCTCAGCCACGCCAACCTGCTCACGACCACAGAATCTGGCCCTGCAAAAGAAGGCATCACCACCTCACTCAAAGCCACTTTTCAGCCTTCACCACAAACGGGTGCGCAGGAACTCTATAGTCTCGGTAGTGGCGTGCGCAAAAAAAAGGTCTTGGTTACGTTGGTCAAAGTCTACCTAGCTGAGCTTTTGGTTTCTCAGCCCGAATCATTTGTTCGTACAGAAGAGGCGGCCCTTGGCTCTTTGGCCAACAATCAGACCTTTGCAGTTAAGTTGACATTCCTCCGCGCAGTGAGCTCCGACAAGATCATGACGGCATTCAAAGACGCTCTTTCGGCCAATGCAGTGGATTTAAACTCCCCAGAGATTTCTGCACTGTTGAGCTTTGTCAGCCAGGGCGGCGATACCACCGATGGCTCTGAAATGATTTTTGCTGGTGTAAAGAATGCCGATCAAACTGAAACTCTTTATTTTGTTGGTGCAAACCAAGTTGTCCAACAAGTAATCGCACCTGCAGGTGCCTCGCAAAAGGTGCTCTCTATGTGGTTGGGTGTTGCCTCCGACAACGAACTGAACATCCTCAAGAAGCAAATTTTGAGTGGCAACTAGTTTTCTTTAAGAAATCATAAAAATCATCGCCAAAATAAAGGGAGAATAAAATGAATTCAATACTAAAAGTCATCGCAACCATGCTGCTCAGCGCCTCGCTCATTGCCTGTGATCAGATGAAAAAGATCGACGGCGCCACTGATGATATCAAAGAAGTGCGCGGCTCTGTGCAGACCACCAATCAACAAATTGCTGATCTCAATGCGGTCATCTATAAGCAAACTCTATTGGTTGCGATGGATGAGCTACTTAAAGAATCCAACTATGAAAAGCTGACGCCCTTCCCAACTGGGCTGATTGCGCCCGGAAAGGCCTTTGCCGAAGTTGCGAGCTCCGAGAAAGTGGCTGAACTCACAAAGCTGTGGCTCGCAGAGATCAACGAAACCTACACTCCAGCAACCTTAACGCCAAATCCTGAAAAAGAATTCTCATTTCAAAAGGCAAAGTTCTCCAAGATCATGGCTCTTCAGGTGATCGCGGCTTATTTGCCGGACGCAACCGTGGAAGACCTTGTGCAAACGCAAATCTGTGAAGGCGGCATTTACAAGCACACGGCCTTTGAAATCTTAGCGATGCGCTATGCTTTTCTTGGCGCTGGCCTTGTACCGAGATATTTGGATGGCACATTGCCTAGCCTAGGAGTGGCAAAAGAAGCATTCTCTTTAATTAAAAAGATGCAGATCATCTCGGCGTATCCTTTTGTAAAAGACATTTCTATCAAAACCACAGGCATTGATGAAAGCATTGTGAATTCTGATTTCGAGCCTTTTTTCTATAATTTTGAATTTCACTTGGCTGATGTAGAAAACACGAAAATGATTTCTGACAGCTTAACTACTCTTTCAAAAAGACTTGTCGATCTTCAGGTCGAAGACCAAGTTTACGGAGAAGACCCAGCGCAAATTGCAAAATTCAACCAAGAAAAAGCTGAATTGCAAACCCAGATTGATCAGATGTTGGGGTCGATCGTGACTCCTTGATAAATCGCACCCCTTGAGTTATTCGTGACCTAGTGCTTTGTCGCGCAGAGCAATATCAAAACTCAAGGGGTGTTTGTGAGAGAAATAGTTATTTTGATCTTCGTTCTGTTTTATTCCGCAGCATCCTGGTCTCAGGAAAGCTTCCCGTCACCAACAATAAGATCCCATGCTCTTGAAGCTCTTGCAGCACAAATGGAGCGTCTTGACGGCGAAGCCCTATATGTGCGCGAAAATCGCGCGACAGATTGGCGAGAGATTGTTGAAGATTTGCAGCAAGAAGCAGAACTGGCCCCATCTTGGTTCTCATTTATGCGCTCATTGCTCCGCCTCAACCTAGCCTTTCCCAATCTACATTCCTCTATGCGACCAGGTAAAGAGGCAATGAAACACATTCCAAAGCGTATTTTGCCTTCCATTGAATTCTCCGCGGAATGGTATTCAGAACACCAGATTCGCTATGTGGTTTCGAGAGTCGGCACTGAGAACCGGCGAGCTGATGAGCTGCTGCCAAGAATCGGTGACGAAGTTGTCGCAATCAATGGTCGGAAAACTGCTGATTGGCAAAAAGAAAACTTTGAGTTCTGCAAGTTTTCTATAAAAGAACAGTGTGATTTCGAGCTCCCCCTTACCTTTGCAAAAGAATTGCTGTCATGGACACGCGACGAACCACTGACTTACACATTGAAAAGAAATGAAGCGACTTGGTCAGTTTCTGTAGAAATCAAAGAAGTCGGCACCTACTTTCCTCCACCGCAAAGGGCCTACTCATGCAAACAAGAATTGAATCGGTATGCAGATTTCACTTTGGTCTATGGCGGCAACCGAGCTTGCATTTATGAAAGTAACAAATTTCCTGGTAAGGCCATTTTTAGAATTGGTAGCTTCAATTATCCAGATGAAACATTGGTTAAGAACGAACCGATAGATTCTTTGCAAAAAGAAATCGAAGCGCTTTATCCTTGGTGGCTCCAACATGCCACTTGGAGCCATTTGATTTTTGACATTATTGATAATCATGGGGGGAACTCGCCCATCGGCTATTATCAAATTCTATTTCAACATGACTTTCAAGAGCAGTATGTCAGCTTTAAGAAAACGCCGGAAATGGAAATTTTGCATTTGCGAGAATCCATTTTCTGGGGATCGCCAGGACAAGAGATTTGGTTTCAAAATATTCTAAATTCAGGCATCTGGGCGACCATTCCTCAGTATCAGTACACCAACCCCATTCCGATGTTCTGTGCTGACGAGAGTAAGGACTGTCGTGTCGGACTCTTTCCAGTTCGCAAGCATCCCTTTCGGGGACGCATCAGCGTCCTATTGAACCAGTGGTGTGTTTCGTCATGTGATGGCTTTGCTTATACTGACCAGGCCATTTGCTAGTGGACATACTTATGCTGCGTATGAAGTGCCCT
>CAYMBJ010000083.1:12178-16092 GCA_964388665.1 uncultured Pseudobdellovibrionaceae bacterium | reverse complement strand
CTCACCTTAGGGGAACTAAGCCTTCGGCTGGCAAAAGCTGTGGGCGCCGCCGCCTCGGGCCTTCTGGCGCGTTCTGCCTCAAAAATTATTGTCGAGTTAAGGCTAGTGTCCTGAATCATATATGATTTGACACTTAGTGATCTTGAATTTTAGGTTCTGGCTTCATCTGCGCGGCAAGGATGCAGAGACTGGCTGATATCAAAATCAAAAAGGCACCCCAAAATTTGTGCATGGCAAGCGTTTCGTCTAGCAGGATGATTGCAAATAGAAATGCAAAGACGGACTCTAGCAAAAAAAGCAAACTTGCTGTGACTGGGTCCAAAGCCTTTTGCGCGCGGATTTGAATCCAAAATGCGAGAAGGCTTGAGCCGATCGCCAAAAATAAAACGCCAAAAAGAGCCTTTGCAGTAAAGGACAGTGACCAGGGCGCTATAAAGCTAAATGGGAAAAATAATAGGGCGCAGATCAGTGATTGAAAGTTGTTAAAAATAAAGCTGTCTTGAATCTGCCGTGATATTTTTTCTATCCAAATGATATGAAAGGCCCCCAAAAAACTAGATATCAGCGTGATCAAGTCTCCTGGACGAACTTCATTAAAATTGGCACCTGTAAGAATGTAGGTTCCGCTCAGTGCTAAGAATATATAAAAGTAAGTTCGATAGGGAATCTTCCAGCGGTGAAAGATGCCGTTAAAGAGTGGGACGATCACCACATAAAGGGTGGTGATAAAACCACTGTTGGTAACAGAGGTGGATTGCAGTCCCCAGGTCTGGAGAATCATAAATAAAGTCAACACTCCAGCCGGAATGACCGCTTGACGAAGCAGGTCTCTGCAACTTTGCGGCTGGCGAGAGGTGATAGTGCTAGGGGGCCCCGCAGCTTGTCCTGTCGCTCTGAAGATGGCGACAAATGCAAATCCTGCGAGACTGGCAATTGCAAAACGCAAGAATAAAAGCTGAAAGATCGAAAACGATGGGAGTGCCCAGACGGTCGCGACAAAACCGAAACCCCACATGGAGGCCGCAAACACGAGCTCAACAATGATTCTAAATTTCAATCAAAGGCCTCAGCCCAAATTTTTGTCTTATCAAAGTTCGCCGCCTCCAGGATCTTTTTTGTGTCCTTGATCATGCCACCATTTCCGCAAAGGTAAAAAGTGGTGGGCACATTGGTAAAATCCATTTCTTTGAGATGCTCCTGAACATATCCCCTTTTGCCAGTCCATTCAGAAGATGGACGTGAAAGTACGTATTCAAACTCGAAATTTCCACACTTGGCTGCCAATGCCTGCAGCTGATCGCGAAAATAAATGTCCTCTTCTGTTCGCAAACCAAACAGCATTCGAAATCGAGTATTGGGATGCTGCTCCATTTTGGCGTATAAGTAGCTCAAATGCTGAGCTACTCCGGTGCCCGTATTGAGCATGATGATCTGCGCTGTTGGTGGCTCTTGAAAAAAGACCTTACCGAATGGGCCGGTAAAATCTAAGATCTCATCGCCGCGCAAAGACCAGACAAACTCCGAGGCTTTGCCTGTTTCGACAAATTTAAAAAGCAAATCGAATCCATGTTCGTTTCTTTCGTCTGAAGCGACAGAGTAGGCGCGCAAAAAGGCCTTGCCACCATCTGGATTTGGAACGTGGAGCATAACAAACTGCCCCGCACGAAAACGAAACCCTGAGCCTGGTGCAAATTTCAATTGCAGCTCTCGCACCTGGTGAGTGTGATCGATAACTCGATGCACGTGAAGTTTTTGGAGAACTCTTGAGGGAGGTGTTGGATTTGCCATGGCGGCAATATAGTCACAATTATTTGGATTTTTCACAATTAACTTGATGCGAAAGGCATCGGGCTCTAAAATTTTCTTAATCATAGGAAAGTCTTTTGTCGTGAAGGTTATTTTGAACTTTTTCATCATCAGTTTGATCATGGCTTCGCTTGTTTCCCAGTCAGTCTGTGCGCAGTCAGATGAAATTAAAGAAAAATCTGCTAATGCAAGAGGCAAACGCGCCTCAGCTCCAGCTCTCACGTCTATTGGCAGCATTGGTGGCACTCGAACTCGAAATTTTAGAACTCCCATGTATTTTGAAGATGCCAATTTTGATCTGAGGGCTTCCCGACTCAATTGGGAGTACAAATTGGGCGCGGATTCTATGAGCGTTTCTGGACAGGAAATCAACCCAGCGACACTTTCGATGTCTCTATTGCAAATTGAAAATCGTCTATTTTGGGTTTTTAAATGGCCGACTGCTCTTTTGGATGCGCAAGAAGTTGTCGTTCGTGATCTCTTTGGAAGGGAAGTGTGGCAGCTAGATCTCAAGAACAGCTCGGAGAGCAAAACTTGGCAAAGGATGAAGGGCCGAGTTGGCAATTGGAATTTTGGCTGGAGCTTGAACAAAGTGCAAGACCTACCTATCTTGAAGGGCGCATCTGGATTTAGATGGTGCGTGCGTTCGCAAAATGAGGAAATGCAGCTCCAGCTTTGCTCTGGGGTTATGAGTCTGCGTCGCGATCAAAAAAATCAGCTCACGTTTTACCGCGAAGAGAGCATGGCACCGTTGGCTCTTCATCAAAAGAAGCGGCAAGAGAGCTCCGGAGCCCTCACCTTCACCACCGGTAAAATATATGATTCCTATTTGATCTCGGGAAATGGTGACTCTCTCTCTCTGCGCGGTAAAACTCCTGATTTGGAGCTGATTGAAATGGTGAGTGCGCCTGGACAGCAGGTGCGACTGTTGGGAGAGGGGCGACCACCAAAAGGCCGCTACTCCTGGGTCAATTATGAGCAAGAGAGCGACTTTATTAAATTGATTGGTTTTGAAGACACCCTAAAGTTGCAGAAGCGTATTTGGTCGCTGACTGTGCCCGTTGCCAATGAGAGAATTTATTTTTCGACCGCTCTGGGCGGACTGTTTTCTTTTATGATTCCACAGGATGATCTGATTGGTTCTTTTTTACGAGTGCATTTGGAGTCCGATGCACCCAAACAGACCTATTCCAGCACGTTGCGCTTAGAAGGGCGCGTTCCCGCGCAGGCGAAGATCACAGGCGCTTCGGGTGAAGTGTTGGAGGTCAAATCAGGCGGTTCAGGTTCTGCAAAATACATAGACTGGAATTTGGCGACACCAAAGAAGGGCGATTACAATCAACCCCGTTTGGAGTTGGATTACCGGGGTAGAAAAATTAGTCAATATTACGAAGTGTATCGCGGATCACCAGGCGAAGTCTCTGCTCGTTTATCGGGTTTCATTTCGCAATCTGCAAGTCTGCTGTTGGGCGAGGTGGCTGGAGCCTATTGGTTTGAGCGCTTGTTTTGGTGGAACAATGATATCTTTTCCCGTCAACGCTGGGGATTTTTCACAAAATACAACCGCTCCATCAACAAACTCAAATTTCAAACCGGTACCGAGGGCTCCGATTTGCAAACCTTGAATGCCGAAGTGAAATACCGTTTTACTCAAGGGCTTTGGACTCGCGATGAATCTGTCGGGCTGCAGCTCGCCTATCAAAAAGTGACATTGCAAGATTTTGACGTGCCAATGATTGGCGGCGGACTTTTTTGGGGACGATCCATGCCGAGAATCTTTGATGACATATTTAACTTGTTCCCTTTCTTCCGCTATCCCAAATGGGTGGACACGGATTTTTCGTATTACACGGGTTCGCTCAGTTCCAATTACAAAGCAGCAGGAAACTTTTCTTTAAATTTTCATGGGCAGATGCTCTTTACTGACAGTGCCTTTTTTGAGGTTGGATTTGGTATAAGAACCTATAATTTTTCAAGCGAGTTCTTGCAGCAAAAGGCAGCCCTTACGACTATCTACGGGACCACGGGTTTGGGTCTCAAATTCTAGTACCAATTTCGATTCAAGCTTATACCGTCGTTGGCTGCGACCATCGGCGCCTGCGACGTGC
>CAYMBJ010000083.1:0-12078 GCA_964388665.1 uncultured Pseudobdellovibrionaceae bacterium | reverse complement strand
TTTCGATTCAAGCTTATACCGTCGTTGGCTGCGACCATCGGCGCCTGCGACGTGCAGAGCCAGGCGCCTGCGACGTGCTAGGAGCACGCCTCGGCGCCTGGCTCATTTGATATAGAGAAGTGCGCCGACTGTAATGGCCAAGAGCATTCGGTAATAACCGAAGAATTTGAAGCCAGTTTTGTCTAAAAAGGCGAGCATAACTTTGATGCTGGCCAAAGCGACCAAAAATGCAATGAGTGAGCCGACAATAAGATGTGGCAATTGCTCAGACCATTCGTGCATGGGAATCTTTATGGCGCGCAGGAACGCAGCTCCGCCCAAGGTGGGCATAGCCAATAGAAAAGAAAAGGCAGCACTTTCAGAAAAGCTCAGGCCACGATATAGGCCAGCCAAAATGGTGGCGGCTGATCTTGAAACACCTGGTACCAAGGCGAGGCACTGTAGAGTGCCAATGATCAATAGGTCCTTCACAGAAAGTTCATCTAGTTTTTTGCCCGTATGACTTTGGTTTTTGAACCATAGATCACTCTTTACCAAAAACCATCCGCCAATAAATAGAGAGAAAACAACGATCATTGGCGAATCCAGAAGTCTGTCCACTAAATCCTTAGCGGCAAAACCAATAATGGCCGTGGGTAGAAAGGCAATCAGCAAGCTTTTAATGAGTTGCGGCTTTTGCAAAAGAAGTTTTGTGTAGACAGCCAGGACAGAGAGTATAGCGCCAAATTGAATGATGATTTCAAAGTTCTTTACATTTTTGTCGCCGACGATATCGAGAAACTCTGATACAAGAATCATGTGACCTGTCGAGGAGATAGGAAGAAACTCAGTCAAACCTTCGACGATGGAAAGCAGTATAACATCAAACCAATTCATTAGAATATACTGATGACAAGACTGAGCGATTTCAATTTCTATTTGTGAATATTTTGAATACCTAAACGTGTCATTGGCTTTTTTACTCAACAAGATCTAAATTGGGGCGCTATCATTTTTCAAATCCTAAGGAGGGGAAATGAAACAATCGATGATTATATTGGTATCTATGTTGCTCGCATTGCCGGGCTTGGCTTCGGAATTTCTAGTAAAATACAAAGACAGTGGCACAATGAAGATGCTGACCTCAGCAAGATCTCAATCACTTG
This sequence comes from uncultured Pseudobdellovibrionaceae bacterium, assembly GCA_964388665.1. Lineage (GTDB taxonomy): Bacteria > Bdellovibrionota > Bdellovibrionia > Bdellovibrionales > Bdellovibrionaceae > CALCCV01. The sequence continues at coordinate 10,933 of CAYMBJ010000083.1, read as the reverse complement.
GAGTGTTTCAGGTAAAGGATGTTCATGAAGTTGGTCATCTTTTGATGATCGAAATGAATTCCAAAAACCAAGTCAAAACCTTGGCTGCTTTGCTGAGCAATCCAGGCATTGAATATGTGGTGCCAAATGCAAAGGTTCATGCATTTGGGCGCGCTTCAGACCGAGTGAGCAGTGAAGCGGCTTTGCGAGAGCAGTGGCACATTGCCAAAGTCAATGCGCCGGCGGCTTGGCAAAAGGCTGGCAATAAAGGCAATCACCAGGTGATCGTGGCTGTGATCGACACAGGCGTGGATTACAAGCATGAGGCCTTGTCAAAAAACATGGTGCCTGGCTATGATTTCAAGGGCAATGATGCGGACCCTATGGATGAAACTGGAAGCGCAAATCCTGGTCATGGCACTCATTGTGCAGGACTTATTGGTGCTACGGGCGATGCCACAGATGGGACATCGGGCACATCTCCCATGGTCTCGATCATGCCGATTCGATTTTTAGGTGCTGATGGCAGTGGTGATTTGAACGCGGCGATCAAGTCTATCGATTATGCGATTGAAAAAGGTGCGAACATTATCAGTGCTTCTTGGGGAGCTACGATTCCAAGAGCGCAGGCGGCACCACTACTTGAAGCTGTGAAGAGAGCTGACGATGCGGGAATTATCTTTGTCGCAGCCGCAGCTAACGATGGTAAAAACAACGATAAAAATGAAGTTTTTCCAGCGAACTCAGGTTATCCCAACACCATCACGGTGGCAGCCAGCACGGAGAGTGATAGCAAGCCCTCTTGGTCCAATTTTGGTAAGGCTATGGTGCATGTGGCCTCTCCAGGTGAAAACATCATGTCCACTTTGCCTTCGGCAAAATATGGCAACCTATCCGGAACTTCTATGGCCACTCCCATTGTTAGTGGAATTGTTGCTCACCTAAAGGCGCAAGACCCGAGTCTAACGGGAGCACAGGTCCGCGCCCTATTGCAAACAACTGGATCGAAAGTGTCCATCGAAACGGCTTGCAACTGTCGCGTTGATCAGTTGGCTGCTGTAGACTCCATTATGAGCAAGAAGATGACCGTTGTTCCAGCGGCTGCGTCAATGGGCATCAATGAGTCGCTGCAGTTGACCCCTATTTACGGACAGGCGCCGTTCACATTCACTTCATCAAATCCTGCAGTCCTGACTGTAAGCGCAGATGGAAAGTTGAACTCTGTGGCTCAAGGTGTTGCAACTGTGACAGTAAAGGACGCTGCCAATGTAAGTGCAACTTCTTTGGATTTTAATGTGGGTATTGCCGCATCAGAACCACCAGCCGGCCAGTGCCCATTGGGAGATCAGGCTCTGTGTGATTTGATTTGCAGCATCCAACCTGATCTACCGTTTTGTAAACAATAGACTATAAAGTTTGTTGCAAAGTCCGTTTGCATTTTGAATTGAAAAAGAGATAAGGCCGATGTTTTTAGTGACATCGACAACGAATGCCCTGGCAGTATCGGCCTTATCAGTAGGTGCAAATGGGCACTCACTTCTGGGCGCACTTGATCGCGCTCTGCATAAATTCATAAGCGTCTCCAAATAGTCGAGACAATAGAATTAGGAATTCAGAACAGTTTCCGTCCTTTAATGTATCCCCCTTGCTCTTTCAGTCTAGTGTCGTTTTGGATTGCTGAGCTTGGCCTCGCAGTTGCAATGGTGTTTCGATGTTGTTTCTGAATATCGGTCACAACGTTTTAAACAATCAAAGAGGGGGTTCTATGTTGAAATCAATATTGGTTCTGACAACTATAATGGCGGCAAGTCTGGCACAAGCTCAAGGCGGCTTAGTTCTTGGTGAGCCAAGCTACGGTGGCAACGGATGTCCTGCAGGAACGGCAAGTGTCACTCTAAGTCCAGACCAGCAAGAGTTAAGTATTCTTTTTGATCAGTACATTGCAGAAGCTGGCGAGACCACAGGCCGTCAAGTGGATCGCAAATCATGTAATTTGACTGTGCCAGTGCAAGTGCCACAAGGCTACAGCGTTGCGGTCTTTCGGGTTGATTACAGGGGGTTCAATGTCATCTCTAGCCCTTCTGCACAAACTCGTTTTTCTGCGGAGTACTTTTGGGCGGGTGCACGCGGCCCCGTAGTGACTCGAATTTTTCGTGGACCTCAGATTCAGGATTTTTCTCTCACTGACAACATCGTAGCATCTGCTTTGGTATGGACAAGATGTGGCGACAGCATCAACTTGCGCGCCAACACCAGTGCAACAGCAATTGCTGGAAGAGATTTCCAGCAGACATCAATGTTTGTTGACTCAGCTGACGTTAGCTCGGGTTTGATTTACCATTTGCAGTGGAAGCGTTGCCGATAGTACCAATTTCGATTCAAGCTTAGACCATTGTTGGCTGCGACCATCGGCGCCTGCGACGTGCAAAGGCAGGCGCCTGCGACGTGCCAGGAGCACGCCTCAGCGCCTCCGGCCTAGCCGCCTCGGTCTAAACTTGACTTAAAATTGGTACTTCAGAAATTTCGATTCAAGCGATTCTGTCTTTTTGCTTTTTAAGAAAACGAAAGTAAGTGCTCGGCAAAATGTCAGGATCCATTGTCGAGCCATGCTCATCTAGTATTGGGCTAGGAAAGGTGATCTGATCACCTATAAATTCTTTGCCCTCCTCAAAAAGAACTGTTCGTTCTGAGTCATTCTCTTCGTTGTAATAGGGTACATAAAAAGAAATCACTTGAGAGTGTTTCGGTAAAAAGCCTTCAATTTTATTGATCTGATCAACGACCAATTTTGGACAGCGAGCCAATTTTAAGTTGCAGTCCGAAAGCATGTCCATCCATTTGATCCACTCACGAATCCCACTTGAATTGAAAGTATTAACATGGTGTAGGTCAATTATGACATTGGGCTTTAAATTGAGTTGTAGGCGTTCGAATTCCACATCCTCATCAATTTCTCCGCGCAATTCAATCCACAGTGTATCCTGGTCTTCGCGAACATTTGCTATAAATTTTTTAACCATAAGCTATTCTGAGGACGATTGATTCAATTGTCAAATATCAGGCCTTTCCCTTGATGGGGAGCAAGCACCTGGCCTTCGGTCATTGCTTCAGTGCCCAATAAAAAAGTGCTCTTCACGTTGCCAGTGACTTTCCATCCATCATACGGCGTCCAGGCCGAAATGCCGCGTATCTTTTGATTTGACAGAGTGTGAGTCTGTTTTAGATCAACCACTGTGTAGTCAGCATCAAATTGGGGCGAAATCTGGCCTTTGCCACGAACCGCAAAGATCTGTGCGGGATTGTGGCTCGCCAGCATTACAAATTTAATTAAACTTAAATTTCCTTGGTGAACCTGATCTAGCATCAAGGGGACCATTGTTTGTACGCCCGGCATACCAGAGGGACTATCGGGATAGGCGCGCATCTTTTCTTCCAGAGTGTGGGGGGCGTGATCAGTAGCCAATATGTCGACAGTGCCATCGGCGATTCCACGCCATAAGGCGGCGCGGTGATGCTGTTCACGAATGGGCGGGTTCTGTTGAGCCAATGTGCCGAGTTTTTCGTAGCAACCGGGAGCAAATAAAAGCAGGTGATTCACCAACACTTCAACCGTAGCCGTCTTCTTGTGAGTTTTAAGAAATTCCATTTCTTTTTGTGAAGTGATGTGCAGGACATGGACTTTTCGTTCCAAGGCTGCGGCATTCCTTATGAGCATCGATGTTGCTAAAAAGGCCGAGTCTTCATCGCGCCAGACGGGATGAGCGCGTGGATGCCCAGCCTCAATGGCAAGGTGTTTTCGTTCAATCAAACGTGGTTCAAACTCACTGTGTACCACCAGCCGCTTTGAGGTATTTTTTAAAATCGAAACTAACAATTTTTCTTCCGAAACCAGAAGATCTCCAGTTGAGCTGCCCAAGAACAACTTGATTCCAGGAACATGACTGTGCAATTCAAGTTCATGCAGGTGATCAATATTGTCAGTAGAGGCGCCACCATAAAAACCAAAGTGAACATGACTCTTGCTTCTGGCAATTTTAAGCTTTTCTTCGATCGCAGCCACCGTTGTTGTTGGCGGCTTGGTGTTGGGCATTTCAAAAAAAGCAGTGACTCCACCCATAAGCGCCTGTAGTGATCCGGATTCGATGTCTTCCTTGTGAGTCAGGCCGGGTTCGCGAAAGTGCACTTGCGAATCAATGATTCCCGGCAGAACATGGAGGTGTTTAAAATTATACACCCGAGGTGCCTCCCATGAAAACGCAGAGCCTATTTCGGCGGTCTTGCCGTCGCGAATTCCCACATCCAGAACTTCACATTTGAGAGATTCCGATTGCTTATTCGGTACGACCAAAGTCGCATTCTTTATGATAGCATCAAATCGCTGCTTCACTTTTGCTCCTTAAAATAAATCAACATCGCGAACAGAAACCCTAAATTAGCCTGTTGATTTCTTAGGTGTATTTTATGGTTTCAAGCACCAATTTGCCTCACTGGTTTTAACAAAAAGCACTGTAAACTCAACTCGACTAGGACTTTTGACTCGCATTGACGTTTTTTTAGCTTCGGCAGATGATGAATTTAAATGGAACGAGTATTAAATTTTCTCTTCACGCACAATATCAGTTTGATCGAATCTCTATTGGTATTGATATTTGGTATGCTTTTGTTTTTGTTTTATCGGGTGTTTTTTGCTTCCAATCCCATGCGAATGGAGGGAGCCAATCCGAGTTTTTCAAGCGTGAGCATCAACACCCAAGAAATTGAAAAGACTTTGCAGAAGCTGGTCGAAACACAGCAGAGTTCATTGGCTAATCTTGAGGCAAAAGTTGGCAGCGGCGGCGGTGGCTCCGAAGGGACTGTAGCTGACCCTTCTGTCGTCAAAGAAAACTCCGAGCTCAAGCGAACTCTAGAACAAAAGAATGCCGCCTTGGCAGAGCTCGAAAAAAACTTGGCCGACGCCAACAAGGCCGTCAAAGAGGCGGGGGCTGCGGGCGCTGCAAAAGCGGGTGGTGACCCGGCACTTACTGCAAAACTCAAAGAACTAGAAGCTCGATTGGCTGAATATGAAATCATCTCTGAAGACATATCTGATTTATCACACTTCAAAGAGGAAAATGCGCGATTGACCTCGGAGCTGCAAACCCTTCGCCAGGCTGGAGCCACTCAGCCTGCACCGAATGCAGGTGTTCCTGAGGTGCCAGTACCTGTGGCCGCGCCGACTGTCGCAGCAGTTCAGGCTGCGCCGCCAGCAAGTGTTGAAGAGACGGCCTCGTTCGAGGCGATGGTGCCACCAGTCATCAATCAAGACGATACTGAAGAATTGCCGGAAAATGTGAGGCCGCTGCGACCCAAAAATCTGGATATGGGACCAGCTGAAATCGATGAGACTTCAGAGGCAGAGCTTGAACCGACCATTAATCTAAAAAAATCTGAGGCCGTTGAGACAAAGAAGTCCGCATTCTCAGGCCCGGCAGGCGAAAACGAAATACCTGACGAGGAGGCATTTGCAGGAATTCCTGATCAGGCCATCAACCCTCCTGACGCTGATGAAACTCCCGAGGCGAGTCTGTCGGGATCTTCTGTAATTGATGATGAGCTCATGCGCGAGTTTGAAGCGGCTGTTGAGAATCAAAAGATGGAAACCATGGATCCAAACGGAGTTAAAGACTCGGGTAAAGACAAAAAGCCCGAAGACGAGCAGGCAGAGCTATTGGATCAATTCGAAAGCTTTGTAAAAAAAGCATAATTCATTGTGAGGAGCCAGGGATGGCATTGTTGTTTACGGCTCGAAAATTCAACTTAACTCAATTTTGCATTGTCTCGGTTTGCAGTTTGCAGATTCTCTGCGCTCAAGCCAATGCCGCGGCAAAATCTGATCTATTGAATTCAGCTACAAATGCAAGTCAGCGCCAGTTGAAAGAAACCTATCACGGTGAGGTTTCGCTTCCTGAAAATATCGAAAACAAGGCCTTGCCCATGGGCGAACGATGGAAAAGCTTTATGAGTTGGGCCAAGTCCCAGCGCGAAGTGATGGTGTTTGCCAAGCTCGCCGAAGACCACAATGATTGGTTGGTGCGAAACGGCGCTTTGGTTGTTACGCAGTCTCGCTCATTTTCAAAAGGGCGCGATCTTGCATTGATTCTCCTAAATGACAAGGCCTTGATAGTGCGTATGGCAGCGGTAGAAGTTTTGAAAGAGAGCATAGAAGATCAAGAGATTCGCAGCCAACTGTGGAGCGCACTCAGTGCCAAAAGGAATTTTCACAAGGGCTATTCTCTGCCAATTCGCTCTCTGATCGTCGAAGTTCTTGGTAGCCATCTTCCTTCTGTGGAGCAAAAGAAATTTGCAGCTCTGGCCAAAGAAAAAGATCAAGAGATTCGCAGAGTGGCAGCAGCGACTCTGGATCGCGTTCAGATGACGCAGCAATGAGCCATTTTAATTAAGGTCCTTGTTGGCGCCGTTCATCGGCGCGGCGCCTCCAGTTTTGCCGCCTCGGTCGAAAATTGATTTGAAATTAGTACCTTGCAGGCTCGGTCCATTTGCCCAACGGTTGCGCTCGAGCCTTGAGTCGTTAGAAGATAGAAAATGCATAAACATTTCGATTTTTGGTATGAACTTTCTTGAGGTTGTGTACTAATATCCCATAGCTTCGGATCAAATTATCAATCTAGGCGCAGTTTTTGTGCGCAACATTATCAGGAACAATCAACAAAGGAGATCAAATGAAAACAACTACAAATGCAAACCGCTTGGCTACACTGGTGGCAACAGGATTCTTAGTCGGTGGCGTGAGTTTGCATGCACACGATGCAAAGGCAGAGGCTGGCACAGAAAAATGTGCTGGTATTGCAAAAAAGGGCATGAATGATTGCGGCGCCAATGGGCACGCCTGTGCAGGCAAGGCTGCTAAAGATGGTGATCCCAATGAGTGGATCACTGTTCCTGAAGGCACTTGCGAAAAAATTGTTGGCGGCAAAATCTTTAAACCAAAAACAGATGCCAAACCAAAAAAGAAGGATTCCTAATATCGAAGCAACATTTCTCCCGGGTCCAAACTTGGGCCTGGGGTTGCGCCGCATGCACTGCGACTCGGTGAGGGCCACAGTACCCAAATTGCCTTTTTGGGAATTGATTACCGACAACTATTTAGATTTGGGTGGCCAAGACCGAAAAACCTTAGAAGAAATTCGTACCGACTCTCCCATAACTCTACATGGAGTGGGACTCTCTATTGGGTCCATGGATCCCATCAATTTCACATACCTCAAGCAGGTGAAGGATCTGATGGATTTGGTGCAACCGATGGCCGTTTCAGATCACCTGTCGTGGGGTTCTATAGATGGTCGGTACTTTCATGATCTGCTGCCATTGCCATACACTCAAGAAGTATTGGATCGCTTGGTTTCTAAAATTATTGAGATTCAAGAGTTTTTAGGCCGAAGTTTGACCTTAGAAAATGTATCCTCGTACATTAGGTTCAAAGCGGATTCATGGAGTGAGTGGGATTTTGTCAGCGAATTGGTGCGCAGAACTGATTGCCGAATACTTTTGGATGTAAATAATATTTTTGTTAATTCCGTTAATTTTGCCTTTAGTGCTGATAAATACATTGAGGGCATTCCGAGTCATGCAGTCCAACAGATTCATATCGCTGGTGCTAAGAAAATTGATGACTTCTATTTGGACGACCATGGATCGGCCCCGTCGGCGGAAGTCATCAATCTGTTGCAAAAGGCCTTGGCGCGATTTGGTAGTAGTACTCCGGTAGTGCTTGAGTGGGATAATAATTTGCCAGATTTTCCTTCGCTCATGGCGGAGAGAGAAAGGATATTGACTTGTCTCATTTAAAAGAGGTACAGAATTCCTTTTCCGAATATCTAGGTTCCGAGTCGACAAATTCTTCTGACCCAAGACTACATGACTTCGTCGAAGAAAAGTTCTTACACAGACTCTCTGTTTATAAAAACAATTTTACCCTCAATGCCAATGAAACACTGGCTCAGGTTTTTCCGATCACAGAAATGATATTGGGTCGTGCGCATTTTTTGGATTGTAGCTCACAGTACGCAAGGTCCTTTGTTGCACTCTCTCCGCGACGAGAGGACTGGCCAAATGCCTTCAGCGATTTTTTGATGGGCACATCGGAGCTGGCACAGCTGCCCTTTCTTGGAGATTTGGCAAAATTTGAATTGGAGCTGTTTCATGCTGCCAGACGCCCCCATCAAGCCGGCTTATCCGTAGCAGATTTTGTAGAACTTGCCAGCGGAGATGGGGAATCTTTGGCAACTTTACGGCTCATACCCAGCGCCGGCTTGCTAAGTTCAGATTATCGTATCGATCAGCTCTATGAAGTGCATATGTCAGGTGAAATTGAAGAGCTGCCCCATTTTCAGGTGGTCAAACAGTCCTGCCATTTGATTATTTTTCAAAAACGCAATATTCCACTCTATGCTTCCGTGAGCGAGGCCGAGTTTGCAGTATTAAATAGACTTCACAAACACGACGGTTGGCAAGAGAGTCAAATGGCAGATTTTAGCGATGAGCTTCTGAGGCAGACCCTAAGTCAGTGCTTGGCTCTCGAAGTGCTCACTGCAGAGACATCGTCACCACAAGGCTAAAAACCGGCCTTCTTTAGAGCTCGAAAAATAGAAAGCTCGCGCGCAATCCGATAAAACATGACATTTTCTTCTAAGCCGCTCGACGACACAGAGTCGGCTTCGGAAAAGAAATCTCTTTGATTTTCAATTTGTTTTTCGATTGTGACCCTAACGGAATCCTTGTTGTTCACCTTTCCTTTGGTGAATTGCATAATAATTTTATATTTTTGACCAAAACCAGGAGCACTCTGGTTCTCCGGAGGTACAAATCCATCGATGGCCCGAATGTACTCCGTTTCTAGCCGACCGGTCTCTTGGTTTTCAAAGGCAATTGTGTATTTCAAAACCGTGTGCGCGGCCCTCCAAACTGAGTCATAGTCAGAAATGTAAACCTTTGATGGCGCAATTTTTTTAACCAGTGCGCCAGTGTTTTGCGTGGCGCAACCAAAAAGTGCGCTGCCCGATAACAAAAGTAGCACGCACCCAGTTAAAAAAGATTTTTTCAAAATCAAAGGCGATACAACTTTAAAAATCCACGGATGAACGAGTGACATGACTGATATTGTCCATGGAGGTATCTAGACTTGTCAATGAAGTGCCATTTCGGCCAATGGCGTAGATGGCCTCCCAGCGATAAGTGCCGTCCTTGGTCATAGGCTTCCAGTCTGGGAGTTGAATGCGCTCGATCAAATCGTCTGAAAACACTTCCCACTCTTTGTAGTAGGTTCGCTCCTCTTGATTATTTTGATCCTTTGTGATGACGACTTTGCCCACTGAAGCGTACACCATTACGCGATCTGGACGATAAGGGAAGCTCACTTCAGGTAAAGTCATCGACTGTAGTGAATGGGGAAGCGGATTTTCAAGCAGAGGCAGAAATTCAAAATTTGGTGAAACGCTGTCATCGACGATGGCTGCTGAGAGGCGATCTGCTCCTGGCTTTGAGAGGCGAAATTCATCCGCATTCTTTAAAGCGCCTAAGATGACATTCTTTTTGTTGCTCCATCGATTCAGTATCACACTTCCCGTTTTTTCCACGAGCTTGAGATCAGCCGGAAAAAACTGTTGTGCATTCCACTGACCCAAGCGGCTCACCAATAGGGTCTTTCCCTCATCCGGTGCAATAAAGTGAACTGCATTTTTTTCCGAGTAGGTGATTTCGCTGACATCAAAATTTACGTTGCTCTGCGCACCATTGATATCAACATTTTTAATTGAGCCGCCCAAAAAAGAAAAATAATTGATGAGTTTGTATGTCGGCACTCCTGCGCGCACTTGGTCTACCACGGTTTTTAATGGAAACCGTCCTTTGGCGGCCATCATGAGTTGGGGGCCCGGCTGGTCAAAATAAAATCGATATTTTGGTTTGCTAAGTGTGATTGGGACCACATACTTTTCACGTTGAGTGGGCAGCGTGAGGTTGCTCGGCATTTGCAAAGTCTGACCCAACACCGTCATCGGATCTGTTTTGGGACTAATGATGGACTCGATCTGCAAATTAAAAAGTGTCTCTCGGGTGAGAGCTTTTAATATCAACCCAAAATCAGCGAAAGTATCAAAATCCACGATCGGGTGTTTTAGGGTTTCTCCTCTGAGTTCAAAATCCGCAGCAAAAGCCGCCTTTTTTAAGGCAATTGAGAGGTTCTTTGGCGCCTGCCCCAGATAGGTAGCACGCACATAGCCGCGAGCATCAACGGTCACCGCTTCCTGACCGGTCCAAGTCTCAGGAGCAAGTGCCGCACCATCGCTCCCAGTGACAACCACATTGTCTGCCATCGGTGAGTGGGGCGCCATGCCTATCAAGATCTGTGCACCGCCAATGGGTTTGCCACTGCTATCAACGACCTTAATCATGGGCCGAAGGTGCTTTTGAAAAACAATTCCACGAATAAACTCAGAGTCGAGCAAGTCCACTTTTGTATTGCCACTAAATGCTGAAGAGCCACTTGGATGGGGGCCACAGCCTGATATTCCCAGTATCAGAGTCATAGTGGCAAAAGGGAGAAAAAGACTGCGAAGTGCAAGTTTGCCGCAATATTGGGCCTGCGCAAATAGGTTCATGGTATCCTCCTTGATAATTTCCAAAAATCCGTTTTGGGTTGCCACTCAATTGCAATCAAGACCAAGGGCTGAGTCAAACACAAAGGGAATACCGTTGACATAATGAAGGCCCAAAGCTATTCAACAAAGACTTTTTTATGCATGCATTGGGAAAACGTAACATAAGCATTCGAATTCCTGAGCGAGCAGACGGAGATAGCTTAAATTTTGAACTAAAATTTCCAAAGTGGTGGGGTAGCTCAGTTGGTTAGAGCAACGGAATCATAATCCGTAGGTCGGCGGTTCAAGTCCGCCTCTCA
>CAYMBJ010000082.1:0-16677 GCA_964388665.1 uncultured Pseudobdellovibrionaceae bacterium | reverse complement strand
CGTGTAAGTACGGTTCGGAGAGGGGCCTGGGGTAACAGCCAGGCCTACTCGGTAAAGTCAATCTTTTCGAACCAATGAATGAAAAAAAATCCGAAGCGGAAAATTCCCCTTCGGATTTTTCATTTTTTATCTCTGTAAATTTTTGATTTCCCTCACGATTTTCAAACCCACGCGCGATGGTGTCTTCGCCTACAAAGTAGTGAATTTTGAAGGTTCGCGGCGCAATTTCGACCTTTTCGATCAACCTTCGAAGAAGCGCATTTCGCGCCTCCGGGTCAACATTATGTTTCAACACTTCACCCATCGCCTTACAAAATTGCAAATAATCTTTTGCCGCTAGCGGAAGTTCGCCAACTGCATCTTGTTGGCGGAGTTCCGCCAACGTCGTCTCTGCCTGATCTTTCTGCTCATTCAGTGACTGCATTTGCTTATAGATGGGCGCTGGCGAAATGTACTTGGGCAAGGTCCCGAGATGGGTCGCAAGCGAATCAACTTGCTCGGTGATACTCTTGATCTGAGTTTCGATTTCCTGCTCGCGCTTCAATCGTGGATTTGAATCATGCAGGGCCTGCGCCTTCTCAATGATCCGCTGAGCGATGGCCGGGATGGTGAGGAGCTCGGTGACCTTCTCCCAAACGGCGGGCTCCAAGAGCTTTGCGAGAACGCGAGGAGGTTCACAAGACTTCGACTTTCGCGCCGACAGACTCTGCTTTTTGGTGGCCCAACTGTGTTCATAATAGGGAATCTTGCCGCCATTGCCATTGGCAGATTTTCCCGCCATGGTGTCGCCGCACTCTGCACAAACGCACAAACCTGAGAGCAAAAAAGGAAAGCGCTGATCGAGATAACTTCTAGGTCGGTAGCGATTGTCTTTTAAGATCACTTGCACTCGCTCAAAATCATCCTTCTCGATGATCGCGGGCCAACAAGCAGCAACATTCTCCACTTCCTCCTCAGAATGGCGAACGACTCGCTCGCCGATATAGGCTCTTTGGGTAAGGATTCCGTGGATGTTATCGACGGTAAAGTAACCTGAACGTGAAGGCGCACCGGCTTTGCGACCTGTCTTTTTTAGCCGATAGCCCCGCTCCGAAAGGGACTTGCCTGTGGCCGCAAGAGTTCGCTCTTTTAGAAAGGTCGCAAAAATCTCTTTGACGATTTTGGACTCTTCCTCATCCACAGCCAAATGCCCGCGCTTTTCTGGGTGCTTCTTGAGTCCCACCGGAATGCAGCCACCATTGAACAGCCCGCGCTCAGCACGAGCTTTGAAATTGAACCGAACTCTCTCTGAGACTTGCTTTCTTTCAAATTGGGCGATGGTCGCCAGAGTCATCAGCACCATTTCGCCAGCGGCACTGGTTGTATCAAATTGCTCACGCAAACTTTGAAACTCACACTTCTGCTCTCTCATCAGGTCCCAGATTTCGCAAAAGTCTTTGATGTTACGGGAAAGGCGAGAGAGCTCCGTGACCATGACCATTGTGATCTCGCCTTTTTTGATGGCTTTCAGCAGACGCTGCAGCTGTGGTCGATTCGTGTCCTTGCCGGATTTTGCGCGGTCAATGTAGACATCCATGACCTCACCCCAATTTTCTTCGTAGTTTTTAAACTGAATGTGATGTCGCAGGCGCTGTTCCTGACTCTTGATTGAACCTTCTGGATTGCTCGCCTGCTCTTCAGTCGACACACGAATGTACAGTGCAATTTTATGAACAGCTTTTTTGACTTGTTTTCTTGCTGGATTGCTCATGATACAGACCTCCGCTGGGGTTGCTGAGCACTTTCTCGCAAACGAGATCGCGCTCGGTTTTTACCACCGGTCTTGGAGTTCTGCTGAATTTGGTCAAGCCACTGACCTTCTGACTTACAAAAAAGATCATATAAAATTTCAGCCACCTCATCAAGAATTTTATCAAAATGCTCAGTGGCAACAGGAATTAGCTCCGGCGCGTCCTCTAGCTCCCAGCGAGACATCCGTCTTCACCTTCTGCTCTGGTTTGGTCTTCAACTAAGGAATTAGAAGTGGATTGAGATGAGGTTAAGGAGTCTACAGATTCGTTTGCATTTTTAGAAGCTGTTGCTTTTCGGCTTCGCTTGCGTGGAGAGGCCGGAGTTTTGGTACTTTCGCTTGCACTCGTCAGCTTCAAATTGAGGCTTTCACCACGAGCTTTGGCGGCGATGACTTCTCTTACTGCCCATTTGGCATACTTGACGCTGTCAAAATACCTCGCCTCAAGACCGAGAATTTCCGCAGATGACAATTGATCCGAATGATTATCAATCAACCAAGCCACCAGATTGGAACGAGTCACACTGATGCCGGGATTTCCAGTGTTCAGTTGCGAAATCCAATTGGCCAGCTTCTGCAAGGATGCTGGATCCAGAGTGATTCGATCCGGATGTCGTGCCTTCTTCACTGTTGCATCCATACCGGTTGCTCCTCTATTTCATAGACCCAATGGCCCTTGATAAACTTTCGCCCTTCGATTTTGTCTTTCTGCCAATACTTGCGAATCCGCGGCGATTTCAAATAAGGCGAATCCACTTCATCAAGCTCCAGTTTTTCTGAAGCTGATGTGAGACTGGAAGCCTTAGTCTGTTTTTGTTTGTGGATCAGATAGCCAAGACCCGCTCCAAGAACAGCGCCGATTGCCGCTCCGGAATCAGCTCTTTCATTTTGGGATCCGATGGCAGCACCTGTGGCAGTCCCAATGGATCCACCCAATAAAATGCTTTTGCTCATTGAAGAACAGGAAGCAAGGAATATGAGTGCAAGAATAAATACAGAACAACGTAAAATATGACTAAGTGTTTTCATCAATAGAACTCCTATATGGTTAGTGCAGAGCATTTTCTTATCGAGCTTTGATAAATGTGGAGAATGGAGTCGATTTGAAATGCCTGGCGGAATTAGAAAATCCGTCTGGATCAGAAAAGCCGTAAGCTCTTGATCTGTGTGGGGTCTTAGAAAGATCCAAATGGCACAGCCTCCGTCCCTGGACGGAGGCTGTGCCGCATTGATTTTTTAGGAAATCACAGAGGGAAAACCCCGAGTCTCGACCGAGAATCACAGGTGCATCCCAGCTATTTGAAACCAAATCAGAGATGAGAACAAAGCTGTGTTTGAAATCATGACTGCCAGCTCGATTTTGAAATGCCGATTGCAGAAGTTCAGCTACGTTAAGTGTCGATACAAACCAAACGACTCTAGAAACCGTGCTTGCGTCTTGATACTGTCGAGCGATGATCTCGTAGCTTGATAATGTTTTTTTGGTTGTCTCCATTTCAAATGCGATGCAAGTGGACTGTATCCCGTCCTGCACTAGCCACAAACCATCTGGACGTCTGAGCAAATCGACAGGATACCAATCTGGAAGATATTCAAGCGGCACCCGCTTGATTTCTTCTTCGCTCAAAAGCAAAACTCCTGCAGGGAGACTCGGCCAATGGTCACCAAAGGCTGCCACCAATACCATGAGATCATGAGTGGGCGATTCTGATCCGTAGCCTGGGACTTTGAGTTCGGGGATCACATCGCGAATCGCCTGGAAGCCATTTACCGACAGTGTCCAGGCTGATCCGTTTTCACCAACTGAAATGCACCGAATGTAATTGGCCTTCGCCAATTTCATGAGGCGTTCATAGCAGGTCTTGATAGCGACTTTGTCATAGAGAGCGCACCAAATGGCTCGAGTCGAAAGAACGCGATACTTCCAAAGCAGCAAAAACAAATCCACATCTCGTAGATACATGAGCTTCATGACTTCTCCGCCTTCGAATTGGATTTTGAAATGCGATGCGGTTCAAGAAGTTGATCGGCTTCATCCACACTGAGGTAAGGCGTTTGAACTTCTGTCATTGAGGGGCCTTCTTTCCAGATCGCCCGACCTGGAATCAAAGGCAAATCCGTCGCCCTTCCGTTACCTAAGACCGTAATGCTGGAGCTGTCATTTTGCATCGGAAAACACAGGACTCCAGGAAGGTTGGCTTTGACTTGTGGGTCCAGCGACCGTGAGTCAGGTCTCTGAGTCGCAACGACCAAATTCATTCCCGCGGCTCGACCCTTGCGCGCAATCTGGCTCAAAATCCTACGGGCTTGGATGATTTTCGATGCTTCACTGCCTCCGCCAGTTAAAAACAATTCCGCCGCTTCATCTACCACTATGACTCGCCGAGAGTGTATAAAGGAACTCCCCTTCTCTTTTTTTGCCAGTTCGTCCATGTCTTTGGCTTTGCATTTTTTCAACAGATCAACACGACGGTTTAACTCAGACTCAAGCGAGTTGAGTGTGTCCACAGCACGATTCAAATTGGGCAAGACCTCGACTCGCGGTAGACCTTCAAAAATCTGAAACTCCAAGCCACCTTTTAAATCGATGAGTGTGAAGCGAGCATTTTTAGAGTTTAAATAAATGGTCGTGATAAAGTTTCGCAGAAAAGTGGACTTCCCCCCTCCCGTTTGCCCCGCCACGAGCAAGTGCGGCGTCCTGTCTAAATCACCACAAACATCATTGGCTCTTGTCGCGCCCACCAAAAAGGACTCTCGGCCCTTGTCGGTGACATTGCGGAATCGAATTGAGGTGGGCATGCTGAGAGTTGAAAAAATAATCTCGACAGCCCCCCTTGTGCGGTTCTCCTTGATGTCGTCGATAAATCCCCTGAGCCCGCTTTCAATTCGATTTTTGGCTTTAAAAAAATCATCAATGGAAAATGAAATCTTGCTCAATACCAATTTCGTAGTCGACTCATCCAATGGGTACATTCCCAAAACCTGGGGTGTCTTTCCGAGGGGACTCTTGAGACCAGCTGTAGTCAAAATCTCTTCAAGGCTTTTTTTAAATCGCAGCCTTCGGCCTCCCTCTAAAAAGCCCCAGGCAAGATATGGCCATACAAAG
The DNA here is from genome assembly GCA_964388665.1 of uncultured Pseudobdellovibrionaceae bacterium. Lineage (GTDB taxonomy): Bacteria > Bdellovibrionota > Bdellovibrionia > Bdellovibrionales > Bdellovibrionaceae > CALCCV01. Next base: position 11,782 of record CAYMBJ010000082.1, on the reverse strand, counting down.
TAAATTCCATTCCAAGCAAGATGCGCCAGCAAGGTTCTTGGATACAGCCATATCAGATGCAGATAGTTGAAGACGTAAATGTCCAATCCTAAATTGTGAATCGCGCACAGTGCTGACGACGCTAGGACAAGGCCATCCATTGGCAGCAGTCGGTACCTGACTCCATGATACAATCCAACAAATGGAAGAGAGACAAACTGAAAAAAGTTTTCAATCTTAAACTCAGAAAAGGTTTTTAGATAGAGATTTACGCCTGACTGTGCCATCAATCTTCTCCATTGAAAAAAATGAAGATGGGAGTGCCGGCCTCAACCATCAAAGAGTATTTTCTATTCTTTTGCGCTTCCATCAGTGTGCGAGCCTGCTCGAGAGTGGCCTTGGAGGCTCCATTTAAAAATGCATTTCGCGGAGTGCTTTGCTCGACAATGGCTCCATTGATTCCGGTTCTGTCTTTTAGACCCTCTGCAAGTCCGCCGACAAAATTCAATCCAATAGAAGCCCCCAGTCGAACGCTTTCCCCGCCAACACTTGAAGCCTGAAGTCCGACCAACTGGTCTTCCGCATCTAGCGCCACGGCCTTTACAGAAAGGACCTCACTCCCTGAAACGATAGCCTTTGAAAATTTGATTCCGACTCGAGAGTCCAGACTCTGACCTTTGCCGATCAGTACCGTACCTTGTGGTAGCTTAATGGATCCGTCGACTAACAGATCTTCCTCTAAAACAACCTTTACGGGACCATCGGTCGCTGAAGTCTGCAGCCGCCCGCGCACAATCGTTCCGGGCAGAATCTCGTTTGCTCCAGGTCGATGAATCAAGGATGGCCCAGGCAGCCGCGCTGGCTGCCTCAAGGGCTTCTTCATCACAATAGTTACTGCGGCTGCACTCTCTTGGAAAGCTGGAATCGCGACCGTCTGTTCTCGGCTTGGTAGAGTCTCGAGCAAAAAGGCCGTCTTTCTTTGAATCGTGTTTTTGGGCTCCCCAAGCAATACCGCCACCACGCTCACGCCACCAAAAACCCAGGCCAATCTTCGCAAGAGCTTTCTGTTGAGAACTCGCTTCTGCCCCTTCTCTTCAAAAAAAATATTTTCAAGCTTTTCAATCAATGAAGTTTTCATTTTAACTTCACTCTTAAAGCCCGCTCCAAGCTGTCTCTGATCAAAACAATTTCGTCACCACGACGCTCAGATGTTACAAGTCGAAATGTATAGCGACGGCCATCCAGATAGACGGTTAGATTTGAAGCTGCCGAAACTGTCATGGGCGAAATGGCAATGTCATTTTCGACATACTCCAAGCCAAAGCTATTTTTTCGACCCAATATCACCTTCTGTGGCTTTGTCGGAAAATTCAGAACAGTGCCCTTTGTCGAAACTCGAATTTCGGCAACAGTTTCTGAGTTCAGGCGCAGCCGCCGAACCTCACCCGCTTGGAGTTGCAGCGAACCTAGCACCAAGCTGCTGACAATCAGATAGAACTTAATTCTTTCTGGCATCAGATTTTCCCTCCTTTTTGAGCTCAATCTTTTCGATGAGTAAGCCGTAAGGATTGACCTCATTTCTTGTAATCGAAGACATCTGCACCAAAATAATTGCTGGCACCACTGACTTAACCTTGCCCACCGACAGAATCCGGTCGATTTCGACTGTGGCTGTTCGACCCTGCACTTGAATACTATTCACTAGGATTCGTTGCTGAATGTTCTTTTGCTCATAAGCCTTGTTTTCGCTGCCCCTGGCTTGCTCCTCTGCCAGAGACAACCACAAAGTTGAAGATCCCTTTGCATCGGTCGAAAGGCGTTTCTCAAGAGCGATCCGCAAAAATGATTCGATCTCCTGATGAGTGTGCTCTTGAGAGGCCGATGCCAAAACTCGCGAGAAGCAAGCTCGCTCAACAACAATCGGTGCCTTTAACGAAAGCATGGCAGCGACACCGGCAAACGCAACAGTTAAGACCACTGAAAGCAAAAGACAGAATTTCAATATAGAATTTTGCATGGCCGTTTCGGCCCAGGCTAGTGGGTATCTCATAAGCCTCCTTTACCCTTTTGATATTTCGACACTCCAGGTGTCGAAGGTTTTTGTTTTGAAGCCCATGCCTTGAGCGAACTGGCTCGGTTGATGACACCGCCACCGATGTGAGTGACGCCTCGATAGGAGCTCGAAACTTTGGCTTTGGCCGCATTGGCAAAAGCAATTGGCCCCGACATAGTCGCCCCAGCAACAATTCCACCTGCCGCGGTTGCCAATGAAGAGATTCCCTTTCCGGCCAAAGCGCTGACAACAATGGGCGTGAGCAACAAGGAACCGGCGAGAATGAGATTGAGGAAAATCGCCGTTAGAAAATTGATCTCCGCGCCGCTATTGATTTCAGACAATGCAAAACTCCAGAGCAAAGTCGCTAGGACACTCCACACCACTTTCCACATGCCCACCTCGAAAAGGCTCACAAAAAGAGATCTTGTTGCACCAGCCGTCGCTGGAAGGACGAAGAGCGAAATCAAAATTGGCGAAAAGACAAACAGAAGTGTCCATGCAAAGATCATGAATGCTTGAATCGCATAGACCGAAATATAAAGAAGGAAGAACGACAAATAAGACAGCACGCCAATGATCGATTCTTTGAAGCTCATCCAGGACCACGTCAGGTCCTTCAACTTTTCTCCCATCTTCTCAAGCACCAAATTGAAATCATTGAGACCGCCAAGTTGATTTGTCACTGCATCTACGACATCTGCAAAGGCATTGGAGATTTCAGGATAAGCATAAAGTAAGACACAGGCGACCAGAGCTCGCCCTAACAAAACAGCAAACCCTGGCGTTCCGCCCAGGGGAAGTTTGAAATAGTCGACGATAACTCCCACAATCAGAAAAATCGTCACGAAAGAGAAGAAATAGGAGAAGAAAACTCCATGGACAACCTTGGCCTGCTCTGCAAGCCAACTCAGATCAGCAAACATCGACATTCACCTTAAAATCTCGGAACTGAAAAATCAGATCTTTGATTTTGCATTGAACTTTTCAGGCTCTCAGTGATGGCCAAGGTGTTTTTGGTGAACTCTTTGTCTTTTTTGTTCTGAATGGATAGGCCCATGGCCTGCATCTTCAGCATGGTCGCCTGCGCCCGCAAAGATTCATTCATTACATGAATCATCACCCCTAAGCTTTGGGCCGTTAGCTTCTGGGCTCCACCAGGGGACACACTGTGTGAATAGGACTTAATGGTTTCGCCAATTTGATCAATGTCTTTGGTGTAGTCATAAATACTATTGTTCAAGGCGATCGCTTCAGCGATCTGCTGGTCCGTATCTTGTTGCACACCCTTGTCAGGCGACTCTTCAACCTTGCCATAGGCGCCGGTTATCTTTCTCAATACCTCCGCGGTGCTTTGCAATTCTCTATAGAGTCCCGGATCGACACCTGGCTTAATGGTTTCGAGCAACCCCAGTGAATCATTGATTCCGCGATTGATGTCTTGCAATAGGCCCAATGTGTCGCCGCCGGTTTTGAGAATCTTTTGCAACTCAACATACTGCTGAATGGATTGCTGCAAAATTTGCATCAAAACAGCGGTTTCTTCGCCAAAGATACTTGCTTTCGAAATGGATGAAAAACTAAGAGACGCTCCCAATACAAGGGAAGCCAATTTTTTCGTTTTCATAGTGACAAAAAATCTCCTTTCAATGTTGGGAACTAGCCATCACTGGCCAGTCCAAAGGGATGGGTCTGCGCCAGCTGCTGAAGGACTTCAGATGTGTTGCGATCAGAATTTTCCAAGCGAATTTTCTCAAAGTGCGCGACATCCCGAGGGTCCGTGGTGGCAATCCAATATTCAAGTGGAGTGGGCTCGATGGCGACGACCGATCTATGGTCTCCTGTCATCAAGAAGGCTTCGGAATACACTCCGCGCTCTTGACTTAAAGTCGTTATCAGGTGGGCTTCCGCTTCATTTAACTGAAGCACTTCAGCCAATCGCTGTTGATTAGCCCCTTTTTGCATCAAGACCCATTTGGTGCCAGAATTTGGTAAGATGGCACTAGCAACCTTGCTCCGTGCGAAATCATCAATGTCCTGAGAAATTGCAATCACACCAGCATAGTATTTACGAAAAGTTCTAAAGACATTGCCCATAAAGGTGCTGCCAGCTTCGTTCTCTAAAAGCTGCCAACACTCATCAAAGAGCAGAATCTTTTTTGTGCCTCGGTCCTTCTGAACTTCCCGCCAAACCAAATCAGTTATCAAAAACAAAGCAATCGCTTGCAGATCGGGTGCGGCTTCCAAGCCCTTCAAATCAAATGCGATCAATGATTTGGTCAGGTGAACATTGGTTTGGCGATCCAGGAACTTTCCATAAGTCGACTCACCAGTCCAAGCGTTGAGAATTCGACCCAGCAGCCGAAGACTGGTTTCAGAATGATTAACCAGCTCTGTTTTCAGATCAGAAAGACGAGGCGTCGGGGTTTTCTCGTAGCACTTGATGATGGCTTCTTCGAGTTCTGCTCTTTCCAATTTGGTTAGGCCACTCGCTCCCTCTTCCTTGGTCATCAGCTCGACAACTCCCACCAAAAACTTTACCTTTTCGCCCGAAGGGATGGACGAGCCCGCGGGCAAGTCGAATGGATTGATGGCCAAAGCCATATCCAAACCAAACTTTATGGTCTCACCCCCCAAAAGCTCACAAAGCCGACCATAGGAGTTTCCAATATCGACAATGAACACCTTTGGATTTTCTTTCAGAAGCTGAAGCAATAGAATATTGGCGCAAAACGATTTGCCGCTGCCACTACCACCACTGACCAGCATATTGTGATTTGTAAGTTCGCTAGAAAAGGGATCAAAATTGACCAAAGATCCCAGTCGAGACCTCAAAAGGATACTCGGACTAGTATGTCCCCGCCAGGGACCGAAGACGGGCAAAAAGTCAGACAGATTGGTTGTCTTCATTTTCTTTTGGCGTTCAAAACATCGAGCATTGGGGATGGCGAGATCACAAAAGATGTCAAAGGCTGCCAGGGTCTCTTGCATGGCCTCCGCCCCCGACAACTCTCTGATTTTGGCGAGCGTTGCACCAATCTGACTTTGGACTTCATACTCAGAATTTCCCACCAACAAGATTTGCAGACTCACATCAAATATTTTTTGCCCTTGCGAGATGAGACTTGCCAAGAGCTCCTCAATATCCTGAAGCTTCGCCTCACTCTCAAGGTCGGCAACACCGGATCTCTTTCCCCTAGCCATTGCAAAGGCCATTCGCCTTTGCGTTTGCAGTGATTCATACTCCTTCTGCTGTTCAGGAACATGAATTGACAAAAACAATTTTGATCCAAACGGCAGCTCTCGTAAGCCTTGAGCCATCGACGAAAATGTCATCTCAGGTAGAATCTTGAGACTGATCAGGCGATGATGAACCTCGCCAATAGAAAATCCATTTTCATAGATGGACACATCTGAAAACAGGAGACTTGGCGGAATGTACTCAGGATCATAGAGACCCATACCTATTTGAGATTTGCGCCCCGGATTCCATTGTTCATAGACTAGCTTTAGAAATTGCTTTTGTGACAACTGACGGGTCAAAAGCCCTAGGCTCCTTAAGTTGTGCTCAATGCTGTCCAAGAGAGCAAGCGTTTCGTTCACTTCCTGACCAAACTCAATTTCTGCAATCTCAGGATACAGCTCTGTCTTTGAGAAAAATGAACTCTTGCGATACATCAATGGTCGCGATGGACGCCGCACAAAGAGTTTCAAACTGTGCACTGGAATTTCCCCTCGCTCATCTCTTTCTCGAAGAATCTGAGTCCGCCCTTGAATCAGCGCTTGGGTGCACTCACTATCGCAGCCCCGCGCCAATCCTTCATGGCCATCGAAACTCTCTGCATTGCCAGAAGTAATCTCCTGAACAAACTGAAGATCAATATGTGGTGGCAGGCCATTGAGGAATTGATCCAAGCTAGTGGCCAAACCGTTGATACGATCTGGATTCCAAGTCGAAACATCCAAGCAAGATAGTTCTAGTCCGAATCCAAGGGACCCATCATTGAATATAACCAGATCACCTTCAAACCCCCAGATTTGAATTTTTCCTATCAGGTCACTCCTCATGCCACATCTCGATTGCCTTGCTCAGCGATGACCCGTGGGGGCGGAACCCAATTGTCAGAGTCAGGGAAAGCCGAATAGGTCGCCGCAAAATATTGATACCGCAGCCAGTGCATAAGATAACCATCTGGCTTTCCGCGCTTCCCAAAGTACAATATGCCAGCAACAATCAATGAGGGTAGCCAAACCAAGACCAATTTAAAGATTGTATTTCCAAAAATAAAATTCAGAATCGAAATCGTCAAAAACATGGCAAACAGGTCTAAAACTTCAAATCCCATGATCTTGAGTTTTTTGTCCAAGCATTTGCTTACGGATGTTGTTCGCAGTTCCAAAGTTCCTCCTCGCGAAAAAAAGAGAAAGGCGAAGACCTTCGCCTTTTCCAGATTCAGTTCACTAGGCTTCGAATGAGAGACACAATGCTCTGAGCGCCGAAGCCAATAAACGCACCAATGATTGCTAGCACTAAATGCGTTCGCGCCGAGGGAGACCCCATGACAAAAGAAATTCCAGCAAACACAAGCCCAAGAATTGCAGCCAGGGGCAAAATGGTAGATACCAACTTATCTTGAATGTTGGACAACGTGGACTCCACGCTGGCGTAGCCCAGTTCTGGACAAAGAGCGATCAGCCCAATCGCACAAATCGGAAGTATCAAATATCTACATCTCATCTATTCTTGCCTCGGGAAAAGGCTCATATAAACCGGGCAGCCCAGCAAAGGGATGTCGATTTCAAGATAGAACTTAAAGTCCTGGCGAAGAGTCGCAGTCCCAATGGGATTCTTAAATACTGACTTCTCTGGTAGTTTGCTCCGATAGACCGTGTACTCATCTTCCGGACCTTGATTTTTCACCACAAAAAAGTAGTTTTTGAACAGATGCAGTCGCATCACATAGTATCGATTCCCTTCAATCAGAAGAGAATATCCCGCTGGCATTTCGCTAGAGAGCTTTTCTCCTGATGGGACGCCAGTGACCACATCAAATTTCAATGCGTTGTTGTCTTTCATAGACCTCCTACATTTCAAACAAAATTTCATTAACGTCAGTGCAGATCTCCGCAATTCTCCCGTCTTCAAAGGTGAGAGAAATCACCTCGGTTGAAAGCTCCCGGCCAGTCTCAGCCCGATAAAGGGAGCGAATTCTTTCAGAAGCCTCCTCCAGAATTTCTACCAAGTTTGCACCGACCATCTCTGATGGCTTCTCCATCTCAAAACTTTTCCTCGCGCTCATAAGCACCGAATTCCTGTGCCATAGAGGAATTTCATTTTCTGTTCTTGAATTTGCCTTTCGATTCTCGCGGCCTGGTCCACCTCCGCATCGATGTATTCTAGAACTCTAGAAATCACATTCTTCAATTTCTTCATCGTAACCACCCTCCTTTCGATTTGGTTTTACGAGTTGAAATCTTCTCGCCTTTTCCTTTTTGCCGTCGGTGTAACCACATATTTTCCAGATGTGTGTCGGCTCCCCGTCCTGCGCTTCAGGCCCCTGTTCAATCAGTGGCCTGTTTGTAAAATCACAAGCCATTGTATCTTGATCGCTATTTTCCATTGCACCTCCTAGAGATTGCATCGGAGGAAAAACCCCTCTGATGCCGTCCTAGAGCTGCAATCCCAGATCCACCGGGCCACACTTCACATAAATGTTTGAAAATTTGAGAAAAAATTGAATCCGCACCTGTACGCACGTCGAATGCGTTGGCGGAGTTCGGCGCATTTTGAGAGAAATTCAGATAGTCATTTGGCGGGAATCCGCCAATCGGATCGATGTGAATGGATATGATCAGTGTTTATTTATTCTCAATTGCAGAAACTGAGAATCTTCAGTTCAGAAGTTGGTCGGTCATTTTTCGATGGAGTTTGGAGCATTCGCGGGCTATCCAGCGCGGCGGAATCCCTTGTCAACCGCCTCTTTGACGGTTTTAACAAAGTGCTCGTCCCGATGGAGATCAATTTTGATCTTGTCATAGTTCAAATCAAATGGAAGATAGTAAAGTCTGTTCCCTTCCGAGGAAATGCTACACTTTATCATCGGATAGGATCGATTGAGTTCTTCCGTCCTCAACTCTACCCCGAGCACTCGCGCCGCACTCTTCGCAACATCGCTATACAGTGCCGTGGTATAAAACACTGCTTTCGTCGGACGACCGCTTTTTTCTGACGTGCGTTTGAAATGTATCATCGAACCGAAAAGCTGAAAAATATGTTTTTCAAAAATCCATTTATTTTTGGACCAGCACTTAGTTTGAATTACAAGGACTTCATCGAGACACTTTGCGATCAGATCACGGCCCATATCGGCGTGGCCATTGATTGCTCCATTATATACAACATCATATCCCTCAGTTTCATATAGGTGTCCGATGTAACGCTCATAGAATCTTCCAATTTCCTCGTTCGAGAGCGGCTGATCTAGGTATCTGTTGAGTTCCCTTTGGCTCCTTGCATTCTTATTGAAAAATCGTTTAAATGTGAAGACAGCTAAAATCGCGCCAGCTGCAATGATAACAACTCCCAAAAAGTATTCCATTAGTCGCTAATCGGAAGTTTCTTGATATCCCAATACCACCTTTAGTCTAGCTAAATTTTGGCAAATACTTCCGGTGGATTAGAATTCGTTTCCGGCCTAAACTGAACATGTCGAGTTGCAAGGAGATGGAATGCCGACAAAAACAATGCTAAAGATACCTGCGCCAAAAAGTTGGGAGGAGTTTCAAGTTGTCACAAAAGATGCAGTCGCTTTGAGATTCAATTCAACTGATATGGCTTTGCACGGAAGACAAGGGCAAGCGCAGCATGGAGTTGATATTTACGGACATGATGAATATGGCCGCTTAATTGCTATCGAATGTAAAAACTATAGTGACACTGTAACCATATCTTTTATTGAAGTGGCTATTAAAGAAGCTGAGAAATTTAAGCCAGCTCCAAGCACATTTATCCTAGCCCTTTCCACAGAAAGAGACGCAAGTCTGCAAGCCCATGTCAGAGATATTTCCCCAAAAAGAGTTGCTAACGGTAAGTTTGCAGTTGGCATTACATTTTGGGATGACATCGTTAGCGACCTAGCAGGAAATGATGAAGCTTTTTGTAAACATTTTCCAGATTTTGGCTCAAGAGCTCCAAAAACACAGAAAAAATTTCGACTGATTGTGATTTTAGAGCTTTCATATTTGGGACTCTATCTCAATGAGTATATCCAACTAATTTTTGGAGAATTCGGCTTGATAGCTGGTGAAAGGCTTGAGCAGATTTCAACACTAATAAATATAGTAAAAACAGCAGCGCCCATTCTCTTTAATGATGAAGAATCAAAAAAGATAAAGATATTGGCTGACGAGATTCAATCTCTTTGCATTGACACAGCGTATGGAAAAATCTCTAGTGAAATTGGATGGCCTGAGGTTGATCGGAAAGTAACAACACTTACTGGGATATTGACAAGCATCAATGCAACTCTCGAAGGAGAGGAGTTGGCGATCTATCTATTGGGAGAAAAACTGGCACATTTTGAACTAGTTTTATATCCACGTTTAAAAAAGCCAAGTAAACGAATGATTCAGGATATTGAGAGGGGAGTTAAGTCTTCAATTTCTGATGATGAATCTCTGCGTGAAGTACTGGCTTTATTGACGACATTGGCTGAAGATAATGAAAGCCTAGGTAACGTTGTAGATAAAATTTATGTGGCTTGCAAAAGAGGTCTTCGTGATAAAGCAATGTCTATGTAGTGGAGATCAGAAATGGTAAAATTAAAATATGAAATTTATAGTGATATTCGTGAGGCAGATGTTGAAACAACTATCTCAACGTTCCTTGGTTTTGTTACTCCCAGTGGATCCGACTCATATGTTCTAAACACAGTGGATGAAAATTTAACGGGCGCAGACAAATCAACTAATTGGAATGGAGCATTGATTTACCTTCAGTTTAAAGCATCGAAAGGGATGAAATCCTTGAAGGATGTCCCCAATAGAAACTGGAAACCACGAGGACGAGCGTATGACGTTAGAAAAATGCGTGAGGAATATGAATTAGACTGCGATCCAATTTTATATTTTGAGCTAAGAAAAAAAGCAAAGCTCGCCACCGATTTTCAACACAACATCCTTCTTTCACATCATTCTCCTGCGGATCATCAGTTCGCAAGTTATGTTGCGCCTTTGTTTTTGGACAAGGGCATTTATCGATCATCATTGATAGATGCAAATTATCGTGATGCTCAGCTGTTTATTGAAAGATACGATCGCCCTCCAATTTCACGGCGACATTTTTATCTTCCTTCGTCTATTTCGCAGACCTTTTTTTTAAGAAGCCATGTCTCGATTAAACCCCATGTACGAGTTGATAAACATGAGCACTATTATTCATATTCGTCTTGCGGGGGAGATATTGCTTGGCACTCAGAAATTGAACTGATAGCAAGAAGTCCATCTACCTTATTTTCATTTTTTTCTCAAATTGCGAGGGACGGTAAGAACTCATCTCAGGAGATCTCCCTTGAGGTGCTCGCAAAACGAATTCGATCTCAAGCCGAAGTAAATGGCACTAAAATTCCAGATTCTGTATTGGGAAAGTCTACCGAAGTAATTTCTTGGTATGGAAAACACCTTCGAGAAGAATGGGGCATTAATCAATTTCTATTACTCACAAGAAGATAGGTCACCGACTTGGCAACATTGCTTTCGGTCATTATTGGTGTCGGAGAGGAAGTGGATTCTAACTCAAGGTACTCCAATGTCAGCATTTTTGAAAACCACAAATTCAAATGAGGACTTTAGGAACAATCTTTACTCCGGTCGCAATGGCTGCTGCCTGGATGGCCTCATCTTTGTATCCAGATGTGACCAATACAGACTCTTTGCAAATTCCAAAGCCATTTATGAGGTCTATGCCATTGTTTTGCGAATCCAGATTGTAATCAAATAGGAAAACTAATGAATCTTCGAATTGACCGCCAGCCGCGAACCAATGCCTGAATTCAGTTGCTGATTTGAAGCAGGCAAAATCACCACCGAAGTCGCTGAGCCGATCTTTCCACCTGGCAAACATTGAGCTGTCGTCGTCAACAATAACGACTTTTTGGCCAGATGTTGGCGAAACGCTAGCAGTGAACCAATCAGGAGCCTGGCAGATTGGAAGTGTGATGGAAATCTTTGCGCCAAATGGCTCGGCATTCGCAACCCTGAGCTCCCCTCCCCATTGCTTGATCGACTCTTTGGCAAAGTAAATCCCAAGACCACTACCATTTTCTTTACCAAATGTGAAACCCTTGATTCCAACAGAGTTGGCAATTTCAGTTGGAATCCCCACCCCCGAGTCAGAAATGCAAATTTCTATATTTGAACCAATGGTGTTGATGGCAACGCGAATTTCGCGAAGATCACGCCCTTCAGTCGCTTCCACGGCATTTTTGATCAAGTTTGAAAAATGCCTTTTCAACTCCATCAGATTAAGCCGAACACACTTATCAACAGAGTTTTGCGAAAACGAGAGATCAATATTCAGCCCCTGAACATCTGAGAGCTCTGCACGCTTTTCGATCACCAATTCTTTGATCACAGCCACAATAGGCAAAACGTTAACCTCTGCATCGACGGCATAGAGGGATTCACTGTTTTCAGAAGAGTGTCCGATTTCACCGATCTGACCACCCCGGTTTCACCACATTTGACCACCCA
>CAYMBJ010000081.1:0-16803 GCA_964388665.1 uncultured Pseudobdellovibrionaceae bacterium | reverse complement strand
TTCTCAAATCTCGCCCCATGTTATTTTTAGGTAATGCGACATCTTTCCTGAAACTTGGGGGGGGGCTTTCGACTCAACTCACATTCTTCAAAATTTTTTGTAGCAAATTTATTTGCACCAGATCCCAATTGGTCATCACTGTAAAAATCGCCAATATATTGCTTAGCAACCTTGAAAAAATTTGTAATGAGAGGCTGTGCTGTCTGGGCTCGATCGGCACAAATAAGGTAGAGACCTCAATGAATGGACGATTCGTTTATATCTGGGACGAGAGCCTTCACTAGGTCATTCAAGCAAAGACCGCAGGGGCCTCTGAACTAATTTTCTCTGTATTGTACTCTGGATTTTCTGAGAGGCTAATTTAGCATGCTGTTTTTATTGGTAGCGCTGTCATTGAGAAAATGCCTTTAGAAAGAAGCTTTGTCGTAAAAATTGGGAAGAGTAGCGCATGCGGCGCCTGAATTCAGCTTCACGGACTGAAATCGATTTGCATTCTATGTAGGAAAAGTTCACGGAATCATCACTGACATTGGCTTTCACTGGAATTTCGCAAAAATACTCGACAGACTGATTAAAAGATCACACTGAACCTTGTCGAGGAAATTGACGAAAATCTTTGAAGCAAAAGTAAATGTAAAAAAAAGCTCATCCCAGACTTTAGTTTATTGCCAGACCACCGATCTAAGTCCTCAGGAGGTTGGTCATGGGTTTAGGGTTGGGTTTTCGGGCATTGCTATTGTCTGCGCTCCTTCTGGGCGCTATCGCTTGTACTAAAGTTAAATTCGCAGAGGTCAAAGACGTTCCATCTGTCATCGTACCTCCGCCTACACCTCCGCCTCCACCTCCACCGCCTCCTGCCGTGGAGTGGCAACACGAAACTCTCTATGGCAAAGCTGACGGTCAACAGATTGATATTCTTTGGGTGATCGACAATTCCACGACAATGCAGTCATCACAGCAAAAGCTTGCCGATAATTTTGACTCTTTCATTCAAGACTTCACTGCACTCAACTATGACTTTCAGATGGGAGTGACAACCACAGACGCCTATCGCGTTAAGTATGGCTCAGATCGAAACATGAGTCTGCTGCGAAAGGGTGGTGTCAAAGGGGACTCCGGCCTAGCGATTCTTTCGAACAGAACGGTAGATTTGAAGACCAATTTTATGAAAAATATTCTTCAGGGGGAGGCAGGCTACAGTGATGAACGCGCCTTTCAATCTATACTATCGACATTGGCAGACAGAAGAAACACCTCTCTGACTAGATCTGACGCACACCTTGCCGTCATCATTGTTAGCGATGAGGATGATTTGAGTCATGATGAAGAGTACTGGGCAGACATGAGTTACAATCCTTACGCTGATCCCAATTTGCATGATCCCAAAAAATACAGCCAGGCCCTCATCGGCTACAAAGGATCTGCAGATAAGGTCAGCGTGCACAGCATTGCAATATTGGACGAAGCCTGCCGCACCGAGCTTGGGGGTAAAAAGCGGAAGATCGGGAAACGCTACTTCGAATTGGTAGCGGCTACAGGTGGCGTGAATCTAAATCTTTGTACTGATTTTAGTAAAAGTCTAGAGTTTCTTTCAAAATACATCATCAGTCGCACGCTAAAATTTCCATTAGCAAATACACCAAAAGACATATCGCAGATTTCGGTCGAAATGAGAGGAACCAAAGTTCCTCGAAATCAACAAAACGGTTGGGAGTACATAGCGGCCTCACGCACCCTACAATTTTATGGCGACTGGATTCCCAGAGATCAAGAGCCCGTCAAAGTCTCTTATCCCTAAAAGTTTACCGGTGATTCAAGCAAAAATTTGCCAACCCTCTGAATTTCTATTTAGGGGGAAAAAATTGGATTTTTCAGTACGCACCACGAGTCCATTTTTCGAACTGGTCGCATTCCACCTTACACTGCTCCTTGGAAAATGCGTTGGAAGCTATGCAAGATTTCTCACATTCTCCTCTAAGTGCAGCACATCCCGCAGAACTAAATCGGCTCGGAAACTCTCTAATTGATGAGAATACAGCCTGAATTCCATACTTCTTAATTGCATGCTGTGAGCAATCCATATCTGGCTGAAGTTCACATTTAGCTTTATAGGTTTCCTCAGCAAGTCCCTGTGCAGAGGACAGTAAAAATATATTTGCAGCATACTCTGGACCGCCAATTTCGCCACAAACTTTTGGCCTTGTAGGCTCTAAGGAGACCGAATAGTGCTTTCCTTCAATTATAAGAGTGTTTGCGAACGCTACATTCTGGCCACAAAGTATCACAATAAGTGCTCTTTTTAGCATTTTCATTCCTCCCTGAAGAACGCTAGCGGGTAAACTTAAGGCGATCAAGTGGCAATTCTTTAAAAGGCGACTGGCACTCAAGCATGCAAAAAAAATCGGACATTATTGCGGATCGATTTGATGGAATGGAAGGCCCACTCGACTCGCAGCATCTGTTAGTTTTGGCATTACTGCCTCCAGCAGTGCAGGCGTTCCTTGCAGATTGCGAAAGTGAGGTTAACCAGCTCTGTGGTGACCGATACCAACACGGGAAGGTTAATCACCGCTGGGGTTCACAAAATGGATCTATCATCATGGCCAATCAGCACGTGGCCTTGGAGATTCCCAGAGTTCGCGGCAAGGACGGCAAAGAGGTTCGCCTGCAGACATATCAAGACTTTCAGAACCCGAAGCTCTTTGAGCGGGCCGTGTTCACAGAGGGTCTCAAGAAAGTCTCCCAGCGGGACTATGAAAAAGGAGTTCTCAAGATTGCCAACTCCTTTGGTATTAAAAGGAGTTCGGTGTCGCAAAAATGGGTTAAGGCCACCGCCAAAAAAATTGAGGAGCTATCCGCATTCGCTGCGCCATCCATAATTGGCGCAACATTGAGGCTGCCCTTTGAGATGAGGCCAACAAAGCCAGAGGGTTGTTTTGGGCGCTACGAGATGCGAGATACAAAGGTTTTTCTGCCTTATGGATCAGACTCAGAACATTGACAGAAAATCATGTTGACAATGTGAAAATGAAAAAGCAAATTGCATGAATCAAACGCCACTCGCCTCGCGAGTTTCAACTAAGCGAGGGACAAGCCCCCTGGCAAGAAGACCATTTGCCTAATGGGTTTGAAAAACACATGGTGACTTTGGTCGACCATTTCAGCGAAATCAAAATTTGCATTGACCAGCCCCTCAATCTCGCCGAATGGCGAGAGCTGTTAAATAGCTCCAGCACCACAGAGGAGGTCGCAAAAGAACTGGCGACTTGGTAGAAAAATTCTTATCGATTTTATGAAACCTATAGGTCGATTGCGATTCAATCGTCTCATGAAGGTCTACTTGGGGATAAAGAAAATATCGTGATTTGCAAAAGAGACAAACAGCTGATTGGGTTCAGAACACATTTTGAGACTAGTATCCTTATTCCAACAGCTTTACATGGGATCAGTGCAATCTCTTTTTATTTTGGGACCAAGGTCGATGACGAAATTTATTCACGAGCAAACATTCTTTCAAAGACCAAGATCCAACAATTGATGACAGAAATTGTATAATCGAGAAATTACTTACAGAGACACTGCAACGATGATACTGTAAAAATGCCTTAAGAGAAGAGTAAGATATTGAAAAAAAGGGGAAAATATCAAAAATCGCCCGCCGTCAACCATTGCATCTCTTTTGATAATTGCTTTTGTCATTTTTAGCTATTTGGCTTGCACTTCAAGAGAAGAATCGACGGAAGCCTCAGTTTGGCCGCCTGGCGATGCCTCAATAGTCTTAGATAGGACAAGCATCCAGATGTCCAGTGCGTCTCTTTTGTTGGGCATTAGCTTTGATGCCCGGACCAGCATGGGCATCGGCGCCACTGCAGCAACTCCAGCCGGTTATTATTCTGGAATCAATGCTGGTGTTTTGCCATTGATTGATCCCCTCTGGTCAGATTTTCCAATTGCGAGTGTTCGGTATCCAGCAAATTCTGTGAATCAGAATTGGAACTGGAAAGGCTCAATCGGCGCCCAAGGGACTCGGACCGCTCAGCAGATAGTAGGGACAGGCACTCCGGCGCAAACTTTGGTTTTTGGCTTCGACGAATTCATGCACCTCATGGCCCAAAGGGGCGTGGCTTCAATTGATATTCAAATAATGGTCAATATTTACCCTTCAACGGCGGCCCCTGATGCCGCACAATCTGCAGCTGATTGGGTCGAGTATTCTAATTCAATCAATAATGGCACTAATCCAGGTGGTGGCACCGATTGGGCGGCAGTTCGAGCAGCAAACGGCCACCCAAATCCGTACGGGATAAAGATTTGGAACATAGGAAATGAACCCTGGAGTCCAGGCGAATACAATTTTGATGCGGATGCATATCTGACGACGGCCATGCCCATCATCAACGCGATGTTGTCCATCGATTCTAGTTTGTTCATCACATTGCCTGCGGTCGGCAGCGCCTCCTCGCTATGGAATGCCACGCTTATCAATTCGCCTCTCATTGTTGGCAAGGCCTATGGAATTTCGCCTCACTTCTTTTATGATAATGTTCCGACCATGCCAGGTAGTTCGCCGGGGGTTGATAGCGCTGAAACAAGCCTAAAGTCCCTCATTCAAATTGCCACGGGACAGAATTTAAAAACAATTATTGGTGATCATGCTCATGCCATTCCGACTTCCACGTCTGGAGCACCACTCGGAAACCCTGATTTGGCTATGCAGTGGGTAGGCGCGATTACGACTTTAGATTTTCTGTTGATGGCGAGTCAGGTTGTTGGTGTCGAACGGGCCAACTTTTGGGTATATGGATTGACGTCGTCAGTTTGGCATCCGATTCGCTTAAATTCAGATTCCACTTACACATTGATGCCAGTTGCAAGCCTTTATAAAGTTCTCAGCAATTACTTTCTATCAAGATCACTAAAGGTGACTAGCCAATCGCCTAACAGTGGCGATGGTACGGCATACTCCATTCGTGCCAGCGCCTTTGAGTCGAATGACCAAAGTCAGTTAACAGTTGTTGCTGTCAATCGTAACAAATCTAATCAAGAGAATCTCACTTTAAATGGATTTAGTGGTTATACTCTTATCAACGCACTTATCCTAAAGGCTGAAAATGTCACATCTGAAGCTTACACCACAGATGCAATTTCGCAGACTGCATCTGGATACTATGAGATGCCAGCACTAAGCGTGCTTCTTCTAAAATTCTCAAAGCCTTAAAATCATTATGGTGGTCCTACCTCAGTCGACAATCCTTTTAATAATATATATTTTCTCAAAATTGCCAAGGTTTCTCATTTTTGCAGTTCACGAATCAATTTGGCAATCCCTGTGGAATCAAGAGGTTATGTCCTAGTACATTCTCAGAGAATAGCCAACCTTCATAGAAAGGCCTCAGAACAAGCTGAACCACGTGCGAATCAGGTTACTATTTACATTTCTTCAGCAAAGAAATTCTTCGATCAAAGTCACTTTATCCACTAGCAAACGCCATGATTTTCGGAAGCTTTGAGGTTTCAGTTTGGTTCTTGTAGCAAGTTCCAAGCAACGCCTGATTATCTCCGAAGCTTTTGAGATCGAGCTACTTCTTTCTAGGAGTGGCCTTGTCTCCGTCATTCAAGCTGCTGCCCGGATAGAGTACGACCTGAGTTCCAGGAAAAAGATCAGATTGCAGTTGTGCAAATTCACGATTTTGGTGACCAATTTGAACCGGGGTTAAGTGCACCTTTTTATCTCGGTAAACATAAACAGCTGGTTGCCCGTCAGAAGAAAACAGAGCTCCTACAGGTATGAGCTTTGCTTCATTCACCTCATTCACAATAATAGAAACCTCCACTCGAAAGCCATCGCCCAATTCCTGCCAGAGTTCTTTTTTTGATGTGAGTTTCATATGCACGTTCACGCGTTGTTCTTTAACTCCGAGAGCTGAAACCTCTTCTTCAGCGGTCGGTTCAATTTTTATCACTTCCGCTTCCAAGGGCTCTTCCTTACCCCAATTGCTGACAATCACCTTTTGGCCAACCTTGACGTCGATCACTTCTTCCGAAAGAATTTTGGAGTGAATTTCGAGACTGTTGGGATCTCCCACTTCCAAAATAGGAGTGCCTCGCACAACATGCCGACGATCCTTTTCAAATACGCGAAGGACAAAGCCGGATACTGGTGACTTCATTTCAAAACCACGGTCCCACAAGAATTTAAAAATAACTTCACCCTTTTGCACTCTGTCACCCACCTCGATATTCAGATTTGGAGTGATGCCATCGGCTGGAGCCGAAATGGTGTATCGATTTTTAAAATAACTCACTCCCTCATCCACAATGACTTGGCGAAAGGTCCCCTTTGAAACCTCACCTAGGTCTACGGGGGCAAATTCTGGTCGCAATGACCAATAAATTAAAGCGACAATTCCTGAGACTAAGAAAACATAAAATAGCTTTCTAGGGATGCGAATGTACTCAGCATATTTCTTAGTCATAAGATTCTCTATCCTCTCGATTTCAATGTGGCAATTAGATCCAGCTTCGACACAAGTCGATAAATTACAACTCCGCTCAAGGCGGTGGAAGTCAATAATATCAAGGTGGCCCAAAGATAAGTCGCAGGGTCCACTACAAATGGAATCTGAAAATTATCCATACTCATTTTGTTTAAAAGCCAACGAGCGTTGAGATACCCTAACATCCAACCCACCGGCAAAAATAGAATCATTAACAGAATGATTTCGCCTATGAGCAATCGAAAAACTTCTGGAATTGTAAAACCCAGAATTTGCAGTGTAGCCAACTCCCAATCTCTTTCCGCCAAAGCCACTCGCATGCTGTTGAAAGCAACCCCAAAGCCAATAGCTCCGGCAAAGGCCGAAAGAATAAAGGCAAATACCAATATAAACTTGGCGGCGTTTTCCTTAAAAAAAATCAGCGCACTATCACGGTAAGTGACACTTAGTACATTGGGCATCTGCCTCAATTTGGAGTACAAGAGATTAGGGTTGGAGAACGAGCGAAACAGAACCTGATCCACCAAATCATCGCTCTTAAGTATGTTTGCCAGCACTTTTCGGGAAGTTAGAATTTCCACGTTCATCAAGCCTGCTACGACCTTCTCCACAGCAAGAAATACTTTTGGTTTGCGGCCTTCAAGAAATTCAACCTCGATGACGTCTCCCTCTGTCACTCCCAATTGGTTGGCCAAAATTTCACTCACAAAAATTCCATTTTTAGGTGGTGGAATCTCATGCAGTTCTTCACTCACTAAGCCCATGAGTTGAGGAGCCCAAGGCATTCCTCTAACTAAAGTCGTTTCTTCTCTGTTTCGAGCGCGCACTTTGACTGGAGCGTTTCGATAGCCCTCAGCTTCAATTACGCCAGGGAGTCGCCGCACCTCATGAACGGCGCTGGCACTCAGCGCATGAGTCAATTGGATGGTGCCTGATTCTTTTTGAGCAAAGGAGTACTGGGCCAAAAGAAGAAAATCCATACAGTCTTGCCAAAACAAACCACTCACTAAAATCACAATGGAAAATCCAAGTCCCAGGCCGGTCATAAGCGCTTTGCCAGGGAAGGCAGAGATTCCGCGGATCAGCATTCGATTACGTGTGGTTAACAGTTGAAACCAAGCTTGCCGCTCAAGCAGCCCACGGTGAAACAAATGAGGCGCTGGAGGTCGCATGGCCTCAGCAGGCGCCAATTTGAAGATTCCTCGCAGAGATGCAGACACCCCCAGGGAGGCTGTTACTGCTGAAATCAACAAAGCCACAAAAAAATGGAATAAAGAAAAATCATAGGTCAGCGTGGGAAAATGATAAAACTCTCCATAAAGCGTGATCATTTTGTCACCAATCCATGCTCCCAAAGCTAAGCCAAAAATAGAACCTAAGCCCACTATGATCAGCGCCACTTTGTAATAGTAGGCAGAAATTTCTGAATCCAAATAGCCGAGCGCTTTGAATGTGGCAATTTCTCCTCTCTGTGATCGTACCATTCGCGACATGACAACATTGAGAATAAAGGCCGCGACCAAAAAAAACACTATAGGTATTGTGAGCGCCTGAACTTGCAGTTGTTTTAACTCCTCGCGCACGTAGACATGGGAGGTCTGTTTGTCTCGGCCAAAAGCGCCGATGCCTCCAAAGCGTGCCAGAGCATCATCAATGCGAGAAATCAGTCCCTCCAATAAAACTCCAGGCGCCACTTCGAAAACGGCACTGTTAAATGAGGCGCGCATATCATAGCTGGCCGCCAATGCGGATTGATTCATCCAAATAACGGCGTAATGCAAGTCATCCGGAAGTGGCGAGCCTGGTTGGAGCGCAAAAATGTGCTCTGGAGAAACCCCCACACCCACGATGCGAAGTGAACGACGACGTCCATTGAGAGAAGCATAAAGCCGATGTCCTAAATCAAACTTATGAGCATTTAAAAAACCTTCGGTCACCACCACTTCATCTTCCGAGAAGGCGTAGGGCAGGCGTCCCTTTTTTAAAAATACCAGATTCATGGAGGGCTGCTCTCCGTCGGGAAGAGAAATAAAGTGCCCGACAGCAGGTTCGACAAAATTGGGAATGGACAAGAGAGCTTCATACTCTAGGCGAGTTTCAACCCGTATCACCTCCTCCATTTTTTCCAATTGTGTGGCCACTGACTGTGGAGCCTTTTTTAATCGCAAAAACAACTGGGCAAAGTTGGACTGTTTGTAAAAAGCATCGCGGCTTTGTTTCAAAGATTCATAGGTCGAAGAAAAGCCAAACAGAACCGCGACACCAATCCCGACCACCACGGCTATAGAAGCCACTTGTAACTTCAAATGCAGGAGTTCTCGAAGGAGACGTTTGTTCATCACCACTCCAATTGGCGGGCTGGTTTCTTAGTTTTATTCACGACAATTTCCGAAATGTTCCCATCCCGCAGATGAATCACCCGATCTGCCATTTCCGCAATGGCCACATTGTGTGAGATCACTATGGTGGTGGTTCCTAATTTATTGTTCACGCTTTGAATAGCATCTAAAACCAAAATCCCGGTCTGCACATCGAGCGCCCCGGTGGGTTCGTCGCAAAACAAAAGTCGTGGTTGTTTCGCAATGGCCCGAGCAATGGCCACACGCTGCTGCTCGCCTCCGGAGAGTTGAGACGGAAAGTGTGATGCTCGTGACTCTAAGCCCACCATTTTTAAAGCCTCCAGGGAGCTCATGGGGTTTGATGAAATTTCCGTCACCAAGTTCACATTCTCCTCAGCTGAGAGACGAGGAATGAGATTGTACATCTGAAAGACAAAGCCAATATTTTCGCGGCGAAAATAGGTCAAATCGCGATCCGAAAAGTCTGCCATATTCTGATCTTTAAAATACAACTCGCCTGAGGTGGGGCGATCCAAGCCGCCCAGAATATTCAGTAGGGTGGATTTGCCACTGCCGGAATGACCCAAGAGAACAATGAACTCCCCCTCAAAGATATCAACACTGACGTCCTTCAAGGCATGGACTTGCACTTCGCCCATTTCATATGTTTTGGTCAAGCGTTGAGCTTTCATTAATAGCACCATGCTTGGCTAGATAAGCAGAAAGGCGATGCTTCGTCAGCTCATAAATCGCTAGATAAGATAAATGGAGAGAGAATTAAGCTGTCACGACTCACTCAACTCCGTTTATCCGCGGTTAAGAGGTGCACCCTTAAGGCCTTGGTGCTGAGATCAAATGCCCTGGTCAGTAAACATTTCAGCCAGTTTTCTTCACATTAGGTATTGGCTTGTGACAGGCTACCAACTCCATAATTTTTGCGCCGACGTCGTCAAGTGAACAGATGAACTCTGCCGCGTTTATTTTTTTTGCTTCTCGAGGCATTCCGTAGACCACTGAGCTGGCCTCATCCTGGGCAATGGTTCTGGCACCTTTGTCACGCAGTGCTTTCAGTCCTTTGGCGCCATCGCTGCCCATTCCGGTTAGAATCGCTGCCACGATGCTCCTTTCCGAAAGTTGAGCCGCACTGTGAAATAGATAATCCACTGAGGGGCGGTGGCGGTTAACATGGGGAGCCTCACGAATTTGTACCGTCATTTTTCCATTGCGACTCTCAATGCCCATTTGAAAATCGCCAGGGGCAATTAGAATGAGGTTCTCTCTGAGAACGTCTTGATCTTTTGCCTCACGAACTTCAAATGGCAGTAGATCATTGAGACGGTTGGCAAAGGCTGCTGAAAATCCGGCTGGAATATGCTGTACAACAAGTATTGGCGGAATCTTCTCTGGCAAACACTCCAGGACATGGCGAATGGCCTCAGTTCCTCCGGTGGAGGCGCCAATGACGATTAGACTTTGTTGATCCAGTGGAATATTTTGGTTTTTGACTTTTCGTTTGCTTGCTGTTTTCGCTCGGGGCTGAGATGTGGCTGCCATTTTTATTTTTTCGCGAATTGAGTTGCCGACGTCCATCAGTTGCGACAGCTCTGGTTTTTGGACATAATCAAATGCGCCCACTTCCAACGCACGAAGAACAAACGGACCTTCTTCTTTACTAATTGAGCTTATCATAAGGGTTGGTATTTTGTATTTGGGAAATATTTTTTCTAGGAGCTCCACTCCGTTCATTTCGGGCATGTGAATGTCTAAGGTGATGACGTCAGGTTTCAGTTTATTAATTAAATCCTCCACCTGGGATGGACGTTCGGCACTGCCGAGCACTTTGAGCTGGGGGTCCTGTGATATAATTTTTTCTAGGAGCTGGCGAACAGTTTTGGAGTCGTCAACAATAAGAACACCAACTGAGTTCGTTCGTTTTTGATAAACGGAAGGGCCTTTTCTTTCAATTGCCATGAATTGTTGCGCAGACGGCTGGGAGGAAGTTGAATGCCGAGACCATTGTGGCGACGATTGTTTGGAATCATGAGGCATCGACCGTGAAGCCTTATCCGCGTTGATGGTGGATAAAGCCTCTGAAGCCCCCAGAAATAGAAATCCCTTCGTATCTAAATGAACAAGAAAACGATTGACGCAATTGAATATTTGCTGGTTGTCAAAATATATAAAGACGTTGCGACAAAAGATGATGTCAAATTCTTTTTTGTCACTGAGAAATGACTCGCAGGAAAGGAGATTGGCAGTTGTGAATTTACACTTGCGCTTTATCTCTGGACGAATTTTAGAAAATCCGAACACATCCCCCTTTCCTTTGATCCAATGATGACCTAAGTACTTTTCGGGCAAGTCCCGCAGATCTTCACTACGGTAGACCCCATTGCTGGCCCAAGCTATGGATTCGGGGTCAACGTCCGTTCCCCAAATTTCAAAATCTAGCTCGGGAGCCATTTGCTTTAGATGAAAGTCCATAAACATTGCCAAGGAGTAGGCCTCTTGCCCACGACTGGCCGCCGCCGACCAAATGCGAATTATTTTATCGCCACGTTGGCGCGATCGCTGTATCAATGAGTTCAAGCAATGATCAAGTAAAAATTCAAATTGATTAAATTCGCGAAAGAAAAAAGAGTGATGGGTAGTCATTAGCGATAGCAATGCAGCGCTTTCTGACTCAAGATTGGCTTCAAGGTAGGCAAGGTAATCTTTGGCTCCGGATAGGCGCAGACGAGTCCAGCGACCCGCCAAGCGACTTTCGATAAGATTGGCTTGCTTGGGTCCAAGCTGAATGCCTGCCTGGCGCGAGACGATCTCTGCGACTCGTTTTACAAGCACCTGGGTTTCTTTAGCCAAAGCATCCGAATCACCAGCCATAAATTAGTTTTCCTCGAATCCGGGATGATTGGCAGAAGGGGCAAAGTCAGCTCCGCTTGATTGGCGGAGCGATGAGTGATTTTGGTGGCGTTCTAAGGTGCCCATTGCGGATGCTTTTGACTTCTGTTTCTGGGCTTCATTGTTGGCCTCGTAGTTTGCGCGAAACGGCAAAACATTTGACGAATGAGAAGAACTGCGATTTTTTGTCGGTGCTCGCTTAGACTTTTTTGTAGAGGCTGGCATTTGATGGGGCGACCGAGAATGATGACCTTCGAACTGTTCCTTCTTCAGGTTCTGATGTTCACTTTGCTCAGTGCTACTCCCCTGAACAATCTGCACGAGGGAGGAAACAGCTTCATGAAGCTCAGTGGATTGACGATCTAGGCTCTCGGCGCTAAGCGAAGTGGACTCGGCGACACTGGAGTTTTGGTGAGTGGCTTGTTCCATTTGGCCAATCGCTTTGGCAATTTCGCGAATGCCAGTGGCCTGCTCTTGCGAGGCAACTGCGATTTCCGAAACCAATGTGTCGACTGAGGAGACTTGATTGAGAATCTGCTCCAAGGCCTCATTGCAGCTCTTTGCGGTTTCTGATCCTGCCTGTACTTTGGCTTTGGCTGAATCCATTAGGTTATCCATATTTGCTTTTGATTCTCTGACGATGGCCGTTACCTTTTGAATTGAGTCTTCAAGCATGGACGAAATGTCGTTGGCGGCGACACCACTCATTTGTGCCAGATTGCCAACCTCTTCTGCTACCACAGCAAATCCTTTTCCGGCTTCGCCCGCTCGAGCGGCTTCGACTGAGGCATTGAAAGACAAGAGCTTTGTCTGGAATACAATTTCATTGATGATTTTTGTTTTGTTGCCGATATCGCTGATGAGCTTTGTGATGTCCTGCATCTGCGAACTGTTGGTGTTCATATACCTTACAACCTCTTCGTTCGTTTGCAGGATTTCATGAATAGCCTGTAGCATCTGCTCGACGGTCTGACGCCCCCTCATTGCGGCATCGCGACTTTGCAGAGAAACTTCTTTGGATTGATTTGCAGAATCAACGTTTTTTTCAACCATCGCATTGATCTCATCTATTGCCGCCACGGTCTGTTGGAGGGCCGCAGCCTGCTGGTTAGATGATTCGGCCAACTGGGTGCTAGAGGTAGCAGCGAGTGCGGATGCCTCTAAAAGATTGTTGGAATGGGTTTTTAGGTTTTCCGATACGGAGCTAAGTGATCGCGCAATGACAATGCCAAACCAGATGGAGAGAGCCAAAGCAAAGGTTGTGCACACTCCGTAAATCCAATAAAAAATGGTTGCTGCCGCATGCGCGGAGGCAAGTACCTCCTTTTCGTCGTCATGTACCAATACGCTCCAGCCAATAGCCTTAATCCATTTGGGATTGTCAATAAAGTGAAATCCCACAATGTCGTAGGCTTTTTCAGCACTATGAAAGGACCGAATGGCATCCGTGTTACCCTCTAAGACTCTCTCACCAGCTGGTTGATGGGTGGCCTTTAAATTTTCTTTAAAATAGTTAGAACTGACATCGATGTTTTGAGCTGAATTTTGATATTGATTAAGCCCGGCCTCAAGCAATATATTGCCTGCTTTGTCTACCAGTGAGACATGTGTGTTTGGATACTCCTCAGCCATTGCCTGTTGCAAAGTGCTGGTGATTTCGCCACCAATCCACTTGACGTTAGCGCGATTTGTAATTATCCCGATCACCTCTCCCTGCGCATCTTTAATTGTACTGGTAAAGCCAGTGCTTAAGCGAGCCTCTCCTAAAACCAAACGCAAGACTGGATCGGGTTGAATCTCTTCAAAGAATGTGCCCGCGTATCCGCTTTGGCTGTCTTCCGTGAATTGTCCCTTGATGGCGGCTTGGAACCAAGGCATCGTTGTAAAATCATAACTTCGCAACTTATCCTTATCTATTTTTTTTCCATCGGTGCTTTCACTATTGGAGGCAATAAATTGACCTTTGCTGTCCACCACCAAAATCAGATCATAAATTGCATAGAGTCTGGCATACTCATTTAGACTGACTGTCATTCTGTCTTCGTTGAGTGACTTGACTGTTTCGTTTACGGCAAAGGCCTGTATGTCGCCGTATCGTTCAAAAAATTGTGCGGCAATTTTGTGACCAAGATTCACAGCGCTCGACTTGAAACTCAATAGGATTTGATTTTCGTAATCAGTCTCCAACAGATTCATACTGTAGAGGCTGCCGGCGCCCAACACCAAGTTGATCAAGACCACAATGCCAATGATTTTTGCTTTAAGTGACAACGTGCTAAACTTTTTCATAGTATATCCTCTTTTTATTTACTTTAGGGTTTGATGTTTATGCTGACTTTCGCTCTGATGAAGCTTCAGTCAAGTGATCGACTTGTACCGGAGATGTGGCGCTGATCTGTGGTTTTTCAATGACCTTGCGATCCGTAAAAGAAAGCACCTTGGCGATATCGATCAAGAGTATGAGCTTCTTATCCTTTTTGAAAACTCCAACAATGTACTCAGAACTGGGACTTCCTTCAGTGGTCGGCCGTGGAGCCACATCGTTGGAGTTAATGGCGTGCACCGTATCCACAGAATCCACGACCATTCCCAACGAGAAGTTATCAAAATCCAAGATGATGACCGTACCTTGTTGATTCATGGATTTGATTCCCATCCTCATTCGTAGGTCGATCAGGGTGACCACCTGGCCACGCAGGTTGATCATCCCGAGAAAGTGGGGTGGCGACTGGGGGATGGGCGTGACTTCAGGTTTTGCCAAAACCTCCCGCACCCTTAGTAGCGGAATTGCAAATTGCTCAGCTCCCAAGCTAAAGCACAAATACTTTATTGAATCGTTCATGCGACCTTTCCTCCTGTGTCTCTTTCATTGTGTGTTCGTGAAACTGTTTTAATTTTGATCAAATCTGTGGGCTCTAAGATCAGCGCTGGTTTTCCGTCACCAAGAATCGTGCTTCCGATGGCGCCACGAATATTATGGAGCTCAGGAGTGAGTGGTTTGACTACAATTTGGGATTTGCCAAGTACATCGTCGACAATCAAAGCGAACCCGCTGCTTCCAGAGCGAATGATGATGGCAATCTTATTGCTGTTCTTTGAAGGCGTTTTCTTAAAAATATCCTCAAGGTAGACAAGAGGCATGATTTCGCCTCGAAGATTCAGGGTCTGCCCTAACGATACATTAAAATTTATGTCTGTATCTCTGGCCGCCACAGTTTCGAATATTTGTGCAAAAGGGAAAATGTACTTCTCACCCGCAGAGGAAACTATCAGGCCGTCAATGATCGCCAATGTGAGAGGCAAACAAATTTGAAATTTGGTCCCATGGCCAAGTTGAGATTGAACATCAATGGTGCCGCCGAGTTCAGTTAGATTGGTCTTTACAACATCCATTCCCACGCCTCGGCCAGAAATGTCAGTGACGACCTCTTTAGTCGAAAATCCCGGAGCAAAAATGAGCTGGTAGCATTGTTCGGAAGTCAAATTCTGGTTTTCGGCAATCAATTTCTTTTCGATGGCTTTGTTGCGCAACCTTTGCGGATCCAATCCGCCCCCGTCGTCTTTGACCTCAATAAAAAGCTTTCCTGAGCGGTGGTAGGCCTCAAGAGAAACATGGCCAATGGGATCTTTGCCTTGATTCAGACGAGTTTCGCGCTTTTCAACCCCATGGTCTACGGAATTTCTGATCAGGTGGACAAGGGGATCCGTAATTCTTTCGAGCACACTCTTGTCGACCTCAGTCTCTTCTCCTAATGTCTTAAACTCAATTTCTTTCCCGAGGGCCTGAGCGGTGTCGCGCACAATTC
This sequence comes from uncultured Pseudobdellovibrionaceae bacterium, assembly GCA_964388665.1. GTDB lineage: Bacteria > Bdellovibrionota > Bdellovibrionia > Bdellovibrionales > Bdellovibrionaceae > CALCCV01. The sequence continues at coordinate 1,260 of CAYMBJ010000081.1, read as the reverse complement.
TTTGCATCTTTTGAAATATTGGGCGCACGGGCAGCATTCGCATACTCATCGATACATCTTGAATTTCTTTCGAAATTTTCTCGAGCTGGCTAAGTGACTTACAAAGTCCGCCCCAATCCATCTTATTGGAGTGATCCTTTACCACACTGAGCATGATTACCATTTCGCTTATAAAGTTCATGAGTGATTCGATCTTGTCAGCATTGACTCTGATGGACTCAGCTGCTGCATTGACTGTCGAAGGCGCCGAATTTCTTAGGGATATGGCTTCCTCAATTGGAATTGGATTGGGAAATTGCTGATTGTCGCTGCTTGGATGAGCAAAGTCAGGTGCGTGTGTATCCTGTACTGGTACATCTTGGTTGAGCTCCTGGATCAATGGATCAATGTCAAATTGCGCATCCAAATTCTCTCTTAATCCTTTGACCATCTCCTTAACAAAATCATTCCCTCTAAATAGTAAATTTATGACACTTGAATTTACAGTCAGAGAGCCATTTTTAATCTTTAATATGAAGCTCTCAAACTCGTGGGTGAACTCACCCATTTGATGAAAACCGACAGCTTTGGAACTACCTTTCAGATTGTGAGCCAGGCGGAATATTTTATTGAGATTGTCCATGTCTGCTGGGTTTTTTTCCATGCTGAGAAAGCACTGCTCCGTGTCATTAAGGGCCTGCTCGGCTTCTTCTAGAAATCCTTCTTTGAGTTCCTTTTCAAAGTCGTCCAAGATCTGCTCTCTTTCTCAATTCAGCATAAGAAAATTCCATTTGCCAGCAGTTCAGTGGGATTCCCGTAGCGGGCCCGCACTGATTGCTTCACTATTAGTTTCTCTCGCATCAGTTAAGTTCAAATTAAACTTGTATTAAAGAATCTTAATACTCGATTCATTAAAATCAAACAGATCACCTGTAGGATGAGGATGTGCGACACTGCACACGGCAAGGTGTTTCACAATGAACCACGGATGTACAGATAGGATGGTAGTGAGATGATAGATAAGCCCAGGTCTTATCAAAAAGACACGCTATTGGTGATTGAGGATGAGTTTGTCCATGCGCAGACATTGCGGGAATTTGCCGAGCTTTGGGGAATAGACGTTTATGTGGCAGTTAATTCAGAAGAAGCTTGGCAGATTTTTTTTCGCAATCCGGTTTCTGCGGTGATGGCGGAGGTCCGTTTGCCGAGTCCTAGCGGAATTGAGTTTCTGAACTTCCCCCGATTTGACGGACACTTTTCTAGCATCTGACGCCCCTAAAA
>CAYMBJ010000080.1:0-17034 GCA_964388665.1 uncultured Pseudobdellovibrionaceae bacterium | reverse complement strand
GACTGTTCTGACGTGGTAGGATCATAGTATTCTCTTCGAACGAAACTGGTCGGGGAGACAGGATTCGAACCTGCGACCCTCTGGTCCCAAACCAGATGCGCTACCAGACTGCGCTACTCCCCGAATTTTGATTTTTTTTACTCTCGCTGGAATCCCGACTGGGCAGATATCTTTGCGAGGAGCTTCGGAGATTATTGAAAATCTCGGAAAAAGGCAACAGATAAGACTGAACCAATTGGTAGTGATCTCAAGGCTTCACTTTTGCTGATTTTTCTTGCAAAAAGGGCACCTCTTCCACTGGGAATAGGGGCCAATCTTCCCCGCTTGGCCATTCTTTGGGGGGCAACGTGACTGCATCTTTGTGTCTCAAAAAGCCGGTGAAGGAGCATATCAGCGCCTCAAAGCAATGGTGATTGCGGATTAGCATACGATAGTCTTGATCGTATATAAAGGTATTGGTGTTTGCAGCTAGGTTTTCTAAGAAAATTTCGCGAGCCTCTTCGCCACCGACGCTCTTGCGAAAAGCTCTCAGGTGGCTTTTTGCAATTTTAAAATTTCTCCCGATTCGCCACACCGCCACACCTGCCAGAGCTTCAAAACAAGGCATATCGATGCGCTTTTTCAAAAACATCGCGCGGGCAAGCAATGGCGCTTGGTTTGCACCCATGGCATGTTGAATGAAAAAGGACTCTTCCAACTCTGTTTGCGCGTAAAGGTCGATCGCCCGCTGAGTGTAGGGAGTGAACATTCGTTTTGGTCGCTTCTTTTTGCGCTGATTTTCTTCAAATTTTCGCATCCACTGAATCTGCGGTTGATTGCAAGCCTCTTGCCCAGGGCATACCAAAGTGCATGTGAGGCATTGAGGCAAATGAAAAGGAGTGTCGAAGATCACTTGTGCCCCTGGCGATTTCATCATCAAGAGTTCGCTGATAACTTGGGAATCACCAGAGATCTGCTCGCTGGGCTTCAAGCGATCCACGAGTCGAGATAAAAACAAACGGTTTTCTTCTGGAAAGAACTCCAAGAGTGAAATTGCGGTCTTATCCGTTTTTCCGCCGGCAAGAGACACGCCAATAAATCTCATTGATTTTAAATTCAACTCTCTCCACCTTGCACTGAAGTTTATTTTTTAGGACCGTCTTTTACTTCTAAGCGAATACTGGCTTAGCATTTAGTATCTGAAAATTCTCTGATGCCAGCCATTTCGTGACTTCTGGACGATCTTGAGGCCTGCGCAAAAACAAGAATACACATCCTCCGCCGCCAGCACCGCAGATCTTGGTGCTAAAAGCCTGAGTCGCCTGACCGCGACTCATGATCTTGTCTATTTCAGGACTAGAAAAGCGTTCTGTCAAATGCAGTCGAGATTTGATCTCACGCTCAAAGAGCTGTGGAAGTGCTGAAAAATCCTGCGCCTGCAGCGCCACCTTCATGTCCAGAGCGACGGAGCGCAGTTCCGCAAGGGCGTGTAGGACCTTGCTGTTGCGCTCAACCGCTGACTTCAGCACCTCAAAGTTATTCAATCCAGAATGATGAGTTCGCCCTGTATAGACCAAAACAATCCGCTCCGAAAATTCGCTTGGCAATTGGGTCTGGGTCTCAAAGCGAACTCCAAAAGCATCATAAGAAATAAAATTCAACCCGGGACTCAGCGGAGGAAAATAGTCCTGAGTTCCTGTGGGCGTGAGCATGAGCTTTGCTTCCAAATTGTGAGCCAAATGCATCATGGCCAAAACTGACAATTGCTCGCTGCCGAACTCATCATGTCGTGCTGCCGCCAAAACTTTTAGTATAGAAATCATGAGACTGGAACTCGCCGCCAACCCAGCGCCCACGGGGCTCTCGGAGCTGGTTTCCAAACGAAATCCTTGCGCGAGAGGCAAGGCCTCACAGGCCACTTGATACAGTCGAACTTCAGGAACTTGGCTTGCCAGCAGTTCCTGAAGATTAGCAAATTTCCACTCTCGATTTAGATCATGGCTTATGATGCCGATGCTTGAATCACTCACCAGGTGCAAATCGGCCTGCGTATACACAGAAACAGAGAGATTGATGGTCAGCGCATCACCGACAAAGGCATAGAGAGGCCACATGTCTAATGTGCCGCCCGCCAAATCAATACGTGTGGGAGACTTGACATGGTAAGATTTCAAAATCCCCCCTATCCAAAAAATTGACTAAGGTGTGTCTGGCTTATCAGAACTGTGTCCGCCGTTCTCACTTGGTCGGTTTTTGGGGTCTGTTGCTGGCTCTGGTGCTTTGGCAACGAGATTCTTAATATTCCAAGAACTCACAGTTGCTTCTTCCATCGCAAAGGGCTCTGAAGACTGCGATGTGGACATGAGCACAACCATTTTGTCCGAACCGCCTATTTTAAGTTTCATTGGCTGAGTCCAATTGAGGGCAAACAGTTCTTTTTCGCCCTCGCCCAATAACGTAACACGAGATTTTGGATTTTTATATAGACCCTGCTCCTTTTTATCCAAAAAATATCCAACCTTTGCTTCGCGAACTTTTGACAGAAGGCCTATCACTTTCTCCTGGGATGCTAAATTTCCTGGTGGGCCCTTGACCATCTTCCAGGAGCCGCCCTCTTGCATAAGCTCTACATCTATAGACTCATCTTGCACTTTGATTGTTTTGATATCGCCCTCACCCACCTTAAAAGCGAGCTTGCCATCGCGAAAACCAGATGCTTGATATTTAAAAAACTTGTCTGACTCGAATCCATCGAGCTTAACAATCAGATTGGGATTGCTGACCACGCCGTAATAGATCGAATCCTTTGTTTTTGCGATGTTCACGCTCCAGGTCTCTTCTTTGCCACTCAACTTGACCTCAATGGAAACTTCTGGCTTATCGAGACCATACTGTTTAAATTTGCTGGCTACTGGTTCGCCCAAAAACTCGATGGACTTAAGATTGCCAAGCCCTGTGGTCATCTCCCTCACCTTGTCTTGATCAATTGTCCAATCGGGATGCCCTGAAACCAGCCACTTTGCATCCTTGTTGACGAGCTCGACGGGGCCATTGGCATTTTTAATTTTCACAGACTCAATCGTTGAGCCTAGGTGTCGAAATATTTTAGTTTCACGAAATTCAGTTGAAACCTTTGAGGTTCGCGATAACCAAGCATAGCCGCCCACCAACACTTGATTCTCTTGATTTCGGCGCAAGAAAAAATTTCCGTTGAAATCCTTTTGGCCAGAAACAGCCACGGTCGTGGTCGCGCCCGTATTGTCCTTTAGGGTAACTTTGCCCTTCGGGTTTTCGAGCCCGTACTCTTTCCAATCGATGTTATCGCCCTCAACAGCGACTCTGTCTGATTTTTCGGCGATAAGATCATTTAAAAATGTCTCTACAGTCTCATTGCTGGCAGCATCCTGGATGGGACTGGTCATGGACCAGCCCTCAGGGGATTTTTCCAAAATGATCTTATCCGTCTCCGTCTGGAGCTCAATGTTTGTGACTTGCTCCTTTTCCAATTGGAAAATCTTAGCCTGCTGATCCTTTGCCTTTTCGTCGGCTTCCTTCTTTTTAAACTCTACAAAGTAAGTATAAAGTCCCAACAGCACAACAAAACCGACTAAAAACCATGTTCCTTTTGATTTCATAACTAGGCACTTCTCCTTCGAATAAAGACAAAAACACCAGAACCCAAAAGAAAAATCGGCAACAGAAAGACAAAGGCAATAAACGCCCACTTGATCTTAGGAGTGAACTCCATCTTGGTCACTGCGGGATCCTTAGGAGCAATGCTAATCAAATCCGTGTCTTTGCCAAGATAAGCAAATGAACTCATCGCCACATCCCTCAGGAGAGGTTTTGATAGCGCCTGATTGTTAAAAATATCGGCGTCACCAGAGACCAGGGCCATGAACTCTTTTGCGTCCGTTGCCCCTGGAAGCGTGCCCTTGACTGATACAAGGACTGGGAATTCTTGGGGTTGACCCAGCTTGCTTGGATTTTCTAAATCCGCAAGACTGTCGACCTCAACGGTTTCTGGATATGTTTTTATCACATTTTCGTGAGTGAGCTTTTGGTCCTTATCTGGGAGCGTTGTCACCGCTTGTGGCGATTTCATTTCCAAATAGCTATTGGGCGGCAAATCTTTTACCAAAGGATGCGTCTTATTGGCTGGTAAACCGATCACTGGAAAACGCGGGTCAATTTGAATGCCTCCAGCCGTTTTTAGCAGCATCGCAGAAAAGCGATTGCTCAACGACAGGCCCATTTTTGCCAGCAGTGGTTCTAAGCCTGCCGTGGCCTTGGGCTCCAATGCAAGCAAAAGAGATCCGCCATTTTGCAAAAAGGTTTCAATTCCAGCAACCGCTGCGGGAAAATATTTCTGCTTTGGCCCGATGATCGCCAATATCTCGGCGTCAGCCGGAACCACCGGAGTCGTGTTTAGATTGATGGGCTTCACAACAAATCGAATGCCTTCAAGCGCAGACTTCGTGATTCCTGAGCCCTCTATACTTTGCGTATCTTCTAAACTAAGTTCTCCAGCCCCTTGCGCGTAGTATACGACTTTGTCTTTTTCACGAGTGGTTTTGATAATGGCATTGGTGAGTTCCTGCTCATCATCAATCTTGTCGACACGGTTGCGGCGACCTTTGTACTCCACAAAGGCAAGACCCGCACCCTTATTGACACCGTACTCTTCGGCAGTTTTTGGCTTTTCGTCCACATCAACAAACTCAAGAGTGACTTTGTCGCTAGCATCTTGATAAAGGCGAATGGTCCGGCGAAATCTTTCTTTGGCTTCCTCAATACCTTGAGTGCCCTTTTGGTAAAAGAGCTTCACTTTAAGCTCATCATCAAGGCCCTTAACAACCTTTGCCGATTGATCAGAAAGACTATTGAGTTTGGCTTGAGTGAAATCAAAAGTTTTGTAGTTTCGCACTCCCAATACATTGATGAGCACAAGTGCAGAAATGACCAAAACAATCATCGCGCCCATATTGAGGCCACTTTTGGTGGTTTTCATGGTAAAAAAATCAACTAGCGTCGCTCGCTCAAACCACATTCCCAAAAGGATAAAAAATCCAACCATGCCCAGAAGCACCCATAAAAAGGGTATCCATCCAGTCAAAATCACCCGAACTACCAAAAAACAAATTAAACTAAGCGCAGCGAATCCAAATGAGAGTTTGCCCAGCTTTGTCATGCACTCCTCCAACGAGAGGATTCAACCACCCTCTCGGCTAAAAATACGAAAAGAACCACCAAACTGACAATATAAATCAAACTGCTCGTGCGAATGGTTCCGTTGACCATCTCGCCGAGGTGATTTCCCAGGGAAATGTGTTCAAACACTTGCCTTGAAATATTGGAATCCATGATTTGGCTGCCACTGGCCATGAACCAAATAAAAATATTGGCGATCAGAGACACCACATAAGAGATAAATACAGACTCCGTCAGGCTCGAACAAAAAAGGTCAATCGCTGCGTACACACAGCCCAGCATAAATATGGCCGTGAATGAAGTGGCCAGCGTCGGCCAGTGCACCGTCGCAAATGTCGAGGTGATCAAAGGGTACGAAAGCGCAAGTAGCATATATCCTAGCAACAGTGCGCAGGTCGCAATGAATTTTCCCAGTACAATATCCATAGAAGTAATGGGACTCGTTAGTAATAAGTCGAAGGTTCTGATCTTCTTTTCTTCAGAAAGAAGTCGCATGGTGAAGGCCGGAACAATCAACAAAAGCATCAAATTGAGAATCCCCAAATGCTGCATAAATACTGTCGCGTGAATGTTCATCATTTCTTTTGGCATTCCCGGCGAAGCCACGCCCTGACTGAGCCCTTCGTAAAACCGCCCCAACTGTATGGGGTACATCCAACTAAAGACCGCACAGCTGATTCCACCTATCACATAAAATCCAGGTGAGCTAAAAAAGCTCTTGACCTCTTTGTTCGCTATCGTTAGCGCCCGCATAAATGAACTCCTTCTCTTACACCTTAAAACTTTTTATCTTCAAACTTTTCTCTTTCGAACCTTAAAACTCAAAGCCAAGACTGAATCATCACTCTGCCTGTAAGCAATTTCTCCAAACGATCATCGATTTGCATCCGTCAGCTTAACACCTTGAGAGCCTGTCTTGCTATTTGTACCCGCGTGTCCATAGCTCTCACCATAAGTGAGCTTCAAAAACACATCTTCAAGATTGACCTTGGCCGGAGTGAATTCCAACAAACCCAAATCAGCCTCCACTAGCCTTTTGGCAATTCTTTCTAAAGTTTCCTCGCCGCCGTCCAGAGCCACTCGCCACTCTCGCGATGAGCTCAATTTGTCTGCAGATAGAAACCCCGTGACACCTTTGAGGAGATTTCCAAGATCCGCACTGTCCTTACGCAATCGAAGTTTAACCATGCCTTTAGCCTGACCATATGTAGAAAGATTCTCAATGGTGTCTTGAGCAACGATTCTACCGCGATTAATAATCACTACGCGATCGCAGGTGGCTTGAACCTCCGGCAAAATATGTGTGGACAAGATGATGGTGTGTTTGCCTCTAAGCTCTTTGATCAGATCGCGAATCTCAGCCACCTGCACCGGATCCAAACCCACCGTGGGCTCATCCAATATCAGAACTTCCGGATCGGACACAATGGCCTGTGCGATTCCGACTCGTTGCTTAAATCCTTTCGAAAGATTGCCGATGAGCCGCGTTGCCGTTTCTGATAAATTCGTTTTATCAAGAGCGTAGCGCACTCGCTTATCTAAATCGGAGTTATCGACCCCTTTTAATTTGGCTACATATTTTAAATAATCTTTCACCAGCATGTCGTTGTAGACAGGCGGAGTTTCTGGCAGATAGCCGATCTTTTTTTTGACCGCAATCGGATTTTCAAAGACGTCGATACCACCTACGAGGGCTTCGCCACTTGAGGGAGCCATGAAACCCGTGATAATTTTCATGGTGGTTGATTTGCCAGCGCCATTAGGCCCAAGAAATCCGACCACATCACCCTTAGCCACTGAAAAAGTGAGATTTTCAATTGCGGTACGCGCGCCATAGTTCTTTGATAAATTCTTTACTTCAATCATCCTAGGGACTCCTTATAAGGGATGATCATAAGCCGTTGGTGGAAGCAGTCAAGTTTGCTTCATTACGACTTGCGGCGATGAGGGGCGGCAAAGATCCGCTGCACTTTTTCATTTGAAAAATGCACTCGTCCCACCTTGTCTCCTTTTATCGGGCGCACGAAACGACTTTCACAAATAAGAATGTCCAAATCTGCCAGCAACTGCGTTGCACTTAAGCTCTCTTGCGCGAGCCATTGCCCGACGCTCGCTATTTGTTGCGGCGATACATATTGATTTTTTTCGCGAAACAAGATGGCATGGGCACTTGGATAGTCCTTTAAGTGCAACCAAAAATCCCAGGCGCGAGCTTTGCGCAACAGCTTGAGATTGTCACTGGCGGACTTGCCGAGGTAGGCAACTAGACCTTCGCCTAACTCCATCTTACGAACCTTCAGATTTTCGGCATTGAATTTTTGGCCTCCTGATTTCGCCTTGCCTTTGGATAACTCCAAAAACTGTTGGTAAGTTTGCGCCTGCAATGCGGTCACTTCGCGACGTAAAATTGCCAGCCGCTCAATCGTCCCAAGCTCCTTTTCATCAATGGACTTAGCTTTTTGAAAGGCCATTTCCATATTTTCGGCCATGGTCTTTTCGCGCTGAACCAGTTTCGCCAGCTCGTCAGGCACATCTAGCGACTGAGTGCTTTTGATAGCCTCCCCCAGCGCGCGAAATTTTAATGACTTTCTTTGTTTTAAAAGCTCCTCAATGCTGCCAATGGCCTTCATCTTTTTTTCAATGTCTTTGGCCTTGCGGGCTTCAAAACTCTGCTGCGGGTCCGACCCCTTCAGTTCTTTGGTAGGCCCTTTTCGAAGGCGCATCCATTCCTGATGAACTCCGGCTAGAGTGCGCACTTCTAGCTCCGCATCGGGCACATAATGACTGGGCTCAAGCGGCTGTGTTTTTTCCCATGAGACCTGGCGGTCGCGAGCTCGCACCACCAGGTTGACTTGCCGCGGGATGAGACGCAGCTCAATCTCTGCATGAGAGAATTGAAATCGCAACACACGGCCAAGTTCTTTAATGGCTTCAATATGTAGTAGCTTTTGCCCCACAAGGTGGGCATGAATAAAGAGCTGAGTCGGTTTTTTCTCTTTTTTAATGCCGAACGGAACTTTGTCGCCAAGATTGACAACCATGGGCACCTGCTTGTCCAAATCCAAAAGCACCCAATGATCCTTGCGCGGATAAAATTTCAATAGCAACCAACTGCCAGTCACCAAAACCTCTTGCAGAGGGGACTCACGCAATTGATCGTTGACCACTTCGGCAATCTGCTCCACTTCGAGTTGATTCAAGGGCTTCATCATTGACGAATCAACTCTTTCAAGCCGACCTCAGGATCTTTATGATCCTCAAGCTTCTTGCATTCATCAATGAACCTGTGAATATCGCGGCCAACCATTTCATAGAGCTTTTCGAAGTCACTGAGATTTTGCAAATAGGTTTTGTACAACACCATTCGTGCATTGTTAATGGACGCCTTGCTAAATCTTTCGTAAGAATTACTTTTAAGCTGCGGCTGAACCTCGACCTGAAATCGCTCCTGAATCTGCGCCAGTCGCTCGGCGCGCGCGGCATCGGTGCGTTTCTCCTCGGGCAAAGTTTGGTACCACTCCTCGAGCTTTTTCACCTCGCCGGTGATGAAGACCGAAAATAGCTTATCGTCTTCCACCTCGCTACTGGCTGCCTTTAGCGTAGGAGAGTCTGGACCCTCGATCTTTAAGTAATACATTTCCATGCCTTTGTTGCCGACAAAGGTGGCCATTCGCTCATTGAAGTCAGCTGAACTTTTAATGTAGAGAGTCGCATGCGTAGATTCATGAATCAAAGTGTTCACCAACTCATGGGGTGCATATCGCAACATTGAAGAGAGCAACGGATCGCGGAACCAACCCAAAGTGCTGAATGCCGATACTCCCCTCACATACGTATCTAGATCTTTTGCTTTGAGCCTCTGCTCCTCAGCTTTGGCATCTGCCTCATTGAAGTAGCCCTTGTAAGGGACGCTACCAACGATAGGAAACCACCACTCATAAGACTGCAATCGCCATTTTTCTGAAGCGTTCACCACATAGGTCACATAATCTCTATTGAGTTTTACGTACTCCGAATAGTTGTTGCCAACATTTAGGTTTAACTCTTCCTTGGCAAATTTTCGCACCGATTGCGCCAGCGCCAATTGTTTGCGCTCATTGTCAGTCAGGTCGCCACTCTCTAGCAACTTGTCAACCGACTCTCCGGATGTCAGCAAATCGAATTGGTTATAGGCACTATTGATCAAATAGCCAACTTGGCAAGAAATATTGGTGACACAAATGCCACCCCAAAGAGCCGTCATTAGAAAAAGCTTTTTCATATATGCTCTGATAATATCAGAGCACCAACGAAACTCCAGCACGAAGCGCGGCATCGTCAGTATATGCCCCCTCCTCGAGCGGCGTTTTCCAGGCGTCATAGCTAATTTTGAAGCTAAAGGTTTGAGTCATCAAAAGCTTCAGGCCGACTCCATAGGAGGGCACTGTCGCCGGGTCCGGGCTGATGGGGTCCATGTCCAAGTTGTCCTTTTTAGACTCCTGCCTGCGGCGAATATTGGCCACGCCACCTTTTATGTAGGGCTGAATCACGGAGGTCTTGTCGGCAAAAACATAGATCAGGTCAGCGCCATAGACCTGAGTGGTCTGCACCACGGTCTGCGTGCTATTGAGTATCTTTTCTTCGCGAACCGCCAACGCGTCCGTATAACTCAGCTCGAGTGCAGTTCTTTCAAAAATATAAAAGGAAACACTTCCTGTGATGGACTGCGAGGCGACATAGTTGTCTTTATCAAAGGATGTCTTCTTGCTTGAATACGACAGGCTGATTTCGGTCGTAATTGCAAAAGACTGCACCGCAGTTATTAATGTGAATAGAGCAGACACCGTGGCAAAAATGATGACATGTATTCCTTGCATTGCTTCACTACCCCACATTTGCAATTGTGCATTCGGCGTCCCGCACTTATTGGCCGAGTCGCTGAGATCAATTTTACTAGCAAATTGGAAGCTTCAGAAGTCGCGATCAAAGAATTCACGATGGAGGACTGGTCAAAAGACATCGATTCTGGACCAATGGTCCAGCAGGTCCGGCCCAGCTGCACCCAACGGGATTAAGGCGTGTTTGCAATTTTACTCTTTAAGTCAAATTGCAAACACGCCCTAGAACTCATCTCAAAAATACTTCCTGCTGCAAATCACGCGCATAGCATATTGCGGAAGCAAGGCCCCGTCCTGAGATTGAATCTGAATGGGTGCAGTGGCTTGAAATTCGGGATTGGGAATTGAAAGTTTCATTTCTGAATTCTGCTTGATCAAGATACCATGAATGGGCTGCTGCAGACCAATACCAAATATCATCAAATCAAGCGGCTCATTTTTGAGAAAATGTCGATGGAATCGATGCCCGTCGAGTTGAAAAACGGGAGATTCAAGCGTGTCCTCAATGTGAGTCGGGCTGTAAACTCGTTTTGTGTACCATCGCAGGGACTCACTGCGAACAGACTGCGAATACTCCGAAAGTAAAAATTCTGCGACAGCATAAATCACATAGTGTTGATTGGATTCTGAGACAATCGAAAGTCCATCAGTCAACTGGGCCTGGCAACGATAGTCGGGCTCATTTTCTGGCTTATAAGGCATGCTCGCGCCGCCCGAACTCGACCAATCTCCCAATAGAAAAATGGGAACCCTAGGATTCCCATTGCGCTTGGGCTCACTGTCTTGAAACTCCGTTTTTCCAAAAGCGGAAAGAGTCACCGAAGCTATGAATACAGAAGCTAATAATATATTAAAAATAAATCCAATTTTTGCCATGCCCGGAACTATATCCCTGTGTGCGCCATTTGCAAGGTTTTTAGTCAAGTTCTCTCCAGCGAGAGCAAAACAAAATGCCGAAGGTGCATTACAGTTGCCATCAAAATTCTGTTAGATTCAATCGCAAAGAACGAGCCCATTGTAGTCAGAATGGCACAACAGATCTAACTCCAAGGTTTTTCCGTCTGCGCTAATACCCGGGGAGCCGGCAGGAAAGTTCTTGCCATCAAATCTTTTAAAGACTGTCTTTTGAAAGTTCAAAGAGAGAGTCTGGGCAACTCCAGCTTGATCACCAGGTTTGCAGGTAGTTGACTCGCTCTTCTGCAAAAGAACCACTTCAGCCTCCCGTGCATCAATATTTTCCGTACTCAACTCGATGATCTCTTTTTTTGGGCCCTCGTTAGTGCTTTGTACTGTTACCAATCTCAGTACATTTTCGCTATGGCCGGTGTTGAAAGCCGCACGCTGATCTGCGGTCGAACAGTTGATCTGAAAATAGGAGGCGACTGCCGTTTGTGCTAAAAATGAAAAGCTCACTGCCATAATTAATGATTTCATTGAGAACCCCTTTTTTTGTGTTTAGTGCTTCGTATCAAGAAGACGCCTTTGCGCCTGTCCAAAAATCCTAGACGCAACTTAATTCTTTGGTGACTTATTCGCCATTAAGAATTAATAAAATAGAAAGAAATTTTTAATAAAATATTAATTTATGAGAAAATGAATACTTTTACATACTTATCCTATCGTGCCTGGCTCTGCCAGGCCCACAAGCAGAAAAAGTCAGAGCGTTCCACTTGGACCCTGGGCCGACTCGCTGATTGCACCTCCATACAGGCGCCCTATCTGACAAATGTAATGAAAGAAAGAGCTCATCTCAGTGCAGATCAGCTCTTCGCTATCCTTGAGTATTTTAAGGCTTCTCCAGCAGAGAGAGATTATTTGCTTCTCTTGCAGGATTGGGAGCGCTCCTCTTTGGCGTCTCGCAAATCTTTTCTAAAAAAACAGATTGATTCAATCCAGGAAGAACAGTTGCGCACAGAGATTCATATCCAGGCGCCTGTGGCCAAGGTCGATCAGAATGAGCTCTCACGGTATTACATCGATCCCCATTTGCAATTGATATACGCGTTCTTAGGTATCGAAAGATTTTCCCAAAAACCCACTAGAGTCGCAGAATGTTTATCCATTACCGAAGATCAAGTGGATTCGGCCATCCAGGAGCTTCGAAAAATGGGGCTGCTGGTAACAAGCAAAGGGAAACTTGAAAAAACAAAAAAAAAGCTGCATTTGCCAAAAGACTCTTATCTCTGTTGGCCGCAACAGCAACTAATGAAGCAAAGATCTGCACTTCATTTGCTGAAATTGCCAAAAGAGCTCCAGTACAATTTTATGGTTACCTTTACTGCTGACGAAAACTGCCGCAAAAGGATTCAACTGGAGTTCTTGCAGTTCTTATCTCGAATCGAATCTTGGGTTCATGAGTCGGATAGTACAGACGTGCACCAAATGAATTTTGAACTCTTTCCCTGGACTGACTCAAGATAGTGAAACCGCTTGGTCGTTGCGAATCACTACACCGAAATCCATGCTCTTTGTGGTAATTCATTGCCTATTGCTTCACGAAAAAATCAATACCGAAAAATGGCCGCCAAACCCGTGCGAGTTGGCATCCTCTCTGGTGGCACGATGATGGTTTTACCACCGCTACGTAAGACCATTTCGCCCAAATCATCCAAGAGATCGTCAACTTTAGGATTAGCAATGTCATTGAGGGAAATCTCGCCAGAGCGCCTGTCGATCATCCCTGGAATCTCGCGATTCGCTTCGATCAAAAGTGTTTCGATCCGTCCCGCAGCTGCCGCTTTAGCGGCAGGTATCAACTCCGAAGTGGCACGTCCTTTTGCCTCGGCTCCATTAAATTCTTTAAAGTGATTTTGCAATTTTAATAGATACTGAGGCTCAATGATCTTCCATGCCGTCTGACGTAGCTCCTCAAGACTCAAGTTATCAGGATGAACGTCAATCGCAGATTCCATCAAATAAGGATTGCGACTGATCTTGCGAAATCGAGAATGATTTTCGGGTAGTGCCGCAAGCAACAGCGGCAAATGTGAAATTTGCGAGTGATAGGCCAATATTGCGCGATCCACTTCGCGAAAATAGCGATCGCGATCGGCAACCACCTCGTCGCCGCGGCCACCGTGTCCATGATGACTTGCTCTAATACTGTTGTCGATTCCTTTAAGGTTGGGCACTGCGAGATGCGGCTTGATGACCTCATTGGCCAAGATGTGCTTGCTCGTGCGAGGCACTGGCCCAGCCAATTCCACCTGCGCCAAAGAGTCGCGATTGCCTTCAAAAAGTTTCACCACATGTTGGTTGATCCCCAATATTTGGTAACGATCTGCCGACTGCACAATTCTCATAATGGGCTTGGTATGAAAACTATCGGCCACTATGGCCAAGTCACCAACGGGGCGCTGCAGTCGATAGACGCGAAAAAAATCACGAGCGCTAAAAATCGCCAAGCCACTCTGGTTGGACTCCCAAAAATCGGCATCATCTAGCAGAGCTTTTATGGGTTCTAGCAATCGCATGTGGTCGGCAGGCATTTTTTTTAAAGTGGCCTCAAGGCTCTTTACCAAATTCTTGAACCGAATCGGGTCCTGCTCATTGTGCGGAAATCCCCGATGAGTCGTTTGGTAGAGCGATAGACATGGCGCCTCATAGGTGTTTAAGAAAACGCTCGGATAATCCGTTTCAAGTGTATTCATATAGAGTCCTCCCCAATCTTTACAATACCCCCTTTAGCTCAACTTCAAGTATCAAGAACTCATAGATTGGGATTTCTAGATGAACTGGCTCGTCAAAAAGGCCTGATCTGCTACCTTCTCGACCAGACACATGATGGGACCAACACAACGAAGCCAACAGTGCATCTGTATAACAATTTACGGCACACCACGACCTCCCACCCCCAGACCCAAATGGAACAAGACAGATCAACAAACTGCGGGCTTACATATTGCATTAGGACTTAGTATGAGCGTTTCATTTGATCCCAATCTATTAAAAGACATCCTCAATGCCGATCTCGAGCAGCTGATTGTTATTAGATTGAGCTCGCCACTGTCTCGCAGCGAAACGTTCTACGTTGATTGCTTGATCTCGTTTTTCCGAGGCGACATCACCACATTAAAAAACTTAGCTGGCTCCTTTCCGCAGCCTGAGTTGTTTATGGAAAACAACGATCTTATGGAAGCCATTGTCCTGACCAGACTTGCCATTCGTAAACAGGGTATTAATAAAACTGACCTTGATAGCTTCAGTAAAGAGTTCGAAAACGCAAAACCAACTCTGTTTTTGGCCGAGTTGTTCTTCGTGCTTGGTATTGCCTACACAAATATTGGCCAGCACATCCTCGCGCAAAGTTCCTATCTCAGGGCTTCCAAATTATTTTCACAGTTTTCTCTCGATAAAAAATCTCTAAAATGTTTGCTAAATTATCTGGTAATGGAAAGCCACATCCATCCCGAAAAGAAGCTTTTGGTGGACTATCGGTTTCTCTTGGATCGCGCAATTCGCTGTCCGGCACCATGTGTCGCCGGCGTTGCCTGTATGAATATGTCCCGCGAGTATCAGCTCGTGGGGGCCTATAATGTGGCTCTTAAATATGCGAACCAGGCTCTAGATCACTTAAAAATTGATTTTGGCTCTAATCACTACTACCTGGCTTTGGCGCAAAGAGCCCATGTCTTGACAGACCTTGGAAGAAACCGAGAAGCCGAGCTAGAGTACGAATCGTTATTGACGGCGCCATTTTCTGATATCAAAGAAGCGACTAAGGTGCTCGCTTCGATTCTCCACAAAGACCAACAGCAGGTAGAAAAATTACAAACTGAAAAGCTTGTTCCCACTTGGGTCGAACGCTATCAAGATCTCTTTCAAGACGAGAACGGAAAAATTGCCAATTTCGGCGCTCTTGAGCAGCGACTGCTCGAATTGATTTCTGAGCGCACCATGAGCTTTCAAGAATTGACGTTAAACTTGTATGGTGAACAGATCGACTCTGAATCAGCCACCAACCGCTTAAAAGTGTTGCTGAACAGGCTCAAGAAGAAAACCCCGGGACTTATTGTTCGAACAGAAGGCGGTTACAAGATTGCCGACGAAGTGTTTTTAAGTAGAATTGATTGAATCCAGGAAAATGTTTTATGACAAAGTTTTTGATAAAAGTTCTTAAGCCAAGACAAACGCTGATTGCACAACTGCTCCGATTTGCGCTTCCAATTTCGATTACGTTCATTAGTGCAATGGGCAGTGCCGCAAGTACTCCCGAATGGATTGTGAAAGTGTCATCGACGTACAAAGATGAGTCTGCCGGTGGGTCTCAGCGCAAATACACTTTCGCAGGCACCGGCACTTTGGTTAAAATAGAAATCGAAAATAAAGACAGAGTCTTTGTACTCACCGCTGCACACCTCACCCAAGGGGAAGACCTTACAGTCACCGCCTTTGACGGCCAAAACGTCCCGTTAAAGATGGGTGGCCTTCGTGCTTTCGACGCCTACAGCGACATTGATCTCTTTGAGGTCGATACCGAATTGCCAGCCATCTTTGCATGGAACCCTCAGCAGTTTGCATTTGCAACCGAGCCAGGTAATTTTAATACCGATGGCTGGATCAACTTAGTTCATAATAAGAGTCTCTATCCTACGTATATCTTTAAGCCCACGTGGGCATGCGCTTCTGTGTTGCCAAATGCTCCACCTGCGTATGTTCTCGGGCGCGCAAATGCCTTTCCTCACGAAGAATTTAATGGCGTCGTGTACGCCAACTATTCAGATTCTGAGATGATTGCATCCACCCGCATCTCCCCAGGAATGAGTGGTGGACCCTTAATAAATAACTATGACAAACGCCACAGCGGCCTTTTCCAAATCAAGGGAACTGCAAAAAAGCTTTCAGTGGTATTTGAAAATTCTTATTTTTCGACAGCGTCACAAATAGAAAGAGTCGTGAATTCACTTGAAGCTACGCCATCGACAAATTCTCTCGATCAAGACTTTAAATGGGTGGTTAAACAGGGGCACCTTACTCTCCAGAGCACTAGTGATCCCAAAACCTACTTTTTAGCCTTTGATGCCGTTGGCAGAGGAGTCATCGGAGAAGGCGGCTCCAAAAAGGACCTATGCGATTTACTGAGTCCTCCATATAGCACTCAAATGGACCGCTTGAATCCTTACGAATCGTTGCAGGTAAAACCTGGCATTACAGTGAGTGACCACAATGTCATTGGCTATAAAGTCGCTATCCCAAACAGTTTTGATGACGACGACAATATTCGCAAATTCACCTATTTGGCCACCCAAGGATCATTTAAGCATATAAATGACAGCAATTTTTACGAATCAGTTGAGTCTGTCATCTTAGACAATAACTTTGGCCTCGACACGCTTCTCAAGGAACGCATGAGCTTCCAACCGTATTCACAGATGACCAGCATCTGTACTGTTAAAATCGATAGCGATAATTACATACTGACGCTCGCCGGCGATAACAAACGTGGCGTGTACACTGGCGCATTGAAACCCGGAAAGAATTGGAATCCAATCATCAACATTGACTTGAAAAAGGACGACGCTCATTGGGATACTAACAAGGTTGAAGAACAACTCGTCATCGACACCACGGGACTCTTTTTTATCGACATTGATCAGATTCCGAAACATCATCCCGATGTATATAATCCGGAAGACATGCTAAGCCATTATATACGACGCCCGTCTATATCTATCAAAGGCAATCTTGAAAAACGAGACGTCGAATTCGGATGTAAAATTACCCAGAAAAATCAGTAAGGCGGTCGCCAAGGAGCAACGAAGAGATTTGGCTCCGAGAACGCAGCAGATTTTCCTTTTTCAGGAGCCGGCTAACTGCTTTTTCGAACTTTTCGATCCTCACGAGAATTTGCACTAGCGCCTGGACCATCCTCACCACCGGGGTCTTCACCTCCCAGGTTTCCATTGCTGACATCTAAGGTGGACCCCGTTGTCTAGACAAAAAAATGAATAAAATAAGAAATAAAATT
>CAYMBJ010000079.1:0-17325 GCA_964388665.1 uncultured Pseudobdellovibrionaceae bacterium | reverse complement strand
TTTTTAGGGGCGTCAGATGCTAGAAAAGTGTCCGTCAAATCGGGGGAAGTTCAGTTGATGGCTCCTGCTGAAAACAATCAAATGACGATGAGTTTTAGCATGCCGAGCAAATACAGTATGGAGGATCTGCCCGTTCCCAATGATCAGCGAATCAAATTGGCTGAAGTGAGTGAACACTATATGGCCGCTTTGAGGTTTACTGGATTTTGGGGCAAGAAAAAAAATGCAACGCTTGGAGAAGAACTGCAAAAGTGGCTAGAAGATCAGCCGGCCTATAAGCCCATTTCGAAGCCAGCTTTTGCCGGGTACGATCCACCTTGGACGCTGCCTTTTTTACGTAAAAACGAAATATTGATTGAAGTAGAAAAATTGAATTGAAGTGGCTCTATCGAGCTGGTGCTGGTGCTGGTGTTTTTGGGTCAAATTGACTTTATCATGAATAGGCACGGGTTCGCTTCTCCCCATAGAGTCGGAAACTCTTCGATGGGAACAAATCCTTTCGAGAGATAAAACTTTCGGGTTTTTTCGTAGGCTTCGCACTCTCGGCCTTGACTTAAGGTCTTGACCGAAAAGAAACGGTATCCGTTTTTTCTTAAGAAATCTTCGGCTCCATCCACGAGTAGGCTTCCTTTGCCCATTCTGTGGAATTCTTGTTTTACTCCCATGACGTAAATCTCGGCCGCAAATTCTGTATGCAGTTTTAGTGAAATAAAGGCAACATCCATTATACCTGATTTAAAGGCAAACATGGGCAGTTCCTTTACTGCTTCTACGTAATCTAGAATTGCGGTCTCGATGCCAAACCAGTCGGGCAGAGATCTTAATATGTCGTCACAAATCGATGCTTTTTCAAATCTATCGGTTATTTCTACGAGCACTTTATCCTCACATCCTATCCTTAAGGCGGCAATTTCAGAATGCCAGAGTTTCATTGATACAATGTCAATATAATGATTTCGTAAAAATGAAATCGTCTGGATTGCTTTCAACAAGGGCGAACCCCAGCTTTTTCAATAGGCGAATTGATGGGTCATTGTTTGGGTCGGTGGAAGCCCAAAAATCCCGAATCGATAAAGCCGAGTAGAATGAAAGCACAGTAGAAACGGCTTCAAATGCAAAGCCTTGCCCCCAGTGTCCACGATCAAAGGTAAAGCCAACCCAGCTTTTGCTAGCCTCGTCTGTATTCAGCACCCCAATATCGCCAATAAGTTGATGAGTGGCCTTTAGCTCAACTCCAAATTGAAACCACGAACCTCTAGTTTCCGGATCGGAATTGACCATTCCGTTAACGAGCTCTGTGGCCCGTTGGTAAGAATATTCGGTCCACGACTGAAATTTTGCTACCACGGGATCTGACCTGTAACTGGAAAGTTCCCTGGCATCAGCGACAGTCAATCTGCGGATCAATAGTCTTTCGGATTCAATTTTAGAAAAAGCCATTTTGTGCTGACTCCCCAATGGCAATGCAATAGTTTTTTATTCGTATGATATTTTTGTAATTTATTAACAACCATATGTCTAGAACGGAAATAGTGAAATGAAGTCCCTCAGAATGCCGATTCTCTTCTTTTGGCTGTATTTTTTTGAAGGCGCTCCAATCGGTCTGATCTGGTGGGCCATTCCTACATTGATGGCTTCCAATGGGACCACAGCAGACGTTATCACGGCGATGACGGCCATGGCGACGCTACCTTGGAGTTTTAAGTTTTTTTTGGGTCCTGTGATTGATCGATTCTTTTTTACAGTTCGATCTTATGCCTATGGGGTGGCCCTATTCCAATTACTGATGATCTTTTGCTTTGTCGGGCTATTGCTGACAAAGGTGGGTGAGCCAGCATTCTTTGCTATTACAGTCATGATTTCCTTTGTTAGCGCCACTCAAGACGTAATTATAGATGCGTGGGCGCTAGGATCAGTGCCGAATGATCGACGCGGAAGAGTGAACGGTGCAATGCAGGCCGGATTGCTGTCTGGACGTTGGCTTTTTGGGGCGGGTCTACTAATGCTGTTAGCCTATGTAGATTGGCATTTGGCGATTGTCTTGCTGTGTGCGCTGTTGGCGCTTTCGATTGCAGTTTTGGTAGTTAGCTTCGGCAGAAATACCACGTGCATCAATCCGTCAGCTCCAAAATTGACTGTAAGGAGTTTTGATTTTCTTTTCACGCGAAGATTTGCTGTCTTGACGACGATCGCTGTACTGACTGGATTTGCTTTTGAAAGTTTTGGTGCCGTGGTTGGTCCCTTCTTGATTGCTAATGAACTCGATAAGCAGCAAGTTGGACTTGTCTTGTCGATCAATCTATTGGCCATGTTGCTGGGTGCACTTGGTGGCGGACGGGCCTCTGATAGAAGAGGGGCTCGACTTGTCTTTTTGGTTTCTGGTTTTATTCTTTGTATTTCGGTCACTCTTTTGGGCTTTCTACATCTCTTGGGGATTGGTGCAATACTGATTGGTGCCGTTTGGCTGACCTATTTTTTTATTGGCGCTTTCACGGCGGCTTCATATTCGTACTATATGGGTCAGTCGAAAGGTCCTATGGAAGCAACACGGTTTACCTTTTTGATGGCCATGACCAATCTTTGTGAGGCCGCTGCAGCATTTTTGGTTGGCCGGTGGATCGCTTGGACTCCCAACTCCTACGCGGCAGGGTTTTCATTTGCAGCCGCAGTGAGTTTAATTGGTTTGATAATACTAGCCAGAGCTAAAATGAAAAGTACCAATCGGAAAACTGATGTGATTCCAGGAAGTTGATTTGTGTTAGTGCCAAAAAATGTCACCGATTTTTTCAATTTTTTTCAGAAGAACGAACGTGAGATTGGGGTAAATTCTTTTCATAACAAGAAGCAATGGCACGAGAGTGCCAAGTGCCCCAAAACCCAAGGAGATCAATATGATTAAGAGAGTAATACTTTTTGCAAGCATTATCGTGAATGTTTCTCTTTCAGCGCAGGCTGGAAGTGGTGGAAGTTTCACAGGAACCTCAGATTATGTGAGGGCAAACAATCGACAGCATTTTAACAGTGCCTGGAATGATGCCGTAGCAAAGGCCCGCAGATATTGCGCAAAAAAAGGCCAGGGCTACCAAGTTCTCTATTATACGTGCACTCCAGGTATTGGCGTATCTTGCTGGAGAGTGACCGTTGATGCGATTTGCCTGAACTAGCGTTAATTTAAATCAATACAATCTAAAAGTGCTTTTGTTCAAGATCGATGTGGGGACTCATATCCTATATGAGTCCTTGACCTCGGATCCCGTCCTCTCACTATTGACAGATTGGCAAAGATGAAAAAGTCTGTTGGGTGAGAGGTAAGAATGAGTAGCTTGATAGAGCAGCCCAGTTTTGGAGCCTGCACAGAAGCACCTTGTGCTGGCATTAAGAAAATAATTGATGCGAAATCAAAGGACTTGGGTGGATTTTCGGTGCGCAGAGTGCTGCCAATTTCTCAACAGCGAATGGTTGGACCTTGGATCTTCTTTGATCATATGGGACCAGCGACGTTTGCTGTTGGAGCGGGTATTGACGTTCGGCCGCATCCCCATATCAATTTGGCTACGGTCACGTATCTTTTTGAGGGAGAAATACTTCATAGAGACTCTTTAGGGAGTGTTCAGTTGATTCGACCTGGAGATATCAATTTGATGATTGCCGGGAGAGGGATCGTTCATTCAGAGAGAACTCCGCTTGAAAAGCGATCTGAAAGGAACACCGTTCATGGTCTCCAGCTTTGGTTGGCGCTTCCTATAGAAAGCGAAGAGGTTGAGCCAGCATTTCACCACTATGCGGCCGCGCACATTCCAGAGACGCTTGTTAATGAAATGTCGATTAGGGTTTTGATTGGCAGCGCCTTTGGACTTGATTCACCGGTCAAGACTTTTTCTGAAACTCTGTATTTTGAAGCTCGGATGAAAGCTGGCCAAACCATTGTAATCCCCAGAACTGCAGAGCGCGCGGTATATGTTGCAAGTGGCAAATTGATATTCAAGGAAACAACAATCCACGAGCACAGCATGTCCGTTTTTGAACCTGATTGTGAAGTGTGTTTGGAGGCTGTTGACGACAGCTTTATTGCGATAATTGGCGGCGCGCCCTTAGGGGAGCGTCATATATTTTGGAATTTTGTATCTAGTCGAAAAGAGCGTATTGAGAAGGCAAAGGTGGATTGGAAAGACAATCGATTTCCAAAAGTTCCTGGCGACGAAAGTGACTTTATTCCACTTCCAGAGTGAAGGCGCATAATTTTTCAAACTCAACATCTTTTGAAGTTGAGAAAGACTCATATATGAATTGGTCCGCTCAAAGGCGCCAAGAAGGAGGGCAAATGAAAGACAAGAAATGGATCGCATATGCGTTTGTGGGTGGATTCCTAGCTACATTGATTTTTCATCAGGGCCTTGTCGGCCTCCTTCATCTATTGGGTGTTTTGCCCATGCAGCCCTATAATATGTCGGCTACCAAACCCTTTGGAGTGCCGTCAGTTATCTCACTTTCCTTTTTTGGCGGCTTGTGGGGAATTCTCATTTGGCGCCTTGTAAGAAATGATCCAAAAGTCAAACAGCTGATCAAATCTATAGTATATGGTGCCATTGGGCCAACACTGGTCGCATTTGTTGTTGTGTTTCCGCTAAAAGGAATTTCGCCCCCTTTGGCGCTGATTCCTGTTGGGCTGCTGCTGAATGGAGCTTGGGGGTTGGGTGTGTGGCTCTTTATGAAAATCGAAAAAAGCTCAACCCACAGGACTGCCTGATTGTTGATTGTTGATTGTTGATTGTTGATTGGCGTGCATGTCGCCGTCACGACTTCTAGGGCGTGTTTGCAATTTGACTTAATGAGTAAAATTGCAAACACGCCCTAGTTCTTTCTTTTTAGAATTTGAATGGCACGCGAATTGCTTTTCTAGCTTCGTGGAAAGAATTCAAACGGAAAACGAGTAAAAATAGAACTCTTGATTGGCAACTGTGAGATCAAATTTTCTACGTTACAGTTTTCTAAACAATAAAAGGATGGTCAACTATGGATACAACTATAAATATTGAAGGCGAATCATTTCAGACTCGAGAAACATTTGGCGCCGCATCGCAACCCCCCGCGCGACTGAGCATGATCAGTTGGAGATCGATTCTTGCGGGCACTGTGGTCGCGCTATTTTTTTATATGCTTTTTATGGCAGTCGGAGTTGGTTTTGTGGGGATTTCTTTAGGAGATGGCATTCAGAGTTCTAGCGCTGCTAGCACCACAACCACTGGCCTTTGGGTTTTGGCCTCAAGTGTGCTGGCACTTTTCTTTGGATCCTATATCGCCACGCGCGTTACTCCGTTTGTCACGAGCACCATTGCTAGATGGCAGGGGGCAGTGATTGCATCACTGTTCTTTTTGGTTCTTATTGTGCAAATGGCCAGCGTTCTTGGGGTAGCAGGAAGACTATTCGGGCAAATCGCTGGATTTACCGGTTCGGCAATCACACAAATTGCTGAGAGCTCGGTGGCCCAAGACATCTTGGACACTGCAGTTGCAGATCTCAATTTGAGGTCACCAACCGAAGTGGTGATGAAAGGTGTTGCGGTGAGACTTCTGCAGGGGGACGCGGTGGCCGCTCGCGACTATCTCGCTCGTCAGGCCAACATCGCACCGGTAGCGGCACAAGCTCGTATTGAGGTCGTACGAGGGCAACTTGAAACGCAAATGCTGCGAGCTCGCGATGCCACAAGTCGAGCTGTTTCGGCTGCAGGGTGGTCACTTGCTGCGATGATGCTCTTTGGAATCTTAAGCGCGGTCGGAGCTGGCTACCTTGCTGCGAGAGAAAACTTTCTCCACCCCTCAAATGAAGAGCGGGCTCGCTTTTTACGTCGAGCCATCGCCTCTGTTTAGCAAGTTGACAGACATTAGCCCTTAAGATTCTGGGCAGGCCAATCCTGCCCGAGCATCAGCGTTTATCAGAGCGGTCTTTTACTCTTGCTATGGCTCGGGCTGGCTAAGGCTATTTTTCTGAATGAAGTGCGACGCGATTGCCTTCGCAATCTTCAAAATGAGCAACAAATCCGAATTTACCGATACTGGTTTTTGGATTGAGAGTCTTGCCGCCCTGAGATTCAATCTTTTTTAGAGTGCTTTCGATATCGCCCACAGAAAAGTACACGAGCGAACCTTGATGCGACGGAGTGTACCCATTGGCCTTAACCAGGGTGCCCGTGGCTCCAGGTTTTCCTTCAAGCATTGGAAACCAAGCCATCTTTAGCGGTCCCATCTCTTGAATCTGCATTTGAATGCCCAGCGCACTTTCATAGAACTTCTTAGCTCGGTCGAGTTCGTTAACTGGAATTTCAAACCAATTTACAGGATTAAATTCTTTTGCCATTGTGACTCCCTTCGCAAAAAGCGAATTTTTGAAACTTCTTTGTTTGAAGATACATCAATGGACGATATTTTAAACATAAATATTTGTGTTAAAGAGTGAGTCAAAAAAAACGCAAATTCAAATAATTTTTTCTAATTCTATTTTCACTAGGGCGTGTTCATGATCACCCAGAGAGATCTCGGCTACAGATTCAGTTCTTACGGGGCAATTGAGCCGTCCTTTAGGTGTCTTTTGGAAAATCTGAAAATATTTTTAGGATTAAATTTTTCTGCAGACTTCTCTTTATTTGGAAAATCCACATGGGCCAATACATGGCTGATCACATTGAGACGTGTTTCTTTTTTATTGTCGGCACGAACGACATACCAAGGCGTTGTATTGTTGTGAGTGCGCAGTAACATCGTGTCGCGCGCTTTGCTATAATCTTTCCAGAGACTTTGGGCGGACTAATCGATTGGGCTGATCTTCCACTGTGTCAGTGGGCTCGACTTTCTATCTTCCAGGCGTTCTTCTTGCTCTTTTTTTGAGATATCAAGATAGTACTTGAAAATTTGGACTCCTGCTTTGACGAGCATTTGCTCAAAGGGTACAACCGCCTCCAAAAAATCCTCATATTCAATGTCACTGCAGTATCCCATGACCTTCTCGACACCTGCTCTGTTGTACCAGCTGCGATTCATCAACACCAACTCTTGCTTCGAAGGCAGGTGCGGTACATATCTCTGAAAATACCAAGAGTTTCGCTCTTGGTCTGAAGGTTTACCTAGTGCCACAACGCGGATCTCGCGAGGACTCAAATGTGCCGTAATTCTCTTGATGACTCCGTCTTTTCCGGCAGCGTCGCGTCCTTCAAAAATAATAAGAATCTGAACATCATTCTTGATAATATGACGCTGTAGCTTAACCAACTCTATCTGACGAAGTCTTAGATCATGCTTATAATTGCTAATCTTGTGCTTGTGATCATTGTTTGTGGTCATACAGTCCTCAGAATCTTTCTGGATATGATCCAGAATCCAGGTTAACCTAGAATTTTAAAAAAAGGGAATTCGAATGATGAAAAAAGTTGTTCTCTCCATAATTTCCTTCTTAAATATGTCAATTCTGGCATTTTTTTTGCCCACATCAATGGGATAGCCAAGCAGGGAGTGAATGTGGGAAGTGTCCGAAGAATTGCAGTCATTGGAAATTCATGTGGAGGAAAGACTTGGCTTAGCCGGCGGCTGGCCGAGGCAAATGGACTTCCGTTGACACACTCAGATTCCCTTCAATTTGATCAGCAACTACAGATTCGACCGCATCAGGAAACCATTCGCATTTTAAAGGTGATTCAGGCCCATCCCTCCTGGATTATTGATGGCTTTGGTCCTTTGGATATTTTGTTGGAGAGATTGAGTCTGGCCGATGAGATCATATTGATTGATATGCCACTTTGGCGACACTATTGGTGGTGCATCAAGCGACAGACATTAAATGTGTGGAAGCCTCGGAGCGAGTTACCCAAAGGTGCAAGTGAAATTTCTTGGCATCATACCAAAAAGCTATTCAAGACGATTTGGCAACAGCACCATAAAATGCGTCCAGAGCTGCTGCGAATTCTTCAGAGGGAGGCGTTTAGATCAAAGGTCAGGATCATTACAAATCCTCGCGAATTGAGGGAGTTCAATTTGGCCACTTAGGCCACAGCCAATGCAGTTTCCGTGAAATCCGGACCTCAAAAATCCTAGACAAAAATTTGCAATCCACTTAGTACTCAGTAGAAGGAGAAGTATGACAATTAGAGAAGGCTACCATTTGACATCAACATTGGCCACCACGGGTGATTTCTTTGCAGTTTGCTAGGCTCCGCGACTATCTATTATCACCTTTGTATGAAGACGATGAAATCTTGGCTATTGATAAGCCGTATGGCCTAAATACCCATACCAACGATTCAAAAATGGAAGATTCAGATTTTATTCAAGATGGACTTATCGAGATGTTTTCTAAGCAGCTTGAACGGCCACTGCACATCGTTCATCGTTTAGATAAAACGACAACAGGTGTTTTGGTTTTCGCAAAATCCGTGGAAAGTGCAAAAAAGTATTCAGAGTTTTTCTTTCACCGAAAAGTAAAAAAGACTTATTTTTTTATCACGAAATATGCGCTCTCCAAATCTGAATTTGTAATAGATAAATCTATTTTGCATAAGGGCCGCGAGTTAGACGCAGAGACGGAGTTCGAGTTTCAAGAGTCGAAGGCTGGGTTTTCTTTATGGAAGGCTCTGCCACACACTGGTCGCAATCATCAAATTCGTATTCATGCGCAGGAAGCCGGAATTTCAATCCTCGGTGACGAAAAATATGGTGGAGCCGCCTATCCATTTTTGTGTCTTCACAACCGCAGGATTGAGTTTCCCAACGGAGTTTTTATTGAGGCGGATGCACCGAGCTATTTTCTAGAACTGGAGGCTTTACAGCATCCTCAGAGTGCGAGAGTGCTGTTTGAGGCGGATCGTCGCCGGCGGCTCTATCAAATTGATCCTGCCAAACCGAACGATGAGATCTTTAGGCTCGTTAATATTAAGAGCAATAGAGTTGAGTCAGGAGTTACTATTGACCATTTGGGCAAATATGCACTGCTCACTTGGTATGGCGACAATTGGTCCGAATCTAATGAGGCCGATTTTGAACAGTTTGCAAAGCACTGGCGCCGCCCAATGTTGGTCAAATTTGCAAATGCTAAAATGAAGCATCTTCCTTTGAGGGCCGTTGGTGAAGCAGATTTCGACAGCTCCTGGAGCGCAAGAGAGGAAAATTTAAAATTCTGTTTTGATACAGCTGTTGGTCAATTTCCCGGACTTGCGCTCAGTCAGCGACTGCAGCGTCGCTGGCTGATGGAAAATTCAAAACGCAAATCCGTATTGACACTGTTTGCACAGACCTGCAGTTTTGCTCTAGCCGCGGGCTTTTGCGGGGCAACCGAAATTACGATTGTGGAATCTAGTAAAGGCAGTCTTAATTTTGGTAAGCAGAACTTTATTTTGAATCACATAGGGGTCGACAATGTACAGTTTTTGTGTCGTGAAAGCATGGCGTTTCTCACGCAGGCCGTGGCCAAGGGCAAGCTCTATGAGATCATCGTGTGCGATGCGCCCTCATTTTTGCGAGGATCAAAAGCCAATTTTAAACTCGAGGAAGAATTGGAAAACCTCACCGAGCTTTGTTTGCGGGCGTTAGCGACCCCAGGCGCATTGCTTTTTTCGACAAGTGCCGAAGGGCTGTCTAACCTTGACATCAATGGTGCTTTTTCAAAGGCCAAAATGGCTATCGAGAACATGAATATTGCCGTAGAGTGTTTAGAGGCCCCTTTGGATTTTGACATCCCAGGCGAGAGGTCCAATTTAAAATCTTTTATAGTCACGAAAAATTAGATATGCTTTGAATCATCGAGGTTCTTTTCGTCGAGATGGGAGAGCTGCCATTATTCACCAGAGTCAAAGATTAGTTAGAAAATCGAGAGTTGTACTGTCATTGGGAGCATTTTTAGCAAAACTTGTACACATGGCAAAGCAACCCGTTTTTATTGCGTTAACCATTTTAGGCAATTTAGTGATTTTTGGGGCGGCTACTCTCCTTTATCAATTTGAAAACGGAATCAATCCAAATGTTCATTCGTATCTAGATGCCCTTTGGTGGGCCGTGGCAACAGTGACAACGGTTGGCTTTGGGGATATTGTACCCATTACTTTTGCGGGACGAATATTGGGAATGTGTACAATTTTTGTGGGCGCTGCACTATTTTGGTCCTATACGGCCCTCTTTGCAGAGGCTATTTTGTCTCGCGATTTTGACGATTTTGAATCTAGATTAAAGGATTTTCATTCAGTTCTAAAGGCTCTTTCAGAGTCTAAGGCCAAGGAGCAAACCGAAATTCGCAATCTTCTCGCCAGCATTCAGAATCAAATTCAGGATGATCACGGCACTCTTGGCCAACCCTAGCAGCCATTCGACACCGGTTATCTCCATAGTAAATGCAGCTCGCTTCAGTCGACCAAAATTGAAAACATTTCACAAAATGTATGTCTGAATGGTCGATTTAGCTAAGTTCGCTCCATTTGTGGAGCAGTAACAGGGGGTTGGAGGTTCCTTTTTTTGTAAACTATGGTATGTTGCGGTCAAAATTACCTCTGTAAAAAACAAAGCAGATCTAACTAAAGGAAAATTATGAGAAATCAAAAACGACTAGCGTTTGTAATCGTGAATCTCTTCGCAGTGCTCGCCCTCGGCGCTTGTGCAAAATCAGAAGATAAGAAATCTTACAGTTACCAACTTACTGAAAATGGATGTGCAACTCCGACCATCAGCACCTCGTCGCAAGATGAGCAGTGTGCGGCCTTAAAAGATGATGAGCGCAACAATCGGTGTGCCCGCGGACTGCGATATGAAAAATTCAAGGCAGAGTGTCCTGGCCATCAGTGGAACTAGCTCCAAATATTATCCGTCTTCAAATTTGCGGCGCTGGCGCATGTCTTTGTGGATCTGCTTCCAGCGCTTTTTGGTATTTGCAGCTTCGCCCTTATCCATCTTCCGATTGGTAAAGGCCATCTCTTTTAGCAGCTTTTGGTAGCTTTCCCAGTCTTCCGAACTGATTTGCCCACTTTCTAGCGCGGCGATCACGGCGCATCCTGGCTCACTTTTGTGCTGACAATTGTTGTATCGACATTGTGAGAGGACTTCGTCAAGATCAGTAAATACCTGATGGAGATTGTCACTATCCCCAAACACCTGAATCTCTCTCACACCGGGCGTGTCGATGATCATTCCGCGGTTTGGAATCCAGAACGCCTGTCTAGAGGTCGTTGCATGACGACCTTTGCTGTCATTTTCGCGTATTTCTTTGGTTAGCTGTATATCTTGACCCAAAAGTCGATTCACTAAAGTGGACTTGCCGACACCCGACGAACCAACAAAAACCGAGGTACTACCTCTTGGCATCAGAGATAGAATTTGATCAAATCCAAAATCAGACACTGAGCTTGCGGGAAGCACCGAAAGGTCAAATGTAAATTGGCTCTTTAGCGATTTAACAAAAGTCTCAACGTCATCAATCAAATCAACTTTCGACAAGATGACATGAGGGCGGGCGCCACCATCCATTATCATCACCAAATACCGATGCAGGCGCTTGATATTCATATCATGATTTGCGGAGGTGACAACAAATACATTGTCGATATTGGCTGCGAAAATCTGTTCACGACCTTTGCTGGCTCGGGATAGTTTTGTTTTTCGTGGGATCAACTTTTGCACCAAGGCCGCTTGAGAGTTTTGCTCGTCAACAAAGGGTGGCGTGAATTGAATCCAGTCGCCGACGCCAATTTGAATATCTTGATGAGAAGAATAAATATTCAAATCAAGCTCTCCATTGCTGGCCTTCATGTGTGAGCGATGCACCGCTAGAATTCGAGCAAGGCGTGCTGTTTCAATGTCGTCGTCGTCGGCAAGGTACTCATCTGACCAACCAAGATCCAAGAGTGTCATTACGAGACAATACTTTAATCGAGAAGGGCGATCAACCGACCTGTATTGACGAACTTGGGTGCATTATTTTGATACGAATTGATTCGCAAATTTATGTAATTTCCTTGTGCGCCGAACATAAGTTGATCACTGAAATCAAAGATATAAGGCGATCGAGGGGCATGGGCTTTGCACGGATAGAGCCTACGTGGTGGGGAAGACAATGACAAAGCGATCCAAGATCTCAGCGATGATTTCGATTTTTGCAGCAACCCTATTGATTGTCTACGGGCATGGTTGTGGGTCTCCATTTGAATCACCAAATTCATCAACTAAAACTGTTTCCAACAGTTCTTCAGCAAATTCAAATGGCTCTGGATCTAATGGTACAGGGTCAGGTTCAGGTTTGGGAACTCCGGTTTCGCAGGAACCCTTACTGAGCGGCTCAGTGTGTTCAAACCCACAGGAGCGCGGCGCTGTTAACAAAGCAGTGCGAAGATTGAGCGGCGAAGAAATAAAAACTTCATTGGCAAGTCTATTCGGTTCTGCGATTGTTGCGAGACCTGACGTGCAGGCCGCGCTTTCTGGAGTCCCTTCGGATCCAAAGGTCAACGGCGAGATCAGTGACTTGGGGACCTATGAGCAATTGACCGCACACATAAACCTGGTCGAAAAAGTGTCAAAAGCTGTTGCTGCCGATCAGGCCTTTTTGGCTCGCATGGGTCTATCTTGTATTTTGGCTAGCGGAGACGAAGCTTGCTTCAAGGCCATGGCCAATAAATTGGGTTTGCTCATCAAGCGCCGTGCACTCACTTCTGCTGAAGTTGCAAATTACGTACAGGCTGCGGCAGTCGGAAAAAGCAGTGCCCAAAGAGCAGAGATTATTTTGATGCGGCTGTTGATGGCACCTGAGTTTCTTTTTCAATTGTTAGAAGGCGAGCAGATTGGCTCTATCAAATCATTAAGCCCAGATTCTTTCAAAAATACGGCTGGCCTCAATCCTGGAAATAAGCTCACAGATTTTGGACAGTGGAGCACTTCTACAAATTTAGGGAGTGGCGCAGAGCTTAATAAGACCTACGAAAAATTGATTCTAGTGGTTTCTGGTGCGCCAAATTCAAAAGGTCAGTTTCCTTCGTTTCGAGTGGATTGGAATCACGCCATGGTAAATGACAGAGCTGACATACTTAAAACCGCGGAGAACCGACGCATTTTTATTTTTGATGGCCCTTTCAAGTACAATACTGATCCAGGGGCTGCGGCAATCACTAGTTTTTTGAATGGTTTTAAAATAGGTATAACCCTGTTGGCGCCAGCTGGAGATTCAGGAACGGTCACAGTTGAGGGGGCAATGCTGATTGACGAAGATGATTCCTCTCGAGTGAGTGAGAATGGTCGTCTCAGGCTTTCTCCCTTTGAGGTGGCAGCACGTCTCTCATATAGGACCACTCTTGCAGGACCCAATGAAGAGCTGATGGCGGCTGCCATTCTTGGGAAACTCCAAAATCAAGATTCACTAAAGGAGCATGCTAAACGAATGCTGGCCTCAGGAGATGGTCGTCAGATGGTCAAAGACTTTTTTAAGGTGTGGGTGAGAATGAAAAGTCTTTCGAGATCAGATAAAATTAGCACAGAATTTTTGGCTGGACTTGATATTAATAACTTTGAAAATGAAGCGGTTGCAGAATTTGATCGATTTGTGGAATACATGGTTTATGATTCAAGCTCTAACTTTGAAAATCTATTCAGTTCTCCCGCGGTTTTTCCTGGTTCAAAAGGTTTGGCCGATGTCTATGGAGTGAGTGGAACCACCACGAGCACCCAAAAGGTTTTCAATTCGCCGACTCATACTGGAATTTTGAATCGAGCGGCTTTTCTCTATTCCGGTCGCGAAAGACCGGCAACAATTCTCAGGGGAGTTGCCATACGCAATCAAATGCTTTGCGATGATCTCCCAAGCCCACCGGCTGAAATTGTTAATGCCAGAAACGATGCGATTGACACGCGTGACATCAGTACCATTTCGACAAGAGAATTGGTGGGCATCCAAACAGCACCAGCCGCTTGTATGAGTTGTCATACTCAAATTAATCCGATTGCCTTTACGCTCGAAGCTTTTGATGGGTTCGGCAGGTACCGTGCCGTGGAAAGTATTTTTGATGATTCCGGTCATCTCACTGTGAAGATTCCGGTGGTAACTGCAGCGGAAAAACTCGACATTGATACAAATGGCATAGACGTAGCAGCAAATGACAAGGATCTTAGTCGCGCCATTGCGGCAAGCAGTAAAGCTAAATTTTGCTTTTCGAAATCTATTTTGGAGTATTCGTCGCAGCGGTCTGCAAAGAGTGCGGACGCCTGCTTGGTCAATGATGTTGAGGCGCAGCTTGCTGCGGGGGGATCATTGCTAGATGCGCTCATAACTAGCATGAGCTCGGAAGATTTGTTCTATGTGCCTCTGCGAAAGTAAAGTTTGAAAATGAATGCTGGATCTTTTTTCGAGAAGACGGGTTATAGAGTATGAAAAAAATGGCTGATTTTAAGAGAAGAGAATTTTTGCGTAACGGCTTGGTGTCTTTGGCGCTCCCATTTTTGCCTTCAATGTTTCCGCGAAAGACTTGGGCGGCCGAGCCCGGAAATGGAAATTTTTTTCGCCTGATGTGCATTCAAACCGGAAACGGACAGTGGGAAGAGACGTTTATGCCCTCTGGTGGATTTTACAATACCGGGAATATGAAATTGGTGGCGACAGAAGATAAACCCGGTGGCCAGCTCAAGGTTTATGCTCGGGACTTGTCGGAAATTGTAGGCAGCATTTCACAAGTCCTTTCGCCGCTGAACAACTATAAAACTCAGGCAACAATATTTAAGAATGTGACCATAGGTGCAGGTCACGGGCACGGCGGTCATATTTTTAATGGCTGCGGTGGCATTGAGAATGACTGCACCAGCAAGGTGGCAAAGCCGCCCCATTGGGGTTACTCGCTGGATCAGGTGGTTGCTCGCAGCACAATCCTGTACCCAGAGAGCTATCCCAGAAGTTTACGATCCATTGCTGTAAGAGATCGACAGCTCTGCACTGACACAGATTTTCCGTACATCTCTTGGTACGAAGGCAAGCCAGTGAGCGCGAAGGGTTCATCTGGTGATCTTTGGAACAATCTATTGGCCTCACCGTTTGCCAATCAATCGGGTACGGTTTTAGGGGGCAGCAATCCCGCTCCGCAAATTCCAGTAGATTCAAAAGTGGCAGCACTTAATGCCGTTTTTGAGGACTATAAGGCTTTGCGCAGTCCTCGTCGCAATATTGCTTCACAGGATCTTCAGACTCTAGAAGCCTACATGACTCTTTTAAATGAAGCCGCCAAAGAGTATGATGTTGGTGTGAAAAACCCTCCTCCGCCCACGGATACGTCAGGGGTAAAGGTCAGCTGTCAGCAACCAGCACAGAATGAAATTAACTCGGCCGGAGCCAATGAGACGACAGAATGGGATATGAAATACAAGCTCATTGCAGCAAGTTTTATTTGCGGCGTATGTAAAGTGGCGAGCGCCAATTCTGGCGCTGGTGGAAACGGTGGCGATTCAGGATATCACAACAATTCGCATTTGCCTAAAGACCAGGGCGGTCCGAGCAAAACCTTGCCCTTTCACCAATGGAATTCACAACGTGTTCGCGTACTCTTGGATGCATTGAATTCTGTAAAAGATGCCAATGGGCGAACTGTATTGGATAACTCCTTAGTGCTTTGGGGAAATGACATTGGTTTTGACTCTCCGGGGGGACATAGCCCGTACAATATGCCGTTAGTATCATTTGGATCTTTGGGTGGTCGACTGCGATCAAATAAAATGCTGGTGTTTAACACCAATCTTGCAGGAGCATCAACGATTGCGATGAGTTCAGTTTTACAAACGGTCTTTGAAGCGATGGGTATAAGCTATCCGACCCAAGTCATGCGCACCTATGGTGGCGTTCAAGTCAAAGGCTTTGGTCCTGGTATGAATCACTTTAATGATAAATTGAGTCACTGGATGTCAGGGGCACTGCCCTACTGGAAAGTCTAAACAACTGGTCCCTTTGGCCGTTATGGAACCTTGCCCCTGACGCGCCAATTTTTCTCAAAATGTTGAATGGGAGAATAAGATGCTGAACGGAAGGGCGGCCAAGGCGCTGTACGCGCCTGGATGTGAGCATTGGCTCAATTGAGTTCTCTCAGCCTGCCATCCCCAACCAGCTGTATAAACAGCAATGTGAATTAGCGAGTCGGATTCGAAAGTATAAACAAATTGTGATAGGCCACATACAACCACAAATGACACAGCAAACGATCCGGTCGCTTGGTGGTGCACCAGGTTTTTCGTACCAGGCGATTGATGTTTGCTCTGAACATGGCACAGGTGTGGTTAATAGTGAAGATAGGATCAAATGATATTTTTTTAAGTTCCCCTTGCCCAGTCACACAACCTTTGCGCCCTTTAAAAACCACATGAGTGGCCTGAGGAAATTGCTCCTTTACATCCTGTGGGTAAGAGGGGTTCATATCTGATTTTATAATGACATTTGGTTCAAGCAGAGGCTGCACACGGCGCAAAAGCTCTCTTCTTACAGATGACCGCTCATCAGGACGAAGGCCGTACTTCTTTCTGGAAATGGCGGCAAGAAGCCCCTTGGCGGGCATTTTTGCGACATCGATGTCGAGAATGCGGCGGGTTTTCTCTTCCACCATCAGCAATATCGACAGAGGCTTGCACTTGGTGTGTTCAAAGGTTTCCAGATCATCGAATTCGACGACTTTGGCTGGTGGAAGGGTGTTGTTGTGAGCGAGGATTCGAGTCTTTGCGGTCTGAGCCAGAAATAAGAGCTTTCGCACTACAGTTTTGCGGTTCAGTTGGTAGGCAAGCGCCATGCGACGTTGAGAGTAGGCGGAGCAATAGTCATGAAAGATGTCGCGATTGAGGTGTCGAGTCTTTTGGCGAAAGCATGGATCGGCGGTGGCTTCGGAGTAGGTTTTGCGGCAGCGGCGACAGAGTCGTCTGTGGATGGTGGTGTTGTCAGAGCTGCGGTGGTAGGAGCCGCAGCGGCTTGAATCTTGGCTGCCACATTGAGGGCAGCTTTGGAGACTCGAAAAGGAGGCTTTGGAGTGGAGAGAAGCAAGGTCAAAGCGTTTGTTCATCAAGACCTTGATCAGCAAATCAAGAATCCATTTTAGAAATCGAGAATTGCCGCATCTAAGGATGCAGCCGCCCGTCAGGCGGCCTCACACACAAAGGGACCAGTTTAATGACGAAAAGTTGATCACTCACCCGGTAAAGACTTCAGTGCCATTGAGCTAGCAGCAAGAATCTGGTACTCTCCTGCTCAGAATCATGGCTGGAAAATAGAAAGCGTGAGCTTTTGGTGGCTTATTCTGGGGAGAAATTTCATTTTTAGTTGAAAGTCGGCAAGAGAGCCGGTTGATTTAGCTA
>CAYMBJ010000078.1:0-17549 GCA_964388665.1 uncultured Pseudobdellovibrionaceae bacterium | reverse complement strand
AAGTCGCTTGGTAATTACACCGACAGTTTCCCTTGGTAATGACACTACTGCAACTGAACCTTTGAAAAGGCAGAGATGTTGAGAGCTCAAACAGACTATTGCATTCCGGTTCAAGGCAAAAATCCCAACTGTCCAAGCTATCGTCCACTACGAAAATAGATTGAGTTTTCAATCTGATTTCTTTTTAAGATATTAAGTGCCACAGCGGCATTTAATGCCGCGCCGAACCATCGGAATTATGGGTTTTGATCGCAAATAAGGTCGTCGACGGGCATCCCTGCAAAGGTAAGGTGGGCCTTTGATTTTCCGGGTGTGCCTGGTGCTCCCGCAGTATCGCGAATCAGAATTTCAACATCCTCTCCAACATATCGTTTTCCTGGTGAGGGATCGGTTTCCTCAACCAAACTCACTGGAATTTTTAAAATTGGAAAAACCTCTAAATCGTCCTTAAAGCTAAAAGTTGCTTGAAGTCCTTCGTTCAAAACTGGCGCAATACTGACTCCAACAGATATGTGCCGAAAACCTCCAAATATGAGAGTTCCAGTACATTTCACCTGCACCTGTCCTTGGACGCCGGCGACATTAGGACCATCGTCTGCAAAAGCAAAGGCGGGCACTAGGGACAAAGCTAAGAGCAAGGTTTGAATGATTTTATTTTTCATAAGAAGACTCCTCGTTATTAAAAGTTTAGTGCATTAGGGATCGGTATGCTAATTTCTTCATTAGCAGAACCAGTTGATCATCATTAGGATTCCGCTTTTTTAGGCTGCTAATGCGATGAGTTATACAGCATTTTGAAAGAATTCACAAGGCCTTTCTTTTGAATTGGTTGGGTAATGGCGCATTGGTTTCCGCATTACGTGGTGTCAAAAACTTCGACGTAGCACAGACTACGCCTACGTTCGATTTAGGCCACCTTTCTCCAAGAGGACTTGACGGTGAAATGGTCATAGTGCTATGAAATCTAGTTGCCGCGCATGCATCAGGTGAGATTTTTTATCGGTACTCGACGTCGTACTCTTCGAAAAGCTGTTCAAAAGCAATGTTGTCCCAATCGCCGACCATTTGAAAATTAGTAAGGCGCAGGGAGCGCAAATAGCTGGCGCGTTTTTTTCGTTCTGACAAAAACTTTTCAGTGCTGGTCAGTGTCGAGGAGAGATTCGACGTCTGTAGAAAATTGGCATAGACAGAATCGCGAAACCAACTCTGAATCAAAGCATTGGATAGCTGAAGATCATCTGAGTTGCGCGGAATCGCCAATGAATAAATCATAAATGCAGGCTTTAGATCGGGCTCGTCCTGGAGGCGAATCAGAGGTTTGTCGAGGAGCAAGGGCGGATTGGTGATGGGTCGCTCAACCACTTCGTTTTCGCTCGGCAGTATCTGATTGAGGCCTTTGAGTTGATAGAGCAAGACCTTTCTCTTTCGCAGTTCTGCGCCATAGCGGTACTCGAGCCCTTGCATTCGCTCTTTGGTGAGGCTCTCATCCCGTAACAAGTGAAATGTTTTGATTTTATCAAAATCAATTTTTGGGCCCAGGCCCCAGATTTCCGTGGCCATCCACGCCACTGGAATTGATCGGGTGGGCTGCGGAAAATCCGCGGCCAAAGGCAAATCTCTAGAAAAGGCTTCGGGCGTCGCCAATTGATCCACTTGCTCCAAGCTCTTGAGCCAATGCGAAGGAGCAAGGATCAGATGAAAACCATTGTTGGCGATGACTTTGGCCTGGAACTTTTGCCAAACAGGCTCTACCACCACTTGGATCTGAGCCTCGGTATCAAAAGAAAGCAAACTCACAAAGTTGGGTGAAACCACCCCTTCTTGTGAAACCAAAATCTTGATTTCTTTAGAGCGCAGTTCTTTGATTTCGGAGTCTGGTCGAAAGCGCCCATGAAAATAACCAAAGCCAAAGGCCAGGGTAAAGAACAGCACCCATAGAAGGAGCTCCACTGGCTTTTCAATTGGGCTCTTAAATTTCATAAAACTATTTTAAAAAGATTCATCAAAGGCAACTTGTCCTGAGACACCCACCTGATAGGCGGAGACTCGTCTTTCAAAAAAGTTTGCCAGTTCCTGCATGTCTTGAAGCTCCATAAAATCAAATGGATTTTTAACACCGTATCGCGGGGCTATGTTCAGGCTCTCAAGACGAATGTCAGCAACATATTCTAGATACTGGCGCATGTCTTTGATAGATAGACCGGCAACACCGAGCTCCAACATATCCGTGGCAAACTCCATTTCGCACTCGATGGCCTCTTCTAGCATCTGCACAACCAAATTGTTCACCTCTTCATTAAAGAGATCAGGCTCCTCTTCACGAGCTGTACGAATCACTTCGGTAGCAAAGGCAATGTGCAAGCTTTCATCTCTGAATACCCAATTGGTCCCAGAGGCCAAGCCCTGCAAAAGTCCTTTGGATCGCAAGAAATAGACATAGGCAAAAGCTGCAAAAAAGAAAAGCCCTTCAATGCAAGTCGCAAAGCAGATCAGATTCATCAAAAAGCGACGACGATCTTCTTTGGTCTGCAGAGAATTGAGTGTCTCAATGGAGTCCATCCATTTGAAGCAAAACTGAGCCTTGCGGCGAATAGAAGGAATGTTATCTATGGCGGCAAAGGCCCGTTCACGCTCGCCGTGATCAGGAATGTAGGTGTCCAACAGCGTCAGGTAGAATTGTACGTGCAGGGCCTCTTCATAGAGTTGGCGAGAGAGATAAAGTCGCGCCTCTGGCGAGTTGATGTGCTTGTAGAGGTTGAGCACCAAGTTGTTGCCAACAATGGAATCTCCAGTGGCAAAAAAGGCCACCAAGCGACCAATCAAATGACGCTCACTGGGAGTCATTTTGCTATTAAGGTCCACCAAATCGGTGGAAAAATCGACCTCATCCACCGTCCAAGTGTTTTTTATGCCGTTTTTATACATTTCATAAAACAGCGGATACTTCATGGGCCTTAATGTTAAATTGAATCCTGGTGATAATATCATTGTGCACACTCCTTCGAAATTAAAAACAAACGAACTTAGACACTCTCATCTCACCCAGTTCAGCCTGAAAGGGGCGGATCGGAGAAGGCTTCATAAAATCTTCTAAAAAAAGCCTCTCTTTTAAAAAGCACTCCTACTGGCAGGCCTCGCAGGATTCTGGATTTTCTAAACTGCAAGCAATCACTTCTGAATCACTGTAGGTCCTCTTTTCAGTCTCCATCGAGCCCATCTCTTTGGCGTCCAATAGAGAAACAGGAACTGAAGTCACAGCCGTTTCTTTTCTCTCGACCTTTCGCGTGGTGGTCTTGGCAATTGAAGTGGCTGGACGTGAACGCAAATAATAAGTGGTTTTAAGGCCAGTCTTCCATGCATACATATACATGCTTGAAACCTTGCCAATGGTCGGACTCTCGCTAAACAGATTCAGACTTTGGCTTTGATCAATAAAGGCACCGCGATCAGCAGCCATATCAATCAACGATTTCATAGGGATTTCCCAAACCGTGCGATAGATCTCTTTAATTTCTGGTGGAACTCCCACCACGCCTTGAATGGAGCCATCAGCAGATTTGATTTCGTTACGAAGCTCCTCGTTCCAGAGTCCCAGATTCTTTAATTCTGTGACCAAGTACTTATTGATTTGCATAAACTCGCCCGAGAGTGTTTCACGCTTAAAAAGATTAGAGATCTGCGGCTCAGTGGCCTCATAGCAGCCAACAATTGAGGCGATCGTGGCCGTTGGTGCGATGGCAATGAGCAACGAATTGCGCAGACCATGTTGCTGGATCTTCTTCTTTAACTCAGCCCAATTGTATTGGCTCGAAGGTGTGACACCCCAAAATTCATACTGCAGTTGCCCAAGTGAGGCACGGGTCTCTTTAAAGTTCTCATGGGGGCCTTCGGCCTGCGCCAACTCATTGGAAGCCGTGAGCGCATTGAAATAAATGCACTCTTGAATCTTTTGCGAAAGCTTCTTTGCCTTATCAGAGTCAAAGGGCAGGCGCAGTTTAAAGAATACATCTTGCAAACCCATAATGCCAAGACCCACTGGACGCCACTTGCGATTGGAGCTCTCAGCCTGCCCAATTGGGTAGAAGTTGATGTCCACGACGCGGTCCAAATACTTCACCGCCGTACGCACAGTCCGTGCCAATTTATCAAAATCAAATTCGTCAGCAGCAACATGTCGCGATAGATTGACCGAACCCAAGTTACAAACTGCAGTTTCTTCTTTTGACGTCACTTCTAAAATTTCTGTGCACAGATTAGAAAGATGGATCACATTTTCTGGTTTTAGAGTTTGGTTGGACTTTAGGTTAGAAGCATCTTTAAAGGTCATCCAGCCATTTCCAGTTTGCGCAAGAGTCTTCATCATGCGGCCATAAAGATCACGGGCCTTTAGCTGACGGCAAAACAACTTTTGCTCCTCGGCTTCTATATAAGCTTTTTCAAACTCTTCACCATAAAGTTCAATCAGGTGCGGAACCTTTTTTGGATCAAACAAAGACCACTGAGCATCGGCTTCGACACGTTTCATAAAAAGATCGGGGACCCAGTTGGCCAAATTCAAATTGTGAGTTCGCTTGGCATCATCGCCCGTATTGTCCCTAAGCTCCAAAAACTCCTCAATATCACCATGCCAAGATTCTAAATAAACACAGGCCGCACCCTTACGTTTGCCACCTTGGTTAACAGCGGCAACACTGCTGTCCATTGTCTTGATCCAAGGAATGATCCCATTGGAGTGACCATTGGTGCCTTTGATCAAAGAGCCACGACTGCGAACGCGGTGATATGCGACACCTATGCCGCCAGCAAATTTAGAAAGCAAGGCGATGTCCATGTACTTTTCGTAAATTCCCTTCAAGTCATCCTGTGGAGAGTCCAACAGATAGCAGGAACTCATCTGTGGTCGCAAAGTACCAGAGTTGAATAGGGTGGGCGTTGAAGCCAGGTAGTCATGAGAGGAGATTAAACGATAAAATTCAACCGCTTCTTCAGCAGTTTTAGCCAACCCACAAGCAACTCTCATAAAAAAGTACTGTGGAGTTTCGAAGACCTGACGAGTTTGCGGATTTTTAAGCAAATAGCGGTCATAAATGGTTCTTAGACCAAAGTACTCAAATCGATCTGTGCGATAAGGCTCAATCGCAGCACACAGTTGGGCCTTGTGCGACTCTACAAATTTCATTGTTGTTTCAGAAATCAAACCATGTTGAAAACCAAAAGAAATGCACTCAGCAAAACTTTGGATCTTTTGGGAACGCACCTCTTCGTCTACAAAAATAGATAACAGACGTGCGGCCAAACGAGAGTATTCAGGCTCTTCGCCAATCAAAAGCGAAGCTGTTTGGATGCAAAGATTGTCCAACTCTTTGGTGCTGGCTCCGTCATATAAGCCGCTGATCGCCTTTGTCGCCACCCTTAGAGGGTCCACCTGAGACAAACCCTGACAACAATTGGTGACCCGCTCAACAATCTTGGTCACATCAACGGGCTCCAAATGACCATCACGCTTTTTCACGCGCATCACGTGTGAGTGAGCAGAAGAAAGATCTGCAGAAGCGCCCTTATGAGCTTTGCTCGCGCTTGCACTGCTCACTGGCGTATCGGCATTTGCGGCAATGGAATCAGTGGTGGTGTTGTTGTTAGACTGTTGAGTTTGATTAAAATCCATTTTTAATTACCTTTTTCTGTAATGTTTTCTCAGCAATTTTTTATCTTGCGATTTTTCTAATTTGTGGAACTTTGGAGAGGTCCATTTCACTTTCTTAAATTGTTAGCTCTCTTAGCTGGACCAAAATAAGAAGATCTTGACATTAAACAAACGTTTCCAAAACTCAGCGCGAGCCCCCCTACATATATTGACAGTCCTTGGTCCGGTCTCACTATATGTAGTGATGTTGTGTGAAAATATGTCCATATATCTCCCCCTCTTCTATTAGGAAGCCGTAAAAAAAAACTTCAGTCAAACCTAACTTTAACTTTTTTTTACTGCCGAACTTTAAAAAATAGGCAGCTCATGTGGATCTTCACTTCTAAGTTATTGTCTTTGTTCTATGGATTGAAATCCACACTCTTTTCGAGGCACAAATGCAACTGCCGCAGGTGAGAATTATTTGTAACATAATGCTTTGATTGATAACTTTTATTTTCGCGCAAAAAATCCACAATTCTTTGATGTGCACCCATTTTGTTGGTCGTCCAAGACGGAGCGAGCAGCTCTTCCCATCGAGACGAGAACGCTGCCAAGCGCTGAATAAAAAGATCAGGGCGCAGATGATTCAAAAACAGCGCCACCCGCCGTGAGTACTCATCGAGCTCCACCGGCACAAATTCGCCCCGTGTGTACATTTCTGCCAACGGTGTGTTTTTTAAAACATGGAGATTGTGCAATTTTACATTTGAAATTGGCAATTGATTGGTGATCTCGGCCGCACGAAGCAAATCCTCGTCTGTTTCTTGAGGATTACCAAAGATCAAATGAATGCCAATGTCCAATTTCGTTAACTCAAAAATCCTTTCAATTGCGGCAATGGCCGCCGCAGCGGTGTGTCCGCGGCGGTAAAAATCCAAAGTGGCTTCATCAAAACTCTGCACACCAATTTCTATAAACACAGGTTTTTGAGCGTTCACTTCTTGCCAAAGATCCAGCACTCCCTTGGATAAACAGTCGGGTCGGGTGCCAACAACAAAACCCACCACATCCGGATCTTCTGCTGCAATCTTAAAATTATCGCGCAATTGCGCCAGTTTCATAAAGCTGTTGGTATATGCTTGAAAGTACACCAAAAATTTTTGCGCTTTGTAGCGCTTTTGAATTTTCGCCTTATAGGTTTGAATTTGGTTTGTTAGCGACATCTTGTGGGCATCTTTGTCTGCTGCCGATCCCCACTCATCACAAAAAATGCAGGTCTGCATGCCCTTAATACCACGGCGATTGGGACAATCTTCAGCAATGGCCACCGGCACCTTATAAACCTTGGTGCCAAACTTCTGCTGATAAAGCGCAGATATTGGGCGATAGGGGAGCCCAGTCCATCCTTTTTCCATGACAGCTCTCTTAACACATCAATTGACCTTTTCAACCAAAGCTCCTTGAGTTAATGCCTAGCTATGAACACTTTTGATCAATTTTGTGGATTTTATGTCGAGCACACGGCAGATGGATCGCCCACGCTCCGGGTCCCTGACGGCGGCGAAAGCATGCACCACTCAGCCGGAGCTTTTTCTGAAACGGTTTATCTCTATTCAGATGTTGTCGATTTTGTGCTCTCTCGCCCATATCCCGCCAACCTCTTCAATTTGGGACTGGGTCTTGGGTACAGCGAAATGCTCTGGAGTTTTCGCGAAAAGATTCTGTTGAGCCAAAAGAGCGAAATGCCTTTGCAGTCTTGCTTTTATAGCAGTGAGCTCAGCGAAGAACTGATTGCTCGATTTCGTGAGTGGATCCTTCAGGCTCCCGACCTGGAAAAAAATTCAAGCATTTATGACGAAATGCTCACCTTCTTTATGAATCGATACCAGCCCGCCTTTGATCTGGCAGATTTCGGCCAGCACTTCAAAGCGGCCCTCGAACAGGAACGCCTGTGTTTTCTCGGTCCTTTGAACCAAAATTTTGCGGCATCCTTTGCGCCCTACCAAGAGGTTCGCTTTCATGGAGTCCTCTATGATGCCTTTTCAAAAAAAACGAGCGCTCCTCTTTGGGAGGAGGGCTTTCTAGATGAATTTATAAGTACCAAACTGGCAGCGGAGTGCGCATTTGGCAGCTATGCCTGCAATGCACCCCTCAAAAAGGCCTTGCGCAACCACGGCTTTCAGACCTCTAAAAACCCTGGTTTTCATGGCAAGCGAAACTCCACCTTTGCCATTCGTGGCACCCAGGGCTCTATTCGATAATGGTTTTTGAAAATAATCGCTAATGAAGTTCCATAAAAGCGACGATGGGCTCGTCTAAAAAAAAGCACTTGTCTTTTTGACTCTAGGTCTGGTACCTGCAACAATCGCACAATAAACAAAGTCCAAAGATCATTTTTAAATGAATTCTCAATGAAGAAGGGGGAGAATAGATATGTTGTCATCAAATA
This sequence comes from uncultured Pseudobdellovibrionaceae bacterium, assembly GCA_964388665.1. GTDB lineage: Bacteria > Bdellovibrionota > Bdellovibrionia > Bdellovibrionales > Bdellovibrionaceae > CALCCV01. The sequence continues at coordinate 9,474 of CAYMBJ010000078.1, read as the reverse complement.
TGCCCTGTTTTTCTTTTTTAAAAATGGATGCCCAATTGCAGCGATTGCAACTGATTTTGGGTGCACTAATCATCGTGATTTTGAGTGCGTCTTACTATCAGTTTGATGGCGCAGCTCCAGCCAATCTGTCAGACCTAAAGTCGAATGAAATCCAAGTGCAGACAGGCGAAGGTGAAGTTCACACTCTGGCTTTACGAAGTGCTTTGCTCATGGACGGCCCCAGACGCGATCGCGCGGGAGCAGAGCCCACTCCTCAACCGTAACTCTAACCAGAACTCTGACCGTGACTCTGACCGTGACCGTGCCCCTAACAGGCTCCTGAAAAACTCAGATACAGGCTCCTAAAAGCGGAGGCTGGCCTCAACTCGACAATAATTTTTGGTCATAATCGCTAAAGCTCGCGCCAGAAGGCCCAATCCGGCAACGTCCTCGCTTTTGCCAACCTCACCTTAGGGGAACTAAGCCTTCGGCCGGCAAAAGCTGTGGGCGCCGCCGCCTTGGGCCTTCTGGCGCGTTCTGCCTCAAAAATTATTGTCGAGTTGAGGCTAGTCAGCTTCAGGATCTGGTTGGAAATCTGAAAATTTCTTTATGTATTCGACAATAATGGTCTTGGCTTCATCAGCCAAATCCCTAAAGCGCACACCTGTGTAGGTGCCCTTGCCTAAAAATACCACCTCGGCGGTGATCTGTATGGGCGCAGAGATGTTTTGACTGCGCAACGTCCCGCGAATGATCTGGCCCAACTCCACACCTTTGGTTTCGCTGATTCCAAGACCACCTTCAGAAATGGTGATCGCTCGCACAGAGGGTTCTCCCACTGGCTCCTCAAAATCAAACTGCCCTTTGATCGGCACGCGCTGGTGCTCGCGCCGACTCACACCTAGGCTATGGGCCAACTGCTTGACCACATAGACATCCTGCCAGTAAGGGTCTTGCTCTGACCATACTTGCAATCCTTCGTAGGAGGGAAAGAGCTTTAGGTTTTCCACAAGAGCTTCAAAATTCATGGGCTGCGACTCTCTCGGGCCATCGCGAAATCTCCATTCCACCTGTCGAACTTGACTGACTCCATTTTGCCACTCTCCTAAATGTGCAAGCCAATCTTCTCGACTCAGCCATTCTGACTGTCCTTTGCCCCAGAGCTGACAATCGCCGTGGGTTTGACTGAGCGTCTCTGCATCGTTTTGCGTAAGCGGTCCTTCAATTTTTCCGTCGACCATCAGAAACCATTTTTTGTCCTCACCTCGCGCAAGGTCATTGAGAGAGTCAGCGGTTTCATCCGTAGCAGTATTTGCTCTAGATTTTTGCGATTGCGATGCCATTTGTCCTGCCTAATAAAAGAATTGCCAAGTTGTCGATCTGCCCTCTATCCTGAGGCTAGAAATCATTCATTCTGCTTAAGACTAATCGGCTGCGAATAGAGTTTTAATGGGTCCAGAAAATTCTAAAGATGATCAACAACAGACAGGGAACCAGACCTTAGGTAGCGACAATCAAACTTCGCGCTCAGCAATGGCAGTTCTGACTTTGAGCGCATTAGGTGTAGTTTACGGCGACATCGGTACCAGTCCCCTATATGCATTGCGCGAGTGTTTTGGTCATGAGTACGGACTTGCCCTCAATCCACAGAATGTTTTTGGCGTGATGTCACTGATCTTTTGGACCATGATTCTCATCATCTGCGTTAAATACATGATCTTTGTTCTTAGAGCCGACAATAAAGGTGAGGGCGGCATTCTGTCTCTCATGGCTCTTGCACTCAGAACAAAATCTCCTGTGGGTTCAAAGGGCGAATCATCCAAACGTCGTGCTGCGATTTTGATTCTGGGAATCTTTGGGGCGGCCCTTCTTTATGGTGATGGCGCCATCACTCCAGCCATCACTGTTCTTTCTGCCGTAGAAGGGATAGAGCAGGTCACCACGGCTTTTTCTTCTTGGGTCATTCCCATCACTTGCATCATTTTAACAGGGCTTTTTCTGCTGCAAAAGTATGGCACTGCAAGAATTGGCAGTGTCTTTGGTCCCTTGATTTTGGTCTGGTTCATAACAATTGGCGCACTGGGGATACACGGGATCACTCTCTATCCGGAAATCTTGGGTGCATTAAGCCCACACCATGCGGTGGAGTTTTTTCTGATCAACCAAAAGATCGCTTTTCTGGTGTTGGGAAGTGTGTTTCTGGTCGTGACCGGTGGTGAGGCCCTCTATGCAGACATGGGTCACTTTGGCCGCAGGCCCATTCGCCGCGCTTGGTTTGCCGTTGTGCTACCTGGCCTCGCACTGAACTATTTGGGACAGAGTGCGCTATTGATTGTTGATCCCTCCTCCATCGATCATCCCTTTTATCGCTTGTCACCAACCTGGGGACTTGTACCCTTGGTGATTCTCTCGACCATGGCCTCTATCATTGCCTCACAGGCATTGATCACGGGAGTCTTCAGCATCACTCGCCAAGCGGTGCAACTGGGTTTTTGTCCGCGCATTGCCATTGTTCACACCTCCAGCCGTGAGATCGGACAGATCTATATCCCCTTTATCAATTGGACTCTCTTTGCTGCTGTGATTTGGTTGGTGCTCAACTTTAGAACCTCATCCAATTTGGCAGCCGCCTATGGAATCGCCGTCACGCTCACAATGGTCATCACCACGTTGTTGATCTGGATTGTGGCCATCAACAAATGGAAGTGGAGTCTTCCGCGGGCCAGCGCTCTATTCAGCGTGTTTTTAATTATTGATTTTGCTTTTTGCTTTGCCAATCTCAATAAAATTTCTCATGGCGGTTGGTTCCCGTTGGTCACCGGTCTCGTGATCTACTTGGTAATGATGACCTGGCAAAAAGGGAGAAAGATCCTCTATGCGCGGCTCCAGGAAAGATCACAGTCTGTGGATCAATTCTGCAATTCTTTGATTAAAAATCCACCCTTGCGAGTGGCGGGAACCGCTATCTATATGTCAGGCGATCCCCTCGGTATTCCCGTGCCCCTGCTACACAATCTAAAGCATAACAAAGTGTTGCACGAGCGCATCGCACTTCTAACCATTCAAACTCAAGAGGTCCCCATTGTTCCGAAGAAAGAGCGGATTCGTATTGAGGAGATCATACCTAACTTTTATCGAATCCTCGCCTTTTATGGTTTTATGGAAACCCCTAAAATGAAACACATTCTCGATGCCTGTCGCAGCGAGGACATTCATTTTAAAATCACCGAGACGACCTTCGTCCTGGGGAGAGAGACCATATTGGCCTCCAATCATCCAGGAATGTCCATTTGGCGCGAGAAAATCTTTGCTGTGATGTCAAGAAATGCACAGCGTCCCACTGCCTTTTTTCGCATTCCCCCCAATCAAGTGATCGAAGTTGGCATTCAGGTCGAAATCTAACAGGCTCCTGAAAAAGGAAAATCTGCCGGTTTGAATGCACATCGTTATCTTTAGACAGTGCAGCTTTGTGGATCGATCATAGAATCAATGAAAAAAAATCTATTTTATTTATTCGTGATCTCAGGCATAGCCATTAATTTTTACGGTGATTTTAGCATTTATCGTCAAAACAGTTTGACCACAGAGACCGGGCAGTGGGTGAGTCGCTCCTACGAAATTATTCAAGCCATTGACAATGCGAAGTTGGCTGTTTTTGAGTACCAGCTCAATCGCCTGAGTTTTGAAGAGCTTCAAGATTCAATTCACTTGTTGCGAGATTTGGTTAAAGACATCCCTTCACAAACAAAGCTGACTCAAGAGCTGATGGAACTCTCCGCCCTGGATCTTCAGACTTTGCAGGACAATCCTGGCGAAAGGCTTTTGTCTCAACTGAGTGCAGCTGAAAGGACACTACTTGAAATTCATTCCAATATGGCTCAGACCACATCTTCGGATGTTTTAGATAAAATTATCTTCGCCAACGTAGCTGATGGTGTGTTGCTATTTTTAGCTCTGACCTTCTTTGTCTATGATCGCCGCCAGTCCTCGCAGATGCAAAAGGCCATGGTGGCAACGCTCGCGCACGTTGAGTCCGTCAATCAGAGTTTGCATAGGAATCTTGCCCTCAAAGAAGCAAAATTTAGGACGGCAGTTCATGATCTCAAAAATCCATTGGGCTCTATTCGTGGTTTTGCTGAACTCCTCCAAGATGAAGCCGGTAACAACAAATCCCTGCTAGAGATGAGTCAAATCATACAGAACATCTCAAACAATACGCTCAACTTGGTCGGGTCCGTACTGGATACGGATGAGATCGCTGAATCTGCCGCCAAAGAACCCGTGGCATTACTCGATTGCTTTCAAGAGACCTGTTTTTTTCTAGAGCCCATTGCCAAAAGCAAAGGCCAAAAAATCACTTTCAGTGCCAATCTACCCATGAACCAAAAGCAGAAGACGGTGCTCAGCGGATCCAAATCGCTAATTCAAGACGCCTTCTACAACCTTATCGGCAACGCTTTGAAGTTTTCTCCCCTCAACTCTGAAATCACAGCAACGGCAACAACAGAAGGGGAGTCACTCGTATTCAAAATCACAGACCAAGGCCCCGGCTTTGCCAAAGATGATTTCTCCAAAATGTTTCAACCGGGAAGTCGCCTGAGCGCCAGACCAAGTGGAGGCGAAACAAGTAGCGGTATTGGCCTTTTTGCCGCAAAACGCAATATCGAAATGCATGGAGGCACGGTGAGTGTAGGCAATGCTAAAGAGCGCGGAGCCTGCGCTACAATAAAGTTTCCAATGGCCCAGCTTCAGCCGATTGGTATATCGGATTTTGCAAGGGATCAAGAACGTCATCCAACTTTGTGATCTTGCATTTAGTCGGGGCAAGTGGGCGGGCACAGCCCTCCTGGCGAGCAGAGCCACGGAATCATGAATACTTTAGGGCCCTTTGGTAGATGCAGGACCGGCGTTCGCGTCATTGGCAATGTCACGGATCTTTGCTTTGTCTGCGGAGCTTAGCTTTTCATAAAATGCTTCTGGATTTTTTTGATATTCAAGAAGCAGCTGCGAGGCCTTGTTTGGATCACCCTTGGCTTCGGCCATCAATTTTTCAAACAGCTTCGCGGCCAAATCGTACGACTTATCGAGATTGGCACCATCACCTGTGAGATTTTGCAAATTTTTGTGTGCTTGCTTGGCTTGATCCGTATCAAGAAGGCCTTCGCGGCGCTTGGCATCTTTCATCTCGTCAGCGATTCTCTTGGTCGCAGCCGCCGTATCACCAGTCACCTCTGCACTTTTCTGTACCGCCGAAGGTGCCTGAGCCCGAACAAAGAGAGGCAAGCTCAATAGACCAGTAATAATCATGAGCCTCAGCAAAAGCATTGGTGATTTGCCAACCTCTAAAAAAAATCCGGTTAAGGAAACAGACCAAGTGAGATTTTCTGGTCGAAATGATTTCATACAGAGCTTCTTCGGCACATTGGACCCACGACTTAATCAGTTTATCTGTGGAAAGAACGATGATGGCACAAGTGTTTCATCTTGGCACGAAAAGTAAACAAATTGCTCGGCGGTAGAGGCCCGTCATCAACTCTTGTGAAACTCAAAAATTGATCTTCGCAAGGGCCTTTTCTACAGGAGCCCTTTCGCCGTAGGCTTTATAATCTTCAAGTGAGGGCAGCGCTGGCACATCGACTCTCAGAGAATGGCCCTCGATAAATTGGCCGTCCGCCGCCAGTGCCACCCAAGGGGGAACCGACAGGGACCACATGCCACTGGGCGCATTCCAATATTCGTTCATATAGCTGCCTGCTCCTGCATCCATATTCGATCCGACAATCTTTGCGCGATTTCCAAGTTTGGCTGCCAATACCAATATTGGACACTGTGAGAAGCATCCACCATCGGTCAATAGCCAAAGCGGGATTGATTTTAGATGACTAAGCTGTGGGGGATTTACTTTGGGATTTGCATAGTCCGCGTAGGGTCCACCTTCGTCACCGAACTGTATATTCTTTACTGAAAACCAAAAAAGATCGTTCTCGATAAAGTAGCTCATCAACTCTTTGGCTTGGTCCGGCAATCCTCCTGGATTTCCCCGCAAATCAATCATTACCTTGTTATAACTCTGCTTCACGCTCATAGCCTTCAATAAATCCAAACTAAATTTATCAGAACCGGAATGTTCTGCCGAACTTTGGCAAGCAAAGGTCGGAACTCGTAAGACAAGCGTACTAGACTTGACCTCAGACTGAACACAAGCTTCGTTCTTTGGTTCAGTTTGATCGGACCATTGCCAATCCAAGACCAAATGTCTTTTTGTAGAATTGCCATTCGCATATGTTTTTACTACTGTGATCAATCTTGGTTTGCTGATGACTCCAATGCCCTCACCACGAGCAGACAAACGTCGAATCAAATCAGCACGTTTACCAAAAGTTGTTGAACCTATGGCGTATCGCATTCGAGATTGAAGCCAAGATTCACTGTCGATCCCATCAATCTCATACACTTTTGATGGGATGGAAATGCCATTACAATTATAGCTGCAAGAAGTAACAATCAATCCATCTGTAGAATCTGCGAAAGTGAATTGATTTCTTGAGTAATCGTAATCTATTAATTTGGACATTTCGGCTTCAATATGTCCATCTTCTAATGAATTCAAAAAACGAGAAATAAAAAGACCATATTGGTGATTGCTCATGACAGGCGGGCGAAGCAATAGACTGTAGGCTTTTTGCAGCCTTTCAGAAAGTAAGATTCCACTGAGCTGTTCATGACGTTCGCGATTGGCCCAGCCAGAATTTAACAATTCAGCCATCTGTTCAAAATCATCAATCTGCTCTTTAAGACTCAATTGGTGAGATTCAGATAAAGTTGGCAACAGCATTGAACCAAAAATAATTAGAACAGTCATTGTATGGGCTAGTGACATGGGAACACCTCTCAAGAGTTTGAATCGCCTTTAGGCAAGAGCGTGTTTTGATTTTGACCAGCCGCTATCGCCTCTAATTTTGATCTGAACTCATTTTACAAAATTATGCGCAGGAATTCACTTGTCCATCACCTGGACAGTCAAACTTTCACGTTTGTAAAATCTATGGACAGAGTTGAAGTGCCAGATGGGCTTTACTGTTGACGCTGTCATTCTTGATCGGCATGAATAATCCTCGACTATTTTAACTGCTTTATTTCAAAGCCAATATAGCTTTTGGGGGTTTCGTCTTTTGCTAATTGAATCACTAAATTGGCAATATCTTTAACTTTAGAGCCCCCGTATTTTTTTATTGGGCCAATGAAGAGAGGACTTAGCATTTTTGCTGCAAATATTCCGACGGCCTCTCCAAATCGCCGCTCCTTGCGAACACCCACAATAATGGATGGCCTCACAATGGCGAGCCTCTGGAAAGCTAAGCCCTTAAGATCTCTCTCAAGCTCACCCTTTACTCGATTGTAGAATACTTTTGACTTTGAATTGGCCCCAAGTGCAGTCACTATACAGTAACTTTTCACACCACTTTCTTTTGCCAATTTAGCAGCAGCTAGGGGATAGTTATAATCCACCATTTTGAACTGCGCCTTGCTACCAGCTTTCTTTATGGTGGTACCAAGGCAGCAGATAACAGCATCCACGCTGAAAGCCTCTGGGTGCTTATCCATTTCATCTAATGGGCCAATAAACTCAATGATCTTCGAGCTTTCAACACCACTGTTGTGACGGGCAAGTAAGTGGACTTTCTCGATAGTGGGATCCGCTAGAGCTAACTTAAGGACTTCGCTGCCAACCAATCCCGTAGAGCCAAGAAGCAGAACTTTCATGTACGCTCCATTAGTCAAGATTCTCTTCAAGGGTTTGGATTATATTCTCCCTTAAGTTGAGGGCGTCATAGTAGCCCACCTCAATTAAAGTTTTACAAAACTTTTGGTCAAAAAGAAGGTAGCTGATGACTTCGGCCGAATCCTCAAGTGGACCCAAGCCTTTCATTAAAAACCGCACCAACCGCGGCAGGCGGTTGGACATACTCTGCGCAAGCTTGCCAATGTCTATGCTTGGGGTCACCATCACATAGGGCACATGCTTGTATTTGATCTTCGATTTTTCCTTTTCACTGAGGCCTTTGATCATGGCGTTGAGGCGATCCAAGCGCTGAATGTCCACTTCTACAGAGTCGAGCAGCACTGCATTCATTAGCAGATTCATCACTCGTCCCACCGAGGGCGGCGCATGATCAACGCTATCTTGAAATTTCTTTGACTCTTCGCGAACGCCCACAACAAAAAGTTTCTTTGCACCTAAAAACAGAGCCGGCCTGCAGGGGTGAGCATTGCGAACACATCCGTCGCCAAAAAATGATTTGTCCACTTTGATTGGAGGAAATAGCAATGGAATTGCACTTGAGGCCATGATGTGATCGGCACGAATCATGGCCCGCACCGATTTCATGCGATCCTTTTCCCAACTGGGGAGTTCCCCCATGCCTTCGACAAATGACACAGCAACTGAGTGATAATAATCGACGGCGGTAACCACCAGGGCTTTGAAGCCGCCTTGTTTCAATTTTTTATGAAGCTCATCAAAATCAATATTGGCTTCCAAAAGATTGCGCAGTGGCGCTGTATTGAGAAGTGCTTGTTTGCCAGTGTTACCCAGAATAGCTCCGAAAGAAAGCTCACGGATCCATTCAAAGCCAATCTTTCCTAGAGACACAGCATCCGTCTGAAAAACTTGGTCTGCAGTTAGCTTTCCCCACAGGTCACAGAGCTGATCAACACCCCAGTCCTTTGACAGAGAGTTCTGCCCTAAGTGCACCGCATTGATTGCGCCAGCACTGACCCCTGTTAGAATATCTGGGGTTTTGGTGAGCCCCTGAGATTGGCAGACTTCATTTAAGCCCTTTAATACGCCCGCTTGATATGCTCCACGTGCTCCGCCACCAGATAGTACCACACCGATATCATTCATTAATTACAATCATGATCCTCTAGGCAGCGTTGGGCAATGACTTCTCATACCAATCCTCCACCAAGGGCCAGACCCCAGAGCCAAAGGCTCTGCACTGGGTTCTTTCTAATTTTTGTCGGTTAAATGTGGAAAACCAGGTGTCTCGACTTTAGTCGCAAGGTGACAATCTTCTTAATATATCCAGGGTTAAACTACCGCGCGGAAAGGGCTTTTATTGACTATTCGAGGCTTTTTGCCGCTTGGTTACTTTTGATTTAGTAAAATCAAAAGTGCTGCGTGGGGAAAAAGAAAAAGTCTTTGCCTATCATATCGTTCATTCTTGAAAATTTAATTACAACAAAAAACAACCAAGGATGGTGATATGGAGACAAAGACTCAAGTTTATATTCCCGCAGTGTTTCGATCTTTTCAAGGATTTGATGTTGAAGATGTAAAGGAATTTCGCAACGAGCAGAGACTCGAGATTTGGCTAAAGAAATGCGACGGCAAGGTTCATTTATGCAGTCACTGTGGCGGCAAGTTGGGCCATCAGGAAGGTCGTTACATTGTGCGAGCTCAGCACTTGAAGGTCTGCAGTTGGCAGCTTC
>CAYMBJ010000077.1:0-17846 GCA_964388665.1 uncultured Pseudobdellovibrionaceae bacterium | reverse complement strand
AAGTTGAAAACCGAAAAAATCAAAAAAATATGAGTTTTTCAGGAGCCTGCTAATTTTAGATAAATTATGGAGGCCACAAGTATAATTTGGCAACGACGCTTACCGCCGAATTTCTGCAATGAGATTGCTTGCGGAGCTTCCCGAAATTGCACCAGCTGTGGAATCCGGAAAGCTTAGCCTCACGCATTTGAACTTGGCACAGACACATTTTAATAAAGAGGAAAAGGCGATAGCGCAAAATGCAAGTTACGCTGAGGCCAAGACGGTAACGATACAAGTGGATAAAGAGTTGGCGAGTAAGATTCAATTGTTAAAAGGACTGCTGGCGCATTCGGAGGCAAATATCTCGGATGGAGAGCGCCTCCATAAAGTTGCAGACATGGCGATAGAAAAATTGTCGGCGCCGGGAAAATGGAAACTTTTTTGCGACACTGAGCTGAAACTTTTTGTGAAGATTCTTTTAGCTAAAAGAGTGCTTCGAGCTGTTCTTTCCGCTGCCTCGCTTTTTTTTTGAGTTTTATTTGGCAGCGATGTGAATCAAACGTAAAGTGACAAAATGCACTCTGCGCTAACAATGTATCACCATCGACCTTGGAGCCTGCCGAAATCTTCCTGGACCTGGCGGCAATCGTGGAACGACCTTTTGTTTGTTCATTTTCGCGTGGATACCCAATTGGCGCAGAGTTTGGTGCCAAAGCCGCTAAAGATTCAAGAATTTGAAGGTTCAACCTGGATTGGAATCGTTCCATTTCGAATGAATGGAGTTATGCGCAGGCCATTTCCAAATCTGCCTTGGTTTTCAAACTTTCTCGAACTGAACGTTCGATTGTACGTGGAATTTGAAGGCAAGCCTGGCGTTTGGTTTCTCTCTTTGGATGCTACAAATCCCTTAGTAGTATGGGGCGGGAGTCGATTCTTTCATCTTCCGTATAAAAATGTTCACATTACTAGGTCTGACTTCGACGAAAATGCTCAATACCAATCGATCCGAAGAAGCAAATCAGAGCCATTTGAATTCAAGGTGAATTTTCGACCTGCTCCCGAAGTCTTCTTCGCAGAACCAGGGACGCTTGAGCATTTTTTAACTGAGCGGTACTGCTTCTATGCTCAAAGCTCAGACATTTTATACAGAGCCGATGTTCATCATTGGCCATGGCCTTTGCAAAAAGCCGAGGGCCTGGTCTCTCTCTGTTCGAATCTAAAACACCTGAAAGTGGATGACAAAACTGATCGCATTTTTCACTACTCTAGAGGCGTTGATGTTGTTTCTTGGACTCCAGTTCAAGTGCACCCCTAACGAAGAATTGTGGTGAACTGCCTGTGCAAAGATCAAGTTAATGTTAATTTACTTGTGGCCTTCATAATAGTTGCATTGTTCCTTATAGGTCTCGTACCATTGACTCAGAAACCTTGAGCAGACTTGAGCAAATTTGAGCAGAAACCGCGCACTTTCTCTAGAGGGTTTTTTAATTGAACGTTTATAATTACAATCACCTCTATTATTTTTTTATTGTCGCCAAGCTCAGCGGTGTCACGGCGGCAGCAAAGCATCTCAACACAAGCCAGTCCTCACTGAGCACTCAAATCAAAGCTCTGGAAGCAGCGCTTGATAAAAAGCTGTTTCGCAAGTCAGGGAGAAAGATCGAACTCACTGAAAATGGCAAAGATCTTTTCAACTACTGCCGGAGGGCCTTTGGCGTTTTTGACGAAATGTTTGCGCAATTAGAAAGGAAATCGACGGGCCGAGGTCTGCGGATCTCCATTGGCGTCTCCGCAGAGATGGATCGCCCCTTTGTCAGCGAGACCCTTGCCAAAACCATTCGCATGTATCCAAAAATGCAGCAGCCACAGATCAATCTGGTGTCGCTCCCGATCCAGCAGCTCACATCTCTGCTCCTGGTGGGTGAGTTGGACCTTCTATTGGGTCCGGGCTCCCCCACCGAGAGAGAAATTCAAATCCTAAGCCAGATCGAGTTCCCCATTGGAGTGTTTGCGTCCAGCAAATTGATACGCAGCATTCCCTACGATCTAGAGAGCGAATTGTCGAGTCGGAATCAATTGCCATTTGTTTTGCCTTCTAAATCTACTGAATTGCGAAACGAAATCGACCGCTACTTTTTGCGAAAAAAGATATCGCCAGAATGTGTTTTTGAAAGTAATATTTTTTCGGCGGTGGTGCGGGCCACCCAAGATGGAATGGGCGCTACGCTCTTACCAAGCGCCTATCTGGCAAAGGACATTCAATTGAAAAAAATTGTGCAGCTCAACTTCAAACCCCTCTGGAAACAGCAGATCTCCGTTCAATGCGTACGACAGAGTCTGACAGAAGGGCGGGCAGATTTTGCGCAAAAACTGATTCAGCAATTGAAAAGATTGACGACAGAGCGCAGCCTCGATGCTAGTGTGAAAAAGCTAATGTGAAAAAGAGTTAAAAGGAACGCTCATGCCGGTGTGGTTTACAGAATTGATAGATCAGGTTTCGTATTGGATGCACTCGAACAGTGGTAGCGAGTTGGGCTATGCCTTTTTGATATTTTTGCTCTTTGTGGTGCCACGATTCTTGCTACGCATGGGGATTCCGATGGCGCTAACGGCCTTTGCCCTGGGCATCATCGCCAAATTTGGCTTTGGCTTTTATGACAACGACAATGTCATTCCCATCTTTTCTACTCTAGGAATCATCTCACTCTTTCTCTTTGCAGGTCTCGAAGTGGATCTGTTTGCCTTGCGCAAATCACTGCGGCCCATTTTAGCCCATATTGGCTTCCGGGCCGTGGTCGTGGTGCTACTTGTTTACATGATCATCGAGATTCATAGCCTCTCACCCGTCACAGCGATTTTACTCGCACTGGCACTGGCCACCCCTTCTGCAGGTTTCATTTTGAACAGCATCGAAACCTCCAATCTTTCAGACAATCTCAAATACTGGATCAAGCTCAAAGCCATTTCAGCAGAGCTGATCGCATTGGGTGCCCTGCTTTTACTTTCACAGTCAGGAAGTTTTTTATCTCTGTCCGTTTCTGTGCTCACCATTTGCATTATGGTCTTGGTGTTGCCACTGCTGATTCGCCGCTTGGCCTCTTCGCTCGAAAAGGTGGCTCCAGGGTCTGAATTTAGCTTTATCTTAATGCTCGCCATAATTTCGGGCCTCATCACCAAAAAGCTGGGGGCTTACTATCTCGTTGGCGCCTTTTTGGTGGGAATGGCGACGGGTCAATACAAGCGCAATGCCTCCGATTCTGGTGCAGATCAAATACTCAAATCACTCCAGTCGTTTTCAATATTTTTTATGCCATTTTACTTTTTCTATTCGGGCCTGCGAATGCCAGCGGATGCACTGTCTCTAGAGGCCTTGCAGGTGGCTGTGGTGTTTATGGTGATTTCGGCTCCGATTAAAATCGGTAGCATCATTTTGCATCGAAAGATCTCTCTAGGTGAATCCTGGAAAGACAGTGTCGCAGTTGCCGTTTCCTTGATGCCCAATCTTGTATTTGGCTTGGTGCTGGCCGAAATTCTCAAGACCAAAATGGGGATCCCCGTTAGCATTTATGGCGGCTTGATCATTTACACGCTTTTTACCACTCTGGTCTCCCCAATTGTTCTAGGCCTCCTGCCCGACACGAAGCCACTGGAAGTGTTGGCCGTGGGAACAGAAGCTTTTGAGTTCAACACGCCTTATTCAAATCCGGGCGATAATACGATTCCCAATTTTTCCAATGATCCAGATGATTCCGATGACTCCGGCAGCTCCGGCAACTCAGGCAACTCCGGCAACTCCGGAAAAGGTCAATTGAGTTGACTTGCAACATTTGCGTCGTAGCATATAGCCATGTCCAAGGCCTTAGAAGATTATGCACTCATTAGCGATTGTCGACGTGCCGCACTTGTCCATTTAGATGGATCTATTGATTGGCTTTGTGTGCCGAGGTTTGACTCGCCGGCCTGCTTTTCGGCCCTGCTTGGCGATAAGAGCCATGGCTGCTGGCAAATTGCTCCCAGCAGCGCCTATCAATCCACACACAGATATCGCAAAAACAGCTTGGTCCTTGAAACTCACTTTGTAAGTGATGAGGGGGAGATTCTCCTCACTGACCTACTTGTCACCGACCAGGAGCTGCCACTGCTAATTCGCTGTGTGACCGGAATCAAGGGCAAAGTTAAAATGAATATGCAGGTGAATTTGCGATTTGATTATGGCTCCATTGTGCCATGGATTCGCGTCACTGAGTATGGCATTCATGCCATTGCCGGCCCTGATGATGTGCACATTGAAAGCCCGGCACCTCTCACTTTGCATGATGATCTTCGTTGCTCGGCTGATTTTTCGGTTTCAGAAGGCGAGAACCTTTGGTTTTCATTTCAGTGGAACTCTCAGTTTGAACCCAAGCTGGCAGACCGTCACAATCTGAATTCGCACTTGCGCCAGACCGATGAATTTTGGCAAGAGTACGCCAGTCAGTGTGTTTACGAAGGTCGGTATCAAGAGATGGTGGTGCGCTCCGTGCTTTTGCTAAAAGCCCTCACTTACCTCCCCACTGGGGCCATCATCGCGGCACCGACGACCTCTCTCCCGGAGAGCTTGGGCGGAGAGCGCAATTGGGACTATCGCTACTGTTGGATTCGCGATGCGACCTTTTCTATGTACGCGCTCCTCACTGCAGGTTACAAGAGCGAAGCGCAAAAGTGGATCTCTTGGCTCACGCGCGCCTTGGCCGGAACTCCCTCTCAAGCAAACATCATGTATGGCTTGGCTGGCGAACGTCGCTTGCCAGAAATTCAGCTGGATTGGCTGCCGGGCTATGAAGAATCGCGCCCCGTTCGTGTCGGCAATGCGGCTTACAAACAGTTGCAGCTCGATGTCTTTGGCGAAGCCTTGGATACCTTTTATCTCGCTCTCAAACATGGATTGACCATTGACGAAAATTGCTGGCGCATACAAGCTTGCTTTATTGATTTTTTGGAAAATCATTGGCAAGAGCCCGATGAAGGCATCTGGGAGGTACGCGGGCCCAGACAGCATTTCACGCACTCCAAAGTCATGGCTTGGGTCGCTGTGGATCGCGCCATTCGTTCTGCACAATTGGCCAAGATGGATGCTCCCTTGCTAAAATGGCAGAGGCTGCGCAAAGAGATCCATGACGAAGTTTGCCGAAGAGGCTTTAATAAAAAACTCAACAGCTTTACGCAGACCTATGATTCAGAAGCCATGGATGCAAGTCTACTGATGCTTCCGGCGGTGGGTTTTTTGCCAGCCGATGATCCGCGTGTGGTGGGCACCGTTGCCGCTGTTGAAAAGCATCTCTTCAAAGATGGACTGGTACTGCGTTACAAAACTGACGAGATTCATGACGTTTTAAAAGATCCCGAAGGTAGTTTTTTGGCATGTTCATTTTGGCTTGTGGACTGCTGGGTGCTCATGGGTCAAATCGAAAGAGCAGAAGATTTGTTTTGCCGCCTGGTCGCAAAAGCCAACAGTGTTAAACTTTTTAGCGAAGAGTATGACGCCAAAGAAAAGCGAATGATTGGAAATTTTCCACAGGCTCTCTCTCACATTGCTTTGATCAACAGTGCATTCAACTTGCACAACCATCGCTGCCCCGCTCTGGATCGCAGCCAATGTCTTGCCTGACAAAGCACTAGCCTTTGCAGGAATCCTACGCTAAATTTGAGTGATGAATTTTACAATAATGAACCCCATGCCAAAGCACTTTCCAGAAATTCAAGATCTCTGCAAACGCGTTTACCCTTTTTCAAAACCCTGGTCGATGGAGCAACTGGAGTCACATAGATCCTATTTTCCCGACGGGCAACTCATTGTGCTCGATAAAGACACCGACAAGGTGGTGGGCCTTGCTTTTAGTTTGATCATCTCGTGGGACGACTACTCTCACCAAGACAACTGGCAAGATTACACCGCCGGTGGTTTTTTTCACAATCACAATCCTCGCAAAGGCAAAACCCTTTATGGCGCCGAAGTGATGGTGGACCCAGAGTACCGTGGCCTGGGCATCGGCAAGATGCTCTATGTAGGCCGACGTGAAATTGTCGAAAAATATGAACTTAAGCGAATTCGCGCGGGCGCGCGGCTGCGTGGTTATAGCAAATTTAGCGACAAAATGCCCGCCGAAGAGTACACGCGCGCCGTGATTGCTAAAAAGATCTTTGATCCCACATTGAGTTTTCAATTGAATCAAGGATTTCAGGTCATTGATGTGGCCGCAAATTATTTGTTCAATGATCCCGAGAGTCTCGGCTATGCGGCTGTTATAGAGTGGCTCAATCCAAAGGCTGCCACCGCCAAGGATTTTGAAAAGCAGCAGCAAAGCATGGGGCAATTTCAGAGCGGTCATAAATTCATCCCGCTGTTTTTGCCTAAGGAGCTTCGCCGCCTCGTTCGACGAGCCACGCAGACCTTGGGACTGATCATCAAAGAGAGTGAGGGCGATGCCTTTTACCGCAAAATCGAAACCTACCGCGAACAGCTCAAACGCACACGCAAGGTCAAGAGCAAAGAGCTCCTCGAACAGCTTTACGCACAACTTGGCACTGAATCCAAAACGGATCGCTTAAAGATCGCACACGCCTTTGCCCTGCAGCTGGAAACCGTCAATGTTTGCGAGGCCGCCTACCGCACTTGGCGCCTGCGGCAAAAGGCCTACCCCTTTGGCAGCAAGACCAAGCTTAATTTAACTTATGTCCTTACGGCCCACCCCACCGAGGCCCGCTCGCCCGTCACGGTGGAAAACCTTGCGCAGCTTGAAAAAATCCTCACGGAAGGAATTCACAATAATTTTTCTTTCAACGAGGAAGGGCTCAGCAGTCAACTGCGCATGCTCTGGCATTACCCTCTCTCGAAGCAAAAAAGCCCGAGCGTCATGGATGAGGCCGACTACATCTATTCCATCATCTTTGCACCCGACATCATGGACTTTTTGCTCAGCGAAAAGCCCGGCTACGAGCTCAAGATTCGCACCTGGGTGGGTGGCGATAAAGATGGCCACCCTGGTGTCAATCAAGAGGTGATGCTTCAGTGCTTAAATGGGTCCCGAGGGCGCATTCTCGATGTGATGTCCACAAAGATCGCAGCACTTTTGCGCGATCTTGAGAACTTTGAAAGCACGCCCACCAAAATCCGCAAAAGCGATTTGGATCAGCTCAAAAGCCTGCGCCTGCAGCTCGAAAAATTTCGCAACATTGCTCCCGGGGACGGCACCAGAATCAAAACCTGGAGTCTAAAATTTCTATCCGTCAGCAAAGTGGCCAATCCCATATTGCAAAAGCATCACCAGATGCTGCTCCTCACGCGCATGCTGCAGCTCTTTCCAGCATTGGTCATGCCGATCGAGTTGCGCGAAGATGCGGGGCAAATTGCCGATGCCCTCTCAAATAAAAAATCAGCGATTCGGGGCATGCTCACTGAGCTCAATCGTGTCTCTGGGGCCTTGGACATCACCTCGTATGCGCGCGGCATGGTGATCTCGCACTGCGAATCTTATGTTGACATCAACAACGCCTGCCAATTGGTGGAGTCTGTTGGCAAGAGCCAGCGACTGCCAGTGATCCCACTTTTTGAGAGCAAAGAGGCGCTGGTTAGCGCTCGCAAGATCTTGAAGGATTGGTTAAAACAAAGAAATCACATCGATCGCGTGCGCCGTCATTGGCTGGGCCGACTTGAACTCATGTTGGGCTACTCAGACTCTGCCAAACAGATTGGCGTCTTACCAAGTCGCCAACTGATCGCCAAGGCCATGAACGAAATCGAAACCACCCTCAAGAGCCATCAGGTGAAGGCCGTGTTCTTTCACGGCTCCGGCGGCAGCGTCGCTCGCGGCGGCGGCAGTCTTAAAGAGCAGATCTCGTGGTGGAGCCCGTGCGCCATTGAAAATCCCAAACTCACAATTCAGGGCGAAATGATTCAACGTCTCTTTGCCACCAAGGAGATCATCAACTCGCAATGCATTCATCTCACTAACGAAGCTCTGCGCCGAAAAGTTCGCAAGGTGAAGCCCGACAAGAGCCCTGAGCTCGATGCCTTTATTAAAGTGGTGGAGCAGGAATACTCCAACCTTGTGAGCGATGCCTCACTTCTCACTCACTTGCTGCAACACACTCCGTATCGGTATTTGGACATTCTAAAATTAGGTTCACGCCCCTCGCGTCGCCCTTCGGAAAAGGTCACAACAGATTCTTTGCGCGCAATTCCTTGGATCTTGTGCTGGACGCAGTCACGCATTCTCCTCCCCACATGGTGGGGCATTGGCACGGCCTGGGCCAGCCGCTCACAAAGCGAAAAAGAAAAGCTGATTGCACTCTATGGTGAGAGCGCCTTTTTTTCCTCGTTTGTAAAGGCCCTCGGCTTTACTCTGGCCAAAGTGGAATTGGAAATTTGGGAGATGTACTATCACAATCGCAAAGAGACGGAGCTTTTTGCTCGCTTTCGCAAAGAGCTACAACTGGCAACAGATTTTGTTTTGGACATTTCACAGCAAAAGCAGTTGATTTGGTATCGGCCGTGGCTCGAGGAGAGCATGAAATTGCGATCGCCGCACATTCATATTCTCAATCTCTTGCAGATTCATGCCATGCAGAGCTCTGATGAGGCGCTGCTGAAGGAGACCATTGTGGGAATCAGTTGTGGCATGCTGACGACAGGTTAACAGGCCCGTGAAAAAGGAAACCATAAAGGAGACCAAGTGATGAGTGCTGTGAGTTACCAAGATGTTCTTGATTTTTGGTTCAAAGAATCCACCCCTCAGCAGTGGTTTAAAAAAGATCCCAACTTTGATCGGCAAATCACCGAACGCTTTACAGAGACTTGGGCAAGAGCCAGCCGCTGCGAACTCTTTGCATGGCGCGAGCACTCCATGGGCAGACTTGCAGAGATCCTAGTGCTAGATCAATTTTCGCGAAACATTTTTCGTGATCGACCTGAAAGCTTTAGCCAGGACTCCTTGGCTCTGGCGCTCGCACAAGAGGCTGTGCGCACAGAGGACCTGAGCAAGATTGCAATCCCTGCCCGCGGTTTTTTTTATATGCCCTATATGCACAGCGAATCAGTGGCCATCCATCAGGAGGCACTGACGCTCTTTCGCCAGCCAGGCCTTGAATCCAACTACGACTTTGAAGTTCGGCACTTAGAAATTTTAAGAAAATTTGGTCGCTATCCCCACCGAAACGCTATACTCGGCCGAACTTCCACCGCAGAGGAAATCGAATTTTTGAACCAACCCGGTTCTTCTTTTTAACAGGCTTCTGTCGAAGTGAGATTTGGCGCCGAGAACGCAGCCGATTTTCCTTTTTCAGGAGCCTGTTAGGGCGACTTTGTGCCTGGCAAATCCTGCATCTGATACACCAAACTCTCTTGGCGCGGATAGGCCGAGCGAATGCGACCCTTGTGCTTTTCGCTACTTAATTCACTGAGCATCTCTTCCACCAAGTAGCTGGACCAGCGCCGCCGCTCCCGCACACCCACCAAATACCGAATCGTGCAGTTGATCCAAGAGTCCGTGAGCGACAAATAAACCTGAGGCTTATCTTCGATGTCATAGGCCAAACGCTGCCGCTCCAAAAGCACTCGGTACTCCAGCGCTGACTCATACATCTGGCCTGTGAGCACATCGTCGACCTTTCGGCGAATGACATCCAGGGCATAAGGTATGTCTGTCTCATTGGCCAAACCAAAGGTCACTTCATCCCACACATAAGGAAAATCTCGAGAATAATTGACAACATTTGCGCGAAGAATTTCGCTATTGGGAAAGGTGATCATGGCGCCTGTGGGTTGCGCTCCCGTAACAGGCTTTCCGGGACCACCCGCCTCCCAAACTGTGGTGGTCAAATAATCAATCTTATAAACATCGCCAAACACTTCGCCCACCGCGATGCGATCACCAACTCGGTAGTGCGAGCGAAAGGTGTTCAGCACCCAGCCCGTAAAGCTCTCGATGGGATTTTGCAAGGCCCAAGACAGAGCCAGTCCCACCAACCCCAGGGAACCCAAAAAGGCGCGCACATCGCCAACAAGCACACTGACGGCAATAACAAATGTAATAAAAAATATTCCAATTTGCCCGAGTGCAACAACGCTCACCGCCCTTTGGCTTCCATCAAAGTATCGACGCGTGAGACGACGTGCCATCTTCGCAATCAGCCAACCCAGCAGCAAAATAATGATGGCAACCGCGAGCTTGGGCAATAGTGAATAAAACCCAGAAACCAGATCCATGAGTGTACTGGTGGCCTGCTCCATCGACGCCACGGCTTCTGCGCCCGTATCCATACCGGCATCAAAGCCTGCATCAAGGCCCGCATCAAGGCCAAAGTCCGCACCGGAATCCATGTCCGCATCAGTTGACATTGTGTCGGAGGTGGAACCGCCGCTTGAGAACATCAGTAACAAGCCGGTCACAGCCACTGCCAGAAGTGAGGACTGACGAAAGCGCTGCAATCGCCCCTTGGCTCTACGACGCAATTCACTTGCGTCCAACGCCCCGGAGCGACCTCGCTTTGCAGCCACGGAACTTGCACTCCGTTTGCTGCCATTGGTTTTGCCACTGCGGCTCACTGAACGCACACTTCACCCGTCTAATGCGCAGACTTTTGTAGATTTCCTTTGAAGCTGAGGTTGGCACCGCTGCCAGTTCTCACCAAAGCAAAATCCAGGAGATCCTGACTGATCCAGTTCAGCTGCAGACGACGATTCAAAGCGATGTACTCTTCTTCAATTTTCAGTTCAGTGGGACTGACGATCTTGCCAACAATCAAATTGTTCAGCGGATTGATCAGCTGATCGTCGCGAATTTGGTAAGAGTTCTCACTTTCCACCATATAGGTCTCTTTTTCACATTTTACTTCTGTCTTATAGTCAAAAAAGCTTCTCTCGCGCTTTACATTGACCTTCACTTCGCAATCAGCGCGATACTGATCAATAAATCCCTGAAGAACTCCACTCCAACTGTATTTGTAGTCCTTATCCGTCCACTGAGCATGGCCCACAGATCCTAGCGTCATTAACATAACAATAATTAATAATCTCATTTTTCACCTCCAACCCCTAAAGCCAATCAAAGCTTTACCCCCAGGTCAACGAACAACCTCATTTTCAAAATAAAAAATGATGACACAAAGCCAAAATGTCATGTCGTCGATACGACCTCAACATTCAAGATCGAGCGTACCATATTGAGACGTTCAGGCATTTAGGGTTTTGCGAATTCTTCCGATATTGTAAGCTGATAAGACGATTTGCGGGTTTCAAAAGCAAGCATGCGAATTGCTGGTGCTGCCAATGGGGGACAATGATCAAAGGGCCACAACGACTTCGCTTTCTTTTTATATCAATTCTTGCAACAATTGTTATTGGTTACCAAGCCTGTTCTCCTTTTGAAGTTGGGCGTAACGAAAGCATTCAGGCGGAATCAATGACAGCTGCGCCACCTGGATCTCAGCATGCCACACTCGAGAGCGCATCTCAGTACTATGCGAGCTGTAAGAGATCCAGCGGTCCTGGGCGCACAGGTCTGCAACTCCTAAATTTGCGCGAGTACGACAACACGGTTCAGGATCTTCTGTTTTTAAGCCCAGAGTTCAGGCCCTCAAAATTGATTCCGGCACTCAAAAAATCATCCGATGGCTTTGACAATCAAGCGGACCTTCTAGATATTTCGGACTCTCTATTTGAAGCCTATATGAGAGCTGCCGAGGACTCTACCGAGAAGGCTCTTGCGACTTCTCTTCCTCAGATACTGAAGTGTGAAACCTCTTATAAAAACAATTCTGAGGGCACGCTCCAATATCTAAATGTCTACAAGTCGACCAAATCGATCCCCTTAGAAACCCTAGTACTCGATGCAAATTCTCAATTGCTTGCTGGCGAGATCTTTCTGTATGGTAAGGCTGCAACAGCCGAATTGACCATTCCTCAAGAGGTTGCTGCAACCTCCGAAGAAATCCTAATCGTAATGAGAGGAGCTCCAGCAGAAAATATTTGGCCAGAATTTAGATTGTCTGCAAATGGCGTGACCTTAAGGGAGGGTTCAGTTGAGTCAAATTCTCCGGTTAGCTTAACCGTAGATCTACCAGCATCGCTTCCAAGATCCTCGCCTTTAGTTGTAAAAATTGAATTTCTGAATGACATGGCGATTCGCGATAGCAATGGCAAAAAGATTGGGGATCGCAACCTTTATATCGCAGGAATTTCAGTTGGCAGAAAAGGACGATATGTTGATGGGGAAAAATGCGCTCGATCAACTCTGTCGAATTTAACACAACGGGCTTATCGACGAACCGTAGAGCCTAATGAGTTTGATCTGATTTTCAAAACCTTCCAAAATGGAGCAAGGTTAGATTATGAAAATGGTTTTAGAACCGCGTTTCAGGCTATTTTAATTTCGCCACAGTTTTTGTTTCGCTCCTTTGAGCACAGTGAGCAAGATCAGGTGGACTCTCTGAGACCCCTAAGTAGTTTTGAGCTCGCATCGCGCCTCTCTTATTTTATTTTACAAACAATGCCTGATGAAAAGCTTATGGCCTCTGCTTTGGACAATTCCCTTTTAGATCCAGCAGTTTTAAAGGAGCAAATCAAGCGCTTACTTAAGGATCCCAAGGCGCTGCGGTTGATCGACAGCTTTGCCTTTCAATGGCTTGGCCTCGGTGGATTGCAAGGCACGGCTGTCGATGCAAATTTGTTTCCAGCTGTCACGGAGAGGCTAAAGAGCGATATGGCTCAGGAGACCAAATTTTTTATTAGGAATATTTTGGTAAATGATTTGCCTTTGGGAGAAATTTTCTCTGCCGACTATTCATTTTTAAACGCGAGTTTGGCAAAGCACTATGGCGTTTCTGGTCCCAGCACTGAAGATGAGTTTGTTCGAGTTCAGCTTCCCGGTGATCAGCGCGCGGGAATACTGTCGCATGCGAGTGTCTTGACAATAAATGCGGGAAGTCCCATACGCACTTCACCAATCAATCGAGGTCTCTGGATCGCAAAAAGATTTTTGTGCCGCGAACCTCCGCCACCGCCAGCGGACGTTCCTGAACTAAATGGCGGGCAAGCCATTGAGGAAGGTCAAATCAGAGCTGCGTTGGAAGTTCATCGGAGCAACCCCGCCTGTTTTTCTTGTCATGCACTTATGGATCCCATTGGTTTGGGACTCGAAAACTTCAATTCGGTTGGGCAATATCGAACCAAATACGCATCGGGTCAACCCATAGACTCGAGAGGTGAACTTCCAGGTCCACTCGCCTTTAATAATGCCAGAGAGCTTGCCGCGATATTTGAGAGAAGCCAAGAAGTTGATCTTTGCATAAGTGAAAAAATGTTCCAGTACGCGCTTGGGCGAACAGCGAATGCTTCAGATCGGTGCGCGATAGAGCGCTTGACGGAGGATGCAAAGGCATCGGGTAAAAAGTTTTCAGATCTGGTGCGGGAGATTGTGCTGAGCCCGTCCTTTCGCTATGTCAGTGGGGAGATTGCCGAATGAAGAAGATTGTTAAATCGCGCAGAAATTTCATTGAAGGCTTGGGCGGGCTAATCGCCGTCCCAATTTTTGAATCATTGCTGCCCTCAAGAGCCTGGTCCGCCACTGCTCAGGATCCTAAACGGCTTTTGATTATGACTTTTCCGAATGGAACTTATGGTGGGACTCAAATTGGAGGAAAAGCAATGGGAGCATGGTATCCCGCTGCGCAGGGGGTGCTAAATCCGACCACATTGCCCATGGCTCTAACAGGGCTAAGCCCCAACACTGGGGACTTTTCAATCGTGGGCGGACTATACAATACAGGCGCATTGAGGGAGAACTACGAAGAACGAAAAATTCCCACACCTTTTAGTGCCCACGCTCGATCACTCTCTTCGTTTTTGACCTGTTGCCCGCAAACTTTTACGGTCCCTACGGACCCCGTTAAGATCGGCCCCTCAATGGACCAGGTGATAGCAGATCATTTGACGAAGACTCATGGACTTAGAACTCATTCCTTGGTGATGTCGCCCTCTTCCTTCGGAGAGAATCCAGATCAGGGAAATGTAGACTACGTGAACTCACTCTCTTATCGTCGTGATAAAGCAATTTCGCCAATTCGCAGTCCACAGCAAATCTTTGATCTTCTTTTTCCCCATCTGGTACCGGTTTCCGGCAAATTGACGACGGCCCAGATCAGATTGAACAGGCAGAGCATTCTTGACCACTCGAAGCAGAGTGTGGATCACTTGAAACGCAAACTGAGCTCGACTGATCAGGTAAAACTGAATGACTACTTGGAGGGCGTGCGATCAATGGAAATCAAGGTCGCACAGATTCAAGGTCCGAGCTGTGCTTCGTTTCCGCAACGTCCCTCAGATAATTTTGGCCAAGCTTCCAATATACAGCTTCTCGATTCCCACTTTGTTCAACGAGTGGATTTGATGATTGATCTCATTATTTCGGCCTTTCAGTGCGATTTGACTCGAGTCGCAACGCTGATGTGGGCTCCTGAAATCCTGAAACAGGTGTTTCAAGGTGTGGTGCTAAGCTCAGATCGCATTATGAATGCTAGCTTATCTGGAAATGCTCATATTGATTGTGCTCATCACAACGAAGATCTCGCAAAAATTCACGCAATTCTATCCATCAATCGTTTTCAGGTGAGTTTTTTGAAAAAGATTTTGGACCGAATGAAAGCAAAGATTGAAAACGACGGCACAATGTTAGACAATAGCGTGGTGCTATTTGGATCGTCTCTAGGAGACGGCTCCCGTCATGAGTACTTTAACCTTCCATTGATTGTTGCTGGGGGCAGAGGGCTCGGGCTCAAGCCTGGCAAGTACTCTCATTTTGAAAGAGCTCCTCTGGCCAATCTACATCTAACCCTAATGCAGAAGTTTGGACTTTCTCTTTCTTCATTTGGCAGCTACAGAGGTACCAGCACCGGAACTTTGAATATCTAGCCTCAACTCGACAATTTTCTTATTTAGGATTGGAGTGTCTCAAAACAAGAATGACATCACGCAATTTTTAGAGACTTCGTTGCTCTGGAAAATGACCTACACTTGACTAAAGCGGCAAAGACCATTGCAAAAAGACCATTGCAGGTTGTTGCATTAAAAGACAAGGTGGGCAATTCTGAAGATCAAAACTCCTTCTAATCAATCCATTCTATGGCTGCTGGGAATCGCGTCTCTAGTGTTGATGTTTCAAAACTGCGGAACTCGATTTGAAGTTGGCGCTCCAGAACTAGCAACAAACCCTTCGCAGCAGGCAAACTCTTCGCCACAGGATTCCACAAACCCCGCCAAGGAGCCACCGGCAAATGAACCAACCGAAAAGCCAGGGCCCAGCAGTGATCAGGCCGCATACAGTATCCCGCAGAGCTTTTCTGCCGGGTCACTTCAGGTTTGCAAACAGGGCTGCCCTTACAAACTCCCCAGCGAAGCTGTTAATGCCAGCATTGATGGCAGCATCATTGAAATTGAAGGCGGAATTTACGAAGACTGCATTGAGCTCAGGCGCAACAACCTCACTGTTCGCGGAATCAAAACTCGAGCGCATCTCTATAAAAAAATCTGCGCGCAAAAAGGAATTGTGGTGAACTATGGCAAAGACAATGCTCTGGAGAGTTTGGAACTTTCTGGCCATGAGCTCTCCGACTACACAGGTGCAGGGGTGCGCCAAGACGCACGCGCCATCAATCTCACACTCACCAATGTGCACATTCACACCGGGCAGTTTGGTATTCTGGGCAGCAGTCAGGGCGACACGATCCGCATTGAGCACAGCCTCTTTGAAAATCTCGGAATTTTGCGACCTGACGGCGAAATCTCTGTCTCTGCATTTATCGGCTCATCCAAGCTGCTCTACATTAGAAATTCCAAATTCTTGTCGCCGCGACAGACCGCCACCGAAATCAAAACAAGATCTCTAGAAACCATAATTGACTGCAGCACCGTCGCCACCTTGGATGGCTCTGACAGTTACGGTCTGGATTTTCAATTTGGCGGCAAGGTTTCGATCACCAACAGCACCCTCCAAAAGGGCGCAAAATCCGTCAACAATACGATGATCGCCTACGGCCTGGTGGGCTGGCGAGCCACCGAAGTGAATGAGATCATTTTAAATGGCAACACACTGATCTCCGATCGATCTAATGCTCAAGGAGTGAAGCTGAATACAACTCGGCTACCTACGCTGTTACAATTGAAAAACAACAGTGTCATTGGCATCAGCACCAACAACTGGATCAACTTGCCTGGCTATCAAATTGAGAATCAATTTTTTAGCAGCAGAGAGCAGCTTTGGCCGCAGGCCACACCCACAATTCCACCGCCCGGCCCCTGCTCGCCGCCCCCGCTGTGATAAAGATTCGGCAATTCTGTTTTCTAGGGCGTGTACTAATTTTTGCGTCACAGAAAAAATTGTTGACCTCATTTTTAAACAAAAACTCAGATGCAATTGTCATTTTTGATCTTGCGCCTAAGTGCCGCGCAAAGGCCTTCAGAGGGCCTCAGCGGCGATTCCAATCGTCGAGCCACATGCGGATGTTCACAATAAATCATCATTAACTGCCGCCCATTTGCGAATGCAAAATCTCACTTTCAAAACCTGTGGTAAGACCCCTCGTGGAGGTATTGAATATGAATTTGAAACACCTAACAGATGAGGCCTTGCTGGCAGAAACCGAAAAGGCAGTGAAAATCGAAAAGCTAGCGACGCTGGCAGTTTTGTATCATCTCAACGAAATTGAACGCCGAAGATTGTTTGCAGAACTAAAATTTTCATCACTCTTTGAATACGCAAAAGTACAGCTTGGTTATGATGGCAACGACGCCTATCGCAGAATTTCTGCCATGAGATTGCTTGCGGAACTTCCTGAAATTGCACCCGCTGTGGAATCTGGAAAACTGAGCCTGACGCATTTGAACTTGGCTCAGACTCATTTTAACAAAGAAAAAAAGGCACGGGGCGAGAACTTAACAAGGGAGCAGAAAAAAGAGGTTTTGCGAAAGGTGGTGGGCGTTTCCACTCGTGCCGCCGAAAAGGTGATCGCGCAAAGTGCAAGTTACTCTGAAACCAAAATGGTTACAATACAGGTGGATAAAGAGCTGGCAAGTAAGCTCCAATTGCTCAGAGGACTGCTGGCGCATTCGGAGCCAAATATCTCGGATGGAGAGCTTCTGCATAAAGTTGCGGACATGGCGATAGAGAAATTGTCGGCGCCGGGAAAATCTTCAATTCCAGCAGGAGTGCGGAAAGACGTTTGGACAAGAGATGGCGGCAAATGCACTCAATGTGGTTCACAACATGCTGTGCAGTATGATCATTTTCCAATTCCAAAATCAATGGGCGGTCCTGATACAGCCGACAACTTGCGACTGCGCTGCCGCAACTGCAACCAGCGGGGCGCGATTGAGTTTTTCAGCGCCGGGAAAATGGACGCTTTCTTGCGGCATTGAGGTGGTCTTGTGTGAATTGAGGTGGTCTTGCGGGTTTGAGGCCGGATCCTACCGCTCCGAGGTCGGTGGGTGCCGGCAAAAAGTGTCCCTGACTATTATCTGCCGTCGTCGCTGACAAATTAAGGGTAATAGAGTTGGCATCCATTTTTCAATGACCATTTTCCAATGAAATTTATAATGATGTTTAATTTGCACGGCCCGAATTTGCACAGCTCAAACTTGAACGGTCCGGTTCCTGCCAAAGCTCGGTGGCAGTTACGACTCAGATTTGCCATTTTGGCGGTGGCTTTGCCTGCGGCACTTATATTTGTTCAAGCAGCACAGGCGGCACAAGCAGCTCATGCTGCTCAAGATGAGCAGTCCGCGCAAGCTGCGCAGTCTTCCCAGACCAAACTCACGTGGCCAAGTACCCTTGGCC
>CAYMBJ010000076.1:0-18417 GCA_964388665.1 uncultured Pseudobdellovibrionaceae bacterium | reverse complement strand
AATACTGGAGCGACATTGGCGAGATTTGTGAGGGCTCTATCCGCGAATTCAGGTTGAAACTCAGAAAAAGGTAGAGCGCATTCTTGCTCTAGCGAATCGAAAGAAGATAGGTCGCAAGGTTAAAAGTGATCAGTTGCTCGATTTGGCTCTCGATCTTGTAACAGATGAGCACATCAAATCGCTTCAAGAAAAATCACTGACCAATGCAAATCGTACGGAAATGTTACGTCAGAAATACTGTGAAACTCGTGGCAATATCTCGATGGATGACTTTCTTGGCTTCATGCTGACAAACGAGTTTCAGGACTTCGTCAAGGAGCATAAATCAGAAAACAAAAGCGTGTGAGAGTGGAGGGAGGCGAAGGCATTCTTGCTGGTTGGCTTTCCTTAATTTTTAAATTGGATATTTTTTCCACAACCACTCGAGCTCTCAATGATGCGTACACTCGAGTGGGAATTGGCTGAGGGAAAAGTTAACTTTGGGTCCCCTCGGAATTGGCCTTTCCTAAATTTAATGCTGATACAGGTCCTAGATTCACAGGTTGTTTGGCGACGTTGGAAAAGTAAATTTTGCTCTTTAGGGGAGTAAAGTTTGGCTCGTGCGACGTCATTTGACCAGAGATTGGACTGAACACTTTTCACAAAGCCGCCCAATGCTTATCTCTATTTGCGTTTTTGTTGAACTCGATAAAGAGAGCCGCAAGGCTGTGATCAGCTAATGATTCGAGATATGACTATACTAGTCTCGCATTGGGATGGATGATCTACCTATTTCGAATCTACAGCCGGTCGAAGTTTTTACGGATTCCAAGGCAAGGGTGTGCCTTACCTTGTCGGCTTGAGGGCCGATAACTACTTCGGCTATTAATTTCTCTAGATTCTCGAGCGGTAATGTTAGAGATTTCACCAGTGACTTACCCCTCGTTCGAGTAAAGACATTTTTATTTTTTCCATCGGCAATAGCAACGGCTCTCCATTCCTTTTCTTCATGCCATGATGGGTCTTTGAATCTGATGGAATGGACATAAGCGATTTGAAAATAGGCAAGCGCGAGCCACGGTCCCCACTTCACTCCATTGTCAATTTTATGTCCTAATTTTTGAAACAGACTTTTGAATCCTTCGACTGTCCTGTTCACAATTTCATTTTGTTTTGCATGATCGTAAATGACGGGCAAGATCTTCAAGTGAAACTGTGAGATCTCGGAAATTTCATTAGCTGAAAAACCTATAGATACGCCGTGCCCGAAGTCTCCGTAGCCTCTCCATTGACTTAATTGATCGCGTTCCTGGCTAAGCGAAAAAACGAATGGTTGCGCTAGGGGGTCGTTCAGTTCTTTACTGAAGAAATTTCGAATGTGGTCTAGCCAGCCTTTGTCGAAGCCATGTTTTTCAAAATGATCGATGCCTGACATGAATTTCCGCATACCGTGTTGAAATTCAGTCGAGTCATTTAGAAATAAAGCGTGAGTTAGCCATAAACTTCGACTTCGAACAATGTTTAGTAAAGTGTCATTTGAGGTGTAGTGGAATAGAGTGGAAGGTGGGTTACTTATTTCAATTGATGAAAAGTCATTTGCAAATTTGTCAATTGAGCTTTGAATCTCTGAATCTTCGCTCTCCGCCATTGGTCCCCCAAAATGTATAGTTTAATACTTTTGACTGCGTTTCAAAAGCATGGCCAGCCACTATGATTGGCCAAAGAATGGAAATTGACGATTTCTTGTGAAAGCATTTCGGAGATCATGAAGCCTTCATTTGATAATTTAATGCAATTTTTTGGACGCTACTTCTGACCTCCCTAGCAAGTCCCTCGGGTTTCAAAACTAAAGCGGCCACTCCCATGCCCAAGACAAATCGAACTAGTTCGTCATTAACTTTCAATCTGAATTTCAAAACAATCCCCTGTGCCGTGCGAACAGTTTCCTGAGATTCATGCCACCTTCGTTCGGCAAAATAGGTTCCGACAGGTCCAGAAATCAGAATCTCCACATCTTCAACCACGCCTATATTCAAAACCCCGAGGGAGGATTTAAACATTTCCTCCGGCGAAAGACCCTGCTTGTTGTATTCGACCGAATTCAGCATTTCAGCTTCAATTATCCGCGAGAGCGCATAGGTTCGTGGCTCGCCTTTTTGCAAATCGACGCCAATCAAATACACGCTGCCGTTTGCAAAATACAGACACTCTGGTCCGATTTCTCGGGCTGTGGCTTTTCCTGCCTGTTCGCCCGCTTCTGCGCGATAAACAATCTTCAGAGGATGTCCTTCTTCAAGCGCACCATAGACGGTATCCAGAATCACGGGCGCAACGCTGGTGTGCCAGGTCATCTGTGGACGAAATTCCAAATTCCCAAGCAACTGCTGAAACATGCCACTCTGATTCCCAAGAATTTTTTCAAATTTTACAAACAAACTGTCCAGAGCTGAGTGAATCGGAGTTCCCCGAAGGTGGTCTAACGACTTTCTGGCCACGTAAAGAGCGAAGATCTCCTGATAGGTGAATTGAATATTTTTTCGGACTTCAGCAAACGGAGATAGCCTCCAACGGGACTCTGGACCGCGGCCTTCGGTATCCAATGGTATGTGAGCTTGCTGAAGCAACTCAATATCGCGGTGGACGGTGCGAACGTCGATTCCGAAACCATCCTCCTCTAATCGCTTATGAATTTCCGAAATCCTAAGTCCATTCTTCACAGTTTCCAGGTAATGAAGAATACGAAAGATTCTGAGTGTCATTTCATGTCTTGCCATGCATTACCTATCGGATGGTGGGTAGTTGGAATTAAGCAATTGGATACGCTTACTTGTCTCGTCAGCTGAATTCAAAATCGGACTAGAGTCTTCTGAACGCTGGCGGAATATTTCCAGACACCTCCCGCAGGCCTTTCGCAGAGTTTCTTCTAGCGGAAGATGGTGCTGTGGGTAAAGTTGATTGGCGGCCCTTACGAGTTGTTCAATGCGCAATGTAGTTGGATTAGAAGGGCCTTTCTTAAGGGGAAACGGAGGAAGGTGGCCATCCATGTTCAAGGCCACAACAATGTCATTCATCCAGTCTAGATCCGTCTGAGTTAAGTTTAGTTCTGAGGTCCAGCTCGGGTCTTCCCCTGATTGACCAAGGTCCATTCGTGGTAGCTGATTCTGTGGCAAGGCCTCCACTTTTTCAAAGAGGTCCAGAAAAAATAGATGGTAGCGCTCACCAAACTTTTCCCAAGTTGTTCTTCTCCAAATGTTGGCAAAGGATGGCAAATCAATACCCGTCGTGGGCTGATCCCATCGTGGATTGGTAATTCTATGAACCACCGTATGCAAAAAGGAAATGGAGTTTATTTCTTCTGGTGGCGATAGCACCATTCGAAACAAATGACGAAAACGGCCCGCCGATTTAACCATTGAAGTCTCACTTACGCCTGCCGTAGCAAAGTTCAATACAAACTGTTGCATAAGCCACGGATAAGGCTTCACACGAAACGTTCGAGCTACCTGCCTTTCGGTTCGTCTCTCATAGGCAATTGAATAGAACTCATGAATTTTTGTCTCGAGCTCCCGCAGAGACAAACCTGGCTTCTCTTCTATCAGCGCTCGCGCGATCTGGTGTTTCTTTAAGGCTCTTGGATGTGCACTCTTCAATAGATATTCAAATTCGTCACTCAATCTTTGATTGAGTTGGTCAATGGGTGACTTCTGAATTTTCATAAATCTTCTCCTTGAATTCATATCTTCAAATACAACAGCGACACGTGAGGTCTGCCTAAAAGAAATTGATGTCTCAATTCGGAGCTGACCTCTTATGTCGGAATTCAAATTCAAGATTAGTCTCACTGTCCATTCGGAGGTTGAAATGAGAAAAATATTTCGAGGAAATTTTAGGGTCTACGAAGCTGTTCTTTATCTGATCATGATTTCCTTTCTAACCATAGGCTGTCAAAGTTCACCGCCAAAGGCCAATCTCAAGGAAATCACAGGGCCAGATGTATCGCTTCCCCTTTGGAGCTCGGACAACTGTTCGATAGCGGACGAGAAGTATCATTTTGTCGGTTTTGGCGAGGGAAAAAACGCTGTCGAAGCTATTGCAAATGCTCTAATTGACTCGCGTTACAATGCATTGGCCTGTGTACTTGGTGGCGTCCTTACATCCACTCTGAAACTCGAAGAGAGCTTGACCGATACTAAAATGACAAGCCAACGAGAATTTTCTCTGAATAGTGGCAATGTGAATTGGGATGGATACACTCAAGTCTCCTCCCGGACATTTTTTGCCAACCGGAGTCTTACAAAAGTATATGTTCAATATAGCTGGCCAATCTCAAAAATTGAGAGGGAGAAAACCCGGCTGAGTAACCTAAACGCCCAAATAGAAAATACTAAGGCATTGGCAAATGAAGTTAAACTCAAAGAACGACTAATTGATGAGCAACAGAAACGCATTAACGAGCTAGCGGACCAAGAAGAGAGATTAAAAAATATTCGAAATGTCGCGGATCGAGCGGTGGCAAAAATGAAAGCGATTTCGAAGAACCAGATAAGCGAAGGAGCCGAAGTCAAAAAGATTATGTCGACAATCAAATGCGGACTAACTGTTGGTCAACTAATTGAGAGCTATAAAGACCCCGATCGATTAATCATTGAGAAAAGCCAGTATTTCGTAAGTGATGTGAAACTTCATTGGGATCCATATGTCGTGTCGATTTCTTTCTCTCAGCTTAAAGCCTTTCTAGGGACTTCAATTAGCAACACGGCCTCAGAGGCTGAAATCCTAAGGGCGATAGCCCCAATGCCAATAAGGACGATTTATGACAATTTCGGTCTCTACGGCCGTCAGTTCTCCGTTTGTAATGACACCTAAATTCTCATAATTTTTAGCTAGTTAGGTCTACGACCTCTCATGTCAGTGTTGTAGGAGAGGATGATCAGGTATCAACAATACGTAAATTTCAATTGCACTCTTTTACGAAAGGAAACTTGATTGGAATCATTTTATCTATTCATAGCACTGGGGGCTGTTTTCGTTGCCTTGATGGTGACCGCCGCCCGCCTATGGTTTCAAAATCAAACAAAGAAATCCTTGAACGACAAGTTAATATTCGAACTTAATGAAGCCAATTCAGAGCGAGCTTTGGTGGGAGAAAAAAATAAATTTTTGGACTCTGAACTTACTGTTGAACGTCAAAACATCAACTCCAGTAGGCGCGAGATACTCGCAATCACTGAGCAGAAGGTGCTGCTCGCTGCCAATGTGTCTCACCTAGAAAAGCAGATGCAAGAACTCAATCTCGCAAACTCCGGCTTAGGTAAAACTCTTGGAGAAAAGCGTGAGGAAATTGTGTCCCTTAAACAGATGGTGTCTGTACTCGAAGCTCAAAGCGTAAATCATAAACGTGAGCTTGAAAATACAACTCTGATTTCGCGTCGAAGTATTCAAGAGTTGGAAGTCAAGCTCGAGCAACTCCGGCAGGAAAAGGTGTCTGTCGATAGAGAGAACATTGGTTTCAAACAAAGAGAAGAAATTCGCTTGGACGACCATCGAAAAGCTATTCAGGAAGTTTCAAATTTGCAGCAATCATTGCGAGAAGAGAAACAAAAGGAGCTTCTCGAGCGTGAAAGGGCCGAGGAAGAGAAGCTAGAGGCTCTCAGTGAAACTTGGTCTAAGCACGAGATTGCGGTAGAGCAAAAGATTCGAAGTATCTGCCAAAGATTAAATATCGATTACATCGATAAAGAAAAATTTCCCTACTCAGGAAAACCTGATAATGCCCTAAAAGTATGCGAAGAGCTGGTGCTGTTTGACAGCAAATCGCCGCGTGGAACTGATCTTGCGAATTTCTCAACCTATATTCGGACTCAAGCGAATGCGGCTTCCAAATACAAACAGGACGGAGTCAAGAAAGACATCTTTTTTGTTGTTCCAAGCAATGCCATAGCCGTTTTGGAAGATTCCTACTTCGAGTTTAGTTCCTATCGAGTGCACGTCATACCACCCGAAGGCTTGGAGCCCGTAATCCGTGCTTTGCTAAAAATTGAGGATTACGAGTTTGCTGAACAATTGAGTCCCGAAGATCGAGACAGTCTTGTGAGTTTCATCGGGCGAGTGCTTCACGGACTCAAGCGAAGAATTCAGATCGATCACTTCTTCACTACTGAATTCTTCAAGCTCATAGAATCGGCGGACGATCTACCGCTAGAGTTTCTAACTCCGGCCACAAAGACAGAACAGGCGCTTATTCTGAATCCGCCTATTGAAAAACGCGCGAAGAGAATCGAACTCGCGAAACTCAAAGCAGATCATCAAAAGATTACCGGCAAGGCCATCGGCAATTCTGTAAACCTCGAGATTCGAAAAGAGACACTAGAGGCAATTCCGCTAACTGCGCCTGCAATTTCAGGAGACTAGATGACGACTCTTTTGGGGAGTTTTGTATCAATTCGACGCTGACCTCAAATGTCGGAACTGCAGGTTACCATTAATTTAAATGAGGAGGGACGTATGAAAAATTATTTGATCTTGGGATTTCTCTTTCTTTCGGCTTGTGCAACCGAGCAAAGAACACTGATTGAGAACGGAAACTTGAAAAAACCAGAGTGGGTGGAGAGCTCAAAAATCTCGTGGACAGAAGGCGATCAGGTTTATTTCAGATCTCAATACACGATCCGCAGTGATGAACGACTCAATGGCTGCTTTCAATTGGCAAAGCTCGAAACAAAAGAAAGTCTTTTAAGGGAAATTTCAGAGGATCTGAGAGGACAGATTGACAGCGCACAACAAGGTATCTCTGAAAGCACGGAGCTGATTTTGAGTCAGGTCCGCAGCAGTGAATACAGTGGCAAAGTGACAGGCATGAAATTTATTGAGCAGTATCACGAACGATATGTCTCGTCTGGTGTTGAAAGATCAGATTGCTATATTTTGGCCGGCATTCGAAAAACGGACTACGATCAGATCAAGCGTCGGGTTCTTTACAAAATTGTCGAAGCCGATCCAGATCTAAAGCGAGCAATTAAAGACAGAGCCGTTCAGTTTTTCGGTGGTAATCAGGGGTCCGGCTCAACCGAGGCTGCAACATCCATCCAACCGGCGACTGTGAGGACTGTAAGCCAAGAATCCTCTGTGGGTAATGCATCAAAGACAACGACGCAAGATCGTCGATCAAGCTCTGACCGGTCTGAAGACCAGGAGTAAAATTGATGAGTGTGGTCTCAATCTCTTTTTTTGCTCGCATGCCTGGGCGGGAAATGTTCCTCCCAGCAGGGGATTCACTGCACCTTTGAAACACCGGTTAGAGAAATCGTTGAACAAACCAACACCCAGCTCTCAATTTGAGGCGGACCTCGCCTGACAGAGTTCTAAGCTAATCTTTAATTAAATCGAAACGGTCGATTGTCCGAAGTGAAGTTGGGAGAAATCTAATGTCAAAACCTCTAAGTAAGTCCAGGTTCAAGGTTGGTCTCCAATGTCCCACTAAACTGTACTACAACTCCAATCCTGAATATGCCAATTCAAATGACCAAAACGAATTTTTAAAGGCATTGGCTGAGGGTGGCTTCCAAGTTGGTGAGCTTGCAATGCTTTACCATCCAGGAGGGGTGAAGATTGAGACTCTTGATTATGAGGATTCAATTCGACAAACTGATGAATTACTACAAAAACAAGATGTCACGATCTACGAAGCCGCATTTAGATTTGAAAATTTGTTCGTAAGAGTCGATATTCTGGAAAAAAAGGGAAATCAGATATTTCTAACTGAAGTCAAAGCTAAGAGTTTTGATTTCTCAGAAGAATTTGAGCCGTTTGACAAGCGAGCATTAAAAAAAGGAAATTATCTCTTGAAAGCAGATTACGGAGAATACCTTTTGGATCTCGCATTTCAGACCTATGTTGCGCGTAAATCTAAACCAGAGTTTCAGATTCATCCAGGTTTAATGTTGGTAGACAAATCCAAGACTGCGACCGTGGATGGACTAAACCAATTGTTTCTAATAAGCCGGTCGGATAAAAATCGTGTGCAAGTCAAACTTACTAAAAACGTCTCATTATCTGATCTCGGCGTACCATTACTAACTCGAAAGGACCTAGAAAAAGAAATCGATTTGATCCTAAATAAAGTCAAGATCGATTGGGCCGATGGATTTGAAGACCTGGTGAAAAAGCTCTCTTCGTTGATGGCATCTGGTAACCGATTTTCTCCAACAGTAGGAAGCCATTGCAAGACCTGTGAATTCAGAACAGAAAAGAAAAGTGTGCTTCCTCCAGCTTCAAAGATCGGCTTCCAGGAATGTTGGCAGGCAGCCAAGAAGCTAAC
The DNA here is from genome assembly GCA_964388665.1 of uncultured Pseudobdellovibrionaceae bacterium. Classification (GTDB taxonomy): domain Bacteria; phylum Bdellovibrionota; class Bdellovibrionia; order Bdellovibrionales; family Bdellovibrionaceae; genus CALCCV01. The sequence continues at coordinate 10,121 of CAYMBJ010000076.1, read as the reverse complement.
ATCTGAAGATTTCAATCGTGAGTTTGTTTTCGATGTTTGGGACTTTCGCAGTTCTGCAGATGCCATAGATTCAAATAAGATTTTTGCCTCTGACCTTGATAAGCATGATCTGAAAATGAAAGAACGCGACGATGAGAAAATAGGACTCTCAAGAACTGAAAGACAGCTCACGCAAATAGAATTCGCAAAGGGTGAGCGATCCGGACTCTATATCCGGTCTGAGGATCTTGCGTCAGAGCTTCAAACTTTCAAAGCACCTTTTCATTTCATTGATTTTGAAACAGCTATGGTTGCGATTCCATTTCATACTGGCCGCCGTCCATACGAACAGATGGCCTACCAGTTTTCTCACCATGTGGTCGATGCTGATGGCAGCATAATCCATAAGACTGAGTATCTTGATGATCGCGTCGGAGCTTTTCCAAATTTCGATTTTGTTCGGGCCCTGAAAAAAGCACTTGAGCAAGACGATGGCACAATTTTCCGGTTTGCTGCCCATGAAAATACTGTCCTTAACCAAATCCGCTCGCAACTTGAATGTAGCGAAGAGGTGGACAGAGGCGAGCTCATAGCTTGGATTGAGTCTCTCACTACTCCGCCAGGGGGAAGTGACGAGTGGACGCCAACAAGGCAATTTATAGACATGCGAGATCTGACACTCCGCCACTATTATTTACCTGAAACCAGAGGCTCGAACTCTATCAAAAAAGTTCTTCCAGCTATACTCAACTTTGCCGGGAAGGAGTTGCAAAGCCGGTTCTCGGACCAAATTTCTTTTGATCAAAATGGAAAAGCGCTCGACCCATATAAGAAACTCCCACCGATTTTCACCGACGTACCAAAAGAAGACCTCGATAAAGTCGAACGATGGCTCATTGATCGAGACGATCTCAATGATGGTGGAGCTGCCATGATGGCCTGGTCAAGAATGCAATTCACAGAGATGTCGCAAACGGAACGACAGGCACTGCGTGAAGCTCTGCTTCGATACTGCAAACTCGATACTCTAGCTATGGTAATGATTTGGGAGTGGTGGCAACTCGAACTTCGTAAGTCTAAAGCCAAAGTTGCATAATAACCTATCGACTATTGAAAAATCGGTTTTGCAGGCTAAGAACATCTCATTTTTTTATATAGGTCCGCCTGTCTTCTAAAATCGATGGCGAGCTCGGTGATTAATATAAGGATTCCTCCTGCGAGCTTCGTCCGCAATCAACTGCCTACGCCTCTCTTCTTCCCGTCTCAAATAGTGAAACTTCAGAACGAGATCTTCAGCGGAATTGGCCGGTGCTGCGAATTGAATAAATTCACCAAAAATGTCTCTCGGTGAAGAAGAACTGGACAGATGTAATTCAATGAACCTCTGCCGAATAATTTCAAGCACAATTCCTTTACCATCAGCACTTCGTGGAAGGAGGCACCAGAGTACTTCCGGCTCGCCAAAATCAAAAATGACTGGTGATTTATCATTGCTCCAGTCTTGTAAGAGCGCAATATTGTCGAATGTTACGTCGCAAATACTTCGGAAAAAAGAACCCTCTAAAATCTTAACAACTTTAAGCGAAGAGAAAAATTGAACGGGATCTCTCTTGCGACTAAGAGCGTGTACGATCCAGACAAGCTTTTCGTAAAAATCATTTCTAGATGAGCGTTCCTCTGGGTTTATTGCGGAGTATTGAAATTCAAGGATCCAATTCTTGTCGGTTTTAACATCGGCGCGGTGAAATTCTCCGCTATCTGCCTTATGAACTACTTCTTGCCATGGTTCGGGGAAATGCTTTTTCCAATTTCGGTGCCATTCAGTTTCGTTTTCCCACCATGGATCACATTCTAGCTTCGATTTGTGTGCCCAATGATGTACTTTGATATTTCCACACTTCGCCACGGTAGGCTTTTCGCAGCCTGAACAGATTCCAAGGAGCCCTGCAGCCGGTTCCTTGCGTTCGCCATTTACCAATGCAAATTTCATTTTGATCTCCTACCTAGAAGTATTCCGTTTGCAAGGGCGAGCGGTAGACTAAGAAGCGCATTTATAGAGTCGACCATCAAAGGCATAAACGTATCTCACTCGTCAGTGGGTTGAATTACTATCGAAATGTGTACCGCAACTCTAAGGTGTCAAGGTGACGAAGGCTCCATAATTGAAGAGATACAAGGATGTGCTATAATTTGATTCACTGGGTGATCCGTTTGAATAAAAAATCGTTAAGATTCTAAAATTGAAAGGCGGGACCCCAGTCCTTCTGATTGCCCTGATCGTATGCATTACTTAGTGGACTGCATGCCGTTTTCATTCCTGAAGGTGTTTTACTTTCTTGAGTCAAAGGTCAAACTGATAGCCTTCATTGAACTTCTTCTCATTTTGAGACAGACCTCAGATGTCGGTCCTCTCCCTTATTCTTTAAAGATGGAACAAGAAACCGTCGGTCTAATATCATTTCTATTGGTAAATTTGTGTTTTGCCATCGCTGCATTCCTATTTCGTTTCGTCAAACGAGTAGAAATATGTGCTCCCCTAAAATTTACCGATGAGCAGATACATTTGATGACAAGGGAAACCAAAGGGTTTGATCAACGAACAGCCGAGGCTTTTAAAGCGAAAGCGGAAGAACTGAGGAGAGATTTTTATGAAGAGAGCCTCTTAATTGATTTGCAAAAAGAAGGTTTTGAACCAACCCTTTGCTTGCTATGGGTTGATCTAAAGAATGATCTGGATTTCAATAATTTTGAATCATTCATGGAGCGAACTACTTCATTTTTCACAAGTGATGTGGCGAATGATGCAATATTTAAAATTCAGTTTTTGAGAATCTTCTCTCAATTTACTCTAGAGCGGCTTCAGTATTTTGAACTTGAGATCCAGATTTTAAAGATGTTTGGTCATGAAGATCGCCTTCGGCGAGCCATTTGTCGAGGGTTTCGATACGGTCACAGTATAACCGATGCGGCATTTGAACTCATAGTTCAAGATGTTACTTCATTAAGTAGGCGCGAAATTGAAGATTTGGCCTTAGCATTGTTCTTTAGTAAAAAGTTTAAGCTACTTCGGCTCATGGAAATCCATGGAGTAAATCTGGACAGTGTTAAGGTACGGCCGGTAACCATTCACTACCTTTTTTTAGAGGATGGTGATCTGGAAAAAATTGAGTCTACCGTAATCTTAGGAAGAGATTCGTTAGCAGTTTTTGGTGGTAAATCCGTAAAACAAGCTTCGTGAATCGATACGAGGGCAAGTGAGCGAAAGTTGCCCTTAATCCGAAATATAGCGCAACGATATTTGAGGGCGTGGCGGTCGCGGCACAATCCTGAATGAAGCAGATTCCAAAAGTTGAGTGTCATCTCCCCTCTCCTTAATTTTTGCCCCCGGCGACGCCCCCTTTAGGGCGGGGGGCAAAAATTTGGCGGGAATGGCGCTGATTGCTTCGAGCTTTCACCCGCGAAGTCGGTCAAGATTCATGACAAGCCCGAAGGGATTGGCGGGAATCTTTGAGTGAAAGATCGAAAATGCAATCTGTGCCATTCTCGCCAAAAGAAAAGACTATTGCCCTTCGAAGAAGGGCAATATCGATTTGGTTCCTTCTTTGTTCGCGTTGGTACTCGGCTGCGCTTAAGTCCTCTTGAAGTCCGGGCAGTTGTGGTCGATGCGTTAGGATGCTTGATGAATGTGCTTTGTAATTTTTTGATTGGAATTCCAGAGTCCATGAGTGGAAGACGCCAGGGCCTTCCACTTAATTTGTTTTGTAAGAATGAGGAACTACGGCCTGAACTAGGCGGACTGAACTTTCTTTGTAAAAGGAATTCCGAGAATTTGCTTATAGTAATTTGTGTGCTTTGAGATTCGGATACCTAGGAACCTATGAATTACATACTCGCCATTTTTGCTGAGGTACAGGTTCGGTTGTACAATGAGTCCAAGATGTAGTGCCTGGCTGGTCATCTCGGCTCGATCAAAATTGTTTTCTGCGGATGAAACTCCAAGGACTTTTATGTATGTGCTTATTGGGAGTTCGATCCGGGCCCCGTCCGAGATGAAGTGAATTAGGGTATTGCGTTCAGCATTTCTAAAGATTCGAACATCTGAAATAAAGCCGTGAGCTTGTGATTGATTATTTGTATTTTGCATAAATCCTCCTTTGGATTGTTTGTTTTTCCCTCTGTTCGAGGGTTCCTTCGTAGAAGATCAGGAACCCGTAGAGGAAGAGAGCAAGCGGTAGAACTTCGTGGTTCTTCCGAACTGCGTGAGCTCTCTAAAAGAGCGGTAGCGGCAGGACCCATGACAGCTTTGAGCGAAGCTGCTGGCGTGAGTGGACTGCTGAGGAAAACCGAAAAGAAGTTCTATGGAGCGCGCAGGACAAAATCCAAAGGTGGTCTGCTATTTGTTAATAATCGAAATTCAATTTAGGCTGCCTTGTAAATTTGTGGTCCCTTAAAAACTCCCTCAAGGCACATGGCTCGCGGGGCGAAGGGAGGTTCTTAATGAACCAAAATCAACAAGATCAACCCCATCTGAGTTTCGAACTCACTATTCGATTTCAGATGGTATGTGGTGCTCGACATAACATCTGTTATGTTAGGCGCTGGATTATGTGGACTGTGCTCGTGGTAAAAGTGATTTCAAGCCTTTACGGCCATATCGCTACACATAAATCCGACCCTGCGCTTCCGCCCCCGGATGTCCCAAGCTATAGCCGTCCTACGTCGAATTCCCGACGGGAATAGGAGTAGGACTATGCTAAATAAATTTAGGACGAGGGCCATCGGCCTTCGCGGATACCAGTCTTCCGCGCTGAGTTCCCACATTGATGGGTACTTATGTTGGATGATGGATCGAGGATATTCGCGAACAACCCTTCACGGTTATCTCGGACATCTGAGGGCCTTTGCCGGTTTTCAGAAGGCGAAGCGGATCAAGCTTGCGGATCTGGATAGTTCTCACGTTGCGCGCTTTCAGCAATGGTACAGAAGATCGTACTCAGGCCCCTTCCCGCGCCGAGAATCGCACCCAAAGAGTATCGGCAAGTGTCAGTCAGCGGCTGTAAATAGCTTGCTGACTTATCTTCGGATCAAGGGACTTGCCCCCGAGCAAAAGCCTGCGGACGCCGGTCAGTTCATCTTGCACGAGTATTTCCAGTTCTTGCGTGTGCATCGCGGGCTTTCCGAGGCGACCATTTACAATCTCCGAAAGGTTGCCAAGAAATTTCACGGCTGGCTTGCCGATCACTCGCTTGATTACACGTTGATGAACGGGAAGGATATCGAGAACTTCATTTTAGCCTGTGAAAATCCTAGCACTCCAACGGTCAGGCAGCAGGTTGTAGGTTTCCTCAAGGGGTTCCTTCGATTCCTGAGAACAAAACAGATCGTCGGCGACGGCTGTCGGCCGTTTTTACCAAGTCGCCGACACTACAAACACGCGGCGTTGCCGACAATTCTCACGGAGGCCGACGTCCAGGCCACACTCAAGGGAGTCGATAGGGCTACACCCAATGGAAAACGCGACTACGCGTTACTGCTAATGCTGAAAACTTATGGCCTTCGGGGCGGTGAGCTCACTCGTCTCCAGCTAAACGACATCAACTGGAGATCGCAGATCATTCACGTAAAACAAACAAAGACCCGTCGAAATCTCGATTTGCCCCTCGTACCATCCGTCTCACGCGCCATCATCGATTATCTTCGCCGGGGCCGTCCGAAACGAGCGAAGGTGCGCTCGCTTTTTGTGAGCACCAACGCTCCCTATCGCCCAATGACTACCGCGGGAATCGCGCGCGTTGTTTCCAAGGGATTTAATTGTGCGAACGTGAAAAGCGCGAAACGAGGATCGCATATCTTTCGGCATACTCGCGCAACAAACCTACTCCGAAGCGGCAAATCGCTAAAGACGATTGGTGATATACTCGGCCACCGAAATCCGAACTCCACCTTTTGGTACTGCAAGCTCGCCGTTTCCGATCTGCGGCAAGTCGCTCTTGAGCTTCCGGGAGGTGCGCAATGAGTCGGAGCAAGAAACGCTTTAATGGACCACTCGCGCGGGAGTTTGACCGCTTTACGACGATCATGAGCGGGCTCGGGAAATACGATGATCATTTTTGGTTGATGGGCAGACTTGATAAATTCCTTATTGACCGTCATCCGCACGCGAAAGCCCTGACTAAGGAAATACTCACGGAGTGGTTTGATACGTTTGCGCATCTAAATCCAGTGACCCAGCGTGGGTACCGGTCTGCAATTTTCCTGCTTTGCAAATTCCTGCGCGGTCTAAACCCTGAAACTTCCGGAAGAGAGCAGTTCGCGGTCATTCGTAAACCAATTTTTAAGCCCTACGTCTTTTCGAAAGAGGACGTTAGTAAGCTGCTGTCTGAAACTCGCATGATTCGCCCCATGCCGAAAGACCCACTGAGGCCAAGGACCTTCGAGCTTGTTGTTGCTCTTCTTTTCGCCTGCGGACTGAGAATTGGCGAAGTAATTTCCCTCGACGTTGGCGATTATGATCCTCATGAAGGCGTACTAAAAATTCGGAGGACGAAATTCGGTAAAACGCGGCTGGTCCCGGCCTCAACATCCATGCGCCGAATGATCGACGAGTATCTCAAGCGCCGAAACGAGATTGACGTGCCAACAAATCCTGAATCGGCTTTAATCTGGTCTCCATACAATGGCCGCCCCAGCCGAGATTTTATGAAAATCGCACTGATGCGCCTTATGAGAAAGGCTGGCATCAAGCCCCTGCATGGAAGATGCGGGCCTCGCGTTCATGACCTGCGGCACAGTTTTGCGGTTCACCGGCTCCTGGAATGGTATCAGGAAGGAAGGGACGTTCCGCTCTTGATGCCGAGCCTTTCTACTTACCTTGGTCATATAAATATCCAATCGACGCAGCACTACCTTCAGTACATGCCTGAAGTTCTCATGGAAGCCAGTCGCCGATTTGAAACTTCATTTTCGGCTGCGGAGGTTCGCACATGAAAGCGGTAAATACTCTTGGGAGTCACTTGCGGTTGTTTCTATCGGACTATCAACCACGCCAATGCAATGCGAGCCCGAACACGATTTGGGCATACAGAGACAGTCTGAAGCAGCTCCTCTGTTACGTTGCAAAGGTGAAAAAGCGCTCGGTTGCAGAACTCAAGCTCGCAGACCTGGAGCATCGGCGTGTGTTAGATTTCTTGGAATCTATTGAGTCAGAGAACGGAAATAGCATCTCAACTCGAAATCATCGCCTTGCCGCTATCCGCTCATTTTTTCGGTATGTGGCGCTGACGGACCCCGAAGCTGTGGAATTGTCCGCGCAAATTCTCACGATCCCGACGAAGAAAACGGAATCGAAGTCGATGGACTATCTTACCAAAGAGGAACTAGCGGTAATTTTGCGGCAGGTGAATCTGGAATCTCCGGCTGGTCGCCGTGATGATGCTCTTCTTCGCTTCCTGCACAATACGGGTGCCCGCGTACAAGAAGTCGTCGATCTAAAGGCTTCCGATCTCAGATTGGACGGATCTCCCTCGGCGAAAATTTTTGGAAAGGGCCGGAAGGAGCGTTTTTGTCCTCTCTGGCGAGAAACGGCTGTGCGGATTCACCGCCATTTGAGCGAGCGGCAAGTCGATCCAAATTCATCGGAGCCAGTTTTTACGAACGGTCAGGGCAAGAAGCTCACCAGATTCGGTGTGACTTATATCATCGAGAAATATGTTCAGATGGCTATGAAGAGCACACCAACTTTAAGTAGGAAGAACATCCATCCTCATACGTTCCGGCACACGACCGCGCTGCATTTGCTTCAGGCCGGGGTCGATCTCAACACCATTCGCTGCTGGCTTGGACACGCCGACGTGACCACGACAAATCGGTATCTTGAGATCGACCTTGAAATGAAGCGCAAAGCGCTCAGTTCAATGGTCGCGCCCACTGGACAGAACAGACGACTCGCGATGAATGACAGCCTGCTCGCTTGGCTTGACAACCTTTGAGGCATTATAAGGTCCGCATAATCCAAATCCGGTAAAAGCCAGCCCTGCTGGACTTTGAAAATGTGCAGTAAATTCAAGGGATTAAAATTTAACTTGAGTCTGTAGTATACTACAGACCGTAGAATAAAGGGAGGAGAACATGGGAAAGGTAAAAACCACAATGACTATTGGGACTTTATCCAAACGGACGGGAATTGGAATCGAGACGATCCGCTTTTACGAAAGATTAGGACTCTTAATGCCCCTTGCCCGCAAGGCATCGGGGTACAGAGTCTTTGATGACAATTCCCATAAGACCATTGTCTTCATTAAGCACGCCAAGGAACTTGGCTTCTCGCTCAGCGAAATTCAAGAGCTTCTCAATCTAAAAGCGGAGAAAAAATCAAAATGCCAAAGTGTTCAGGCCAAGGCAGAGATTCAATTGAGGTCGGTTAATGAGAAGATCAACAACCTGGAGCGAATAAGAAATGTTCTCACCGACTTGATTCAACAATGTCGGCAACGAAAGGTTGATGCCGATTGCCCGCTCTTAGAGTGTCTTGCCGACTGCAAATCCGAAAAAAGTATGGGGTGACTATATGGCTAGCAGCAATGTTCATAAAGCAACTCTAATCGGGAGCGTTCTCACGGCAATTCTTGCTTCTATCTGTTGCATTGGGCCAATTGCCTTTGCAGTTCTAGGAATAAGCGGTGCCGGATTTATCTTGAAATTTGAAGCCTATCGGCCGCTGTTTATCGTTTTAGCGGTGGGCCTACTGGGAACTGCTTTCTATTTTACCTATAAGAAAAAACCGGCGGCGGAATGCGCCGACGGAACCTATTGCTCGAACCCAAAGTCGGTCCGAATCAATAAGATCGTTCTTTGGTTTGCGACCGTTTTAGTTTTCGCAGCAATATTTTTTCCAACAATAATCTCAAAATTTATCTGAATCACGGGAGGTAAATTCACATGAAACTATTTTCATTTATTCCTCTACTGGCAATTACATCTTTTGCGCTCCTTGCCTGCCCGTGCTGTACGGGATCGGGGGCCCACGCTGCGGAGAAAAGTGCAGAAACAAAATCTGATGTCGAAAGATATTATTTTGTCAAAGGCATGTACTGCGGCGGCTGCAAAATTGGAGTGAAGGCCGCTCTCAAAGACCCCTCCCTTAAGATCAAAGAAGTCGTGGAAGTTGACATCAACTCGCCCGACCCTGAAAACAAGATTGGTCATGCGGTCGTTAAGTTTTCAAAGGAAAATTATCGCGGACAGGAAACCGATTGCAAAGTCGCAAAAAAGATTAAAGACGCCGTGGGGTACATAGCGTACTGGGACAAGACGAATACCAATCCGTGCAAGATGTAGTTGGGTTTTGAAATCATAATGGGGGTTCAATGAGGACGACGCCGCTTTCGGAAAACTGCCACAATAATCTACAGCGGCGCGATCACGTCTGTTTTGGCATCAGTCCCTTTAATAGCTATTTTTCGGAGGAGCGGATTTTCAAGCTGGCGCAATGGGGGCGGGGTCATTTTCGCTCAATGCACTTTTTTATGCCAGATATTCCATCTGCCTATACGCTTGAGGCTTTGGGCTACACGGCGGAAAAGGCAGCGTGGAAAGCCAGACGTCAGTGCCAGTATCTCCAAAATAAGATCCAGCGAGCGTTAGCTTCCGCTGGATTTTCGGATGCCGAAGCCCGCTCCATGGTGCTCAACTGGGAAACCCTTTCTATAAACGCACAATATGTCGCACTTTATAGTGAAGTGCAAAAGTGTTTTGAAAACGATCCTACTTTTCAATCTGACTGCGTGGAGGCTTCCCGCTGGGTGCTCGAACGACGAGTCTCCGATGAAACCGTTTTAACTCACGAAATGCTGAGATCGGCGGCACGATACCTGTTGACCGAAGTTCCGTTGTTCTTGGACTCGGCGGCTATCGTTGGCAAAGAGACGTCCGTATTTTGCTACCACCAACGAGTTCAATTTTTAGAAAATCTCTTCAACAGGAGATTACCCATTGGGCCATCATCGCAACAAGGTTTTGTTGTGATTGAGCCGATTAGTTCTGAGCCTCCGCAATCAACAACAGTTCACCAGGGAGCAAGACCATGAATGGCCGAGAGATGACGATGATTGAAATTAAGGTGAAAGGAATGACCTGCGGAAGCT
>CAYMBJ010000075.1:4001-18434 GCA_964388665.1 uncultured Pseudobdellovibrionaceae bacterium | reverse complement strand
CTTCCACAAAAGGGCTCCCTCTTTCAAGTTTCAACTAACTTTGAGATGTCTCCTCAGATGAAGCCCTCCAATTTTCATTAATTTTGCAAAAGTACGCATACGAAGGATGGTTCAGTTCTGAAAATTCCCAAAATGAAGACATGCAGTTTATTAACAATCCATATCGCAGTTGGTGCTCGACACCCTGGATGGTGGATGGCTACAAAGGCCGTGAAGCTGTTCATGGTTTGACAAAAGAGTTTCCCATGCATCCAAACCCAGTTTTCGGTCCGGAAAAGGGTGTTTTCGACAAGGATACTAAAGAACCATCGAGTTGGGGTGTTGCCTTTTTTAATAAGAAAGTTTGCAATCTCTATAACAACATTTTTGGTGACAAGATTCAGAGTCCAAACTGGGACTTTATTAAGAGAAATGATACGGCAGACGGTTCAGTTTCTTTCAAATTGCTTTTCAATACGCTCGACAATTGGGAGAGTGCCTATCCTCCATGGAAAGGTGCCTATGCATGGACCGCCCATGTGAGTGGAAGTGCAAGGAAGGACCCTCGGGAGTTGAAGAAAGTTGCTCATGTTCAAATGGACATTGCAGTCAAAGATACGCGCATTAAGGGATCGATGGCAGAGGTTGATAATTGGATAATGTTAACCTATGTCTATGACAAGACATACACTGCAGAATCAGAGTTGTTGCAAATTCAACATTTGCCCGAAGGCCTAAAGCACATGAAGCCAGTGGGAATTCAGTTCGGACTTGAGCCACGCCAATCAATAATTTTTCCAGGTGCTGTCACAAATTATCAGTACTGTGAATTGGGCCAGCCGGATGAAACTAATCCAATTATATGCAGCGATGACGAGGAACAAAGTTTTATAGAAAATGGTGAACTCGCGCTTTTGAATGGCCCCGCCGACAATCCAAAGTCCAGTTGTCTCGGCTGTCATGCTGCTGCAGGCTTGGAGGATTTTATTGCGCGTGACAACTCGGATGAAGAGCGTAGAAACAATTTCGCTTTGGATACCAATCGAGACGACCCTGTTGGCGAAAGCGGCAATAAGCTGACAAATGGAGTTTGGCGCTTTACCCTGTATTCGAACCAAAATTACAATAGACTTAAATTGGATTCTGACAGTCGAGATGGACGGGAGACTCGCGGATTCCGTTTCAATCACCAGCTAAACATTGCCCATGATCGTTACCAGAGATCCAGGCAAAGTGCTGACAAATAAACAAGTAGGCGGTCTTCAGTGAGACAGGGTGGGCATTGCATCTAGCTGCGGAAAACTGCAGATGAATTCGGTGCCCACGCCCATTTGCGACTTGACCTGAATTTGGCCGCCATGCTTTTGCAGAATGTGTTTAACTATGGCGAGTCCTAGGCCGGTGCCACCCACCTCGCGGGCTCGTCCTTTATCTACTCGGTAGAATCTTTCAAAGAGCCTTGAATGGTGTTCCTCGGGAATGCCAGGTCCATTGTCGATGACTCTGAGGATGGCGCCGCGGCCATCGTGCTCCCAGCGAATCCAGATGATTCCTCGTGCAGGAATGTATTTGATTGCATTGGCAACGAGATTTCTTAGAACTTGTTCCACCATCTGCGCATCAGCAACAAAAGAGTCAATTGTGCATTCAAAGCGAATGGTGTGATTTTTCTCATAAGTCAGAATCTTCAATTCGCTCAAGACTTGCTCCGTGATCATTAGCGGCGAAATTGTCTCAAGTTTAAGCTCAGCTCCTGAATCCAATGCTGAGAGGTTGAGGAGATCATTGACCAACTCAATGAGGCGATCAACATTGCGAGTGACCGTCTCTAAAAAGCGACTGGCCATCTCAAGGTTTCCAGTGGCGACATCTTCTTTTAGGGTATCTAAATAGCCTTTGATTGAGGTCAGCGGGGTGCGAAGTTCATGGGAAGCATTGCCCACAAAGTCAATGCGAATCTGTTCTGCTTTTTTAACGTCGGTGATGTCAGAAAATAAACCGACAACTCCGTGCGCAGATTCGACTGGGCCAGAGAGAAAGATGGGATTTACCGACAGCATAAAATATCGTGACTGCTGCTCGAGCTTGGTTTTGATCTTTACTGTCTGTCGCTGCCGCAAACCACTCTCGAGAGAAATGCGAAAAGTTTCGTAAACTTCGGGAATACGAAAAACTTCGCTCAGCTTAAAACTGCCCCGTTGGATCAGATCCGTGTCCAAAAATTGAGAAGCAAACTGTGAATTGAATGCCGTTACGGATTCATTGGCATCAACCCGTACGATGGCTTCTGTGACCGCGCCCAAAAAAAATTGCGCTTCTTCTCGCTCTTTGGTGAGTTGTCGCTCGCGCTTTGAAAGCTTGCGCGAAATGCGGTCGATGGCTTCATCCAGCTCTTCGTATTCATTGCTCTCTTTCATTAGATTATCAGCATCCTCTCGCTCCTGTCGAAGGATCGGGCTAGGATTGCTGGCAAATCTGCGCTTGTTAGCAATGCGGTAAGCTTTCCACACCAGCCGAATCAGAGGTCGTGTAAAACGAATCGAAATCAAGCTTGCTATTATCAAATTCAGGGCGAGGGATGCAGGTATGTAGACGCCCCAAGGAATATCCACGACTTGATTGGAGACCTGAGGAAGCGTGAGTTTCAGTAGATACAGCAAAACTACGCTCGATAGGCTGTATGCCATGAACTGAACAAAAAAGAAGAAGCTAAAAAGGCGCCAGGGAAATCGATTCACTGCTTATAGCGCTAACACAGCTTAGGCAGATTAATCAAAGAGATTCAGATATGCGCACTCGGTAGCCAATACCGCGAATGGTCTCAATGTTGTCAGACCACTCTTCCAATTTTTTTCGAAGGCCAAATACGTGAGTATCAATGGTTCTGCCTACCACGTTGATTCCTTCTCCCTGGATATTGCCTATAAGACTATCTCGTGTCATGACCCGTCCAGCATTCTGAACCATTGCTGCGAGCAGTTTGAATTCAGATGGAGTCAAGTGCAGAGGTCTTGAATGCAGATTCACTTCGTAGGTGCGGTGGTTGATCTCAAGTCCAAGATGATGCAAAACTTCTTTCGGTTCTGAGCTGGGTTTGCTCAAGGCCAAACTCTTGCGCACAAGAGCCTTCACTCGTGCTAAAAATACGTTCGGTTCAAACGGTTTTTGCAAATAATCATCGGCGCCTGCATCCAAGCCTTGCACAATGTCTTCAGGTTCCGTTCGCGCCGTCACCATCAGGATTGACAACAGCGGATTGTCCATACGTAGATTGCGAATCAAATCAATTCCACTCAGGCCTGGCAGCATCCAATCCACCACAAGAAGATCAAAAGAGCCTTTCTGAAGCTCTTCTAAGCCGGCCTCACTAGATGCACACTCAACAACACGGAAGCCTTGTCTTAGTATGTGCAAGGCCATGAGCTCGCGAATTTCCCTTTCGTCTTCAACAACAAGAACTTTAACCGTTCGGTTGTCCAAAGTTTCCTCCGTGCCTGACATCTTGCCCGGAAAAGGCGAATATGACGTCTTCTGCAATGTTGGTTGCATGATCCCCCAGCCTTTCGAGATTGCGCGCGATCAAAATGACATCCAACGAGGCTTCAACTTCATCGGGGTGTGTTTTGATGTGTGCAATCATATCTTTAAAAATTTGATTCTTCAGTTCATCAACTTCGTCGTCATTCATAAGAATCTTTTTTGCCAATACCAAATCACCACGGACAAAGGAATCCAAAGATTCTTTGACCATCACTTTTACAAGTTCAGCCATTCTGGTGACGGGTTCCACGGAGGCATTTGTGGGTCGCGAAAGATAGTCGCGTCCTGTGTAGGCGATATTGGTGGCCTGATCGCCCATTCTTTCAAGGTCAGTATTGATTTTGATGATTGCTAAAATCAATCGCAGATCACCAGCAACGGGGCCTTGGCGCGCCAAAATATGGATACAGGCCTGATCGACACGAAGATGATCTTCATTGATTTTCTTTTCAATGGTGTGCACATTGGTAAACCTTTGTGGATTGCGCGTGGCCAGCGCTGCCATTGCTTCACTCAAGGCCTTTTCAACCTGACCACCCATAACAAGGATTAGCGTTTTTAGCTCATCTAGCTGGGTATCGATTATTCTTTCCACCATTGCTCCATTTCTTATCCTAGGCTCTGCAGCCTAACAAAATTTGATTTTGTTAGGTTTTCAACAGAGTTATGTCGAGGGCCATAAAAACCCAATGCTTCAGTCTTGATTTCAGTTCAAAGAATTTCAAGGCTTTTATCTGCAAAAATTTTAGATACTTGGGTCAGCGGGCGCTAATTATTGCCGCGCTTTATCAAAAGCTCCAGAGACAGTGTAGTAAATTGTGATTTGATCTTCTTGCAGAGACTTTAACGAATGGTCTTCCGATCTCTTCGAGAAATTATAAACTACTCCCCAAGAGCTGCCATTTGTATCGGCCCGGCCCAGGCCCAATGATGCACCAGATACATCCAGATTTGCCAGTTGGCTGGTCTGCAAATAGAAGCCGCCAAGTTGGGCGAACCAGGAAGGACCATGGTAGCGCAAAAATGCCTCATTGAATTTTCCCTCGTTGACTTCACCGCTAAGAATAGAATTGTCAACTCCATCTGCCAGGCCATCAGCGAGCATGGCTGAGCCATCGTCACGGGTGGTGCCTGACTCCAGCGACCAGCTCCAATACTCGTCGTTAAACGCCAAGCGCAAAGAGTTTCTCTGTGAGGGTTGATAATCTGTTTCGGCGTCCCTGAAGAGGCTGCCGGCATGACTCAATTGCACTTGCCAGTGCGCGCTCAAAGGAATGGACCAGAGCACAGCCGCCTCTTTGGAAAAGTTTTGCTGCTCTGTTTGCAGTCCTTTTCCTGAGCCGACAAAAAACTGCCATTCTCCTAAGACTGGAACTTTCCAAGTCAGCCCGAGATCGCGCTCCAATAGGTATTTGTAGCGAAAAAGCAGCGGCAATCCAGAATTACCTAGCGCGACAAGGCGAAAATGTTCGTCATGATTCATTAAGAGAGGGTGAAGCTGCAGTCCCAATTTAGTTTCCGATTCAGCAAAAGTCCGAAGATTTACATACAGTTGCCGAAAGTATAGGCTGGGCTCAGCGTTATCAGTGATTTTTCCATAGGAAATTTCGCTACTGGCGCGTGTCTCTGGATTGGGGCTCCAGTGACTATTGAGGGAAAGGTGGGGAAGGCCAAAGCTGATCACTCCTCGCTTAGAAGTCGGAAATTGGTAGGCACTCACTATAAACGTGGCCTTTAAATGAACCGAAAACAGAGGCTCAGGTGGTTCTTGTGCCGATGTGTTCGGATCATTTGACGCCGATGAATCATCGGAGGCTGTCGCCTCCATTGTACTCGGTGAATCTTTCTCGCCAAGTGTGTCTAGGTCTTTTGAATTTGTGTTGAGATCTGTATTTGGACTTGCCTCTGTCGTTGAATTTTCTCCGGTGCTTAGGTCGAAGCTTTGCTCCGTTGAGATATCGGGAGGGATCTCCGTCGTAGGCTCGGTGAGCCTAGCGGGCGGGCTTTGCGCAAGAGATTGATATGCAAGCGCAAAGCGGGGGCAAACAAAAGCACTGCAGGCAGTGATAGCGATAGCGAGCATTTCAAAAGCTTTCATTTCAGTCCTTATTTGTGAGCCATGATAAAGACATAGTGTATTCACAGTCGTGAACATTTGAAAAGAAGTCTGTTGACACCCCCACCAAATAATTCACAAGGTATTTTATGCAGGACAAAAAGGTCATCGCCGCAATTGACATGGGATCCAATGCCATTCGCATGATCATCGGCGAATTTTCTGAGCAGCGGTTGCATATTTTACGAAAAATGCGCGCCCCCTTGCGACTGGGGCATGATGTGTTTGCCAATGGCAAAATATCAGAGCCGATGATTCAGGAAGTCAACAAGGCGCTACGAACCTTTCGTGCTACTGCTAAGTCACACGGAGTGTCTTGGATAAGGGCCGTTGCCACGAGCGCCGTCCGCGAGTCAAAGAATAGCGCCCAATTCATTAAGAAAATCAAGAGCGGTTCTGAAATTCATCTCGAATTAATAGATGGCTTAGAAGAGGCGCGCCTGATTCACTTGGGTGTTTCAAAAGTTGTGGACCTTTATGGCAAAAAGGCAGTCTTGATTGATGTCGGCGGAGGCAGCGTTGAAGTCACCTTGGTGCATGGACAGGAGATCATGGCCTCGCGTAGTTTTCCACTGGGCACAGTGCGAGTGCTCGAAGAGATGGAAAGAAGAAATCTGAGCGAAGAAAACATAGGTATCTTGATTGGCGAGTTGATCTTGCCCTTGAATGAGTATTTATTGAAATATGCGAAGAACGAAAGATTTGATTTTGGTATTGGCACAGGTGGCAATTTGGACTGCATGGCTGATCTAAAAGACAGGATTCTCAATCGCAAGCCTGCACACTATTTAACTCTGGATGAACTTTTCCTACTGAGCAAAGAGGTGCGAAAAATTCCGCTGGGTTCGCGCACACAGATGCTGGGACTTCGAAAAGACCGAACTGATGTCATTGTGCCGGCTATTCTTGTGGTCAAAGCGATCTTGCGCCAAACGGATGCGCACAGAGTGTTGATTCCCAAAGTGGGTCTGCGCGATGGTATCTTGTGGTCGATGGTGCACGATCGATTTTTGTAATCGCTCATCTCAACTGCGAAACCAGCGTGATTCACATTCCGTGGGACTTTTGTATGGAGTGTCAATTTTCCTCAGCGATTTCGATCTTTCACGGATCCGCTTTTGTTTAAAAATGAATGCTGGTATCCTAGTCCAAAAATATCGAAATTTTATTAAAATTAAATAATCGGGGGTTACAAGAATGCGCTTTGTCTACGAAAGAATAAAAAAACTGGTGTTCGCTTTTTTTACCCTGAGTTTTGTCTTACCACTGACTGCGCAAGCTCGGGATTCCTATTATGATATTTCACGCGAAGAGCGACAGCGACGAATCGAAGAGCTGTCTCATGTTCCCTTAAATCGCGAGGTCAGAGAAAGGCCAATTCACAGTGGTGATCGATGCGAGCTTTCTTATTTGTGGATACCTGTTTACAACCGTGTCTTGGCAAAATGGGAGACGATTCGCGTACTGTTCAAGATTCCTCGAGGCGAGAGCGGAGTTCCTGCAGTGCTCGTGTTGCCGACCTTAGCAAGCTCGACGGCTCTTGAGAAACGTGCGTCTTCATCACTTTGCCATCAAGGAATTGCTGCATTGGTGCCGCTCTTTAAGGTGACTCCTGATCTTGAGGCAGTCACTGATTTTCAGTATTTTGACAAATTCACCGCCCAAGTGATGTTTCGATTTCGCACGATTTTGGACTATATGACTCAAAACCCGCGTATCGACTCAAAGAGACTTGGCGTTTTGGGGTTTAGTTTGGGAGGAGTGCTTGGCGCTGATTTGGCATTGGTGGACGATCGTGTGCAGGCAGTGTTTTTGGCGGCAGCGGCGGGCAATTTCGCTGGGGTCGTAGCCACTTCGGCTAGCCCAAGGGTTACCGAAATCCGAGAAAAACTAATGGATCTCGAAGGAATAGATGACGTCTCTGAATTTGAGAGACGCTTGCGTCAAGAGATTCGCTACGATGCACTCTTTTTTACCCCAGATGCTACGACAGAAAAGTTTTTTCTGATGAGAGTCACCAACGACGATGTCGTTTCAACAGAATATCAGATGGAGTTTTGGCAAGATCTAGGAGAACCTCAATTTGTCGAATTTTCGAGAGGGCACTCTCCCAGCATTGTTCAATTGGTGTTTCAGCGTTTTTCGATCATTGGGGGATTTTTTAATCAAATATTTTAGGGCAGATGAGCCAGCTCAGATGCGCGGATCTGGGACCCATTTCGCTGAAGCTGCCGATATCCAGACAGGCCATGCCACCCTTTTTAAAACTTAAAATTGGCAATTCATGGCCGGTCAAAAGGTAAGAGGCAAAAAGGCTCAAAAAGGGCTCATGGCCAATGGCCGCCACTTCTTTGTAGGTGCGCGCGTGATTGCGCAACCATTTTGCAAACGCAATGGGTGGACTTTGTGGCACGAGTTCTGGTGCCTCCGCATAAGACTCCAGCCCCAGGCTCTTTATCAGAATATCGGCAGTTTCAGTGGCGCGAATGTACGGACTGCTTACGACAAAATCGATGGGATCCAAATGCGATTCCATTTTTCTACAGTATCTTAAGAATTTCTTGGCACCCTTTTCTGTCAATGGCCGCAGTTCATCGTTGGAATTGATCTTGCGAAAGTCCTCTCGCTCTTCAGCGATGGCGTGACGAATTAAGTACAGCCTCATGGCGTCCCCTTTGGGTCTTTATTTTCAAAATCCAAACGGACAGCGTTTGATGAGATGGGTGTATCACTGCTCTGGCTGGAGTCTTGGGAGCGTTGATAAGCACTTTCATGCTCAGCAAGGGCCGTAGTAAAGACAGTTGGTTTTAATGCGCTTTGGCGGTGGTACTGTATGAGTGCTTCATGAACGCCAGGATCATTGGAATTTCGCAGAGTGTACTTGCCATCTGAGCTCATATCCCAAACTTGCCGCTGATCCTTGATATAGAGCTGCAAAATCTCCCAGAGATGGCGACGTGAATCTGCATCATAAACGGGGGTAACCACTTCAACACGCGCGTGGAGGTTGCGATACATCCAGTCAGCAGAGCCCAAATAAAATTCTCCGTCCAGTGGGTTCTCCTGACCATTGCGAAAATAAAACAGACGGGAGTGTTCAAGAAACCTACCAATTATAGAAATCACCTCTATCGACTCACTCAGTCCGGGGGTCCTGGGTTTGATCCCAGTGAAGCCGCGAATCAATAAGGTGATTGGCACCTTTGCAGCCGAGCATTCATATAGGGCGTTGGCAATTCCGTCCTCTTCCATATTGTTGAACTTTGCAATGACCTGAGCGGGACGACCGGCCTTAGCGTGTTCAGCTTCGCGAGCAATCATACTCTTAAAGCGTTCGAACATATTCACAGGCGCGACCAAAAGATGCTGATAATCTTTTTTCAAAGACCGACCCGTTAAAAAATGAAACAGTTCCACAAGCTCAAGCGTTATACGCGGGTCTGCAGTGAGAATGCCCAAATCTGTATAGAGCCTTGCCGTCGAAACATTGTAGTTTCCCGTACCTATGTGAGCGTAGCAGCGAATGTCATCGGCCTCTTGTCGCACCACCAAGGCTGTTTTGGCGTGAGTCTTGAGACCAACGATGCCATAGACCACGTGAACTCCGGCGTTTTCCAATGCCTGCGCCCAATAAATATTGCGTTCTTCATCAAATCGAGCTTTGAGCTCCACCAGGCAAACGACCTGCTTTCCTTCTTCAGCAGCACGAATCAATGATTTTATAAATGGACTGCGATCACCGGTGCGATAGAGAGTCATTTTAATGGCCAGAACCTTGGGGTCATCTGCAGCTTCGCGAATAAATCTTTCTACTGTCTCAGCAAAGTTTTCAAAAGGATGGTGCAAGAGTCGGTCTTTGGCTTTGATGATGTCAAAAATCGAAAGGCTCTCGTCGCCAAACGGAATTGGTAATGACGGACTGAAGGGTTGAAAGTGCAAACTCTTGATGCCAATGTTTGCAAGATTGCTAAAGTCCATAAAGTCAAGATCAGAGGGCAGCTCATAAACATCTTCTTCTTCAATCCCGAGCTCCTTAATCAATAGCTCGCGGACCCAAGGGTCGGGTTGAGGGCTGTGCTCCAGTCGCACCACTTCGGCAAAGCGACGCTGGCGCAGTTCCTCTTCGATGGCCTCTAACAGATCTTCGGCCTCTTCATCGTCCCGGTCAGACTCCGCATTTCGCGTTAGGCGAAAGGCAGTGGTAGAAAGAACCTTCATGTGCGGGAAAAGGGTCGCCAAATGCGCCGCAATGATATCAATCAGCGCCACATACACTTCACTTTGCTTGTGCAGTTGCACCCACTGTGGAAGCACTACGGGCACTTTTACTCGGGCAAAAAATTTCTCTTCATGGTCAGGTGTGGCCAGGACCACACCCAATGAAGTGGACAGGTTAGAAATAAAAGGAAAAGGATGACCTGGATCCACGCTAAGAGGCGTCAGAATCGGAAACACGGACTTCATATAAAACTCGGTGAGTGTCTTTTTTTCGCCAGAATTGAGTTCATGCCATCGTTTGATCACAACCCCGGCCTTGGCCAACTGTGGACAGATTTGTTTTTCAAAGATTCGATTTTGCGTGATCATCGTTGGCAACACGGCTGCGCGAATGGCATTGAGTTGCTCTTGGGGCGTTCGCCCATCAGCGGTGCGAGTCAAGACGTCGGCGGCAACTTGGCGTTTGAGTCCGCCCACGCGTTTCATAAAAAATTCATCCAGATTGGTATTGGAAATTGTCAAAAAGCGCAGCCGTTCCAGGAGCGGAGTTCTTTCATCTTCCGCTTGAAAAAGTACGCGTCGATTGAATTCGAGCCAACCCAGTTCTCGACTTAAAAATCTTTGCTCAAAAGGCTCAGATTTTTTCTTATTTTTGCTGAGTTTTGCCTCAGCAAGCAATTCTGCTTTTTTCCTGGCCTTTCGCTCTGTCTTCTTTTTTCGCGGACGCTTAGCATTGTTTAGGCCGTTGACTGCTCTTCCCATCGATTCCCTATCAATTGTGCTGCAATTTGCTGTTTTCTATATTCTTATCGGTATTCTTCTAGCAGAATATGAAATAACATGAATGAGGTCTCTCCTATAGTCCAGGCTCACGAAGTCATTGTTTTTGCCTTCACCGGTTTTTCCGAGGATTTAGTCACTGAGTTGCGACTATTAAATTTAAATTTTGATGCCGTTGATGATCGCGCCTATGCGATTAGAATGGCTGCAGTTGATTTTGAAGTTGAGCTGGGTCAATCCGCTTTGACAGGAATGGCAAACCGTCCCTTTGCCTGGGCTCAGGCAGTGGTGTTAGGGCAAAAGCTTGAGCGATTTGAATCCGTTTCAGAGGCTGCCAAGATTGTTCACAAACTGGGTCGACACCGAAGTTCCTTTTCATTCTGCCAGCACCGGCGCCATGAGCTCATTCGCCAACAGGCGCCTGATCGAAAATTGCAGCGCATTGATTTCGCGCAGCCCTTGCCTCAGCTAAAGTGGAGTTTTTGGACTCTATTGGAATCTCGGCAGATTTGGGTAGGCCAGTCACAGTCAGAATCGCCAGTCATGGGCGTGGTAGAGTTTATAGAAGACAAAGTGGCACCGCCATCGCGGGCCTATTTGAAATTGTGGGAAGTGTTTTCGCTATATTGTCCTAAACCAAAGGCGAAATCTCGAGTCATTGACATGGGTGCCGCCCCAGGAGGGTGGAGTTGGGTGTTGCGACAATTGGGCTGTGACGTCATTGCCGTCGACAAAGGCAAAATGGAGTTGGCAGCCGATCCAAAGTTGGAGATTCTGCAGCAAGATGTCTATAAGTTAAATCCGCATGACTTCGATGTCGAATGGTTGTTTTGTGACATGATAACAGAACCTGTGCGACTTTTGGAAATGGCTACGGTTTGGCTTTCTGCAAAAAGCCAGCTAAAGATGGTTTGCACTATTAAGTACAAGGGAAGATCTGATTTCGATATTTTGCGAAAGTTTCGCGAGCTAAGCCCAACCAGCCAGTTTGTGCACCTATATCACAACAAGCACGAAATCACTTGGCTAGTGAACATGGATTCAATTTGATGGGCCAACAAACTAAAATTAAGCGGTGAATCCCGTAGAGCATAGCACAACTTGCTCAGAGACTCATACTGGGACAAATGTACCAGGATATGAAAATGACCAAAATAATTTAATAAGAGGTCATCGCTGCACCCAATTGAGACACAGAGCCTACAGATTTATTGGAGATCGCCGATCAAGTAGTCAGCAGGTCTAAAGTGCAGATGAGCGTGCACTGGACCCTAAGAACTGCAATCCTCAAGTTTGAAGGAAAGAAAGATGATCATAAGATATAAAGACCTTAGGCAAAGAATTTACTTAAGAAGACTGATACGCCTCCTGTCCATCAGGACACTTTCCATTTTTTTCTTTGCTGTATCTATCGCCATGATTTCTGCGCCGCCTTCGCTTGCAGCAAATTCTGGAATCACTTATCAAGGGCGGATTCTTAAACCTACCGGTGAACCCATGGAAGGAGCTGCGGTTAAATTTAAGATTCAAATTCGCACTCCTGGAGCCGAGGATTGTCTACTTTTTGAGGAAATCAAAACTTTGGATATGAGAAATTCGCGAGGTGTATTTTCACTGACCATCAATGATGGCTTGGGCACCAGATCAGATTCGACTGGCTACGGTCTCGATCGAATCTTTGCAAACCGGGGTGTGTTTAATTTTACTGGAAACTGCTCGATTGGCTCCAGCTACACTCCCAACGAGGGCGATGGTCGCAAACTGCAGGTTTCGTTTAAAGATGAAACTCTTGCTAACTATGAACCGCTCCCCTTACAGAGTTTGAATTTTACCCCCCAGGCGATTGAATCGAAGCAAGTGGGTGGGTTTGGTCCAAAATCACTGTTGCGTGTGCAAGAATCTGATGGAACTCTGGGCAACATCACTCCCATGACGGCAGCTCAGTACTCAGAGTTACAGTATTTGATAGCAGGCACTTCGAGTCAGTATGAAAAGACGGGAAATCTAAATGGCATGACCATTCCCTCACTGATTCCAGGTCAGAGCTTGCGATGGAATGGAGCAAGCTGGGAAGCCTACATCCCTCTGTCCTCGTACACCGAGATGGATCCAAGTGTTCAGGGATTTGCCAAAGCGAGTCTTCCCAGTTGTGCCGCTGGAGATTTTTTAAGAAATGATGGAGCAGGGAATTTGGTTTGTACCACAGTTCCAGCTGGCGCTGGATCAGTGACTTCTGTCACAGCGGGAGCTGGTCTTGATGGTGGCACCATTACCGGAGTGGGTACAATCAGTATGCCCAATGTAGGTGCTGTTGGTACCTATTATAAGGTTACAACTGATGCTCAAGGTCGCGTGAGTTCGGGAGTCACGAGTTTAGTGGAGTCGGATCTTCCAACTCTTTCTACTGCGGGCAAAGTTTCTGGAGACGCCATCAATTCTGGAACTATCGGCGGATCTGCCGCCATCAACAGTTCAGGCAATATCACCACAACAGGCAATGTAACAGGAAATAACTTTTCAGGTGCGGCCTACAGTGGTCGCAGCTATCAAGTCTTTGACTCCGACAATTCAAACCATGTCACGTTGCAGACTCCAGCAACGGGAGTCTTGACCTCAGATTACACCCTGACCCTGCCATCAACAGATGGCGACCCTGGACAGTTTCTATCTACAGATGGTTCTGGAGGGTTGAGCTGGGTGACCGGTGGAGCTGGTGGTGAGACCAACACGGCTTCAAACATCGGTACAGCCGGTGTTGGCGTGTACAAACAAAAATCTGGCGTGAACATTGAGTTGAAGAAAATCAATGCAGGATCAAGCAAAGTGTCCATCACTGATGACACTGGTAATAATGAAATTGATGTGGATGTTGTTGAGGCCAATTTAACACTGACAAGCCTAGGTGGAACTTTAAGCGTGGCCAAAGGTGGTACCGGAGCAACAACTGATGTTGCTGCCAGAACCAATTTGGGCCTTGGCGGAGCAGCTGTTCTTAACGTCGGTACCGGTGCTGGCACCGTAGCGGCAGGTAATGACTCTCGATTTACAGACTCACGCACTCCTTCAGGATCTGCCGGAGGCGATCTCTCTGGAACTTACCCGAACCCAACAGTGGCAAAACTGCAAGGTGTTGCAGTCAATGGTACAGCTCCTGGTTCAGGAACTTTTTTAAAATACAATGGTACGGATTGGGCCGGCACTGCCATCAATATTGGAGATCTAAAAAGCAGTGTGGCGGGTAATTTATTTAATTCTCCAAACTGTACAGCAGCACAAACTCTAACCTGGAGTGCGGTATCAGACCAATTCTCCTGTGCTGCAATTGCAATTAGCGGAAGCGCAGTGAGTGGTGGCACCATCGGTGGCGCCACAGCAATCAATACTACAGGCACAATCACCACAACCGGTGCCATCACTGGAGCAAGCTTTAGTGGTACAAGCGTTTCAGGAAAGTCATTCTATGTTTATGACTCCGATTCTACCAACTCAGTGCTGATACAGACTCCAGCAACGGGAGTCTTGACCTCAGATTACACCCTGACTCTTCCTTCAAATGATGGCGACCCTGGACAGTTTCTATCTACAGATGGTTCTGGAGGGTTGAGCTGGGTGACCGGTGGAGCTGGTGGTGAGACCAACACGGCTTCAAACATCGGTACAGCCGGTGTTGGCGTGTACAAACAAAAATCTGGCGTGAACATTGAGTTGAAGAAAATCAATGCAGGATCAAGCAAAGTGTCCATCACTGATGACACTGGTAATAATGAAATTGATGTGGATGTTGTTGAGGCCAATTTAAC
>CAYMBJ010000075.1:0-3901 GCA_964388665.1 uncultured Pseudobdellovibrionaceae bacterium | reverse complement strand
CCGTAGCGGCAGGTAATGACTCTCGATTTACAGACTCACGCACTCCTTCAGGATCCGCTGGCGGGGATCTCTCTGGAACTTATCCCAATCCTGCAGTTGCTAAACTTCAAGGTGTTGTGGTCAATGCGACAGCGCCCGTGAGCGGAACTTTTTTAAAATACAATGGTACGGATTGGGCCGGCACTGCCATTAACATTGGAGATTTAAAGAGCACTGTTGCGGGAAGTCTATTCAGCTCTCCAAACTGTACAGCAGCACAAACCCTAACCTGGAGTGCGGTATCCGATCAGTTCTCCTGTGCTGCAATTTCCATCAGCGGAAGCGCAGTGAGTGGTGGCACCATCGGTGGCGCCACAGCGATCAATACGACGGGTACGATCACCACAACAGGTGCCATCACTGGAGCAAGTTTCAGCGGTACGAGTGTGTCTGGAAAATCACTTTACGTTTATGATTCCGATTCTACCAATTCAGTGCTGATACAGACTCCAGCTACAGGAGTCCTCACCTCAGATTACACCTTGACTCTGCCATCAACAGATGGCGATCCAGGGCAACTTTTGTCTACAGATGGTTCTGGAGGATTGAGCTGGGTGACTGGTGGAGCTGGTGGCGAGACCAACACAGCTTCAAACATCGGTACAGCCGGTGTGGGTGTTTACAAACAAAAATCTGGCGTGGATATTGAGCTGAAGAAAATCAATGCAGGCTCAAGCAAAGTGTCCATCACTGATGACACTGGTAATAATGAAATTGATGTGGATGTTGTTGAGGCCAATTTAACTCTGACCAATCTAGGTGGAACTTTAAGTGTCGCCAAAGGTGGTACCGGAGTGACCTCACTTCCAAGCACCTTTGTTCTCAATGGTGGCCAGGCGGGTGCGGTGGTTCTAGGATCAAGCGACTCAAACACAGTTACTTTCAACTCCAATGGCTCTGCTCGAGTGACAATAAATTCAAGCGGCAGAGTCGGAATTGGTACGACGAATCCCTCTTCCGCTATTCTTGATTTGGGCGACTCTAGTGGCAGCTCCATTCGGGCCACAGGGCATATTTCGACAGCTGGCAACTTCAAATTCCACTCTCTCACAAATGGCATGATTTGGAATGCAACTGGCACCGCCGGATCTAACATTGTGATTGCGGGAGGCGACACGAACAGCTCTTACTTAGAGTTGGCGGCCAATGCCAATGTGGGCAGCACGACCACAGCAGATTACATAAGATTCACAACAAAGAATAGAGGCACAGAGGCCATGCGCATTATTAGCTCTGGCAATGTCGGAATTGGAATCACCAATCCCGGTACCGCTCTTGATGTGAGCGGTACGGTTCGCGGCACCGGTGTTTCCGGAAAAACCTTCTCCATTGTTGATTCGGATGCCACCAACTCGGTCTTGATTCAAACGCCTGCAACAGGAGTTCTCACTTCAGACTACACACTGACATTACCATCCAATGATGGAGACGCAGGTCAGGTGCTTTCTACCAATGGTTCAGGTGTGCTTAGCTGGGTTGCAGCGGGTGGAGGTTCATCGGCGGCGGGTTCGACCGGCCAGGTGCAATTCAATTCTTCTAATGCCTTTGCAGCCGATTCAAATCTCTATTGGGATAACACCAACAAGCGCCTAGGGATTGGCACAAGCAGCCCTTCTCATCATGTTCACTTGTCTGGTGCTGATGATCTGGCAATTCGTATGGCAGGCACCGCCGGCGGCGGTTCCACTGTGGGGCCATCTAATCCTACCACAAGTGGTACCAATACTGACGTGGGAACTGTAAGTTGGACCACCACATCGAGCGCCTATGCAAGTGACAATGCCTATGCAGAAGCTGCGTCACTACCTTCCTCAGGCGGAACCTCTAGGTACCTCACCCTCACGGGATTTGGATTTTCAATTCCAGCTGGAGCTGCAGTTGACGGCGTGGAAGTGGTCGTAGAAAGAAAAGCAAGTGGCATGACCGTATATGACAACTCCATTAAATTGCTTATTGCAGGAACAGTTTCAGGGACCAATCAAAGCGCTGGACTGAGTTGGAGCAGCATCTCTGATACCTCGGTCACCTATGGTGGTGTCTCAAATACATGGGGGTTGACATTGACGGGTGCAGATGTCAACTCGTCAACCTTTGGTGTAGCCATTTCTGCGATAAACAATGGCATAAGTACGCGGACGGCACAAGTGGATCACGTGACTGTAAAAGTATATTACACAGACCTCACTGGCATTCCCAACTGGACAATTGGAGCCGATCGCTCTGACAGCGGTAAGTTTAAGGTTTCCAACTCAGCGGGTTTAGGTTCCGGAGACATTATTACAATTGATGGCGACAACGGCCGAGTGGGAATTGGTACGACTTCGCCGACTCACGAGTTGCATGTCATTGGGACCGCTGGTCTTTCAACAGGAACGGCTTGGACAAATGCTTCGGATGGTCGCCTCAAAGATATTCGCGGTAATTACGCTCGCGGATTAAATGAGATACTTCAGCTCAATACGATTAGGTTCAATTATAAAAAGGGAAATCCACTTGGTCTTCCTCATGAACCCGAAATCATTGGATTTGTAGCTCAGAAAGTGCAAAAGGTGATACCTGAAGCGATCCATGTGCGCGAGCAAGATGGTTACCTCGAACTCAATGTGGATCCTATACACTGGGCAACGGTTAACGCTGTTAAAGAGCTCTACTATAAACTCAAGGATGGTCTTGGAGAAGTTGTGAATCTCAAAACAAGTGTTGTAAATCAGAGTCGTAGAATCGCTTCACTTGAGGCCGAGAATGCAAAGTTAAATGATTCAATAAATCAACAAGAGCAAAAGATCAAAGATCTGGAACTCCAAAATCGATCTATCAAAGAATACATTTGTGCTAAGGACCCGGCTGCAGTGATTTGCAAGTAATATAATTCTTGTGAGGTTCTCGCTCAGCGCCCAAGGCGAGTTATTGCGGTTCATTAAATTTTGGATAGTCTGTGATTTGAACCTAAACTGAAAACGCAATCATTTGCCCAAGGTCTTCGGGAGCAGGCCCAAACAAAATCTGCCAGAAAGCTTGACATGCTGCGTAAACTGTGCTATATAGATGTCCATGACAAACATATTTATTAAATTTAGATTTGCGGCAATTGTAATGGGCATGGCTTTTTTTTCTAGCGGCACTCAGGCATCTAATACTCCTAACTGCGGGACTACGGCACCAAATATTCAGTGTGCTCTGCCAGTCCTTGAACCTACTGGACCGATTGCGGGTGAGGGAAGGTTCTATATGCCGATCGTTTCTGGCTTAGAGGCTCAAGACGGTATTCCGCGCGGTCTGCTTAGATTCAGTCGCTATAAGGGGGATCCCTATTCCCTCTCCCCTGAAGATTGGGAATCAGTTGTTATAATTTTTGAAAAGGGCATGGTAGAAACATATCGTGACTCAAGAAATTCGCCAAAATGGTATGAGTTTCTGCCTTCTACCCTGCAAGAGATTGACTTTGATAATACGCGGCCCAGATTGGAAGCGACTCTTAAGCAATATGCTGACGTAAGAACCTCTTATTACCTTTATTCGGGCAGTGAAGTGGTTCGGCCGGTGGCAACACCTCAGTTGGGTGCACCTCAATAAAGTCCCAAATGGAGTAACAATAGTACCAACTTTTCTCTATTGTCCTGACCGAAAAGAAGGATGCCATTGCTCGCGGCTTCATAACCACCTATTCGTAGTTCGCCAGTGCAAGCTTTCATTTTTAAGCGTACAGATGAGGGCTGAATTCGATTTTCACTTGGCTAGTGAATGTGGATTCGTGAACAGCTCATGTTTATGTGGCCCTGGGGGTGACTGGGGATTTCTTGTCAGAATATTGTCCGATTTCACCGATCTGACCACCCCGGTTTCACCACATTTGACCACCCAT
>CAYMBJ010000074.1:0-18486 GCA_964388665.1 uncultured Pseudobdellovibrionaceae bacterium | reverse complement strand
CTTCCACAAAAGGGCTCCCTCTTTCAAGTTTCAACTAACTTTGAGATGTCTCCCCTGTGCTAATTTCTTTGCGTCAGCCATGTCAGCTGCTTCTGTGTCGGATTCGAGTTCATGTATGGATGTCGTTAGGTAAATAAGAGTGTTTTGGAATGCCGTATGCATTTTACGAGTAAGCTGCTTTTGCTGGCCACTCGCACTCTTGGAGTCACTACCATAGGATATTGAGCCTAAGCTCAAGATGAGCGCCATTGAAATCTTAATTAATTTTTTCATCATAATCTCCTTCTATATTGTTTTCTTTTTAAAAAAATCTATCTTCAT
Source organism: uncultured Pseudobdellovibrionaceae bacterium (assembly GCA_964388665.1). Taxonomy (GTDB): domain Bacteria; phylum Bdellovibrionota; class Bdellovibrionia; order Bdellovibrionales; family Bdellovibrionaceae; genus CALCCV01. Next base: position 18,165 of record CAYMBJ010000074.1, on the reverse strand, counting down.
TAGTTTTGAGTAGCAGCTTTTGCTTCTCTGTTAGCTCTTTAATCAACCCTTCATAGGCAGCCGCAACTTCGTCATTGTAAGTTACGCCTTTACTTTGCAGGTACGTTTCATTCTCATGAACTGCGGCTTTGTAGTACATATGAGTTGCGACTGCCGAATGGAATATATCAGGAAAATTCTTAAAAAATGCCTCGTCACTATTTTTCATCTCGATCAGGGATTTCAAAGATTCAATAGGTGGAATAAATTGGACCTTGTCTTGCTCGAAAAAATTCTGGCGTCCGCGATCTTATTCGATCATAGACATGGCTATACTATATCCTTGAAAACTACTGAGTCCGATGCCGTATGCGGCCAACGGAGTCGCGACGATTGCAGCAGGGAGCATTACCGGCAAAACGAAAAATGGCAGCAAATAACCTGTATCTTTGATTAGAGATATTGCCCTACGTTTGACTGTTCGACTGTACCCGTACTGTTCAGAGAAAGCCTCTATCTCTCCTTCAAGATGTTCTTTGATAAAATCGAATCTTTTAGGAATCCTACCCTTGCCATATGTGCGAACACGCTCATTGTAAAGGTGGACATTAAAGCGATAAGAAAGCAGTTCTCCGAAGTTTCTCACGGCTGCGGACAAATTTCGAATCGCCCCAACTCTGTTGTTACGTGAACATATCGGCGTGGCATCGGGATTAGAGGAATCTGAATCATAGGTTCTGTCAAAATTTCGGACCAATTGAAAAGTCAGCTGTTGAAGATCAAAGTATAAGTCAAGCAGTTGGTACCTTGCCATCTTCGACCTGTTGGCATTGTTCCTATATGTATAATGTTCCAGTTCAAATTTGGAAATCATTGTCCAAATGCTATGTAAAACCTCTTCGTATCCGGTGCACATGGGGCTTTTGTCTTTTGACTGCAACTGTTGAAGAGCCAAAGTCATGGCAGACGTGAATTTGCTACTACACTCCGCGACATTTACACAGATATCATTATGGGCATCTGTTTCGCTGTTTCTATCTGGATTAGGAGTGAGTGGAAGACCAAAAAACTCTCCATTTTCCTTTTCAAAACGGCTAGTTAAAAAAAAATGGATCCTATAGATCGCATCTCCTGTGCACTGAGATTCTAACACAGGATCGCTTTGAGTAACACCACAGTCAACTTTCCCTTGAGAAGGACCAGTTTCACTGATCGCATACGAAAGAGAAGCGCCGCCCACGTGGACCAAAAGAAACGCCGCAAAAGAAAGTTTTCGAAACAAACAACTCATTCTGCCTACGCATATTTGCAGGAAATGTACCAAATCGAGACAAGCATCTGCACAAGCTGCCGAGTGTTTCTTGTCGAAGACTTAATCAGCTGTGTATCAAAATGCGACTACGCCACCTCCGATCTCCACCTCCGATCACGGGCCTGTCTAAATCTTGTTGAGGTGTTAAAAACTTCGACGCTCAAAAGCGTCGGGATCAGATTGCACTACAATTCACACTTTTCGACGCACCCTCTAAACAGGATTTGGATCGGACATGATAGCGTTCAGGATTTCAGCCTTGTATAAATTTTTGCATCTTGCCCAAAAGTCACGTGTTTCCAGAGTTTGGACACACTTTGTATCCAAACTCTGTTGCCAGTAAAAAAAAGCCGTCTGATACTTTCTACATGGAAACTCGAAGCACAGATTTTAGAACTTTCTTGCAAGAGGAGTTAGTTCATAGATGCAAACGCAATCCTGCCTATTCGCTAAGAAGCTTTGCTAAAACTGTTGGCGTGTCGCCCTACTTCTGGTGGAAATACGACTACTAAAAACGATTTTACCGATTTGGCATTCAAGAAAATGCAAGAGGAACTTCTAAAAAAGGCCATAAGTTCGCTATGGAATGAGGGCCTTGACAAAAGGGACCACACCTCAATTTGCATGGCTATTAATCCTGACGATATACCAGAAGTAAAAAAGCACCTGACCAAAATGCGAAGGGATATTTGCAAATATCTCGAGCGTCCACAAATCAAAAAACCAACTCAAGTTTACAACTTGAGTCTTTCATTTTTTGCCTTAAGTAAGGAGTCACCATGAAAAAATTTATGTCATATTTGTCGGTTTTATGTTTGTTTTTGGCTGCTTGTGACCAAGGTAGTGGTCGCGACAAGTCACCTGGCGGTAGCGGAAATAATAATATTCAAAAAAACACGGGAGAGGTCACCGACTGGCAAACTTCTACCTTAGGACAGGAGGGCCACGGCGGTGACGCAATTGTTTGTTTCAACATTCCAGTTGAACGGGCACTATACAAAATAGACACAAATCCTGATTTTGGGTGTGCCCCTGGAGATACATGTTCGAGCGGCAACAGCTCTGTGTCACCAAGCAAACCAGGATCATCATCGAGCGGAGTCGTTTGGCGAATGACAAATGAGGGAAGAGGGTCTATCCAGTCTGCAAAACCACTTGAACAATATATTGCTGAGCGAATCGCGAGCAAGAAGGTCATCATTGATCAACTCAATCAGATGTCTTTGGAAGAAGGTTACAAAAGAGTTATCCGTCCATTTGCAAAGTTACCTGCGCCTTTTAATAGGATTTCAGAAATTCATCGAAAACTTGGTTGACTAAATGAAGAGGGGGTATCCAGCGAGTATGGTCTGCTAGACATTGACGATTCTGGATTCCTGAATGAACATGAAATCGACAAAGCTTACTGTAAAGAATTGCAGGCGGTTGTAAGACGGGACAGTCAACTTTGGTACGATGCTGACATTATAAATCACTTTGATACTGCCGGACGAATTTTAATCCAGCTTCACGAAGAGATTTATACTTGGGGGAAGCAGCAAGACCAAATCAACCTGGAAATTCACCTCCAAACGGCACACGAAACTTCAACTAAAACGCGACGGCTGATTCTTAAAATCCTTGATCAAAACCTCGATGAAAAATTGATCAATGAGTACCTCAAGGAGCTAGGATTTTCCACAATGTATTGGGAGAACTTTTTTAATGTCCCGACAGCAGTTGGCTTTTACATGGATTCAGATTCCTGCGTCGCAGAACAGGGGTATCTCAAGAATTTTATAGCTAGTATTGACTATGAAAAAGATATTTGGCTCAAAGTTGAATCTCTCTTTTCATCTAGGTATTTAAGATCTAGAGAAGACTGGCCGACTCTCCAATTGCAGCACAATTTTCCAGATGCGCTATCAAATATGATAGCATTGACAATGAACAGCAGTGGTTCATCGGACGCCTATGTTACGAAAATAATGCAATTGCTGCGGATTTTTGAGCAGCCTGAATCATGCCGAGGAAATCTCTGATCATAAAATAATCGATGAATTGCATCAAATATGATTTTAAGGTGGAACAGTATCAGCAAATTCGGTTTAGGACCATTGCGTTCGTAGGGATGCCTTTGCGAGTAAAAATTCGCTCAAATGCGGTCACAAAATTATTGGCAAAGAATTCGCTGGAGCTGCCAGCTGAAGCTCCCTCCGCATCAGTTTCGACAAGCTTTGCGCTTTCGGCATGTAGATCGTAAGTCACATTGAGAATCTGATATTGGCTCTTTTCAACTTGAGCTAGACTCCAATCGAAGTACTCCCGTGAATCTGTTTTCAGAAAAATCTTGCCACCTGGTCTCTGAATTTGAAACAGCCTAGCCAAAACTTCCAGTTGAAAGAGTCGGTTATCGGGCTTGCGTGGAGCCACCCAGGGATCGGGGAAAAAAATAAAAATGTCGTTAACTTCGCCTTGAGCAAACAAATGATCAATATTGAAACCATGGTATCGACAAATAGCTGCATTGTCTAATCCCAGGCTTCGCGTGCGGCGGATGCTTTGGATCAGTGGCTTGTATTTGATTTCGATTCCCACCAAAGATCGGTGAGGGTGCGTCTTGGCCCGGTGAAGAAAGAATAGGCCGTTGCCTGTGCCAATTTCAAGATCCAGAGGATGGTTGTCATCCGTGGTTTGAAAAATCTCGCGGCGCCACAGGCCTTTGTTTCGAGGCGCACGCTCTTCATCAAATGCCCACTGAGAGTATTCATTTTGCAGAGCCAAGGTGTAGTCTGTTTGGTACACGAGATCCCGAGTGGAGTTGAGCCGACGGCGGGTGCGATCTGATCTGAGCTCTGCTAAAGTGATTTCACCTTGATATCCATCCTGTGTCGTATTCATATTTTCAACTCGCTATCTAGTTCACTTTCTTTTGGCGGCAAGACCACTCTGTCTATAGAAAAGGTCTTTAGCTTGTCAAAAGAAAGAGACCTCACCTGACAAGTTTGTAAATCACAATTGACACAATGAACGGGCAAACAGGGATCCACATGAAAAGCAATCTCCCCTTCAAATTTATAGTCGCTAATCACGCTCTCCTCATACTCTTGAGCACGATCATGGGTCTCATCATTTTTCCAAAACCTGGGCAACACTATATGAGCGTCAATGTGGTGAAAGTTTCCAGAGCGAATCACTCGCACCTGATGTATGTCCACCAATCCCGGAAAACGATGCTTATCAAACGAATTGACCAGGTCCTTTAAAACGATATCTTCTTTGCGGTCAATGAGCCCCCCTAAGGCATCTTTGATAAGAACGTAGCTTTCCTTGATCAAGACAATTCCAACGCCCGCAGCCAATAGTGAATCCAAGAACTTCCATCCCGTCCAGTGCGCCAAAACCAAGCCAACAAATATCGCCACCGTGGTTTTCACGTCCGACAGGAGATGAAAGGAAGAGGCCTTTAATGCTTCAGATTGAGTCCGCTTGGCCACGCCCTTCACATACAAACCAATCAAAAGATTAAAACCACCGGCAGCCATACTCATAGCCAGCGCTGGCCCCATGTGATCCAGTGGGTGCGGACTGAACAGCGAGCGAACGGCTTCTGCCAATGTCAAAAGTGCGGCTGAAAAGACGAGTCCTCCTTCAAATGCCGCAGAAACAAACTCGGCTTTACCGTGCCCATAAGGATGCTCTAGATCTGCGGGCTGTGATACAAAATTAATCACGATAATCATCACAATGCCCGATAACACATTCACCATCGTTTCCAAGGCATCGGAGAGCAGGGCGGCTGAGGGCATGAGAAAGTAGGCCGCAGCCTTTAGGCCCAGCACCAGAAGAGCAGCTCCGAGGATCAAAATGGAGGCGCGTTTTTGCAATTTTACATTGTCGCCATGGTCAATTTGGTTCATCACTCACTCTTCTTCTCGAATAAATAAAAGATTGTCAAAAGCTTGTCATTCAATTGCAGTTATTCTATCACCAGCTCCTATGGAAACCAAACCACTGGATCTATCACAAAAGATTGCCAATTCACTGCGAAATGTTCCTGATTTTCCCAAGCCAGGAGTGCTTTTTCGTGATTTTTCGCCCCTACTTAATAACCCGAGCCTTATGAATGAGGTTCTCGACACACTTGGCGGATTTTTAAATGTCAATCATGTGGACTCCTTTATTGGGATCGAAAGCCGAGGCTTTATCTTGGCTTCCATGATGGCGGCAAAATATCAGAAGGGCTTTATTCCTTTGCGCAAGGCAGGTAAGTTGCCACCTCCCACCTTTCAAGAAAGCTATGCGCTTGAATACGGAGAGGCCACCCTCGAAATCGCCGCGGGTGCCGGAAAAGTTGTGATCTTGGATGACGTGCTCGCCACCGGGGGAACACTCAATGCAGGAATCAACCTTTGCGAGCGCGCCGGCTTCGAGGTCCTTGACGTTGCCGTGCTCATTGATTTGAAGTTTCTGAATCAATTTCGCTTTCGCGGCTCACCCGTCAAATCACTGCTCCATTACGAGTAAGAACAGAAGACCGAGGCGGCAAGGCCGGAGGCGCTGAGGCGTGCTCCCGGCACGTCGCAAGCGACGACGGTTGCAGCCAACGATGGTCTAAGCTTGAATCGAAATTGGTGTTAGGTGCCAGTTTTTCTCAAGGCCTTAAAGTCCTCAACCTTCGACCCACTTCGAGCTTCGCTCATGCGCCACGAGATGGTTTGATTTTTGCCACCTCGTTTTGCTGCGTAGAGTGCATGGTCAGCCCGGCGAACCAGCTCTTTAGAATTGATATGCTCTCCCGGAAGCATGATGGCAAATCCAATAGATATCGTCATTTGGATCGAGTCCTTGCCGTTAACGAAGGTGGTCTTGGCGATCGTCTCTCGCAGTCGCTCGCAAAACAGATTGGTGCCGTCCTGACCCACTTCAGACAGCACTATCAAAAACTCATCACCACCATATCGAGCCGGAATATCTATATTTCTTGTCGATTTCTTAATGATTTTGCCAATTTCAGACAAAACAAAGCTGCCGAAGAGATGGTCGTGCCCATCATTGACCTCTTTGAAATTGTCCACGTCCAACATGATCACACAGAGTTCACGATTGAAGCGCTTAGCTCTTTCCATCTCAAAATCCAACTTTTGATAGAGTGAGCGCATGTTGAAAAGCCCGGTAAGATCGTCGGTGTCCACGAGCTCAGTCAGACGATTATTGGCCAATAGGAGCTGCTCATGAAGATCACGAACACGGAGGTGGGTTCTCACCCTTGCCAGTAACTCAAGTGGCACAAATGGCTTCACGATATAGTCATCAGCACCAGCGTCGAGCCCGCTGATGATGGCCTCAGTAGCAGAATTGGCTGACACAAACAAACATCCAACAAAGGGACATTTCTCACGAATCTTTGAAATAATTTCGGCGCCTGAAAAAGCGTTCAAATTGTAGTCAGAGATGATCAGATGCGGAGTCCAATGCTCCAGGGCCTCCACTGCATCGTCTAAGGAAGTGAACGTCTTGAGTGAGTAACCTTCCCAGCGCAAGGGCTCAGCCAATATCTCCAAACTGTCTGGATCTTCATCCAAAATCAGAATGTTGCGCTCATGAGGTCGAATTTCAGAAATCTCATCTGACATATCCATAAATATTACCCTTTGTTGCTGGATTCCGAGAGGCCGAAGCGCCAGGACTGGTCATATTCTTGACTGATGACCAGGTCCCAACTCAAGCTTGCGCTTTAGAGTTTGCCTAAGCATTCCGCCATCAGGGGAAATTCACCCTTTGAGATATTTTCCGGATAGGCATTTGGTCGCGATATTTTTATTGAAGCTCAAGCCAATCTTCGTTACAAACCAGGAGTACCCATTTTGACGTCATGAGGAGAATACCCATCCATGCATAAAGTAATCGCCACGGATAGCTATGCTAAAACTGAAGCCGCATCTATGCCACCATCGCTATTTCCAGACCCCAACTGGACGACGGATGACAGTGCAGATCTTTATGGAATCAAAAACTGGGGCAACGGCTATTTCAATATCAACTCTCAAGGCAATGTAGAGGTCACTCCCGGAAGTGGTCTCAATGCCAAAATCGACCTCTATGAGCTCACGCAAGACCTGGTGGACCGAGGCATACGTTCGCCGATGATGATCCGCTTTCCTGATATCATTCGCTCACGCGTGGAATTATTGAACGGGTGTTTTCAAAAAGCCTTTGCGGATCACAATTACAAAGGCAGATATTGTGGCGTCTATCCCATAAAGGTGAATCAGCAGCGCCACCTGGTTCAGGAAATCGTAAAATTTGGTCGCGAACACCGTCTAGGTCTGGAGTGTGGCTCTAAGCCAGAGCTTCTGGTGGTACTAGCAATTATGAACACTCCTGAGGCCTTGATCATTTGTAATGGTTTCAAAGACAGCGAATACATTGAAACGGCAATTCTTTCGCAAAAACTCGGGCGCAACACCATCTTGGTGGTGGATCGCAAAGAAGAGCTGCGGATGATTTTAGATGCCGCCAAAAAATTCAATGCCCGCCCCATTATTGGTTTTCGAGCAAAGCTCAATACACAGGGCTCCGGAAAATGGGTGGACAGCTCTGGGGCTAGAAGTAAATTTGGCCTGACAGCAATGGAGATCGTGGAAGGCCTTGAGGTTCTCAAAGAAGAGGGTATGCTCGACTGCCTGAAGCTGCTCCACTATCACATTGGCTCGCAAGTGCCGACGATTCAAAATATCAAATCCTCCCTCAAAGAGGCTGCGCGATTCTATACAGAGCTACACTCGATGGGAGCCAAACTCCAGTACATTGACGTGGGTGGGGGACTGGGCATCGACTATGATGGCACAGGTTCGTCCGAAAGTTCGGTCAATTACTCCGAGCAAGAGTATGCCAATGATGTGGTTTCGATTTTGCAAACTCTTTGTGACGAAAAGCAAGTCCCGCATCCAAGTATTGTCACCGAAAGTGGCCGCTTCTTGGTCGCCCATCACTCGATTTTGCTCTTCAATATTCTTGGCATCAACAACCTAGAGAAGCTGCAACCACCGCGTCCCGCAGTAAAGAGTGATCCACCATTGATGCAAGATCTGCAGTACATTTTTGACAAACTCAATAATGAAAATCTCAATGAGTGCTTCAATGACTTGACTCAAGCAAAGACAGAAACTCTTTCTCTATTTACCTATGGTGTATTGACCTTAGAGCAGCGAGCCTGGTGTGAGAGCATGTACTTTGCGACCGCTACTAAGATTCTCAATTTTGCGAGAACACTTGAAGACACTGATGATATCGTTAGCTTTCTTTCTCAAGAGCTATGCGACACCTATTTCTGTAACTTCTCAGTTTTTCAATCTGTTCCCGACTCATGGGCGGTGGGACAGCTGTTTCCAGTGATGCCGATACACCGGCTAAAGGAGCAACCCATCAATGAGGCCACGTTGGCGGATCTCACTTGCGACTCCGACGGAAAGATCGAAAAGTTCATCGATTCAAAGACGGGAACCTATAAAAAAACCCTGGCGATTCACGATTTACATGAGGGTTCAGGTCCCTACTTTTTGGGAGTCTTTTTGACTGGTGCCTATCAAGAGATTTTGGGTGATCTCCACAATCTCTTTGGCGATACCGATGCTGTGCATGTGTCCTTGGGTGAAGCTGGATACACGATTGACCACTATGTTCCCGGCGATACGGTAACCGAAGTTTTATCTTATGTTCAATATGGGCGTTCCGAGATGGTTGACAGCGTTCGCAAAAGCAGTGAAGACGCGATTCAAAAAGGCCTTCTCTCAAAACAAGAAGCAAAGGTTCTTATCCGTCACTATGAGGAAGGCCTCTCTGGTTATACCTATCTAGAAGATGCCGAGTAATGCCAACTCCACTTTAGCCGTATATCTTCGTGGCTCAATCGATCGGCTTGTGGGCTTTGCCAATTTCACGCTGTCGCTCTAGCCGCTTTATGGATTCCAGCGTTTCTCTAATGTGTGAACAAGGTGCTGGCTTGTCAGCATCTTGCTGAACTTCGCTATTCTGAGCGACAGAGGCACTGTAACTTGCACTCATTTGCCGAATTCTATTTGCCTGATCTTTTACAAAAATGAAATGCGGTGCCAGCGAACTTTTTAAATCCTGCCACCTGGCAATTTCATTCGCGAGGTCTGATCGCCTTTCTGGAGGGCCATCCCGCTTGACTTCATTCAGAATTGACATCACACCCTCTGCCACCCTATCCGCAGCCTCCAAGCTCGCATGTATATAGCCCAATCCATTTTTGACATCCACATCAGGAACAAATTGAAATGCACCCGCATTGTGCTGAATGATTAAGTTCTGCTCGATGGTCACCTCTTCAAGTGGGTAGAGGATTGTCAGGTTCCGCTCGCTCTTAGAATAGATCAATAGTTGATCGATCATCTCATGCTCTTCACTCAGGCGAAGGCGATTCCAATCCGAATGAAGGCTGGAATATCGATCGAAGGCCGATCGGCTTTTAACTTTAAGATCTTCTTTGATCTCATTCTTCTGAAACTCTTCCGCAAAGAGATGGTGAAAGAATTCATGCACCAAAGTCCATCGTGAAGTATCAGGAACCACGACGATGGTGGCTTGCCCGCTTCTCTGAGCTCCAAAATGATTTTCTAGGTACAGGCCCTGCAAGCGATAGCCTTCGGCCATGCCACGGCTAGCATCACTCCAAATTTTTTGAAACAAACTTGTGACCGGCGACAGACCTGCAAATATTGAACAGGAGGCTCGTGGCGACTCCGCTTTGTAGAGCTGCACACCAGCTTGAGAAATGAAGTCCACCGTGGCCTCTGCTGACGCCGCGAGAATTGCGTTGAGAGCGCCAAAATCATAGACTTTGCCAAAATAAGTTCTGCGAATTTCTCGCGAATAACTGGCCCAGTTGCTCAGAGCCGGACCGCCCTCATTGTACTTCCAAGCACAGGCAGAAGCCTCCGCAAATTCGTTTGCCTTTATAAGACCAGGATCGTTTGAAGGAGTTTGATCGTTACTACCAGGCGCGCAGGCCACAAGGCTGCCAAGGATCACACTCGGCAAAAAAATATGAGAAAGTAGGTGCGACATAATGAGGCGATAGGGCTGACTCAGATGTTTAATACTCGCCTGATAGCCTGCAAGATATTTTCGCAAAAAAATAATATGGCAGAGAATCAACGCCATATAACCGGCTTCCCCTCGCAAAGTCCGCATTCCCATTTCCCCTCGTATTAGCAGAGCTCAAGGCGACGTTAGTAAAAACTAATCTTCCTGAGCCTGTTAGAGGGGTTTACCAGATTTTGAAGGCGTTTGCTCGTGGGAACAGCAAGGTCTGTAATCAATCCTTCACTGTCAAAAGTTTAGACGCTATGAAAATGCTAAATCGCCTTAGCATCGTAGGCATTTCGCACAGCCAAGCCAATGTTTATGAGCAGAGTGAGAGTTAGTAACAGCACGCCAGAGGGCGCCCACACCAACCACTCAGCAATTGTGAAATATTTTTGTGCTTGAGCAAGCAACTCTCCCCAACTGGGAGTGGGAGCGCGCAGCCCTAAGCCAAGATAGTCCATGTTGGCCAACATCAGAACATTTCCGGCGATGGCAAATGGAGAAAAAGTAACTAAGGGCGTTAGGGCATTGGGAAAAATGTGCTTGAATACAATTCTCATGTGTCCAGCACCAATGGCGCGCGCGGCTTCGACGTACTCCCGCTTGCGCATCTGCAAAAATTGACCCCGCATATAGGCGCTGATTATGGTCCAATCAAAAAACATCATAAATATAATGAGCAAAGGCAAACTGGGCGTGAAGATTGAGATCAATATAATGATAACAAAAAATTGTGGTACCGATTCAATAACCTCCACCACTCTTTGACCCACAAGATCTAGAGTTCCACCCCAGTAACCCATTGCCGCACCAATCGCACAGCCCACCAAATAGGTCAGAATCCAACTCCCAAGGGCAAAGGTGAATGTATAGCGAAGCCCGTATAGCAAGCGCGCCAAGACATCGCGCCCTCGATCGTCAGTCCCAAACAAATTGTACTCGGACGGTGGGGCCGGGTAGGTTTCGACAAATTTATTGCTCTCTAGGGGATCCCACTGCACCAAAGGCCATACCACCCAGTCCTCCGGGCCCAGCTTGAGCGCGCGGTAATCCATGACAAAAATATCATCGCGACCAAACTCTGTGGGATGGTAATCAAATATCAATGGTGCAAAAATGCGACCTTGATATTTGATAAGATGAGGTTTGGAGTTAGCCCAGAATTCTGCGGTGACACTTAAAAAGAGCAAAAATCCAAGAATAAGCACCGAAGCCACTGCAGCTCTGTTCTTTTTGAACCGCAAGTAGCGCTTTCGTGCCAAGGAGTTTTCGTGCAACAAGCGCTCAATTGGTCCCGTCATTTGAAATCAATCCTTGGGTCAATAAGTACATAGACCACATCCGAAAAAATCCGCCCAAACATCAAGACCAAACTCTGCAAAAACGTGAGACCCATTATGACGTTAAAATCACGAGTTAGTACACTCTTGTATCCCAGCAGACCGATGCCATCCAAATCGAAAATATTTTCAATGATCAGGGAGCCAGCCAAGAACACACTAAAAAAACCAGCCAGCCCGGTCGCAATCGGTATGAGGGCGTTTCGCAAGGCATGTTTATAGTTGACCCAAATTTCGCTCAAACCCTTGGCTCGTGCGGTGCGAACAAAATCTGAGCGAATCACATCCAACATGGAGTTGCGCATAAGCATGGTCAGTTGCGTGAACGATGCAAAGACATAGCAGGTAAGTGGCAAAATAAAATGGTGGATACGATCCCATATCTTACCCAGGCTGGTGAGTGATTCATAGTCATCCGAGCGCAAACTTCCAACTGGAAACCAATCCAATTTGCCAGCAAATACCACAATCAAAAAAATCCCCAACACCAGGGGCGGCACCGAGTAGGCAAAGTTCAAAATCATTGTGGTCACTCGGTCAAATTTTCCACCGGCATGAATGGCCTTGCGAATCCCAAGCGGAATGCTCACCAAATACACCAAAATCAGAGAAGAGATTCCAAATTGCAATGACACTGGAAACTTTGAAACAATGACCTCGATGGCTGGCTCTTCGTAAGTAAAGCTATCACCAAAATCTAAATGCGAGATGTTCTTGAGCCAAATCCAATATCTCTCTAGCAACGGCTTATCAAGGCCATACTGTTTTTTAAGGGCGGCAATGATCTCTTCGTTAACTGCTGCTGTCTGAAAACCAGGGCCTGAGCCACCTCCGCCGCCAGCGCCGTCAGCACCACCAAAGCGTATCTGCTGTAGCTTTTGCTCAACTGGCCCACCAGGGGCCATATTGATAAGCACAAATGTGAGCAATGTGATCCCGATAAAGGTCGGAATCAACAGAATCAGTCTTCGAATGATATAAATAAACATGAACCCCGAATCCTAATCTGGCAAATTTCTAATTCGCTTTCGCCCACCAATAATCTAATCCAATATCGTATTTAAAAGTATCCAGTGGTTTTTGTATTCTATCAGAAGTCGCATAAAAATCGTATTTATCATTAAAGAGAAAGATATATGGTACATCCTCTGCGATCATGGTGAATACCTTTTGCATCATCTTCAGTCGCTTAGGCTTTTCTACTATTAAGCGCGCCTCATCGATTATCTTGTCCAGTTCTGGATTTTTATAGTGAATAAAATTGGATCCGCCGGGAACCGCACCATCAGAATGCCAAATCTGCTTAGGATCAGGATCAATATCACCGCCACCCCAACCCATGGCCACAGCGTCAAAGTTGCCATCATCCACCAGCTTAATAAAAGAATTCCATTCTAAATAGGTCAGCTCAAGGGCAACACCCGCAGACTTCAAATTCTCTTGGTAGAGTGTCCAGTACTTTTCGTTGTCTTTGTTAGCATGAATCAAGGTGAATCGTAGATCCGTGAGCTTGCCATCTATGGTCTTATCCAACACGCCGTCTTTGTTACTGTCTTTCCATCCTGCTTTGGTGAAAAGCTCCCGCGCCATTTTTGGATTGTAATCAATGGGCTTGACACTGGACACCGCATATTCGCTGCGCCTGTAAAAAGGACCTGTGGCCAAATCTGACATGCCGTAACGGAATTTTTTGTTCATTTCCTCGCGGTTGACCAAATGAGCTAGTGCTAAGCGAACATTGCGATCCTTAAACAGATCTCTGCGAAAATTAAAACCAATAAAACCGTAGCTCTTCGGAGATGAATTTTCGATTTTTAATTTCTTAACTTTCGTTCCCCAAGGAGCCTCATTGGTCCTTTTCACATAGGATTCGCTTGTTAGTGTCGTGTGATCAATTTCACCTTTTTTTGCCCTCTCAAGCAAAACATTTTCATCTTTATAAAAGCGCAAACTGATATTCGCGAAATTTGCTGAGCCCTTCCACTCCTCTGTACCAAAGCCATACCATTTTTCGTAGCGTTTGAGCTGAATGGATTGGCCCTTGTCCCATTTTTCAAATGAATACGGACCACAGCCCATCACTGTCTTTGTCATTTTTTTAGATTTTTCCACATCACTATAGATGTGCTTTGGCAGAAGGGTCATCCCGGCCATAAAGTCAAAGTTCTTAAAATACGAGTTTTTGGCAGTCACCTTTACGGTCATGGGATCGACGATCTCTACCTTTTCGATTCCTTCATAGTAGGGCTGAAGGTTTTCGGCTTTGTAGGCGGGCTCAAAGATCGCTTCAAAAGAGAACTTTACATCTTCAGCGGTTACTGGCTTTCCATCATGCCAAGTAACGCCCTCTCTGAGCCAAAAGGTGTACTCCTTACCATCTTTTGAAATCTCCCATTTTTTAGCGACTCGCGGTTTCCACTCATAGGTATTTGGATCTTTGCCCAACATTGTGTCCATCACATATCCCAATACATAAGACTGATAAAGATCCGCAGGGATCACCGGGTGGAGATGAGGAGGTTCTACGCGAATATTGCGGTTAAAAGTACCGCCAACAGGCGCCTTCGGATTCAGATTAGCAAGCGCCGCCAAGGCTGAGTCAGGACTTAGAAACAGAACTGCTGACGCAAGCGCCACACTAACCTTTGCGATCAATAGTGTGCGCGACCAATTGAATTCAAGTTTAATCGTATTGCCAAATAGTATTCGCGAAATTTTTCGCATAGTGAAGTGACCTCCTAGCAGAAACAAAATCGTTCTGATGGATCATGGTAACTGAATATTTTTCAAAGAACCAGGTAACTGATGCGCAGCATTTTGTTTTCAATAATGCACATTTAATGATTCACATGACAGCCAGTCGAGCATCTTCGTGTACATGGTCCTGAGCTCGCATTTCAAAAGGCTTCTAAGGAGACACCTCTATGGCAAAAAAGTTTGATCCCACGACCACTGTCTCAAGTGAGTATGGAATTTTTGGAATTCCGCTCGAATTCAATGACTGTGATCTCATTTTGCTACCTGTGCCGTGGGAAGTAACAACGTCCTACGGAAATGGAGCAAGCGCAGGTCCAGAGCTGGTCCGCCAAGCCAGCGAACAGATCGACCTATTTGATCTCGATTTTGGCAAAGTCTACGAACGTGGCATTCACATGTTGCCGATTCCACAAGAGATCGTCCTTCTTAATAGCCAGGCCAAGGTTTGGGCACAAGAGGCCATCAAAATGATCACTCACAAAGACCCGAACTCTCAAAAAATTGCTACACTGCAAGCTCAGGTCAATGCAGCCTCCGCTAAACTTAACGATTGGGTTTATAATGAGAGTTTGCGAATCCTTAAGTCAAAAAAGCAAGTTGGCCTAGTCGGTGGGGATCATTCGTCTCCTTATGGCCTAATCAAAGCCCTAATGGAAACGCATTCCGATGCGGGGCTTTTGCATATCGATGCTCATGCCGATTTGCGAGATGCATACCAGGGCTTTCAATTCTCGCACGCCTCGATCATGAGAAATGTCATGGAACTGCCAATTCCGCCTGAGCGTCTCGTGCAAGTGGGGATTCGTGATTTCTGCGAAGAAGAGTTTATTTATGCCAAGAATCATCCACAGATCTCAAGTTTTTATGATGGCGTTCTCAAAGCTGAGCAATTTTGTGGAACCACTTGGCAGAAGCAGGTCAGTGAGATCATTCGCCTGTTACCCAAAAAGATCTATCTCAGCTTTGATATTGATGGCCTCAATCCCCAGTTTTGTCCACATACGGGAACACCTGTCCCCGGGGGGCTGACAACGGATCAAGTCTTTTTCTTATTTGCTGAAATCGTCAAAGCGGGAAAGATTATCATCGGCTTTGACCTTAACGAAGTCTCTAGTGGCGGCCTCTCTCATCGGGAGGCAGAATGGGATGGAAATGTCGGCGCACGCGTTTTATATAAACTTTGTTGCGCCACACTCAAAAGCTAAGCTTAGCTTCCGCGAGCGTATCGCTTGTTTACGCTCTCACGGATTTCAGCACCTTCGATGCTCAATCGAGTCCAAGGGATCGCTCTCAGCCTTTCCGGCTCTATCATCTCATCAGTTTCTTCACAGGTGCCAAAGGTGCCATTTTCCATTCTGGCGAGGGCACTTTCAATTTCAAGGAGTTGGCTACGTAGGCGGTCGTGCATATTTAAGAACTCAGCTTCTGCCAAAACACGAACGGTCTGATCGGCTTCGTCGCCACCTCTGTCCTCATTATCTAAGTGAGTGCGTGCTTCGCGAACTCTGTTTAGAATCTCTGCTTTAGTTTGCAAAAGTTTGGCTTTGCATTCTGCTACCAATTCTCTCGAAATTTGCCCCATTAAACCCTCCCTGTTAATTCCGTGGCCCCAAATCCATCAAGTGCCAAAATGGAACTGAGTCATTAAGAACTAATTAAAATCTGATTGCAATATTTTTCTTAAAATTACTTAAATAATTTTTCACAATATAAGTCACTTGTCCTGGCCCACCTGCCCTACAATCGCACAGCGAACCACTGAAAATGGCCACTGGAGCTTAATTTCTTACATTCTAAAGAGGTCTCAAATTTTATGTGAAAAATAATTCGCAATGCGTAAGAAACCCAACCGAAGTCCAGTCCGGCTCGCATCCATTCATCACCTCTTGCTCTGCATTAGGACCAAAATTGCAAATGAAGATAGGTTTTTCCTTAACGTTTCAAAACAGCCTTGATGGAAAAGACTCATTCACTTTTAGAGATGTTCATTGGGCTATTTTGGCAGGCACTCTAGATTGCCAATGCGTTTTCTGCGACAATATTTGAACAAACCGAGAATTCTCGCTTGAGTTTTCCCCAGTGCGAGTTGTAAGTTCCAACTTCCACCGCGAGTTCTTCATAAGACTGCTGCCGTTAATCACGATGGCAATGATTTTCCGGGTCGCGTAGCTCAGTTGGATAGAGCAACTGCCTTCTAAGTCCCAAAAATTAGCAAGTTCAAAGTCTAATTCCACCGAAATATCAATCGGTTAGCCTTTTGTGCTGGATAAAACTTAGGTCCAAAGTTGGATAGCAAATATCCAACTGGCCTCACCGTTTTCCCGCCAAGGCTACACAATGAAAAGGTGGGAGAATTGAAACTCGCAACCAACATTCAAGAGTCGGCCACGGAGTGGTCCAAGTGGTATCTCGTCCGAGAGAAAAATCGGAGCGGTATAGAGCGAAACTGTATCAAGCGTTATCGCAAAGTGAACGGGAAAATTAAGTGGAGCCGTTATCCCGCAAAACACTACAAGGACATGAACGAAACGGAACTGGGTGGCCTTCTTCGTCGCCTTAATGCCTCATTTGAAACTGATAAAAAACTGGCCGAAGAACGCTACAACTTCCATCACGCTTTTATCAACATCAGCTCACTGGCCGCTTTTGAGAAACATCTCAAAAAACAGACCACGATGAAGGCATCGGCCAGCTATCCCGTCACCATTCTGCAAAAATACGCCTTTGAGTTTTTCATCATCAAAAATGATTTAGCGGACCCGAGCAGATGGCACCTCAGAGAAGACGACTGGGGCGAATGGCTTTTGGACCAAGACCTGTCTGTTGCGGTTTTGAAAAGGATTGTCTCAACGACGAATCGTTTTCTAAGGTTTCTCACTCAAAAAGTTTATCCCGAAATGCCGACTCCTCGAAAATTGGAGCCCATCGGTCGGGCCAAGTTCAGTGAAATCAATTATCTCAAAAAGAAAAAAGGCGAAGGTGACGAATCAAAATACGTTCCCGAAGCGACTTACAAAAAGATCCTGAAAGCAGTAGAGGAAGAAGATGCAAGTCTGCTCCCGAACGTAAAACTCTGCTACGCCTTTGGTCTGCGGATAAATGAATCACTCGGATTTTCCCGCATGAAGCTGTTGAAAGAAAGTCTTTTGGTGGACGAACAAGGGGCTGGAGTGAAGGACGGAAAAATCATCACCCGCAAGGTAAAAACCAACGCTCGCAAAGTTCCCTACTGGAATATGGATGCAAAAGAGGCGTGGGCTTTGATTCAGCAAATTGTCCCCATGCACCCGAACACCTTGAATAAGAAGGTAAACAAAATACTTACTAAGCTCGGCCACTCTTCCCATGATTTCCGGCGGACGTTCATCACCAACGCCCACCGCAAACATCACTGGAAAGACGTTCAACGGGCGGCGGGACACACGACCCACCAAATGACGATGAAATACGACCAAGATGACAGGCAGTTTTCAACGGAACTGGCGGACCTTGGCGACTGATTTTTTCAAAAAAATGGATGACACGGCCTCGCTTCTGGCGTACCGTGAGGGCCCTCGTTCTTGCTATAACGATTAGATTCCATTATAATTTCGGCAAGTGTGGCTCCATAGCTCAATTGGATAGAGCACTACCCTTCTAAGGTAGGGGTTCCAAGTTCGATTCTTGGTGGAGTCACCAGTTTTT
>CAYMBJ010000073.1:0-19108 GCA_964388665.1 uncultured Pseudobdellovibrionaceae bacterium | reverse complement strand
CTTCCACAAAAGGGCTCCCTCTTTCAAGTTTCAACTAACTTTGAGATGTCTCCCCCCACTCCAAACTCTGGATCAACCGGAGTCGCCATGAGTATGGGTGTCGTAGGTATTGCTGTAAATGGTGTGGCAATTTTTAGTAATGCAGCGGCACCCGGAGACAACATTTATAATGAAGTTGCAACATTTGACAAATGTGAGGGTCACCCTGCTGGAACGACCTATCACTATCATACGGAACCCACAACCGCAACCAACGAAGATTCTAGCTTTGTCGGCGTTATGAGAGATGGCTTTCCTATATATGGTCGCTATGAAACGGGTGCCACGACTCCAACCTTAGACAAGGCCAGCGGCGGCGCCCATTTGGGAACCACTGTAGATAGCACGACCACTTCCGTTTATCACTATCATGTGAACTATCAAACCAGCGGAACTGATAATGCTTACTTCATTACTTCTGGATACTATATGTCGAGCACTGGTGCATGCTCAGGTTGCAACTAAATAATGCTATTCGAACTTGGTTCGGTACATTGAAATTAAAAAAGTTGGCAATAATTTTTGGTCTTATAGCTGGCTTAACCACTGCTACTGAATTTAGCCATTTTAGATTTGTCAGAATCAATTCGCCGAAACTAGCACTAGCTCCATTTGGATATACTTACAATGGACATGCCTCTACTGGACTGGTTTACGATCTCAGTGAAGAATTTCGACTCTCGCAGATAACGAGCATTCTCAGAGGAAAAAAACACGGTCTTGAGATCTTCTGGCACGACAACGGCCTGCGTTCTGTAGAAGGTCATTTTGACCAAGGGCTTGAGAGCGGAAGCCACAAGGCATGGTATCCAGACGGCAGTGTCAAGTCGTTTAAGTCTTTTAGAGATGGTGTGGCACATGGAGAGTTTTTTGACTGGCATACCAACGGACAACTTTCTCAATACGTGTTATTCGACCAAGGTCGCGAGGTTGCGGCAAAGAGCTGGACTCCAAACGGAAAACCTTTCTACAATTATGTTTGGCAAAATAAGACCCCAGTTGGTTTACAGGGAGATACCTATTGCTCACCAAGGAAATGAAAAGTTCGAACGTACCAAAAATCACAAAATCATCATTAATCGGAATGCTACTCTTCTCGACTCCTGTCCTAGGTAGCAAAATAGCGGAAGCAAAGAAAAACAGTTCTTTTGAGTCCGCAATTCGCGATGCAAAGGTTGCCAGTTTAACTGAGGTCCATGAACAATCTAGTGGTGTTCCATTCTATTCAATTCGAACACTTGATCCCAATTGGCAAGAGTCCGGGGCAACACCAATAGTGCGGATTGATTCCCTCAATCTTATTGACCAAGATGGAACGCGGATTACTGAAAGTATTTTTGATAATAAAATCTCCTTTGTTGCGTTCTTCTTCTCGTCCTGCGCAGGGTTTTGTCCGACATTTTTACAAAACTTGCAGCATGTTGAGGAACAATTGAAAAAGTTAAATTTGAAAGATCTACCAGAAACACAGTTTGTTGCAATCTCAGTAGATCCAGATAGAGATCAACCACAGCAGCTGAAGGCTTATTTTAAAAAGATGGGATTTCAGTCCTCTTGGACTTTATTGACTGGAGATAAAGAGAATATTTTTGCGCTGGCTCGGGAAACATTTGCAAGTGAAGCCTTTCAGTTACCTAAATCTAAGAATCAATTTTCTCACTCTGAACATTTCTATGTTCTCGACAGTAAGAGGCGCTTGAGAGGAGTGCTCAAGGGGACTCGCGTGGACGTTGCAGAGAAAGCGCAGGATCTACTCACTGCCCTTCATAGTTCCAATTTATATTGATCAATCTCAGGCAATGCTGTCTATCTAAGGAATCTGTTAACCGACTCTGGGCTGACTTTGCAACAACAGCATGGCGCCGAGAAAAAACAAAAGCAACAGCCCGAGCATTCCCATTTTGGCATTGCCCGTGAGATAGACTGTGGCTCCCACCACGAGGGGGCCAATGATGGAAGCAAACTTTCCCACCAGATTGAAAAAGCCAAAGAACTCACCACTGCGTTCTGCCGGGATCATCTGCACAAAATAGCTGCGACTGAGGGATTGAACTCCGCCCTGCACCAATCCGATGGTCATGGCGAGCAACATAAAGTGGGCCCCAGTGCGCATCTGTGTGGCCAAGATCACAGCCAGCATATAAACACCGATGCAAAACAAAAGCGGCATTTTGGGTCCGCGCTTGATGAGCTTGGCGTAAGCCAGTGTGGCCGGAAATCCAACAAACTGAGTGATAAGAAGCGCTGATATCAAATCTTTGGATTCAAGCCCCAGAGACAATCCATAGTCCACAGCCATCGTAATCACTGTGAACACACCATCGATATAGAGCCAATAGGCAATCAAAAAATAGCGCAGCGGCTTGATCGCCCAAATGTCTTTCACAGTTTGCGCCAAGCCACGAAAGCTCAAGCCAATGACCGTCCAAAAACTCTGCTGATAATTTCGGGTCTGCGAATGATATTCATGAACATTAAACATAAGTGGCATCGTAAATATCAGCCACCACAGACCCACCGAGACAAATGAGATCTTAACCGCCGTGATGCCATCCGCAATGCCAAACCAGTGCGGATTTAGAAACATCAAAACATTTAGTAAAAACAAAAGACCGCCGCCCAAGTACCCCATCGAGTAACCCAACAGCGAGACGCGGTCTACGCGCCCAGGCCCCGCAACAGATGGCAATAGCGAATCATAGAAATTTCCACTTCCCGTAAAACAGATGATACCAAGACCGTAGAGCATCATGGCCCAGTACCACTCGCCCTGACCCAATAGAGCCAGCGCACAGCAGCTGAGGCTTCCTATTAAGGCCGCAATAAAGAGAAAACGCTTTTTAAATCGAGTGAGATCAGTGAGCACACCCAAGAATGGCGAGAAGAGAGCAATGGCAGCACCTGCTGCGGATATGGTCACGCCCAATCTGGCCGTGGTGAGAGTTGGATCTTCGTTACCGCTCCAGTATTGCTTAAAAAATATCTGAAAAAATCCCGCCATAACGGTGGTTGCAAAACTTGAATTGGCCCAATCATAAAAGGCCCAACTCCACTCGGGCCGAGTGTAACCCAATACAGATTTTGAGCTGTCAGAACGCAACAATTGCGCCTGTGCCTTTGTTTTGTATGACACGTCCACCGCCCCCAAGGCAGTCTCTCTTGACGCTTGTGACATTTGCAACTTATTTTTAATCGGAGTTTGGCGACTTGTTGAGGCTTATGACTTCAACGCCAACAGTCTGTTGATTTCTATTTTGATTTTTGGGTCAAGTTCCTTGATGTTTTCGATCAGCTTTGCGGCCACCTCGGGCATTTCTTTTGGAACCTCATTCAGCAAATGAACAACATTGGCATCTTTGTTGATCTTTCGCCGCGGCTCCTCACTGACAAAGCCGCAGCGCAGTTTCCGCCGCTGGCCGCCCTCAAGATAATTGCCCAGAAAGCACAAATGAAAATTAACGATCACCTCTCCAGATAGCTCAATGAAGACTTCGTTTTGCTTGTCATCAACAAACCAAAGGCAGCATTGATTTGCATCATTATTAAGAACTTTTGGATCAATGGCTCGCAAACGAATTCCCATGATTTCGACCAACAGATACTGTTTGATGGCGCGAACCAATTCAAAACTCGCCCCTTCGAATCGACACCCCAGTATGGATTCTGATTGATGCCGCACTTCGCAATGCAGTGGATACAGAGTCTCACCAATGGCCAAATGTCCTTTGAGAATCTCATTGTTGTTGAAACTTCGTTTTAGGTGATTTTTGCCTACAGGCCGACTCAACGCTAGGCCCGTTGTCGATAGGTTGTGAACCTCCCAGGCCTCGTCTTGTAGATCCAAATAAAAGCAGATTCGGTGGCGGTCGACGAGCCTCACTCGCGGCGCCCGATCAATCTCTTTGAATGACCGAGAAAAAATTCTAAGAAAAATTTCACTCAATCGGGCCGTAGAAAACCTCACTGGCACGAATTTTTTGAATTCAATCTTTCTTGCGGCCATATCCCTACTCCCAGCTTTAAGCTGATTGCTGAGTGCGGAGCTTGTTCGCGCTCGCATCCAATTTGATGGCCATGGCCTCATCGTAAACCGTCGTCCGGAGACTCGGTAACCGCACCTTAATGAGTATGGACATCCCTAGATTGACTACGGAGCTGATCACAATCGAACCACCCAATTTTTGCACTTCTTCTGCAATGGCCGAGAGTCCGACTCCCCTTCCCGAAACTTCAGTCACGGTTTCAGCTGTCGAGAACTCCGGAAGGAGCAACACTTGAAAAAGCTCCGGATGTGGTTTTTGCAGCCAATCATTGAGACCCAAGCTCTTGCACTTCTCGCGAACTTTTTCTGCATTGATTCCGCGACCATCATCTTTGATTTCCATTATCAGATCTATTGTACCGTCAGGTTGAACGATCTTGATCACTTTCACTTGTAGCAGACCTTCCAATTTTTTGCGCAATTTTAGGCGCTCTTCCTTGGTCTCCAGTCCATGGTCAATGGAGTTGCGAAAGGCATGAATCAGTGAATTCATAAGTGGCTGCAAAGGTTTCTCCGGCACCAAGGTTTCTCCACCAATCAATTCAATCTTGTTCAGCACTTTGCCCTGCTTGGCGGCCATCTCTCGAAGCGAAACCTCATGGTGTTTGATTGAATTTTCTATCGGCGCTTCAACGCAGGCACTTGCAATCTCAACACCCACAGCATGGGCTTTGGGCTCATTTGATTCGAGAAGGCGAATCGCCCAGCGCAGGCACACTTCGTCAGGAATCTCGATAAAGGTGCTGGATTCCTTATCGAGCTTGCCCAGCATTTCAGAAAGAGCATTCACTTGATTGAGCAATTCTGCTTGAATTTCGTTGGCTTTATCAGAAATTTCGCGACGCAGTTCATGGCCAATCTCTGATGCATGGTGGACGATGCTCTCTAGACCATGCACAGATCTCGCGATGACATCAAACGAAAAACTTGCAGCTCCGCCTTTAAGATTGTGCAGTCGTCGCAGTATCGACACTCGGTCTGATTTACCACCCTTACTAGTTTGCAGCTCTGCTAGGAGTGCACGGGAGTCCTTAAGAAATTGCCTAAATGCATTGCGATTGCGCGCGACTTGCGCCAATTTTTTAACCAAGACCCGCTCACGCATGGCCTCGGCCTGAGCCGCCGCTTCTGCCGTTCTGTCCGTAGCTACAAGCACAAGGTTTCGAATCTCATTCTCAGCGCCTCGCATTGCATAGTAATCAAGGCCTATTTCCTTGTCTTTTGC
The DNA here is from genome assembly GCA_964388665.1 of uncultured Pseudobdellovibrionaceae bacterium. GTDB lineage: Bacteria > Bdellovibrionota > Bdellovibrionia > Bdellovibrionales > Bdellovibrionaceae > CALCCV01. The sequence goes on along the minus strand of CAYMBJ010000073.1, from coordinate 13,802 downwards.
AGCCGCCCAACGTTTGGGAGCCAATGCGCTCATATCTTCAAAGGCCAACATTTCACTAAAAGTGGCCTGGCGCCACTTTTCAAAGGAATCGGTTTCATTGGCATTCATTGCCAAAACCTCTTCGATCTTCATTCCCGTCGGGTCCTTGCCAAAAATCTGTTTGCAGACTTGCGAGAAAACCGGAAGACAAATGCCTTCGGCATTAAACACCAAAATCCCTTGCCCGAGACTGTCGAGGATGGCTTTCTGCAGGCGGTTTGCGTCTGACAGCTCGCGAGTGCGCTCCTGAACCTTTGACTCCAAGTTCTTTGAATACTCCAGGAGCTGAACCTTCGCCGCCTCTAGCTCTTTGATCACATTTTCTTTGGAGTCCAATTCGCCGCGGTACTTGATATGCAGAGTTTTTTCGAGACTCACGTCACGCAGGTACACCAGCCAGCGGTCATCGCCAACCAATTGCATATTAAATTGCAAAGTGCCGGTCTTATCAGATTTGGTTTTGAATGAAACTTCCTTGAACTGCGAAGCTCCCTGGATACCTTGGATTTTTTCTGGTGTCATTTCGTTTTCGCCGGTATCAATACTGGCAAATTCCACATACTGGGAAAGACTTTTTCCAAGACTCAAGCGCTTGCTTGAAACTTCAAATAGAGTGGATGCTGCGACATTGCCATAATGCACATTGTTTTTTGAATCCACCACAAGGATGGAATCTAAAAAGCTGTCAAATATCGAGAACTCTAACATGCGCATCACTCCGATAATTTCCTATCGGAGCAAATGCAGGCAAAACTTTATAACCAGCTGTAAATAAAGAAATTTGTTCCTCGATCTTCGCCCCAGATCGTCTCAATCCCATGCAGGACTTTGATCTGGTTTGCCGAAGCCCTCCGCCAAAAATTTGCAAGGCCGCAGGTGCCAAATCGAAGGCAGGCCCAGTATGTGCTACGTCGAAGTGAAATTTGGCGACGAGAACGCAGCAGAATGTGCTTTTTCAGGAGCCTGATAAGTTAAGCACTCCCTAAACCATGAGTACGTCTAGCCACTTTCTCTTTTCGGCATCAATACTATCGATGGGGGTCATGAGTCCAGCGCCGATGCTCATCTCACTCAACTTCAAGCCCTGCCAAAAGGATTCACCCACTGTTTTTGCTTCGGCTTTGGTATCAGCTATGGCATTGGCCTTGGCTTCATCAGAGCCTTCTGTCGCTACGGCACTGGCGACCACAGTGTTTTTTAAAATCTGCGTGATCACCTGAAAGGCCTTTTTGTTGTTCGCCTTCATGATCTGAATCACTTCACTCAAAGTCACATGAGGAATGGATTCATCCCAACAGTCAAAATCCGTCACAAAACTCAAAGGCAAATAAGCAAGCCCCGCCTCACGAGCCAACGCATACTCAGGAAAATTGGTCATACCAATAATGTCCGCGCCCATGGCGCGATAGGTGTTGCTCTCTGCCTGGGTAGAAAAATAGGGTCCCTCAATGCACACATAGGTCTTTTTTAGATGCACTGGAAAGTCCACTTGAATATCTGTCATGAGGTTGATGAGCTCTGGAAGTACTGGTTTGGCCAAACTCACATGTGCTACCACGCCCTCTCCGGCAAAGCTCGTTTTGCGCAAACTCTTGGTACGATCAATGTATTGTGAGGGCACGACAAGGTCGCCTGGCTTGAGATCTGGCTGCAAACTCCCCACAGCGCTCACCGAAAGAATGCCTTTGGCACCATGTTTTTTTAGAGCAAAGACATTGGCACGGTAATTCACCTCCGAGGGACCCAGTTCATGGTGGGCCCCGTGACGAGACAAAAACAGACAGGACTCACCACCAATAGAGATTTTTTTAAAACCGCTCGAAGCTTTACCAAAAGGCGTTTGCAAATCCAAATCCGCAACTTTTTCGACCTGATCAAAATTCTCAAATCCCGAGCCGCCAATGATTGCCCACATCACACATCTCCTTTAGTCAATTTTTGCCATTCCTGGGGTGAGTACACGCCAGTGTCTGTAATAAATGAGGTCACCAGTGCCGCCGGCGTCACATCAAATGACGGATTGTAAACAGCGGCTTCGCGAGGTGCCCAGGTCTTGGTTTCGCGGTGACTCACAAAGCCGCGAACTTCGTCTGCATCTCGCTGTTCAATCGGAATCTCCGCACCTGTGGCACAATGCCTGTCATAGGTGGTCATGGGTGCCACCACATGAAAGGGAATTCCGTGGTAATGGCATTGCACGGCCAGAGCATAGCTCCCTACCTTATTGGCAAAATCACCATTGCGACAGATACGGTCAGAGCCCAGCAGCACGCGATCTATCTTTTTCTGCTGCATAAGATAAGCCGCCATCGAATCCGTATTGAGAGTATAAGCGATTCCTAACTTACCAAGCTCCCAAGTGGTCAAGCGCCCCCCTTGCAGCAGTGGACGGGTTTCATCCACATAGACATGGTTATTTTTTCCTAAGGCCTTGGCCTTAGCAATCACGCCAAGCGCAGTGCCACAGCCCACTGTGGCCAGACCGCCCGTGTTACAATGGGTCAACAGGGTTTCGTTTTTAGCTATCAAATCGGCGCCATTGCTGGCCATGCGGTCACACAGCGCCACATCTTGATCAAAAATGTTCAGCGCACGATGTGCCACCTGCAGCTGATAATTCTCGGCGTTCCACCCAGCTGCCAGCTCTTGCAGATTGTTGCGCAAATTGATCGCCGTCGGACGTGATTCACCCAAGTTTGCCCAGGCCTGCTGCACTTCAGAAAAACTGGCCCCGCGAATCACCTCAACCAACATGGCCATGCACGCTGCCACACCAATAAGTGGCGCTCCGCGAACTTTGAGATACTTAATGGCATCGACCATCTCTTGCGCGGAGTGAATCGAAATCCAAATCTCGTCGTGAGGCAGCGCCTGTTGATCCAGTATATAAAGGCGACTCTCTATCCATCGCAAGCCCATGGAGGAGAGAGTTCGGCTCTTTGCCAACTCAACAACTTCACTGTACTGAATTGAACTTCGTGCACTCATATTTGCTTCCAATCTAAGATGCTAAAGAACCCTTGGTCCTATTTTTTTACGCATCTCTTTTAAATGTTCAATCTCTTGTTGGGGCAACTCTTCTAGATCCCCGATCTGCAGCGCTTTGTGCAAAATAATTGCGGCATGTTCCAACCGCTCCACGCCCATATGGGCTTCTTCTAAGCTTTCACCCCAGCAAAGAACGCCGTGACGGGAGAGGATCATCACGCGATGTTCCGGCAGATAGGCTTCTACAACTTGACCCATATCCGCAGTTCCAGGACGCGCATAGGGAACAATGGGGATGGAGCCCACCGCTAAAATCAGCTCCGACATATAGCCGCTGGGCAGCGCGGTCCACTGCGGAAAGGCAATGCTCAGTGCAATCGCTGTGGGCGGATGCGCATGGACCACGGTCATGGCTTCAGGAACTTGATTGAACACCTGCAAATGCATCATCTTTTCACTGGACGCAGCACCTCCCGAGAGCACCTCACCTTGAAGATTCATCACCACCATATCGCCGGGACTCAGCGCCCTCTTGGAGCGTCCACTGGGAGTGATCAGAATCTCTGAGGCTTTGCCAGCCTTAGCAGGAAGCCGCAGTGAAACATTGCCATCGCCGGCCGCTAAAAATCCCATTGCATGCAGATCTTTGCAAACCCGAGCAATGTCCTGTCGACCTGGCTCTGAATCGGACCGCAGGGTATCGGATCGCAGCAGATGATCATTTTCACCAATCATGCCTATTGCCCCAAAACATATGCAAACATCAAAGGTGCAACAATGCTGGCATCCGATTCAATCATATATTTTGGTGTGTCGATACCCAACTTACCCCAGGTGATCTTTTCGTTAGGAACAGCCCCAGAGTAGGAGCCAAAGGAGGTCGTGGAATCACTGATCTGGCAAAAGTATCCCCAGAGTGGCACGTCTGTGTACTGCAAATCTTGGGCAAGCATTGGCACCACACAGATGGGGCAATCGCCAGCAATGCCTCCACCAATTTGGAAGAAGCCCACGGAGCTCTTGGGCGCTGTGCTCATGTACCATTCAGAAAATTGAGTCATGTATTCAATCCCAGTGCGCACAGTGTGCACACGGTGAATGTCTTTCTTTAACACATGCCCGGTATAGATATTGCCGAGTGTAGAATCCTCCCAGCCCGGAACAATCATAGGCAGATTCTTTTCCGCAGCGGCCAGAAGCCATGAGTTCTTTGGATCAATCTGATAAGATGATTTCAACTTACCTGAGAGCAAAATCTTGTACATGAACTCATGCGGAAAAAAACTCTCTCCCGCTTTGTCAGCCTGTTGCCACTCCTCGAGCACAGCACGCTCAATGCGGCGAATGGCCTCTTCTTCTGGAATACAAGTGTCAGTCACCCGATTGAGATGGCGATTGAGCAGCTTTTGCTCGTCATCTGGAGTGAGGTCACGATAATTGGGAATGCGCACATAATGATCATGAGCCACTAGGTTGAAAACATCTTCTTCCAAATTGGCACCCGTGCAAGAGATCGCATGCACTTTGTTTTGGCGAATCATCTCTGCGAGGGAAAGCCCAATCTCTGCGGTGCTCATGGCCCCCGCCAGTGTCACCAGCATTTTACCACCCTGATCAAGATGAGTCTTATAGGCTTTGGCCGCATCTTTGAGAGCTGCTGCATTGAAGTGGCGATAGTGGTGATCAATAAACTGGGTAATCGTGCTCATTTTTCCTCGCTCATGAAATGTTGAAAATGGTTATCAGATAGACATTGTATTTCAGTGAGGTTCTACGAGGAAAATTTGAAAAATTCAATCTGACAATGCGGTTTTGCGCTTTTTTCCAACAATGGCTTTTGCCAAGAAACCGTGGGTGTCATCCACCACCTGAAAGCCATTTGTCTCGAGGAGCTCCCTCAGGTTGTCTAAGGTGTAATCTTTATAGAATGGCTCGTGATAATCGCGCGGAAAATTCTCGAGTGCCCAATTGAGCCTGGGGTCATCATCCCTCTGCAGCGAATCCACAATGGCCACATAACCGCCCGGTTTGAGCACTCTCATAGCCTCTTGCAAATGCTGCTCGCGAATTGCGCGAGGCAACTCATGAAAGAGAAAGCAAGAGTACACCAGGTCAAAGGTTTCTGCTTTGAAGGGCAGATCCTCTCCTGCCCCCACCACTGTCTCCAAACCAGGAATCTTTGCCTTTGCTTTTTCCAAATAGGGACTGCTCAAGTCCAAGGCGACAATCCCAGCACGAGGAAAGGCTTTGCGCATGTCGCGGGTGAGATTGCCAACACCCGCTCCGACTTCTAAAAATCGCAATTTGCGTTGGGCGCGCAAGGACTCGCGCTTTTTAAGCAATGGCACCACCATTCTGCGCATAGCATCTGTGGCCCCAGCAAAAAGAATGTCCACCTGGGTGTCATAAAGATTCGCCGACTCGTCGCTCAGATAGCCATCGGTCTGAAAATGAAAGTTTCGGCGATAGTACTCGGGATACTCATCCAATTCAGGTGTGATTTTGTGACCGAAGTCTTTGATCTTGTGATTTTTGCGGCGGCGATGAATGCGGCGACCGTCAGCCACCACTTTGGCAAACTTGAACCACTGCTCAATGGGCGACTCCAACTTCACCACGCTCAGTGGGTATGTTCCAGCAGCAATGTTTTTGGCGTCTCTTTTTAACAGCGAAATCAATTCGCGATATAGAATCTCAATGTCTTTGCGATTGTGCTCCACCGGTTCCCGAGTTCGTTCAAACAGCAAACGCTCGATCAAAGGCAAACTCCACTGCTGAAGTGCATAGGTAAAGGACCTCGCAATGTTGAAGGCAAAAACACCTGATTCCAAAGCCACTTGCAAAAGTGGCTCACGTGTCACGGGGTCCACCTGGCTCTCTTCGACATCCTTAGAGTGAAAGCGTCCCTTTTTTCGAGGACTTGCTAGCGGATCCTTTGAATAGTCTTCAGGGTCCCAGGCCGCCATGCCTTCTTCTTTGCTGCGATCCAATTCACCAGATCGGCTGTAAGTGGATTGGCTGTGCGTGGATTGATTCTGAGAACTTGCTCTGCTGTGTGAACGACTGCGATTGCCCATACCTCCTATTTAAACATCTTTTTTAAGGAGCGGCAAATTTTGATTTTCTATCTCTGCCGTTAAGCGATCATTGCGAACCTTTAGCCAATTCCACAGAGTCAAAACCAACAGAGTGGTGCTGACCAACAACACTCCCAAAATCATGGTGAAAAATAAAATTACACCCATGCTCACGCTCCCCTTTTGCTCTCACTGGCGATAAAATACACGCCGAACATTGCTACTGCTGATCCTTAATACCTCTGACGGCTCCATTTTGCGAATGCTCCCTACCTTTTCTGCAACTTGCCAAATTGATTTTAATGGATTGAGCTGGTTTTGATACTCTGGCGGGGGCTGATCAGGGGCATCTGTCTCTAGCGCTAAAAACTCTAAAGGGATCTCTTTCACAACCGTCTCAAGTCGTTGATTCTTTTTATGTAAAAGCGGACCGCCAACAGAGATCAGCAGCTCACGACGCAAATACTCCTGCGCCTTGGCCCACGATCCATTGAAGCTGTGAACCATGCCTCCATACTTGGGGCGACCATATTCGTTAAAGATCAGCACCGCCTCCTCAAAGCACTGCACAAAGTGAAACACACAGGGTTTGGCGGCCACTTCGGCGATTTCAAGCTGAGACTGCAGCATTTCAATTTGTCGATTGCGCGAGTCGCGCATGATGTGGGGACGAAAATCCAAACCCAGCTCGCCGCAGGCTCGGGCGCGAGGCAACGCTCGTGCGAGCTGATCTAGAGCCTCTTCGCAAGCCTCCGGCTCCCACGCGGCGACTCGGTAAGGGTGCAGTCCAAAGCAAAGCCCAATGCGGCCAGGATAAAGCTCGGCCAATCGCTCCTGGCGCGCCCAATCCTCAGGGTCCACGCCACCCTGTAAAAATTCTGTGATTCCCCACTGGTGAGCCTCTTTGATTTGCTGATCAAGTTGATCACCCCAGCGCTCATCGGCCAGGTGCGAGTGGCTATCGATAAAGTTATGACTATTCATCTATGTGATTCCGTTCTAATTGAAAATCCATCCTGAATCGCTCACCCAGAGAGGTCAAGATCCCGGTGGCGTTTTTAGAAAAGATGCGCTATCTTCGCCCACTATGTCCAAAAAAATTGAGGACCTCAGCCTTGGTCTCGACGAGGACCTTAAAGAAAAATTGCAATGGCTGGTGGGCAATTACAGTGATCATCGCATCTTAAAACAAAGTGTTGATGCCCGCCGCGGCCATCCGCCACGATTTATATACTCTGTGGAGGTGGCACAAGATGGCGAGGCGCTAGCTCAACCCAGCTTTGAAATTGAAAAATTGCCAGAGCTGAGCAAACTCCACTCAGGCCAGCGGCAAAAACCAATTATTGTCGGCACAGGGCCTGCCGGACTTTTTTGCGCCCTGAGATTGGCAGAGCGTGGGCTCCCCTCGATCATATTTGAACGGGGCTCTGTTGCCGAAAAGCGCATCATGGGTATCAATCGTTACTGGCGCTACGGCGAACTTGATCTCAACAACAATGTTTGCATTGGCGAGGGCGGAGCTGGTCTGTATTCTGATGGCAAGCTGATCACACGAATCAAATCGCCACACATCCCCTATGTCCTCAGCAAGATGGTGCAGTTTGGTGCTCCCGGAGAAATTGAATACCTGGCCAACCCTCATGTGGGTTCCGATAAAATTCGCCGAATCATTCCCTTCATGCGCAGATATTTGCTCAAACTGGGCTGCGAGATTCATTTTGATAGCCCCTTGACCGACATCGTCGTTGCCTCGGGCCGAATTGGCGGCGTCAAGATTGGTGACGCCGCCAATTCGGCCCGAGGCGAAACATTCTTTCAGAGCGATCAGGTGGTCATCGCCACCGGCCACTCGGCCACAGATATTTTGGAGTGCTTTCATCGCCACAATGTCTTTATGGAAGGAAAGTCCTTTGCGCTCGGCCTGCGCGTGGAGCATCCGCAAAAGTGGATCAACCAGATTCAGTACCGCGAGTGGGGGGAGCATCCCAAACTCAAGGCGGCCAACTACCGCTTGGCCCATCACAATCGCGCCACTGACACTGGCGTGTATAGTTTTTGCATGTGCCCGGGCGGCTTTGTTTTGGCTAGTGGCACGGAAGCCGACGGAGTCGTGGTCAATGGCATGTCAAACTACAATCGCAACTCCCCTTTTGCCAATTCTGCTATCGTAGTCAGCGTCTCCCACGAAAAATCATTTGGTAAAGATCTCTTTGGTGGTCTCAAATTTCGTCGCGAGCTCGAAAGGCGCGCATTTGAATCCGTAAAAGCACTGGGCGGCCACCAGCAATTGCCTGCTCAGCGGCTCATTGATTTTTTGGAAAACAAACCCAGTCGCCAATTGCCAAAAACCAGTTCTCCCTCTGGGGCCATTCCTGTTCGCCTTGACCAACTGCTACCAAAAGATTTGCAAAACTCCCTGCACATAGGGCTCGAAAAATTTCATGAGCGCATGCGCGGCTTCATTCACGAGTCCGCACAGCTCTATGGAATTGAATCGCGCACCAGCTCCCCTGTGCGTGTCACCCGCGATGCCGACTCATTGATGTCCGTTTCGCACCCGGGCCTATATCCTGCAGGCGAAGGCGCCGGCTATGCTGGCGGCATCACTTCAGCCGCCTGTGATGGAGTTCGCATCGCTGAAAAGATCTACGAGACCTACTTGTAATCTTGCACCCCCCGGGGCGGCGTCGAAGTTGTTCGCAAATCTATAAAATTTACCAAAGCTGGAGTTCACTTTTGCTGATTTCTCGGCGAAAACCCTCGGCTTTGGAATTGCAAATGCCAGTTCAGCAAATGCAAATATGAATCTAGAATCTGCTAAACTCTTGAGTGGTGGGATGGCCACGAAAGCGAAGCTAAACTATGAATGCACTTCCAGCTTTGAAAATTGCAACCACCTCGTCATGGTGCCTCTCCCTTCTACTGGCCTGCTTTGCATCTGCCGAAGATTGCAGTCCACAGCTGATCACGAAATCTCGCTTGGGCGGTTCAGAGATTTACAAACTGACACAGGAGCGGTTGTTCAACTCGCATATTCACAAATTGGTGCTAACTGTGCATGAGGAAACGGAGAGCAAGGTCCTGGCCGACGCTGCAAAGGACGACCCGCGCATGGGCCACTCAAGGAGGTCTGCTTCTATCAAAACTTCAATGATGTCAACCCTGAGCGCTGCCTCTTCAATGCCGCCTACCGCGTTCGCGGCAATACGCCTAACTTCCGTTTGAAGCGCCAATACAAGGTTGTCTTGGACGAAGATGACTCTAAAAAACTTTTTGAAAAGAGCGGCACAATTTTTAATTTCCCCTCTCCGTGCCAAAAACAGCACAACCTCTTTGGGCTCTCAAGCTTCAATCTTCGCTCTGGCGGCCATGGCACCAATGATGATTCTCTCTCGCGCGAACTGATCTCTAGTCGCATCTTTGCGGATTTTATGAAAAGCCCGTCTCAACAAAAGCCCCTGGTGTATCGCCTCGCCCATACCCAGTTGTACATTCGCTATTGCCGAGGCGGAGCCTACAGAGTTGAGGATTGCGAACCACAGATGGACTACAAAGGACTCTACTACATTGCCGAAGAGATCGATAAAACCTTTCTCAAATCAAGATTTGAAAGCACTGATTCCAAATCAATCAGGGGCGCACTCTATGGCGGCACCTATGCCACCGCAAAAGCCAAGGCGAATTTTAGATCTGAAAACTTTCATTCAGCCGCTTACAAACCCAAGACGGTCATATTGAACGACTCGATGTTTGCAACCGAGGGCACCATCCAAGCCCTCGAGTCCGAGTCCAAAGCATGCGTGGAGCACTCGGCAATCTCCAAAGAAAAGGATGCAAAGGACCAAAGGGCTTTGCTATTGATGTGCACCACGATCAAGAAGCTCGAAGCCATTACCAAAGACGATAGCTCCGATGAACTTCGAGAACTATTTGATTTAGACAACATCTTTGGCTATATGGCCGCTGTCAATTTTACTGGTCACTGGGACAGCCTGGCAAGCAATGCAAACAATGATCGGCTTTATTTTAATGCCAGAATCAAATCAAAGTACGGTGGCAAATGGCAAGTGATCACTTGGGATTTGGACAACACCTTGGGAGTCATGGCCGACGAGCAGCGAAGAGCCTCAGTGAATGATCTCAATGTAAAAACCAAGAGCGCCCTTTTTGATTTTATTCTTTCTGATGATAGCCTGCGGGCTTCCTATCAAAGCCTGTATCGACAACGGCTTCAGGCGCTGGATCCGCGCAAACACCCTCGGCTACTACGGCGCGTGCGATCGCGGGTCACCAGTGCCCTTCAGGGCAGCTGGGAAGAGAGCATCGGTATCGATTATGATCTTGCTTTCGATTACATTGCTGGCTTTCTTGACGACCGTTGGAAGTCCGTAACGAGGGAGCTCCTCTAGTGCTTTGTCAGGAAAGTTTTTTCGTTGTTGCTCATTCCGTGTATAAGCATCTTAATGAAAAATATTGATTTTCGAGATTTTTTTTATCGAGAGTATGACTTAAGACAAAGAAAAAACGCCCGGTACTCGATGCGGGCCTTTGCGAGAGACTTAAAGATTCCCGCGCCGAAGCTTTCGCAAATTCTCAAGGGCACCTGCGGGCTCTCCGCAGCTCGCGGAGCCACTCTGGCCGAAGAGCTTGGACTTTCTGCAACAGAGCAGAGAGTTTTTTTGTGCTCCCTAGATGCCAAGTTTTCTCGCAGCCCTGCAACTCGAAAAAAAGCTCAAGAGAAACTTCGCAAGCAAATGCAACTTGATGTATTGGATATAGAGCAATTTCGCCTGGTGGCGGACTGGCAGCACTTTGCAATTATGGAGCTGTTAAAGAACAAACCTAAAGTTGAAAGCATGTCTCAAATCGCTGATCGCTTGGGCCTAACAAAGCTTGAGGCCGAAGAGGCCATGGCCAGATTGGAAAAGCTCAACCTGATCACTAAGACGGACACTGGCTGGATGGCCTCAGAAAAGATTGTTAGCACCACCACTGATATTCCTTCTCGAGACATTCGTGAGCACCACCGTCAGGCTATGAACAAGGGCTTGTCCGCGCTGGAAGAGGTCGCCGTGAATCTCAGAGATTTTTCAACCCTAATGATGGCAGTGAACGAAGAGTCAATTCCGGCGATGAAAGAGCTAATTAACGAATTTAAAGATCGTTTTGAAGAGAAATTTGCAGCTCAGAAAAATTCTGATCGAGTGTATTGCCTTGGCATTCAATTGTTTCCTCTGGATGTCAGAGCTGGTCACCAGCCTCACGCCAGGCCAAACAAAAAATCAAATCCGAAATCAAGTTTCAATATAAATCTTAAAAAAAGTTCCAACCACAAACCAACCAATAACAAGGAGATCTTATGAAACAAATCATTTTACTATTAGCCATGTCCCTTATGACTACTCAAGCAATGGCCTTCAGCCGAGTCAACAATGGATTCGGCAACGGCATGCCCTATCTGAGCTGCCAAGAGCCCATCAGCCAAATTGGTCTCATGTCCGACTACAAATCTGCTCAAGTGAACTGGCTTGATGCCGACACTTATAATGTCGAAGTGACTTCCAATGGACAACAAGGCAGCCACACCATTTACAGCGGAGCGATGAAGTTGAATCGAGACATTTTTTCAATTGTTCCTGGAATTTTTCTAGAGGACAAGACCAACAATGCAGAGTTTTTTACTTCTGAGATCAATGACTTCATTTCCGCAACCTTTATCCTGAATAGCACTAGCACCAACTTTTCGCGTAAAAATCAAAACCCTCTAAATGGTGACATACTGACTCATTGGCAGATCAGGCCCTCGGCCTTATCTGCCAATTTCCCAAGCAGCGGTCAAGACGCAAGTCACGCTCAACCACAGCGAAACCTATCAATAACGAGATAAGTGCAAATCCAATTATGAAGAATTGAAGAAGTAGTGATAACTCTCCACAGCGAAGTTTGTCTTCCTCAATAAATCTGCATCTAATCGCCTAACCTTATTAAAAGGTAAATTCAATTATCCTGAGGAGGATTCATGAAACTCGTTCTAACTACAGTTGTTTCTCTTGTATTGGCTCAAGCTGCTTTTGCGGCAAAAACGGCCACTCCCAATTGCCCAGCTTTGGAAGATGAAACAACTATGAAAACTGCAGAAGAAATTAAAGAGTGGGCGACGACAGAAGCCAAGCCCGCATTTACTAGCCCACAGGTAGAGGTTGTTAACGGTTGCTACAAGATCACAGAGACTGCAGCTGCCGATAAAAAAATGAAAAAGATGAGCAAAATTGCACCTATTTTTCTGAATCAAGATGGCACTCCTGCTGCCACTACTGTTATGACTAAGTAATAAGCACCGCTTGCCAGGGGTCACTCCGCTCACTCGAGCACAGGGTGACCTCTATAACTCTTCAGTTCCTTTTGCATATTTTTCAATTGATACCCAAAGTATGTCGTAAAAGCAGTCGAAAATGATATACGGGGCTCATGCCATCAAATTCGCAACAAATCTGCAAGTACTGTAGTTCTGTAATTTCATTGGATCGAATATTTGGAAACACTTCGATTTGCCAAGAATGCGGCCTCACCAATGACACCAGCAAAAATCAAAATCCCTTCTTTAAAGTCTCTTTCGTAGTGTGTTTGCTCGTAGCAATTCTATTTTTCTGCTTTCAATACCAAGGTCAGCTTTTGGTTTCCATTAGCCCGCGCCTAGTGTTCTCTTTTATTAAGAACGAAGAAAAGATATTGGACATACGAGATCAATGTGTCCGAGATAAAGATCGCGACTGCGCGCGGGCGGCCTACAGGAGATTGTTGGAATTGGTTCCAAATAGTGTGTCCTATTCTGCGAACCTGGCGTTTGAGCTCACCCGAGCTAAAATGTATGCCGAAGCAGATCCCATTTATAGCCAGATTTTAAAGAGCGGCCATGGCACCTATGACCTCATGGCCTTTTATGGAAGAAATCTAGATGCTCTTGATAGAACAGATGAGGCAATTGGCTGGTATGAAAAGTCTCTGGCACTGAGCCCAAATTTAGTGGATATTACAAAAACACTTGCTCAGGCCTATGTTAAATCTGGGCGCGTTGTAGAGGCCGTGTCATTATTGAAGTCTTTCGCTAACCGCTATCCAGAGGCGGAAGGACTTGTTTCAGGAGATTTGGCGGCCGATATTGAACTCCTCAATTCTGGGGAGAGCCTTCCAAATGAAACAATTCAATTGGTTGGAGTTGCCAAAGGAAATTTTGCGCTTCCCATATCTCTAAAAAGTGGCGCCAAGCCAGAAGTGTTTTTGGTCGACACTGACGCAAGCACCGTTACTATTCCAACAAAAGACGCTGAAATCCATTTTCCAAAACAATTGCGAACTGCAAAGCAAGGCATCGCGACCCTGGCCGATGGTTCAAAGATTAAGATTCATTCAATTCTTGCGCCATCCCTTCACATTGGCAAGTGGACCTTTACCAACGTTCCAATTGCTTACTGTAACAATTGTGAGCGCCTGGCCGGCCTATCACTGCTTAAGAATCTAAAGCTAGAAGCTTCCTCCAGCGGCGATTTTTATACACTGAAGTTAACTCGCTGACAAAAGAAGGCCTCTCCCCAGTTTAAAAGAGGAATCTAATCGCTGCCAAACGAAACTCAAAAAAAAGCGAGGCTCAAGAACTACTTCTGCCCGTCTTATCTTATGCGGGACTTATTCACTTTTGCT
>CAYMBJ010000072.1:0-19193 GCA_964388665.1 uncultured Pseudobdellovibrionaceae bacterium | reverse complement strand
AAGAAAATCATAACAAATCAAATATGTCCACTAGCAAATGGCCTGGTCAGTATAATCAGGCCTCAGGAGGTTTTTGTGATTTCAGTTTTGTTCCGTCAATCGCTTCGTCAATATTTGCTACGCTTCTCTTTTCTTCGGTTGTTTTTGGCTGTGGCGGTTTTTTGCTCAGGAAGTCTGAGCCTTGCTCAATACGAAATTGGTCATGTGATTTCTAAGGGCGAGGACTGCGGTGTTGTTGATGTCCAAAAAGCTTACTTTATAAAAGATGGCGGGGCTAAAGTTCTCAAGATACTTTTGAGTGTTTTGGATTTGGATTACAATAAAGAGATCGTTATCGATCAGGGAACCTGGCATGCAGACGGGGGGACCGCAAGCTGGACTTCGCCCTCGTATGAGTCGTTTGTGTCTGCAAAGTTTGAAGATAAAGTGGACGGAAAAAGTGGCTCCCGTGATCTTATCAGTGTTCGTGACAACAGAGTTGGTCCCGAAGACGAAACCACTGCGAATATTTCTGTAACAATGAATGGTCAAGTTTACCGTTGTAGCTCTGTCGTGATTGGAATGTAATTATACCAGTTCCAATTTATTCGAAGACCGATTGAGCAACGAAGGAATACGGATTCAGTGGAACTGGTATTAACAGGCTCCGAGAACGCACTAAAACTAAACAAGTCGTGCGGCCCGTTGGTCTATGAGTTTAAGGTAGGCGCTTTTCATCGGGGCGCTCAAGAAAGACTTTTGTATTCTCGCTTTCCATTGCGGAATGCAGGCCACCAATAAGTTAAATTCTTTGGTTGCCTTTTTTTGCGGAAGATAACAGATCTCAGTTCCAAGATGTTCAATGAAGTCAGAGCGATGAAAGCCATGCTTTTTCCCCTTTAGTTCAAGAGCCAGTTCTTCTTGAGGGTTGGCGAGAGCGATGGTTGAATTCACCAAATCATAAGCGGGGCTGAGTCGAATTTTTTGTGGATCGGTGATTAGCGATAAGTTTTTTAGATGCAGGTCCTCGTTGCCAATCATGAAACTAAAAATGATAAGCCGATAAAACTTTAGCAGCTCCAAGGTCGGAAATGTACAGTGCTCTTCGATCACCTCAGCTGCTCGCTCTGTTGTTGCAAGATATTTTGTTGACCTTGAGGCGCCAATGAGTTGCGCAAAGTCCTCCATTTGAACTTTGCCCTTTTTGCCTTTTCGATCAAAGCGACGAATGATATAGGATCTGCGCCCGTCAGCGCCCTGTATGAGACCGTGCCACGGGACTTCGATTCCAGCCATGGCGGCCAAATCCATTGTTACATCCTCGTTCTCAGGGAGCTCAGGATAGTCAGCAACGGCGGGCTTTACAATGTAGTGCCCACCGCGTTCGGTGATTTCAAATTGTTCTTTTTTTTCGTTGAGGATGACGCTCAACTTTGGTTGCACGCCCTGTATGGACATCTTTCCGGCCAGGCGTTGAGATTCGCGTCTTTGCTGTTCGGCGGTGTAGGGAAAGATGTTGAGAGTATGCAATTTTTTGGACAAGGTCTTGAGGCCGACCTCCGAATAGTAGGTCTCGCCTTTGCTGAGTGGCTCATAGCTAAAAAGGCAGCGTTTTGTGGTCATCAGTTGTTAGTTTCCTGCACGGTCACGGCCCCCACCAACTCGCCGCCGACGGCCATGAGCTGGCTGAAATAGTCCTTTTCATCGATTTTGTATTGCCGAAGCAGTGCTTGCAGTTGCGCGCCTTCAGGGAGCAGTCCCTCAAAAAAGGGCGGGAACTTAGAAAACTTGTGTGGCGTTTGACTGAACGGGATTGTTAGGGAAATGCTCTTGCCGTCAGTCTTCGGCAGGTAATGCAGTTCATATTCGCTCTCAGAAATTTCTCTGAGTTCTGCGACGGGCTTGTCGTGCAAGTACACTGTGGCCGTTCTCATAAATTGGATCTCTGTGTGGAGGAGCTCTGTGGGGAGGAAGTTGTAGGCGGGATCAGTTGAATCTTTATGTTTAAAACGCGACAGATCTTTTTTAAGTTTGCGAAGCTGACGGTGTCGCGGCCATTTTCGAGATCAAATACCAGAGTCTTGCCAACGCCTGCGAGCTCGCTTAGTTCCAATTGGGAAAGACCAGCTTGCTTGCGAGTGGCCTTCAAAACTTTAGAAAAATCAGTCTTATTTACCGTCATATCGGTAATATAAGTCCTGCATGAGGCAAAAACAAGCCATCTGGGGCAAAATCAGGCCATAATTACCGGTAAAGCGGTAAGATTGTGCTCTCAACATGGCCAAAGCCACGAAAAGCCGTGCAGACAGCTCGGCATAGGGACATTTACTGGTATAGCGGTAAAACGGTGGCTTGCATCCAGTGAAAAAGATCAAAGGGGAAGAGCACAAGAAAAGTTTTCATTTTGGGCAGATATTGTTGCTAGTTGAGAGTTCTGTGTCAGTTCTATGCTAAATTTTATTGTCAATTTGCCAATTTGCCGGTTTGTCAGATTGGCGAAGTGGGAGAATGGGGGAGGCGTGATGAAAAACCTTTTTGGGAGTCTATGCTACATAATAGGGCTCGGTGCGACTGTGATACTGCTTGCTGGGTGCAATGCATTTGAAGTGCCCACAGATTTCGTACCAACTGCGACGCCGTTGACCCCGAGTGGAGTCAGTGAACCCACAGAAGACACCTATATTTCGGGAGAGAATTTTTGTAAAGAGTATGCAGGGCTAAAAGAGCCAGAGGTGGGAAAATGGATTGCCGTTCCTAAGGATTACTCTGACCCAGCAAAAGGCGAGATATTGATTTATGCCTGGACGGCATTTCACTTTGATCCAAGCTTACCTAGCTTTGTCATTGTGGACGGAGGCCCTGGTCAAAACACTCACGGCATTCGTACATTTTTAAATGAAAATGACAGGGCCTGGAATGAAATTCATTTTGATCAGCGCGGACTGGGTTGTTCTGCCGCTCAAAGTTTTGCTGAGTACCGTGATGTTAGTCTTTACTCCACAGAAAACACGATTCGCGACATGGATGAGATTCGCAAGTCTTATGAGATAGAAAGCTGGTCCGTGTATGGAGTTTCCTACGGCACTGTGCCCGCGACTCGCTACGCGAATCTTTTTGCAGAGTCCACCAAGGCCATCGTGCTAGAGGGTGTGGTTTACGATTCTAAGAATATTCATGCAGCAGATTGGTATGCAGAGAAATTGAATCTCGTTTTGGAAGAACTGCGCGAGTCACAACGAGAACGATTTCATTTGCTGATGGCTGATTCGGCCTACTCAGATGTCTTGAATTTTTGGATGCAGATTCACGCGAGATCAACCTTAGAGAATCAATATGCTCAACTTGCAAGTGATCTGAAAGAGTACTTGTCTAATGATTTGCGGGCGATTAAGAAAAGTTTAACTGCTTTAAAATCAAAATTGAACGAGAGCGCTGCCAAAGCTCCAGACCACCAAACTCAGAAGCCAATGGGAATCGATTACCATGTGCACAGGGTGATCTATTGCAAAGAGCTCAATGGGAAGGATGATTTACCCAGCGCAGTCTATAGCATTGAGGAACGGAGATACGTTCGCGGTTTGGCAGATAATGAGCTGAGTCAGCAGGACTGTCTCGATCGCGGCGTCACTGAAGACCTAGAGCAAGAGTACGTCGCTGCAGACTATCCTGTTTCTGTTCCCGTCACGTACTTTCAGGGAACCCATGACAACGCGACGCTGGCTCGTGGTGCACTCTTGCATTGGCAGAGCGTACCGAAAGCCATGGTGCAGCTGCTTCTGAACCAAAAGGGTGGACACAATCCCATGTTGGCTGATCTGAATGGTTCGGAAGAGCAAAACATTCCCAAGTTGCCAGAAATTCAAAAAGTTTTAGCCAAGGCCTTGCTAGCCGTGGAGCTATTTGAAGATGATTTAACTTCATTGAACCAAAAAAGCCCGGCCTTGCAAAAATGGTTGCTCTTTAAAGAGCCGCCAACAGACATGGGTCTTGTGAGTGGGCAGTTGAACGGGATCAGCATCATTCTTAAGTAGCCTGTATCTGATTTTCTATAAAATGCGAAGAGCATCGATGCATTCGATGCTAGGATCGATATCCTTCATCATCAGAATCAGACTGCGACAGGGGCCAACACTCACAAAGCGTGTGACTTTTTTTTGCTGGATGAGGGATTCAATGGCCAAGTGCCATTGAATGGTTTGGGTGATGCTAAGCAAAAACTCCTCGCGAATGTGATCTGGATCGACGAGCTCACGATTTGAAAAGCTAGAGAAGATCTTAATTTGTGGACGGCTCACTGATATTTCGGAAAACTGCTCCGAGATGGCGTCAACATAGGGCCTAATGTATCGAGAGTGCGCTGGGTACTGCAGAATGTCCATGGTGTTCCAACCACGTTGTTTGGCCATGGCCTCAAGTTTCTCAAGATCGGCAAAGCGACCACCAACATTTAAAAACCTCGGAGTCAGACGTGAGACATCCACATCGAGTTTTGCAAAGCTGAGAAAGTCATCATCCGAAAATTCGGATTGAGTGGAGCTCGAGACGCCAATGTTTTTGCCAATTTTATCGATGCCGTCAATTTGTCTGGTAAAGCGAATGTGATTTCTGATGGCCTGTTCAAACTGATAGGCTCCGGCAAAGACCGATCTCGCCAAATCTCCCAACGAACAACCCATCACCCAGTCAGGTGCTCCCACTTTTTCGCCTAGGGCTTCTGAGATTCCTGTTTGCATAGAACAGATAGCTACGGCGGCTAGATTGATGTTTTCGATTGCATAGATGTGCTCTTTGGGGGCGCTGAGAAAGTGCAAAAAATCGATGTTGATTTTAAAATCCTGTTTGAGTATGGACCCCGCCTGTGTGAGGCGATTGCGAACCGTTGGCAAGTGCAAGAATCGCTCGCGATCGCTCCTGCGCAACAGACCATTGAGTCCAGGGTAAATAAAGGCAGTGCTCATTGTCCCTTGACCTCTAAGAGACTTTGCAACACATGACAAACGAGAATAGAAGGGTGGCATTTTGCCAGATCTTGATAATGCTGATGAAGCCGACGCTGGAGTGCCGGCTCAAGAGCCTCACTGAAAGCCTCGCTGAAAGCCTCACTGCGGGGAGCCTGCTGGTTCAATTGCAAGCTTACATGGTCACGAAGCTGTGAGCGGTACTTTTGATAAAGCTTGCGACAGATTTTTTGAATGCGCACATAATCGGGGTTGTGCCGCATTTGCCACTTTTGCAACAGGACGGCTTCGCGCAGTTGACTGGCGCGCTCCGGTGTTTTTTCTGAGTCGGCCAATGTTTCAATCCAGGCGACCGCGAACAGCGGGTTTTGTAGAGCTTTGTTGAGCGCTGTGGCGCCAAATTTTAAGTCTGCTAAAATGGCGCGTGCACACTTGTCCAAAAAGATGCTGCACATGGATCTTTCGACCTGCATGAGACGGCTCAAACTTAGGCGTGCCACTGTTGGGATTTCGTTGAGCATTCGTCGTCCCAGCGCCAAGTGCCCAGCCTCTTCTTGAATGATCTTTGGCATCTGTGATTTGACTTTGGGATTCTTCGTATAGCGCAAATAGGTGGTGTAGATCTGATAGGGAAACTGCTCTATCGTTACGGCCCCATGCGCGTAAGCTGTGTGGCGATTCTTTGCCTGTATCAACTCGGGGTTGCCAAAGTAACCACGAACAAAGCTCTCTCCCAAATTGCAAAAGACCCGCGAAGTGTTGCCATCGGCGCCGACATCGCTACGCATATCAAGTATTTCTTGGGCATGGCGAAACTCATCAGCGGCATGAGTCTCAATCTCTCTGCGAAATGCCTCAGGCGTGTGGCGAGAGATGTTGCCCAGGATCTGTTCCGCGGCCAAGGTCTCCATATAGGACAAAGCCTCTAGCCATGCGTTTTCCAGCGCCGGGTTTTTGCAGATGCTTTCAAAAAACTCCGTTGCTGAGGATTCCGGATGCTCTTTGTAGTCTTCGTTGTCCATAGGCTCTACAATCATGATTTCGCTTATATCATATTTTGGGAGCTGCGGTTTTGAAATGCAAAAGCGGCGCCTCGATTGTGAAAATATTTTCTGTACAAAAGTCAGACGCATGCTCTCATCGAGTCAAACGCTCAGGACGGACGCCTCTCAGTTGCTATTGGTGTTTTCAGCGCGACATTGGCTTGCCTGTGGATCGCAGTGCTCCTTTAGCTGAGGCGGCGGCGATGTGCGCTTGCGATAGCCTTGGCCACAGTAGTAGTTGGAGTTCAGAAGCTGATCAATCATCCCACAGCCGCTGGTGATAGTGGAGATATCAAAAGTGCTCTTTATGCCAACGAAAATATTCAAGTCATAGTCATCGCTAGATTCATTGGGCGCGCGACCAAATTCATAGATAAGACTCCACCGTCCCGTTTTGCTGGCGGCATCGCCCCAGCCCTCGCGGCGATTGGCAATGTCATCAGTAAAAGTTTCGAGACTCAATAAGCGAGTCACCATCTGCAAGCGTGTCGGATTTGGAGTGCTAAGATCACCAACAGTGCTACGAATGAGGTGAAAAATTTCGCCCACCACGCTGCCAACAACTTTAGAGTAAAAAATTTCTGCAAAGGAGTCCTGATCCATCGATTGGCGGTTGCTGAACTCCCAAAAACTAGAAACAATTGCGGAGTTTAGAAAGGAGACCGGGATGCTCTGATTGCATTCGCGACTGATCTGATAGGTCTCGGCGCTGGTAGAAAGAGTCGAAGGCTCCGATATTCTTTGAATGCGATCTTTTTGCCGACCCAAGTTAGCGATTTCATCGCTATGGCCTGAACCACCTATCCAGGATTTCGAATCCCTGATCATTTCAATCTGGCCAACTTCGCTCACGGCAAAGCGGACATTTTTTATTAGGAGACAGGTGTTATTTTTTGTTTTTTGATTGCTGTGGCGCACACCTGTGTGATTGCGCCAGGCTTGGCCGAAGGCCTTATCGCAGATCTTTGCAATGTTTGGGTGGGCAATTGCAAATCGGCAATTGATATTCATGTCGGCGTTGACCACCGTGAATTTCTGGGTGGCATTGGCCGGGTCATTCGGGATTTCAATTGGGACAATAAAGCGGCCAGTATTAGGATTGATCAGGTAATCGTCAGTGGCCCTAACTACACCCAAGCTCCTTGCGCGGCCTTTTTCAAGGCTGGTCTTTGCTTCAGCTACGGGAATGTCTGCCAACCCGGCAAGAGCATAGGCTCCGAGGGAAAGTAAAACTGGTGCTACAAAGGCCAGCGGGCCCTGTCTGAGGCGAATAGCGAATAGGGTCAATCGGATCTCCAGACTGAGATTGCAATCTCGTCAAGGCTCCTCGCCAAGTCTCTGGAGAGGCACCAAAAAAAATGGCTTCACGGTAAAAAGTTTAGCAAGTATTGGACCAATTTAGGTATTACCCCATATTCTGAGTGAGGGCTTTTGAGCGCAAACAGGTTTGCCAAGTCTGCGACAAGCGTTCTCATCCTGCAAAAATTTGGGAATGTGGCACCAATTTTCAAGAGCGAGCGCCAGAGACGATTATTGTTTAACGCTTCGGTGAGAATTGTCACCCGGATCGGGGATTGGATGATTTGACTGAGGCAGGCATTCTCTTGATCGCAGGCTCTTTGTGTTGCGGTGCGCGACATGGCGAGCTGACTTTAAAGGCATGAAGCGCAATAAAGTGTGTGCTGCGGTGATCTGAAGATTATTCAGCTCAGATGCACCCAATTGAGTATGAAGTTGCTTTAAATGCGATTAATCGCTATTATTTGTAACTGAGGTTGCAACGGAAATGTTGTGAAAAATAGTTTTGTGACGACCAAGTAAAGTACGCAGTAAAGTTAAGATAACGTAACTCAATACGCATTATAGTTACTATTTGACGAACTAAACTGCGCGTGTTATCAATTATCTAATGAGAAAAGCGCGTGCTGCAATGAATAGAGAATTTGTTAGAATGACCCTCGCTCATAACTTGCGGCATTTTCGGAAAGAGCGCGACATCTCTCAGTCCAAGCTTGCGGAAATCGCTGGTATCAGCTTTCGCTTGGTGCAGCAAATCGAATCTGGGAAAGGCAACCCCACCTTAGACACAATTGGCGCTTTGGCCAGAAGCTTTCGCATCACGGCGACACGCCTATTGCATTTGAATTTTATTCGTCTGCCAGGTTCTGAAATTGATTTTATCAATTGCTACAAACAAGAGTTCAAGACAGCAGAAATGGCCGTTGAGTTGAGAAATCTTGATGGTGCGGCGCTTTGGGCAAATTCAAGAACACATGACATCCACGGCACGATTGATTTTAACAGTGGACCTGTTGATTTGCTCTCCTCTTACTCCAAGGAAGCTCGAGGAATTTTAAAGACACAGCTCAATGCTGAGCGCCGCGGTCATGTGTGTGCCTACACTATTTTTCATTGCAGCTCGAACAATGGTGATCAGTTGTATCTGCGCTGTCATCCGACTCTTGTTTTGACCAAGACAGGAAATACGCCTTTGTTTACCTCTGTTTACCTTTCAGAGATCGATCGCGAAAGCGAAGAAGATTATTATAACTACGTCGGCCACTTATTTAATTGCATTAAATCCCAATAGTATGAAAATCTGCGCTCATTCGGGCCAATGAGGCATCTCGCTCATCAGAGTATGAGTTTGTCCGGGCCAACTGAAAGTAATTGAGCAGGAGGTCGCAGTGAATGAGTGTGAAACAACAACCCATGCGCTTTTAGATTTCGAAACAGTGGCAAAAAATCATCTGAGCTCTGTTGGTGGCAAGGCCTATGCGCTGGCACAGCTCTCTACTGCTGGATTTCCGGTGCCGAAGGGATGCATTCTTCAAGATCCTGATCTCT
Source organism: uncultured Pseudobdellovibrionaceae bacterium (assembly GCA_964388665.1). GTDB lineage: Bacteria > Bdellovibrionota > Bdellovibrionia > Bdellovibrionales > Bdellovibrionaceae > CALCCV01. Next base: position 10,366 of record CAYMBJ010000072.1, on the reverse strand, counting down.
CTGCCGACGAGTGGTCAGAGCTTTTACATTGGTGGCGCGCACTGGGAAATCCCCCATTGGCGGTGCGCAGTTCTGCGGTTGGCGAAGACTCCATAGAGACAAGTTTTGCCGGCCAGTTGCAGTCATTTTTAAATGTCACTGATCAGGACGCATTGGCATCGGCCATCAGAAATTGCTTTGCTTCTATCAACAGTGCCTCGGTCAAATCCTATCAGACACGCATGGGCAGAGAGGCCAAGTCGATGAATGTGTTGGTGCAGCAGATGATCTCGGCGGCATTTTCTGGAGTGTTTTTTTCGATTGATCCGCGCGGCTTGGATTTGGGCTGGTATGCAGAGTACGTGGTGGGCTTGGGTGAGTCTCTTGTTTCGGGACAAGTCACTCCATTTGCCATCGGCGAATTTTCCGCAGAAGAGGCCATGCGCAAGGCACATCCTCAGTTCACTCGTGAGTTTGTCAATAAACTGGCTCACTACGGTCGCCAAACTGAAAAGCATTTTGGAGTGCCGATTGATATGGAATGGGCCATCGATGAAAAAGGCAAATTTTGGGTCTTGCAGGCAAGGCCTGTCACCACAAAAGGCACATCGATGCTAACGACGCTAAAAACGGAATGGCTTCGCTTGCAAACCTCTTGCGGGCGTCCTTGCAATTGGGACGCGCACCCCTTTGCGGAGTGGCCAAGCTCGCCGGCGATTTTAACACTTGAAATTTGGCAAAATGCGTTTGCTGCGCAAGGAGCTTTTGCGACGACAATGCGAGAACTGGGTTACGAGGGATTGAAACTGCAGACGGGTGAGACGGGCAAGAGCCTGATGGATGTGGTTCTGGGGCGCCCCTACCTGAACCTCGAGCGATTGCAAGAGAGTTATTTTCATAACATTCCTTTTGAGATTCAGTTTGCGCCGCATGCACAGTTGATTTTTAAATGGTCTAAAGTGACAGCGATGGGAATCTTGCGAACTCCCTACTCTCTCTATCGCATGGCCCGAGTGGCTTGGAATTTTCAAACGCAGAGGCAGACTTGGCTCGAGAGCGCCACAGCCGAATTGAGCCGCGTCGAAAACGAATTTGTTCCCCTCACAGCTGATCAGTTGAGTTCTCAAGATCTTGATAGTTTGAGTGAACTGCTCGAGGCCAAAGTGAATGCTTTTGCAAATGCAGAGCTCCACTTTCCTTTTTTAATTACAGCCATTGCCGATATGGTGACTGCAAACCTGACAAAGTTTCTCGAGGCCGATTTGGGCAGGGAAGCGGCTGACAGCATGTTGCAGAAATGGATGAGCGAGGGGTTGGATACTGTTTCGCTACAAATGAATCATGAATTTGAGCGTGCTCTTTCAAACCCCAAGAGCCGTGAAGAGTTTCTTGAGCGCTTTGGTTTTCGTGGGCCAGGAGAGCTCGATCTGGCTCAACCACGTTGGCAAGAGGTGGCGGCCTTCACTTTCGATGGCGCCCAAAAAAACGTCCAGCAGAACTTCCAGAAAAACACCCAAAAAAACAACCAGAAAAACAACCAGAAAAGCGAGCTAAACGATTCGTCGACAGATGAAGAGAGCTTTTCGCAAATTCAGAAACGTGATCTAAAAAAGATCGGTAAGTTTCGCAGGCTCGCGGCAAAACAGGAGTGGGCATTGCTCGTAAAGCTCATGCAATTGCGTGAAGCCTGGAAGATGCAGACCATGCGTCAGTATGCAGAGATCAGAAAAATCGCAGTGTGTATCAGCTCGCGAGTCGAGCGACTTCTTGATCTCCCTATTGCGAAGGCAAGCTCCTCTCAGGCGCAACAGTCAATGACTGGCGCAGTTGCTAATGATTGGCTATTTTGGCTAAATCTTGAGGAGATTTTGACCTGCGCCGAGCATGCAAGACGTGGCGAGCTGCGGATCTGCAAAGACTTGGTGAGTGTATCGCAGCAGCGAAAGGCCGAGTCAGAGATATTTCATAAGATTCATTTGCCGAGTCTGCTAAACATTGAAAAATTAGAAGCCCTGATTTTGGAAAAGACCCTGGGGCGAGACGGGGAGAGCCGAGGGGCTGCCGATTCAGTCGCAAGCGCCGCTGAGGGCACAGGTGCTCACGAATACCTGCAGGGGCAGACGCTTTCCTTGGGCACAACTCAAGGGCAAGCCGTGGTGGTGACGGACTTTTCCAGGGCGTTGCAGGAGTCGTGGCCGGAAGATGCGATATTGGTGGCCATTGCCACTGATCCGGGTTGCACTCCGCTCTTTCAGCGAGTTCGGGCGGTGGTGGTGGAGCGCGGCGGAGCTTTGTCTCATTCGGCGATTGTCGCTCGCGAAATGGGAATGCCGGCTGTCGGTGAGATCATGAATTGTACAGAGAAAATCAAAACGGGAGACCGAATTTTAGTAGATGGAGATCAAGGCCGTGTGTATTTTGTTTAGAACTCATTTTAAAAATAGCTTGAATCGTTCTTTTTGTGGCTTTAAAATTTTGGTACCAACATTGGTGTTTCCTTTTGCACTGGTGACCGCGATTTTGAGTGGTTTTATCACTTGGCTTGTTGGGCTCTTTGGCTTTCATTTTGTCGGGATAAAGACGAAGAACGTGCTCAAATGGTTTTTGCGCAAAGAGGTTTTGATCTCAGCACTTCTACTCAATGTTGGCATCTATGGTGGGGTGAAAGCCTACAGCTACATCAGCCATCGCGCGCGCCCGTTGGCTTGGGTTGTTTATCAAAATCGCTTGGCTTTGCCGGCGCCTCGTGCCGAGGCTACTTACACAAACACCTCCTACAAGACAGAAATTGAGATGTCAGCGCCGACGGGCGCTATTGCCGGCACCGGTGTGCAGACGCAAATCCGTATGCTGTGGGAGCAAAAAATGCCTGAAGGCAGCTTTCGCGGATTCGTTCGTTCAGGGGAATCTTTATTTTTTAGCGGCCTGGGTGGCCGACTTTACGAAGTCTCGGCAGCCGACGGTCAGATTCAACGGCAATGGTATATCGGCAAAATCTCTGTGCCGTCGCCACTTGTGTGGAATGGAATTCTTTTTGCGGGAGAGGGTGACCACGAAACGCATCATGCTCGGGTTTATGGTATTGATCTCTCGAGTGGAAAGCTAGTGGGTGTGGTTTCAACCCTAGGGCACACCGAGGGCGACCTAGTGATCGATGGTGCTGCGGGCGAAGAGCTTCTGTATGTTGCTGCAGGCCGCGACGGCATCTACGCTGCTGATCCCAAAGTGCTCTCGCAAAAGTTAAATGGCGCTACGGCAGATACATCGGGTGGCGTGGCAGATGCTGATCATCGGAGCATGCCGGTGGAGGCGTTGTCGGATCAGCTGGAGGAGAACATTCCCGTGGTGTGGCACAAAGACATTGGCCATTTTGACTCTGGCGTTGTCTATGCAGAGGGCTTGGTTTTTGCGACCACCGCCGTGGAAAAACATGGCCCCAGTGGCAAACCCAATCTGTATGCGCTGACTGCAAAAACTGGCGAGATAGCCTGGCAGCGTGAACTGCCGGCATCCGCATGGAGTCGACCCTTGGTGGTGGACTCTGATGTGTGTGTGACGATGGGCGAGATCTATGCGCCCTCCGCTTTTGGCCAAGTCGCCTGCTTTGATCGTGTCAGTGGCGCCAATACCAAAAGCTACATTGCCGAGGAACCCCTGTTCTCGCCGCCGCTCATTTATGGAGATGCGCTTTTAACCATTGGCATACATGGCCAGCTTTGTTCATTGAAGCAGAGCAATCTGAGCGTCAATTGGTGTCGAAAGGTGAGCAAAGAAAAGAAATTGTTTGTAAATCTCGAAGCCAATTCTGCTGGTCAGTTGATTTTACCACTCTCTGACAAGCTGCTAGTGATCGATCCAAGCAGCGGCGAGGCGATAACTTCGTGGTCTCCAGAAAAAACAGGTCTCGAGTGGAAGCCCCATTACGCCAAGGCCTTGCCTGTTTCGAATTATTTTTACACTTTCGACTCAGGTGGAAGTGTTCGATATTTTGAATCATTTTGAGACAAGCGTACAGAGTGTGATCGATTGTCAAAACTCTGGATATTGTAAAACTTGCAATGGGTACTGTATAACTCACTTACCCAACCCCCTAAGCGCGAGCCGTGGAGTTCGCAGCATTAGCTTGAAAGGAACTCAAAATGAAATCAAAAATTTTTACAAGTTCAGCCCTCTTTGGTGTGATCTTTAGTATGGCCTTCGTTTCACTAGCCACTCATTCTGCAAACGCAGAAGCTAAGGCAACGCCTGGCGTGGATTACGATGAAATCATTTGCTACGGTAAAGTTTCAAATTCATATATCCACGCTTCGCAGGCCATGAAGTTTACTGGGCTAGGGATTGGTACTGTAAACGAATTGCCCGAAGGTCAAGAAGTCGCCGTGGCCAAAGCCAATGATCTCATAGATTTGTTGGAGTACTCAGTTCAATTGATGCCGCCAAGCAGTGACAGTTTATCAATTTCAGCAAGTGTGAAAAGAATGGATTCCAACGATGACGATATTGAGATTTACAATGCGACTCTTTTCGGTAACCCGGATGGCGAAGGAAAACCCCTAATTGTTGGCAAGCCTTTTCAATTGGACCTTAATGTCGAAACTGGTCGAGCTGCAACAGGCGCTGGTGGCCAGTTTAATAGAAATATTGTCTGCACTATAGTTAAAACTGGGCAAGAATAGATCTCATCTGGGCAAAAGGCTTCACCTGTAATCACAGGAGTGCTCATTGCGCGCTGGAGACGATGTCGACGGCTGCGGGCCACAGTGTGGTGGTGAAGTGTTCGTTGAACTCTTCGCCCACCTTGAGGCCTTTTAGGTTTCGAATGACGATGAGGTTTTCGTCGTTTTGATCGTTGGCGCCGGCGCTCCAGTTTTGCGAGCCCACCACGAGCTGCTCGGCCCGGTGCCCACTTCCAGTGTTGCGAAGCAAGAGGCCAATTTTTTGATGATTTTGATACCAAACTCCACCAGAACCTCTTTTGTTTTTTCTGAATGAGATTTGATTTTCTTGATTGCGTTCGCTTGCCGCCAATTTCAGAAAAGGGTTGGGCTGTAAAAGTGTTGCGTCTCCAGAGCTCGCAGCCCAGGAGCCAGGCGTGCGGCCGGAGGAGGAATCAAGAATGATTTCCACCTTGACTCCTCGCGCGGCTGCCAACTGAAATGCACGCACATATTCGATGCCAGCGCCACCAAACATGGAGATACGAAGAATGTCGCCAGGCTTTGCCGAATGGAGCATCGGCAAGATCGCTCGGTGCTCGGCATCATCGGTTGGCGAAAAATAGACCTTGAAGTCCGTGTCATCAGAAGGATCTTGAGGAGTGTTTTCGTTAAAGCGAAAGTAGCGATGGGTGTTTGGCTTTTTGTTGCCATGAAAGCGTCCATAGGGAAATTGCGGTTGGGATTTAGGGCCAGTGGCCTTTTTTAAAATCGCGCTGGTGGTTTTTTTTCCAGAGTACTCATACATTTCGCTAAACTCAGCTAAAAATGCGTCGGCAATTTTATTGTTTTTTATAAAGATCGCCATATTTGAATTGCGCTCGGTGCCCATGCATGAACGCGAAACATTTGCGGTGCCTGTCCACACACTCCGCTGGCTGCTATTTCCAAAAACAAAAAACTTATTGTGCATGATATCTGAATCGCTCCATTCGATACGACCTGTGGCATCGTTTTCGGATTTAGCGCCTTCAGCCAGTTTCTTGATGAGCTCTTGTGTCCCGCCGTTGTATTGAAAAGCCATATGGGTTTTAAGGCCTTTGGTCGGAGTGAGAATCCATCTAGAAAGTTCATTCGGATCTGTGGGTGCAATGTAAGACATGATAAGCGGTCTCGGAGAGCCTTTGTTGATGCCTTCTTGGTCAAAAACCGCTCTGACAGGAATCTGTCTATTGTCAATTTTTGCGAGAATGGCTTCAAAAACCGTTTTCATGCTGCCGTCGATGTCATCCAAGCCGTAGAGAGCCATGTCCAGAGAGGTCGTCGCCTCAGAAGTGATTTTTTTTGCGAGTTGTGCCGCCACTGTGTTCTTTTGGACAACATCATCTTCGGGGATTAAAAACTGGGTGGTAAAGTAGGCCTCAAGGCTTGAGTCCAAAGTTCCGCTCAGCCACTCAATGTCGCCGTGCGATTTGATTTCGCCGTCCTCCGTTGCGGGCGGAACCTCTTCGACTCTCATGGCAGGGTTAGGTTGGAGGAGCGGTAATTTCTCGAGGCAGACAAAGTCTTCTAGATTGGGACAAGCAATGAATTGAAGTGCAGAGTTCATAAGGCGATCAAAGTGTTTATCAATCAGTTTAGGTCTGGCGAGGGTGTTCTCGTTTATGTGTTTTGTTTTGGGATTGTCGGGTGGCGCTATAAAGCCTGTTACTAAAAAAGCCATATATTGAGCCAGTCGCCGCGCCAGTCTTTCTTGTTCTTCAGCAATTTCGGCTTTGGTCAAATGGGTGTGATAGAGTTTTGTGTTGGCTATGCGCGCTTTGGCTTCTGCCAAAAATTCACCTTCGTCTCCTGGTAAATTGGCAATCCAATCTTCATTGCCGTTGGAGGTTTGTCTGTTGTCACTGCTGGTGTAACTGCTGCTCTCGCCGCTGCTCTCGCTGCTAGTCGGTAGGCGCACTGTTGGGTGCGGTGAGTGGAGAGCGCAGCTCATTGTAAAAAGGATTGTGATCACTATCAGTCCCTGGCGCAGCTTTGATTGCGAAAAAGTTTTTATCATAGGATCATGCTAAGACATCTGGCGATGATTGCAAATGTAGATAAGAGCTTTTTGTATGAAGTGACTGTTACGATATCCTAGCAGCCCGACCATGGTCTGTGATGGATGCGATGGAAGCGAAGGAGGTGGTGGATGTGATGGATGCGATGACATCATCGATTTGACCGCACTTTGCAGATGCACTATCGTGGTGGTTGTGATTGGAAGAGGTTTGTTTTCTTTTTTTTTAACCGTGATGATCATTTTTGCAAGCTCAATGAGTTTTGCTCAAGGCGCGCGCCGAGCTGCGCCCGTTGTGCAGGATTACCCAAAGTTCACGCTGGACCTGGGCGTATCTGTTGGTAGTTACAGTGGCGTGAGTTACACAGAAGCGAATTTAGGATTGAATACCTATTTTGCAGATTGGTTTATTTTTCGAAATGCGGCGTTTGGTCGTTTTGCCAGCGGACTCGATGACGTCTATGGACTGGACAGTTCGGCGCGATTTGTTGGCCGCTTGGGCGAAGGTTCTCGTGTGGGGCTTACAGCTTTTGCCGGTCCAGGTTACCGCATGGTCAATCGCGGCGACAATGCTCCCTTTGCCGAAGCTGGAACTTTGTTGCGGCTGGGCGGTTTTTCTATTGGTGGCGGCGCCAAGGTGCTGTTCTATAACAGCAGCCTTGAAGGACGTCCCGCAAGCGACACCATCTACTTTCTGATTTTGGCAGGCGGCGCCACTCTGTAAAATGACGGCTCCATGGCCTCCTTATTGGCTATGCGGCTCCTCTGGAGTTGCCGGCCTTTCGCTTTTTTGCTCGCCCTTTTGACTGCGCGGCCGAAGCATGTCTTCTTGAGTTGTTGTCGGCATTGCCAAACTCATTGCTAAAATCACCACTAAAGTCACCGCCAAGATCGCCTCCAGACGCTTGGCCACTCAATGTCTTGAGCACCGACTGCACGGTTTCACGCAGGACCGAGGCCTGAGAGGAGAGCTTTTCGGCCGCTAATGAGGAGGCTTGCGACGCATTGGTGTTTTGCTGAGTCACGGAATTCAGTTGCAGCATAGCTTTGTTGATCTCTTGAACGCCCTTGGCTTGTTCCTGCGAGCTTTCGGCAATTTGTACCACCATGCTATCAACACTTTGGACGCTGGCCACGATTTCGTTGAGCACATCGCTGCACTGTCTGGCGACTCGAGTTCCCGTTTCCACTTTTGTTTTGCCAGTCTTGACCAAGGCCTCGACCTTGGACTTGGTACCGCGAATGATTTCCTCAACTGTTTGAATGCTCGTTCCCAAAATCTCCGTGATCTCGGCGGCAGCCGATCCGCTCATGGCGGCAAGATTGCCGACCTCTTCGGCGACCACGGCAAAGCCCTTGCCATGTTCTCCGGCGCGTGCGGCTTCAACGCTGGCATTAAAAGAGAGAAGCTTGGTTTGAAAAACAATCTCATTAATCACTTTGGTCTTGTTGCCGATATCATTGATAACCTTTACGATCTCGGAAATCTGTTGATTGCTCTCGTCAATCTGTTTCATGATCTCGCTGTTGCTTTGGTCAATGTCTTCGATAGATTGTAGCATCTCTGCGACCACGGACTGACCGCGCGTGGCGGCCTGCTGACTCTGAGCCGAAACGTCTTGCGACTGTTTGGCGCTTTCAAAATTGCGGGTGACCATCGCGCTCATTTCTTCCATGGATGCCGAGGTTTCTTCGAGAGCCGCGGCCTGTTCGGTCGCGCCTGAAGAAAGCTCTGAACTTGTGGAGGCGATCTGTGAAGACATGCCAGCCACGTCATCGGCAGATTCGGATAGGCCATCGGCAAGCTGTGTGAGATCACCAATGGGTTTACGAATCACCAAGTATCCCAAGCCCACAGTAAAGATAGCAATAAGGGCGCCCCATCCAAGAATGCTAGCAGTGGACGCTTGGGCTGCCGCCTTGACCGGCTCCAGACTGGAAATGATGGTGAAGGTGGCGCGCATTTCGCCGTCTTTCATATTTTCCATGGTGTACCCCAAGATGTCTTTGCCGTTGCCCCAAGGGCTATTGGCCGGATTGCCGTGGCAGGTGAGGCAGCCGCGCTCTTCCATGATTCTCACCGGGCGTGAAACGAGCATAAATTTTCCGTCAGCGCTCTCCTCAACATGCTCTGTGAGTTGCGGATCCTTGCGAAACTTTTCAATCACAGCCACTTCTTCTGGGGTGGCGCGATTGTCTGGCTGACGGGGGGCATCGCTAGCAATGCGAAACTTGTAGTGCTCTTTTTCGGCACCGATGAGACCGATCTGAAAGGCGGCATAAACCGGTACACTCTTTAAAATTTTGAGCTTGGTGTCGTCTGGGATTTTGCCGTCCGGATGGTCGGCCACTGCATCAGAAATGACTCCGTCGAGTGTTTTCATTTGCGCCACATACTGGGCTCCGACTTCTATGCGCGAGAGGATGGCTCTGGATTTGTCGATAAGATCCCGTCGCCCTTCAGCCTGAAGCCTTGTTGACGAGATCAGCACGGCAGCGCCAGTGCAGACACAGCAGGACAGACCAATTGACAACAGGATCCTATTTCTAAAGCTGATTTCCACGTTTGGCCTCCAAAAGGAAGTTTCTGAATGTTTGATTCCCATGCAGGTTTTCGGCATTCTGGCAGTTGGTCTCTAGTCAAAAAGACCGAATTTGATAAAAATCAAGGAAGCAGTTTTCTTTTACAGACAACTCCCATAGAATTGGCGAGGTAATGACAAAAAAAAAAGACGATTCCACAGCCTAAGGATGGGCTTTCTCACGAATTGACCAGAGATCTGGCTAAGGGTCTTGCCGATCAGACCAGTGACTGTGTGGGCTGCTCGGCACGCTGCAGGTCGGCCCTTCGGGATTTGTCACTTTCGAGTTTACAGAAAATCAATCTGGTGCGCAGGACGATTGACGTGAAAGAGGGGTCCTCAGTCAATTTTGAATACGAGGGCAAAGAGGGCTTTTATTGCATCCAAAGTGGCCACTTTCAGATTAACTTGGGCGTGACTGGCTCCGATGGAATTTTGCGTATTTCAGGTCCAGGTGATTTGATCGGATTTGAGACAAAAAACGTGGTGTTCGCCACAGCCCTGGTGAATGCCAAGGTCTGTCTTATTGAAAGAGAGGGATTTCAAAAATTGCAGAGTGAGGTCCCCGAGATTTCGAATGGAATCATTCAGGCCTTGATTCGAATCATCTTGGCAAAGAATCAGAGAATTGTGGGGCTCGAAAATCACTCGGTCAAAAGTCGCGTTGCTGCAACACTGTTGCAACTTGCCCGACAGTTTGGTCATAGCTCAGATTTGGGAATTTTGATAGATGTTAAGTTTGATCGCACCGCACTGGCGAAGCTCTCCGGGACCGTGGTGGAAAGTTTGGCTAGAACACTGACCGATCTTGAAGAAGAGAAAGTCATCCAACGCGATGGCCGCCGTCTTCGTGTCCTCAATTTGAAAAAGCTGGAAGCTGCGGCCAAGTCTGCATAAACTGGTCCCCTTGGCCGTTATGGAAATTTGCTCCTGGAACGCCAATTTTTCTCAATATGCTGAGATAATGAGGCTGAAAGGAATAGTTAAATGCGGAACGGAAAGGTGGCCAAGGTGCTGTTCGCGCTTGGAAGTGCCTATTGGTTCAATTGAGTTCTCTTAGCTCGCAATCCCCAATCAGCTATATAAACAGC
>CAYMBJ010000071.1:0-19341 GCA_964388665.1 uncultured Pseudobdellovibrionaceae bacterium | reverse complement strand
TTTCTAAGGATGCAGCCGCCCGTCAGGCGGCCTCACACACAAAGGGACCAGTTTATATTTTCTTAGGCAATGTTTTTGCCAACAGCAGTGCGCCAACAGCGCCAGAGAGAAGCGAGCCCAAAACAATGCCGGTCTTAGAATAGATTTCTAAACTGGCTGGTAGACCTAGGCTTGAAATAAATAAGGACATGGTAAAGCCAATTCCAGCTAAGAACCCGGTGGCGGCAATGTGCTGCCACTTGATACCGTTGGGCAATGTAGCCAAACCCAACTTGAACGCCGCAAAGCTGGCAACAAAAATCCCGATCGGTTTTCCCAAAAAAAGTCCAGAGACAATTCCCAAATGAATGGTGTGCTGCACCACCTCTTGAATTTGAATTCCTCTAAGGTCAATCCCTGAATTGGCAAATGCAAAAATGGGCATGATGCCAAAGCTCACCCATGAATGGAGATAGTGAATCAGGTCATCCAAGGGTGAGTAGGTTTTGTTAGAATTTCTTTGTGTTGGGTATTTGAGTGGAGTCAAAAGGCCAAGCAGCACGCCAGCAATGGTGGCGTGGATTCCAGAATATAAAAAACCAAACCAAACAAAAGCGCCAATGGCCACATAGCCCCAATAAGAGCGCATTCCAGAAAATCGCAGCAGTCCGGCCAGGCCCAAACCCGCAAAGGCCATGGCGAGGCCAGAGCCCCTGATTTCGTTGGTATAGAAGAATGCGATGACCATGATGGCGCCCAGGTCATCTACGATGGCAATCGCTAGCAGAAAAACTTTGAGAGTCAGTGGCACTCGGGCGCCAAAGAGTGTGAGCACGCCAACGGCAAAAGCAATGTCGGTGGCCATTGGTATGCCCCAGCCACGACTGGCGTCGGGGAGGTGGTGGTTGAAAAGCAAATAAAACAGTGCAGGCACCACCATGCCTCCCACGGCGGCTGCCACGGGGAGTGCCGCTAGCTTTGGTGTGCTCAGATGGCCCACTGCCATTTCTCTTTTTATCTCAAGGCCCACCACAAAAAAGAAAATCGCCATGAGGCCATCATTGACCCAGTGCTGAATGCTCAAGCCAGCAACTTTGAATTGCAAAGTTGAAAAATAAAATTCTGAAGCGCCACTGTTGGCAACAGCAAAGGCGAGAATTGCGGCAAGTCCAAGAACAATGCCAGAGGCGGCTTCAATTGCAAAGAAGTCTTTGATGCCTTTGGCAATGGCCGTGGAAGGAATTAAAATTGGCTTTTTCATTGTCGATTATCTCCAGAAGCAGCAGTAAAAAATTATACAAAGCCTAAATCAAGATGAATGGGTTTTGCAATCGGCAATTTGAGCCATTCTGGAAAGCGCTCTGTAGGCGAAAACAAATAGAGTCCAATGTGCATTTTGTGCTCAGCCCAATGCGAGGATCGCCACTCAGTGGAATTCAATCCAGACTCGAGCAGATTGACAGTGTGATAATCACCCTGTCGGGCTATCTGTATCAAGAAAGGCTTGAGTTCCGCATGCTGACTTTCGCTTGTGGTAAAGCACACTTCGAGACTGCGCCAAGCTTGACCCACATCAGGAAATTTACCGGCCATCCCCAAGCGAGAAAATAAATTCCAAATGGGTTTGACGGTGCGAGTGAGTCGATTGGTTTGTGTAAATGATAAGCGACGCAAAGTGGATTGATCCCATAGAGCAAAGGCCCAGCGTTTGGAGTCTTTGCGGCGAAACACGCGAATTTCGGGAAAATCGTTAAAAAAACGGACCAGATCCTCGCGACTGACTTGAGGTGCTAGGGTGGTTTGGTGCCAGGTTTCCAGCAGAGGCTCAAAGTCAATGGGCTGTGGACGGAACTCTTCAAAAACACTGTGTCGAGAGCTTTTGTGGCGTCGGCCGATGACAAAGAGAGAGGTCGCTTGATAGGTGGTCATTTTGTAGGTGGCAATGGGCAGGTTTTGTAAAAACCTGCGCATCGGCAGGTTGTTTTCAAGAACCATAACGAATCCGACTGTAAAGTTGTTCTTTTGATAATGTTGCAGTGCCTGGGCAAAAACCTTTGAACCGATTTTGTAGCGCCGATACTGAGAATCCACCCGGCCATCGCCACCATAGACGATGGGTATTTCGCGATCCTGCAGCCAGCGCGGGCTCACCATGGAATGCATAAATGCGACCACTTGCTCTTCATGGGTGGCCACCATATCAACGCTGTGGCCCTTAATTTTGGGAAAGGCAGTGGAATAGGGCTGCAATCGTTGTGCTGCGAGTGGAAACTTGGGTGAAATGGGAATGCGTTTTAATAGTTCTTGTACCTGGACCCAATCCGAGCTCTCTTGTAGAGGGCGATAAGCCAGATCGAGTGTTGGTTTTTGGTTCGTGTGCGCCTTATGGGCTTCTGGTTCTTGAGATGGTGGTGGCGTTTGCAACTCCATATACGAATGACTCCTATGGATAAGTATTTTGCATTTTGGTTCGACCTGTTCTGTTCCGTTCTGATCTCTAGGCCATGGTGGGGGGAAATCTGTGAAGATTTTGCGAACAATGGCCTAACACAAAGCAAACCGTTTTACCGATCTTGCGTCAAGGAAATTACCTTGCCCTCGTTAATGTGATCTTTCTATAATTTGGTCTGCTATTTAGAAGGCCAATACGCAGAGGATGGCGTTGGCGTTTTCGACAAGGAGGTCATAGCGTGGGCAGTAGGGTTAGCGGCGGCAAGTTGCGAGCAAAGGAGTTTGCGACTCAGGCAATTTCGCCAGAAATTATCATGAACATGTTCAAACTGTTTTCGCGATTTTACGAAGACATCAGTTTTTCGCAGTTTTGCTTGGATTTAAAAGATAAAGATCACGTGATCTTGGCCTTTGATAAAAAGACGGATGACCTCAAGGGATTCACAACAATTAAAGTGTACAAGACCTCTATCGCCAATCGTTCTGTCAATGTGCTTTATTCGGGAGATACTATCGTGGATCCTCAGTATTGGGGGCAAACCGCTTTGCACAAAGCTCTATTCAATTACGTTTTAAAGCTCAAATTAAAAGAACCGCTTCGTCCATTGTATTGGTTTTTGATCTCTAAGGGTTATAAAACTTATCTGGGTCTTGCTCGCAATGTCCCTGAGCACTGGCCTCGCTATGATAAAGAAACTCCCGCCTTTGAAAAGAGCCTAATGAATCACTTGGCGCGCGAGCGCTTTCAGGAATCTTGGCGTGAAGATCTTGGTGTGTTAAAATTTTCAACCTGCAAAGGCCGTCTCAAGGTGGGTGTTGCTTGCGTTGAGAACAACTTATTGGGAAATCCCCAGATCAAGTTTTTTCATGATAGGAATCCCGGGCATATGCAAGGAGATGAGCTCTGCTGTCTTGGCAAGTTGGACAGTCGCTTGGTGATTCACTTTTCATGGCGAACTCTAAAGAAATCTTTCAAGTGGCTGCGGCCGCGAATTCGTGAGGGATATGTCAATGTGGCAAAACGTCCTACATAGGATCTATTTGCAAACCCTAAAAGGATCGTGGCAATCTCAGCAGCGAGCTTTTGCCAACCCCCGCGACACTCAGCTGCAACGCTTGCAGAAAACGCTGGCGTTGGTGGCGGGCTCCACATTGGATCGTGAAACGGGATGGTCACAGATTCAGTCCTACAGTGAATTTGTTCGCAAGGTGCCCATAGCCAGTTATGAAGATTGGCATGAGTGGATTGAGTTGATGACAAAAGACGCAAGCGTTCGACTCACAAGCGAGCCAGTCTTGGCTTTCGAAAAGACGGGAGGGTCCACGCAGCAAAACAAATTCATACCATTTACTCCGGCATTTTTGGCGGAGATCAATCGAGTCACCAATGCTTGGATCTATGATGTTTACAGGCAATACCCCAAGCTCATTGGCACTCGAAGTTACTGGTCTATATCGCCGCTTATGAAAGACAAAGCACTCACAGACGGAGGCACGCCAATTGGTCTGGCCTCTGATGAGGAGTACTTTGGTACACTGGCCAAGTTTTTTTTGAAATATTTTATAGCGGTTCCAAACAGTGTCGGTCAGATAAAAGATATGAATGAATGGCGCCATGCCACCTGTCGATATCTATTGAGTTGTGAGGACCTGGGTCTGATCTCAGTGTGGAGTCCTACCTTTTTGATTCTGTTGATGGATGAAATTAAAAGTGACTTCACCTCATTGGTGAGTTCGCTTTCCAACCGCAGACAGCTGCAGATTCTGCAGCGATTGGATCGGGTCGGCACCCTTTGTGGCGAGGCACTTTGGCCACGCTTGGGGTTGATCAGCTGCTGGGCCGATGGAATTTCGGCTGAATTTATACCTCAGCTTCGGGCCTACTTTCCGCAGACGCCGATTCAGGGCAAGGGCTTGATGGCGACGGAGGGTGTGATCTCCGCACCGATGGCAGGGGCTGCGCACGACACAGCGGCAGCTTCGGGCACAAGGATGGCGCTCTCGGCAGTCGGTGGTGGCTTTTCTTCTGGTATTTCATCTGGCATTTCGTTTGGCGCGGTGGTGAGTGTGCACGGACACTTTTTGGAGTTCATTGATGTGGATCATGTCGGTAAGGCTCAGCCACGTGTGCTTCTTGCGGATCAGCTCTTGAAGGGTGGAGTTTATTCGCCAGTGATCACCAGTGCCAACGGAATGTTGCGCTATCATCTGAAAGATTTGATCCGTTGCGTGGGTAGCGAAAGCAAAATTCCTCGCGTGCAGTTTCTGCAAAAGATGGATCGGACTTGTGATCTTGCTGGCGAGAAGCTCACGCTGGGCCGGGTGCAGGAGGCGATTTCGCAAGTCTTGGCAAATCATCCGCTACCCTCTGAATTTTTGATGTTGGCCCCTCTGGGTGCGCAGAGCGATGCTGTCACCAATAAGTTAGGCTATGTGCTGTTTGTGGAGTCTGTAGCAGACAAATACTTGTGGGACCACTTTGCCGACGCTCTTGAGAGAGAGCTTCGTCGCAGTCATCATTACAATTACTGTCGGGATCTGGGCCAGCTGCAGGCCATAGAGGTGCGTATGGTAAAGAGGGCATTGACGATCTATCAAGAAACTCTAGTGGCTCAAGGTATGCGCTTAGGCGATATCAAGCCCACCAGTTTTGATCATCGACGCATTTGGTGCGAAGCATTTGCTGGTGCAGATCGAAGAAGCGAGCAGCGCCAGCGCAGTGGTGAGGTTGTACACAATTTTCAGTTTAGTCATAAATCCATCCTCTGATCACAAGGCGATTTCTACGAAGCGATTTCTACGAAGCGATTTTTGCGAGCATCAGATGCTTAAGGATGTGATCAGAAACAGATTCGAGGGGGCAGACCGTCTCCACGGCTCCCAAGTCATAGGCGGCCTTGGGCATGCCATAAACGACACTGCTGTCTTCATCTTGGCCAATGGTTTTGGCGCCTGCGTTTTTCATATTCAAAAGTCCTTTTGCGCCGTCAGCACCCATACCGGTGAGAATGACACCCACTGCTTTTCTTCCAATTAAAGAGGCCACAGAATCAAATAGGTAGTCGACAGAAGGCTTGTGACGATTGACGGGAGCATCATCGGTGATTCGCACACAGTAGCCGCTCTTGGATGCTTCAATGCGCATCTGCGATCCACCCGGTGCGACAAGGGCTTGGTCGGATTGGAGCAGGTCTCCATCTTCGGCTTCTTTGACTCGAAAGCTGCACAAGCTGTTGAGGCGATCGGCAAAAGCTTTAGAAAAGACGGGTGGGATGTGCTGCACGATCACTGTTGGTGGAATACCAGCCGGAAGCCGCATCAGCACTTCACGTATGGCCTCGGTGCCTCCGGTGGATGCGCCAATGGCAAGAATAAAGTGTTGATTCAAGGGGCCGCCAAAACTGGTGGTCATCTTGGATTTTACGGGAACTTGAGTTTGGCGGCGCACTCTTGCAACGGCTGCATCCTTTACTTTTTCGCGAATGAGTGGTGCCACCACTGGGAGTGTTTGCAGTGTTGGTTTTTGAATGTAGTCGACGGCCCCCAATTCAAGACCGCGCAAGACTTCACCACCCTCTTCAATGCTCATCGACGAGATCAAGACAAAGGGGAGTGGGTGTTTTGGCAAAAAGCTTTCTAAAAAGGTGATGCCATCCATAATGGGCATATGGATATCTAAAGTCACGACATCGGGCTTAAGATCGAGAATCATTTTTTCGGCAACAACGGGATTTTCGGCCACGCCAATCACTTCAATCTCGCCACCTTCGGCAAGAATTCTCGAGAGCAGATCACGAATGGTCTTTGAGTCATCGACGATCAAAACTCTAGGGATCTGTTTTGCGCGATCAGCGAATGTGCGGTTCTGTTGAGCATGCACAGGTTTTGGATCTTGCTTAGCTGGATGAGCGTGGTTAATCTGATTGGGCTGTACACGGTTTTCGTGAATGTTTGCCACTTGCACACGTCCGGTGGCAGTGTGAAACAGCACTTTGCGACCATGATTTCCGCCGACATCTTCGCCGACGACACGAATGCCTTTTTCTTTAAGAATCTTGCGAGCGATGGCGATATTGGTAGGGCCCACACTTTGACTGGCTTCATTTTTTAATAGAACGGAAGCGCCACCGATAATTTTGGCTTCAATTTGCTTTGCTGTGGCACCTGTGACGGCGAGAAATTGTGCGATCATGACACTCAGTGATTGATCACCATAGCGAAAATCATCGTTTTGATGGCTGGTGTCGCTGCCATTGCTAAAAATGGGCAAGGCAAAATGATTGATGGCGCCGGCTCGGTGCTGTCGCGAATAAAGACAAACTGAGATGCACGAGCCTAAGACTGTACTGATGATCGCGTCATCTTCGGCGATCATAATGTCACCAATTTGCAAATGATGGGTGGGTTGTGGTCTTGTCATTTGTCTGCCTTTTTAATATAGACGGATGGCGAAACAGAGGTCCATGAGGATTTGACGTTGTTTAGTGATTCTGAATGGCCAATGAACAGAAGTCCTCCGGGTTTTGCAGCTTTGTGGAGCTTTTCTACGACCTGCAGTATCGTTTCCGGCGTAAAGTAAATCAAAACATTGCGTAAAAAGATCAAGTCAAAAATACGTTCACCAGGTATTTTTGGTTCAATGAGATTGTGCGGTTCATAGGTGATCTTGTTCTTAACATTGGGGTGGATTCTTGCCCAGTTGGCAATGCCTCCGGTACCATATTCAATGGCGTGGGAGCGGTACTCTTGTGGGATCTGCTCATCGATGCGACTTGCGGGATAAACTCCGCGGCTGGCAGCTGCCAAGGCGTCCGTATCGATGTCTGTGGCCAAGATCTTGTAGGTGCGCATTGTAGGAGCCATCGCGCGAGCGAGCACCATCGAAAGTGTATAAGGTTCTTCACCAGTGGAGCTGGCGGCGCACCAGATATTGAGAGGTTCGGCGCCGCGCGGCTTCCAAGTGGGCAAAAAATCTTTAACCAAATAATCAAAATGCTTGGGTTCGCGAAAGAAATCAGTCTTATTGGTGGTCAGAGAATTGATAAATGTTTGCCATTCATCCTGATCTTGCGAGGCCTGTTGCAAGTACTTGCGGTATTCGCCAAAACCAGACATCCCCAATGCGATCACGCGTGAGCGCAATCGCGATTGCACCAATTCCATTTTTGAATCCGAGAGTGAAATTCCCGCTGTCTCGTGGATCAGCCCGCGAAAAAACTGAAAATCGTTCTGGCTCAAACTCAATTCTCCGGATGAGTCATTTTTCTGAACTGGCGCTGCTTTCATACCGCTAATTCCCTCTTGAGCTGCGAACACTCGGCCGCCGGCGCCGGTTCATTTTAAATTCAATGGCAAAAACCAAATTGCTACAGTCCTACCAATTCCAATTTTTTCGTAGACCGAGGCTCGATTGAGAGAGGCGCGGAGGCCTACTCCCTGTAGGCCGCACAAGCCGCCCGATTGAGAAACTTAGGTATACGGAATAAGTGGAATTGGTATTAAACATCCTTAAAACGATCGTCATCGTAAGAAGGCACAGAATCATCTCCAGAGGCCTTCTTAAAAGTGGCTACGGGTGCTGCTCCTTGGTCCGCCTTCCTGCGAATGTGCACCACATTGCTTGGAGTTCTGCCGCTAGGAGCATTGGCGACTGAGGTCGTTTTGCTGCTGCTCTTTTGGCGAGAGGCTCGTGGTGCTGTGCCGATTTCGTGCTGGCTGTTGACCTTTCCGTTGGCGCCGCGAATGGTTTCGATCAGCACGTGCACTCCTGACTTTAGGGTCTCCGCTTGCGCAGAGAGCTCTTCTGCTGCACTGGCGGCCTCTTCAGAAGCGGCAGAGTTTTGCTGAGTCACCTGATCCAATTGCGCCATGGCCTTTGTGATTTCGCCGATGCCCTGAGCTTGCTCTTGGCTGGCCGATGAAATCTCTCCTGACATTTGCGCCACGCTAGAAATGCTTTGCACGATCTCTTCTAAGACCTCGCCGCAATCATGAGCGATCTTAGTGCCGGTCTCCACCTTCTTTTTGCCTTCAGCCACCAGAGTCTCTACGCTGGACTTGGTGTCTTTGACGATACCTTCGACCTTTTGAATGCTGCCTTCGAGCATAGCCGAAATCTCTTTGGCGGCATTGCCACTCATCTCGGCCAGATTGCCAACTTCTTCGGCGACAACTGCGAAGCCCTTGCCATGCTCACCAGCTCGTGCGGCCTCTACGGAAGCATTAAAAGACAGAAGCTTGGTCTGAAAGACGATGTCGTTGATGACCTTTGTTTTGTTGCCAATCTCTGCGATCACTTGCACGATTTCTGAAATCTGTGAGTTGGAGTGATTGATCTGTTGCATGATGTTGGCATTGGCTTCGTTGATCTCGCCAATGGATTGAATCATCAATTCAACAGTCTGCTTGCCCTTGTTGGCATTTTGATGACTGCGGCTAGAGGTGTCTGAGGCTTGACGGGCATTCTCGGAGTTTTTGCTGATCATGGAGTTCATTTCCTCAACAGAGGCTGCCGTCTCTTCAAGTGAAGAGGCCTGTTCTGTGGTGGATTGTGACAGTTCTTCAGATGTCGCCGCAATCTGCTGAGAGGCTGCTGCCACTTGATTGGAGCTGTCGTCTAAGCTGCTGATCACCTGATCAATGGCTTTGCTAACGGCACGCATGATAAGAACCGCCACCGAGATGCCTAGCAAGAGCGCGACGATTGAGGTGAAGATAATAAGGATGCGCGAGTTTTCGACCAGAGTATCAGTATCTTTAGAAGCGATATGCATATTTTCTTTGGCAATGGACACAATTTCAGTAATGCGCTCGTCAACCTGTCTTAGAGCCGGGGCGGACTTTTTGTTGGCCACTTGATAGGCTTCTTTATTATCACCAGCATAGGCGTGTTTGCGTATTTCTAGATTAAACTCTTTCCAGGCGACCAGTTTCTCTGGAATTTCGGATACATATTTTTCGATCGCGGGAGTGTTCAGCTCTTTCAGTTTTGCAATGTCTTCTTTCAATTCAGCCTCTAAAGAATCCAGCTGTTTTGCGATGTCTTCCATTCCCTCTTTGGTTTCTTCGAGAATTAGTCTCTTTTCTTGATTTTTGATTTCGTTGGTGATTGCATCCATTGAAAGGGCTATTGTTTGGCGCTGTGCAACTCCGTCAACGAGGTAGTTGAGGCTGTCATTGATAGCCATCACCTTGACGATGCCGACGCCGGAGACGGTGACGAGGGCGGTGACAAAGATCGAGATGACCAGGCCGATCTTAAAATTTAAGCTTAGGTTTTTCATTTGTATTCCTTTTATTTTGTTATTTTGATATTTTTTTTAAATTCTAATATAATTCTATATTGCTAAAACTCATTAGGCAGCTTTCAGAGCTTCGGTCTTAGGTTTCATGGCTTTGAGGTCTTCAACGTTTAGAGTGGCGCCAATGTCCAAGAGCAGAATCAGTTTGTCGTCCTTGCGTGCGACACCTTTTAAGAAATCACCCTTGATGGAGGTCTCTACATCTGGCGCATCACCAATTTCGTTGGGATTCAAAGCCATCACGCTGTTTACAGAGTTCACAATGATGCCCAAGCACAGAGGGGATAGATCCAGGATGATGATTGCAGTTTCAGAGTTGATTTCGGCTTTGTTCAACTTAAATTTTAAGCGCAAGTCGATCACGGAGATCACTTGACCGCGCAAATTCATGATGCCCTTAAAATACGAAGGGGCATAGGGGATCGGCGTCGTCTCGGTCATGGCGATGACCTCTTTGACTTTGGAAAGTTCAATGGCGTACTGCTCGTCACAGAGTGAGAACACCAAAAAACGTTCGTCGATGTGGGTGCTGGGTTTCATGAAGCCTCCTGCAATTGTGGTCGCTTGATTTCGGTTTTTTCTTTGTTTTTGTTTTTATTGATTTTGTTATGAAATGCTTGAGCTAGTTCCATAAAGTCCAAGATCAGACTCACGCGACCATCACCGAGGATTGCGGCGCCCGTAAATCCTGGCGTGCCACGAATTTCGTGTCCGAGCTTTTTGATGACCACCTGCTGTTGGCAGATGATGTCGTCCACAAACACCGCGAAAGAGCGTCTTTGGTTGTCTTTAAGTACGAGCAGGATTCCATCCCAAATGGGCTTTTGTCGCACAATTTTACGATTGAGCAGGGTTTCTAGGTAATAAATCGGCAGAGTTTCGCCGCGAAGATTGAGCACATGACTGGATTGGCTAACTGTAGAGACGTCGGCTTTGAGGGGGCGAAGCGATTCCACCACTTGAGAGATGGGAATCACAAAGCGCTCTTCATTGAGAGCCAGGACCATGCCATCCACAATCGCCAAAGTGAGAGGGAGAATAATGCGAATGCAGGTGCCGTGCCCTAGTTTTGTTTCGAGTTCGATCTCGCCTTGCAGAGCCTGCACATTGGTTTTGACAACGTCCATGCCCACGCCTCGCCCGGAAACATCTGTCACTTGCTCTTTGGTTGAAAAACCAGGAGCGAAGATCAACTGATAGGCCTGCTCGGGAGTGAGGTTGTCGGTGGCTTTGATCACGCCCTTGCTCTTGGCTCGCGCAATGAGTTTGTCGGGGTCAAGGCCGCGGCCGTCTTCGCGAATTTCGATAACGATCTGACCACCCCGGTGGTAGGCGCTGAGCCAAATGCTGCCGGCCTCATCTTTGCCAGCAAGCGCGCGCTCTTCTGGTGACTCCAGGCCGTGGTCAACGGCATTGCGGATGATATGAACGAGAGGATCGCTGAGCTGCTCAAGCACGGTCTTGTCGAGCTCCGTCTCTTCGCCCTGTAGATAAATATTGGCCTTTTTGCCGAGTGAGGTGGAGGTGTCGCGAACAATTCGCTGCATCTTTTGAAAAGTGAGCTTTACAGGAAGCATCCTCAATCCCATAGAGGTGGACTGAATCTCTTTGATGATTTTTGTCATGCGGTCCACTGTCTTTTGTACTATGGGCACTAGGACATTTTGCTTTTGTTGCTCCATCACAGTTTGCAATATCACCAGCTCACCCACATTATTGAGAAGCTCATCAATCTTGCCAAGGCTCACGCGAATGTTCTCGTCGCCGGTCGACTTTTTTGCCTTCTTCTCTTCAGTAGCGACGGCGGGGTCCGCATCGCTTTCTATTGCCACGGCCGCTGCGTAAGTGTTGGTAGTCGGCTCTGGCGCAGGGTTGAGTTGAGCGTGCAACAGTTGCTGCTCCTTCATAGTTTCTTCTAGGAGGATGTCCTCGATGCTTCGATCTTCTCTAGCGCTGCCAGCGGCGTTGTCTTCTTCGGTATCAGGTTCTGGGTGAGCAGTCTCATGATCATCTGCTGCTCCGCTAGCTCCTGCGGCAATTCGAGCCTTTAGCTTGTCTTGCAGCTCGGGGTTTCGTTGTGAGTACTCCAGGTCTTCTTTGAGACCATCGATCACCACGATCAAAAAGTCATTGCACTCCAAGAGCAAAGAGATGATCCCGCCGTCCACTTCGATCTCGTGGTTCTTTATCTTAAGTAGCAGAGATTCTAGTGTGTGGGTGAACTCCCCCAACTCCAAAAAACCCACGGCTCCAGCAGAGCCCTTGAGATTGTGGGCCAAGCGAAAAATCTGCTCGATAATGGATGGATCGTTCTTGGCCTTTTCTAAATCAAGAAAGCATTGCTCAGAATTCGCAAGCAATTCGCGAGCTTCATCAAGAAAGCTCACTTTCATTTCAATTTCAAAGCTATCCATTAATAAGTCCTAACTGCTAAAGGCTCGATTCTTCGGCATCGATTTTTTGGCGATGCTTTGAACCCAACAACAGTTCGGAGTCTATGAGCAATACTTTAGTTCATCAGGCTGCAATCTCTTGATTTTAGTCAAGATTACAAGGGGTTTTGGCTACGCTCGCGCAGTCAAATAGGTGAAACGTTCTGTAATCACTAAGGAGATCATATGTTATGGTTGAGTTACTAGCAAAAAGAAGGGGTTCAATAATTTTCTTTTGCAAAAAAAAACTTGAAAACAAGAAGTCTTAACGCCGACTCTCGACGGGGCGTTATTGACCTCGAGTGCCGAAGCTCAGCGTTCTGGACAGATTACCGGCTTTGTCGACGGCAGTGATGGAAATTGTATGGTAGCCGGTTTCGAGAGAATAGTACTTTTTGCCCCAACACTTGGTGGCCTCTTCCTTGTCTAATTGACAGAGGTAGTAGTCGATGCCAGTGCCATTCTCGTCTGTGCTGCTAAAAGAAATATTGATATTGTAGGCGGGGGATGGTGGCTTTTCGTCTAGGACAGGTGTGGTCGGCCTGACCGTATCTACGATGAAGCTGCTGTTTCGCTCTGCGCGGTTGCCGGCTTTGTCGTAGGCGATAAATTTGATGCTATGGCTTCCTTGAGATAGACTGTAGAATTTTCTCGTGGCAGAGCAATTGTATGGTGTGGCTCCATCGACCTCGCACTGCACATAAGAAAAACCACTGCCCGTATCGGTGATATTGTAGGAGTAAGAGGCGAAGTTTGTTGCCAAAATTCGAGTGGGCTCTTCGATGATTTCAAATCGAGGATTGGTGCTGTCAACTTCAAAACTATAAGTCAGAAATTTGCTGTTTCCAGCCTTGTCTGTGGCCAAGATTTTTAAAGTGTGAGAGCCGTCTTTGACTGAAATCTTATAGGGAGAGTTGCAGCCTTTGGCCGAGTCTGTGTCCAATTGGCAAGTCAGACTCTTTAAGCCGCTGCCGCCGGTGCTATCATTGGCTTCAAATTGAAACGTGGGATTGCTTTCGGTGTCCAAGCTCTTGGGCCCACTCACTAGGCGCAAGACGGGCTCGGTTGAGTCAATAAACCATGAGTAGCTTTGCTCCACCAAGTTTCCGGCAGCATCTTGGACAAAGACCTTGAACGTGTGGGAGCCAGAGGCCAAATTGTCGTAAGTTTTTGGCGAGGTGCAGGCCTGTGTTGGATTGGCATCCAGTTGACAACGATAACTGCTGACTTCAGATCCAGAGTCCACCGCATTGAAGGCAAATGTGGCTGAGTGACTTTGAGTGTAGGGATCCGGTTTTTGTGGAAAGTTCACATCGGGAGCTGTGGTGTCCACAGTCCAAGCAAAAGTTTTGGGTTGAGAGCGGTTGCCGGCGCGATCCGTAGCCACCACTTCAAAGGTGAATTGTCCGTTGGGAAGGTTAGCAAAAACCTCAGACTCTTTGCAACTGCGGAATTGCTGACTGTTGATGCGACACTCAATTTTTGCAACACCAGAAACTCCATCGGTGATGTTCATATTGAATTCTGCGACTTCCAAAGCCGTGATCGTGGCGGGCACTTTGTTAAAGTCTATGCTCGGAGCTGCTGTGTCCAGCGTGATTGTTTGCACCATCCACTCTGACTCTTTTTTGTAATGATTGCGAAATTTGACGTACAGAGTTTTCATTTCGTCAGCACCCTCTAACACATAAGGTTGAGGGCTTTGTAGGGCCTGCCATTCGCCCTTGAGTGATTCAGGGTCTGTGGTAATAAAGACTTCTTTCGCATATGGATAGACGAGGTTGAGTTTCAGGTTTTTAGTGGTTGTGTAAATAGCGCCATCATTGATCGACAGAGAGGAGTTTGTATCGTCTATGGTGGGTGAGTATTCAGCGATGGTCAGTTTAGATGGTTGGTTGCAGTTCTGCCAGGCGACAATCAGCACGATCGCGGCAAAACTGATACCGATTTGGGAGACAATTCTTTGACGCTGGGACGCGATTCGAAGAAGCGTTTTGATTGGTTGAATTTTATTTCTCCCCACGAGCTCACCCCATACTATAAATAACTGACTACGAAGTTGAGCGAGTTACCAAAAATTTTGGGACTAGCTCACGCGGCAAAGTTTCTAAATCTCCCCAAAAGCAATTTCAAGACTTTGCTCATCTATAAGTCTAGCTGAAAACATGTGAATTTGATTATTTTTTTTTGATCTGTTTCAAGTTTAGACACTTTCATGAATCACTCTGGGAAATGGTAGCGAGTGGCTCGGCTTACCCCAATTTTTACGATGCGACCCTCCTGAACAGCATTGGCCAAGATCCGATTGGCCTTTGACTGTGAAACCTGCAAGCTCTCCATCGCCTCCGATGCAGAAAATATGGTTTTGGCAAAATGGTCTTTTAGTTTCTCTATATATATAGACTCAGAAGAGGGTGTGCCCGCGGGTTGTTCTGGACTGTAGCGAACTGCGAGTCCTTCTTTGAGACGCGCACGATAGTAGCCATCTCGCTCTGAAACATCTAAGTCCAGATCTAATTTTTTTATCCATTTGCGGAGCCGGTGAATGACTTGATGGGCCCGCAGTGGGGCGGAGTTGGGATCAAAAAATTGATTTGGCGAGGCGATGTAAAAGACTTCGCCAATTGAGAGTGGCCGAAACAGATCCGAAAAGAGTCTGTAGATCAAACGATGCAGAATCATTCCTGGGCGGATGGCCGTGGGCTCGCCATTTATTTTACCAGTCTTAAGATCTAGAAGCTTGGTCGGCGAAGCCTGGCGGCTGGCCTTGAATATGTATTCGGTTTCTATTTCTGCTTCCAGCCAGGGGTTTTCAATTAAGATGCGTTTTCGATATAGCGCAAATGGCGTACCAAAAAAAACACGAAGCAATTGCTTTTTGTTGCGCGTAAGGTGTCCATGGTAATAGTCGCATTCGCGAATGGTTTCCCAATCGCGCATTTTTGCGGCGTCATGGCGAAGCTCCAAAAAACGACTGCTCAGCTGCGGATCATTAGGATTTTGAAATGCGGTGACGAGCGTGTGCCATTTTTTTATATAAAGATCGTTGTACGAAATCAATCGGGTCTTGTTTTCTTCGGCATCGCCATGAGCAATCTGGCTCTGCGGCGAAACGGCGTCCTTTTCTTTGGCGATGATTGCAAGTGCAGTGTTGAAGTCCTTCTTTTTAAAAGCCAATTGCGTTTGCAATTCGGCGATGTTTCTTTGCAAGAGAACCCAAGAAGTTTCAAATTCGCATTGATTGAGATGGGCCACGGCCAATTCGGCTTTTTCAGTTTGCCCAAGGGCAAGGTGGCAGGAGGCCAAATTTAAAGTGGCAATGGCTTTGTCGTATTCATCGAGTCCTGGTGCTGCTGCGTAAATCTTTAACTGCTTTAAGGCATCGGCGTAATTCCAATCGCGCGCATGCAAGAAGGCCCAATAAAAGGCAACAGGTGGGTAGGAGCTTGGCGCATCCGGGGCCAAGGAGTTGAGCAATGTAAAGGCCTCTTCGCAGGCGCCAAAACGCGTCAGGCAAGCCGCATACTCTGCGATTTCCGCAACCGAATTGGGCTGGAGATCCGTAGTCTCTTTGCGAATTTTGTTAAAGAGGAGCTTTAGTGGCTTGTCGTTGTTTCCCGACCTGCGGGCAAGGCGGGCCCATATCGGCAAGGATTCCGGCTTGAGTTTGGGCAACTCTTCATTCAGCCGCAGTTGTGCTTCGGACATTTGGCCGCTGCGAATGAGGGACTCGATTGTTGCAATGCTTGCCGCCTTCAATGTTGCTTTGCCTAACTGTGAAAATTATATTTTGCGTAGGGACTCCCTGATAATTCTATATTGAAGATCTGTGGCGATCAAATCTAAATCTTTCCTATTGGGCTTATATTTTTGACAAGCAAATATCACTTTATTGCTTTTTAGCATTGAGTGTGAGGCGTCAGCGACTCGTCAAGCATTGACACCGCCATGAGGCAGCTTATTGTATTCATAACGAAAGGATTTATCGTGAAAATCAATCTGAATAAGTTTTTGCTTCAGTTGGTTCTTGCCTTGGTGATTTATGGAGGAACGGCAAGAGCAACCTTTTTGCCGCCGGATTTTAAAGTTGATTACTCAAAACTCAGCACCGGAGAAAGTCAAACAGACGAAAAGCAGTTTCGTGAGGTGATCAAGAAGCTGCAGGATCTTTATGGGCCGACAGTGAGTCTTCATGGCGCACGACTGTCAATCAATGGCAATTGGCAAAGTGAGACACTCAATGCAGGAGCCAGGCAGATCTTTTCAAACTGGCAGGTGGTGATCACGGGTGGCCTAGCGCGCCGACCTGAGCTTTC
Source organism: uncultured Pseudobdellovibrionaceae bacterium (assembly GCA_964388665.1). Taxonomy (GTDB): domain Bacteria; phylum Bdellovibrionota; class Bdellovibrionia; order Bdellovibrionales; family Bdellovibrionaceae; genus CALCCV01. The sequence goes on along the minus strand of CAYMBJ010000071.1, from coordinate 2,862 downwards.
TACGGATGGTTTTTCTTTGATCATTTGTCATGAGCTGGGTCATCATCTTGGAGGATTTGCTTTTGCAGCAGCGGCGGGACCACCCATTGGTGGCATTTGGGCGGCCAACGAAGGCCAAGCTGATTACTTTGCTAGCTTTGTCTGTGCGCCGAGACTTTGGCAGTCCGAGGTGCAAAAGAATTCTGAGTTTCGCGGCAAGGTGACTGAGGTTGCCAAGGCCAAATGCGATTCTGTGTGGTCAGCAGAAACTGAGCAGAATCTTTGCTATCGAATTTTGACTGCAGTGGAGTCCATGACCAATCTTATGGGTGCTCTATTGAATCAGCCACCTCCAAAATTTGAGACGCCGGACGCAACTGTGGTGGACAGCACCTCCTCAAAGCATCCACCAATTCAATGTCGCATGGATACATCTCTGCAAGGAGCTTTGTGCAAAGCTCATTTTAATGAGTCTTTTATTCCAGGGAAAACAGCCTCAGGTGGACCATTCGGAACCGAAGCAGAACGAGAGTCCGCGAGCAACTCTTGCACGCATTACAGTCGGTATGACGTGGGCCTAAGACCTGCGTGTTGGTTCAAAGCCAGAATGTAATTACACAATCCACAAGGAGATTTGTCATGGCGAAAAAGCAAAAGAGCAAAAAAATGAAATGCTTAATCACCGGTGCCAGTCGCGGCATCGGCAAAGCCTTTGCGATGCGCATGGCAAAGGAGGGTCATGAGCTGGTCTTGGTGCAGAGAAAGCGCGAGGCGGCTCTTGAATCAGAGTTGCAAGAGGCGGGTGCTCCTTCTGTAGAAACCTGGAGCTGTGATCTCAATCAACCCAAAGCCTTGCAAGAATTGTGTGATCGCTTGAAAGACGAAAGGTGGGACTTGCTCTTCAATAATGCTGGGGTGCTCACGGGCGGGCTGTTAGAAGATCAAAGTGTTGCCGACCTTCAGCGTGTGGTGCAAGTGAATCTGCTGGCGGTGATGGAGCTCACACACGCAATCTTGCCTGGAATGTTGGAGCGAAAAAAAGGTTGGATTGTTAACAACTCTTCGGTTTCGGCAGTCATGCATCTGCCCTGCGCCAGCAGCTATGCAGCCACCAAGGCCGGGGTGCTGGCCTTTACAGAATGTTTGCGCAAAGAGCTCAAGGGCACTGGCGTCAAGGCGATCACATTGGTGACTCCGGGAATCAAGACCGAGATGTTTGATCAGATTGATGATCTTTACGGAGCGCATCTTTCGGTGCCGACTAAGACCATTTCTCCTGATGAGTACGCTGAAAAAATCTATCAGGCCGTCTTGCGCGGAGATGAGATGCTGTGGCCAGATGGTTCCACTGCCTGGACCCTAAAGCTGGCCAAGTACATGCCCGGTGTTTTCGAAAAGCTTACGGATATGAACTTTCGTCGTCGCCCTTCGCACTGAGGTGTGACCGGCCTATTTCAAACTTTCCAGCAAATGATCGCGGAACTCTTTGCGGTAGAGTCCGCCAAGGTGACCGCCAAAGGGAAAAACCTTGGATCGGCCTTTGTCGCCACCACTAAAGGTGGTGGCAATCCAATTGGCGTCGTCACTTCTTAACAAAAAGTCATCCGCAAAGGTGATAAGAACAAAGTTCTCTTTTTGCAAATCTGCAGCATTTTCACGAATGCTTGATTTTTCAATCAACTGATCATCCAAGCGCGTGAGCGTATCACCAATGACTTCTTGTCTCTCTCTGTAAATCACCTGGCCATTATTTCCCAACTCGGGCAGCGATTTGACTCCGTCATTTTTGCGGAGCTCCTTGAAGAATTCTTGATTGATGTTGTTCATGGGCGCAACCGCCAGAGAGGGCCACCGGGTCAAGTCCCCTTCGCGGGGAAAGTTGTGGTAGGAGTTCCAAAGGGGCAGCGTTATCAAGTTAAAAATATCATAAAATGTTTTCGCTCTGACAGCAGGATGATTGCGCAGTCCCTGACCATCATCACCATGAATGTTTTGAATCTCTAACCAAGCGCGCACGGCCTTTTCGACATTTGCCGAAAAGCTCAGACCAATCAAAAACTCGGCGTCCTCTTTGGAGAATGGCGAAAACGCGGAGGTGGAGATTGCATTTAGCGCCGCCGCCTCTAGAGTTTCAAAAGTGGGCATGGGCAAAATCAATTTTATCAATCCATCAAAGAGCGTGGTGATTCGCGATTTTTCGGAATCGTTCTTCATTTTGGAGTTCAGCACCATGGCATCAATTACGCTAAGTCCATAGATATTGCTAGTGGGTGGATTCACAGCAATCACTCGGTGAAATTGCAGTTTATCTTTGTTGCTGTTGCGATTTGCGGCTAAAAGGGACTGACTCACATTGAGGCCGCCCAATGACAAACCCAGGGCCGAGACCTGTGTGATCTCAAATTCGGCGCCAACTTTGGTCTTTCCCAAGGCCGCAAGTTCCTCGCGCGCCAAAACCATGCCTTCAAGCAGATCCTTGCCGTCAAAGCTGGCGATCCCCGGCATCGCCCAACGGCTGGACTCTTTGATAAATCGTGGCGAAGCCGGTGAGTCCATAATGGCCACCGAGTAGCCTTCTCGCCTGAGCATTTCCATAAAGTACTGTCCCACACTGTGGTCATGTTCATCGCCAAATCCAGGCACAATAAATACCAATTCGTGGCCGTGAGTCTTATCACCGGATAGCAAATAGCGAATGTAGTACCGCGGGGTATGGCCCAAGGTTACATTGGTGACGGGAGATTGCACCACAATTGTTTTTGAAGCTGGCACGGTGACAGAATTGAGCATCACCGCCGTCAAGGTGTTGACCAAACCATCTCTTTCGAGGCCAAGGGTACTTGGCCACGTGAGTTTGGTCTGGGAAGACTGCGCAGCTTGCGC
>CAYMBJ010000070.1:0-19939 GCA_964388665.1 uncultured Pseudobdellovibrionaceae bacterium | reverse complement strand
AAAAATTAAATATCAATTTTATCCTGACTCAGGACACTAGCCTCAACTCGACAATTATTTTTGAGGCTAGAACTCATCTCAAAATCACATTTGACGTTGGCGTTTTTCTACCGCAAGCGCAGCTTCGCGAACGGCCTCGCTGAGAGTCGGATGTGAGTGAAAGCTGCGTCCGAGGTCTTCGCTACTGCCACCAAACTCCATGGTCACCACGATCTCTCCCAGTAGCTCTGAGGCTTTTGGACCAACAATGGTGCCACCAAGAATTCGATCTGATTTTTGATCGGCAATGATTTTTACAAAGCCGTCTGTAAATCCAAGTGCTTTGGCGCGCCCGTTGGCAAGGAAGGGAAATTTACCCACATTGTATTGAATGTCCATGGCCTTGGCCTGCTCTTCAGAAAGTCCCACAGTTGCAATCTCTGGATGAGTGTACACTACGCTCGGGACGGTGTCGTAGTTGATATGCCCATAGCCTGTGGCGATGTGCTCGGCGACACACACGCCTTCCTCCTCGGCCTTGTGAGCGAGCATGGGCCCTCGCACCACGTCGCCTATGGCAAAAATATTAGGAACCGATGTCTGCAAGTGCCCGTTGACCTCCACTCGACCTTGTTTGTCTTTGGCAATTCCCACGTTTTCAAGTCCTAGACCATCGCTATATGGTTTGCGACCAATTGAAACCAACACAACTTCGGCGCTGATGCTAGAGGGGATTCCAGACGGCGAGTTGCCTTTGGCAGCGCCGCCAGTGCTGTCGCCGGAATTGCCACTTGCATTCACCGCTTCAAGAGTGAGTTCAATCGATTTTTCTGTGACTTTTGCGCCAGCAACTTTTGTCGATAGAAAGAAATCCACGCCCTCTTTGGTGAGAGCTTTCTTTAATACGTTGACCGCCTCTTGGTCGATAACGCCACAGAGCCGATCAGCAAACTCCACCACGGTGACCTTGGTGCCAAGTCGACTCCAGACCGAACCCATTTCGAGGCCGATCACGCCGCCTCCCACAACCACCATTGATTTTGGCACCTGCTGCAGTGCCAAAGCCCCAGTTGAAGAGAGGACCCGCTTTTCATCAAAGCGCAAAAATGGCAACTCAACAGGAACACTACCGGTGGCAATCAGAATATTTTTCGTGGTGATTTCGGTCGAAGTATCGGATTTTATCACCACCGTGTTGGCATCTTTGATTTGGCCAACGCCATTGAAGACGGTGATCTTGTGTTTTTTCATCAAAAAGCTCACGCCACCGGTAAGGTCTTTTACGATTTTATCTTTGCGGGCCATCATGGTGCCCAAATCAAGAGTGATCTTGTCGGCAACGACCCCATGCTTTTTGAGTTCATGATGTGAACTCTGAAAGTGTTCTGAGCTCTCTAGCAATGCTTTAGAAGGAATGCAGCCGACGTTAAGACAGGTGCCGCCTAAAGTTTTGTCCTTTTCGACGATGGCTGTCTTAAGTCCTAGCTGAGCTGCGCGAATCGCACCAACATAGCCTCCAGGGCCAGAACCGATCACTACCAGATCAAACGAATTTTCAACATTTGCCATTTAATTAAATCTCCAACAATAAACGCTCAGGATCTTCCACACCCTCTTTGATCTTCACTAAGAATGTCACGGCCTCTTTGCCATCAATAACTCGGTGATCATAAGACAGGGCCACATACATCATGGGGCGTGCTTCCACTTTTCCGTTGATCACAACTGCACGATCCTCAACTTTGTGCATACCAAGAATTGCACTTTGTGGTGGATTTAAGATGGGAGTCGACAAGAGCGAGCCGAACACTCCGCCATTGGTGATCGAAAAGGTGCCGCCACTGAGATCATCCACTGTGATTTTTCCGTCGCGAGCTTTGAGTGCGAAACCACGAATGGCCAATTCAATTTCGGCAATACTCATTTGATCCGCATCTTTGATCACGGGCACCATCAGGCCTTTTTCAGTGCTGACAGCAATGCCGAGGTTGCAATAGTTGTGGTACTCAAGGTCATTGCCGGTGATCCACGCGTTGACTGCGGGAACTTCTTTGAGAGCCTCCATCGAGGCTTTGGCAAAGATCCCCATCATGCCGAGGTTTACGCCATGCTTTTCTTTGAACTTCTCTTTGTATTTTGTGCGCAAAGCAAAGAGGCGAGTCATATCGATTTCATTGAAGGTCGTCAGAATGGCGGCATTCTCTTGCGCCTGTAATAGTCTCTCGGCAATTCGCTTACGAATCGTGGTCATTGGCACCAAGCGCACTCTCTCTTCAGGAGATTGCTGCGCGCGCGTTTGGCGCGGTGTTGGCGGAGCGGCAGTCGGTGGCGCGACTGGTGGCGGTGCCTTTGTCGGCTGCGCAGCGCTTGGTCGTGCAGTGGGCACTGTGCTTGAAGAGCCTTCCAAGCTTTGCAGAAGATCACCCTTGGTGATACGTCCATCTTTTCCAGTGCCGGTCACATTATCAACATTAATATTATTCTCTCCCACCAAGCGCTGCGCAGCCGGACTCAGAGGTTGGGCATTGCCGCGAGTGGCACCTGCTCCGGCATCGAGTTGGCCTTTGCCTTGGGCTGCCACATGATTTGCCGATGGGTTCGATGGTGGTGCTTTGGGTGTCGCATCAGGAGGTGCTGGAGGAGGTGTTCCAGCCGTCGCTTTAGCATCGGTATCGATAGTGGCTACGGTGGCCCCCATCTTAACGACTTCACCGGCCTGTGCTTGAATTTTTAATGTGCCGGCCGCCTCTGCGGTGATTTCGACACTGGCTTTGTCAGTTTCCAGCAGCATGATGATGTCATTCTGTTGCACATACTCGCCATCTTTTTTAACCCACTCACCAATGGTGGCTTCGGTGATACTTTCTCCGACAGTTGGAATTTTGACTTCAACTTTCATATTTGCCTCAAATCTTTCGCTGTTATCAAGGGTCCAAATTTTAGGACCGCTTGATAGAGTTTAAAGTGTAAATACATTTTTTAAATATTAAAGGTATGAGTGATCAGTTCCGCTTGTTCCGCCTTGTGGCGATAAAGAGATCCCACCGCAGGAGAGCTGCGCTCCGGTCTGCCTGCGTAGTAAAACTTAACATTTACAGATTCCTTTTCGAAGAAATTTTGAAACTGAAAGAACACATTTTGAAAGGCACCCATATTGCGCGGCTCTTCTTGCGTCCAAACCACCTTCTGCGCATTTTTATAAGTTTTAAAAACTTCAGATATTTTATGCGTCGGAAAGGGGTAGATTTGTTCAAGGCGAACAAGTGCCGTGCTGGTGTCCTTGCGCTTGTCTCTTTCTTCAAGCAGCTCGTAATAGAGCTTACCGGAAACAAAAACAATTTTCTTTACGTCGCTGGCTTTGATGTTGTCATCAATGATCACTTCTTGAAACTCTCGATCTGTAAAGTCTGAGATCTGCGAGACAGCTTTAGGGTGGCGCAATAAACTCTTGGGCGACATGATCACCAAGGGTTTTCTAAAATCGCGGCGCACTTGGCGGCGCAGAGCATGAAATATCTGTGCCGGAGTGGTGAGATTCATCACCTGAATGTTGTGCTGAGCCGAGAGCTGTAAAAATCTTTCTAAGCGAGCGCTGGAGTGTTCAGGCCCTTGCCCTTCGTAGCCGTGAGGCAGGAGCAGCACCATGCCACTCATTTGTTGCCACTTGCTTTCGCCGGCGGCAATGAATTGATCGATGATGATCTGAGCGCCATTGCAAAAATCACCGAACTGGGCTTCCCAAAGTGTTAGAAAACTTGGGTCCATGATCGAGTTACCGTATTCAAAGCCCAACACTGCATATTCTGAAAGAATGGAATCATAAACGCAAAACTCAACCGTCTCATCGTTGATCGTGTCTAGGGCGCTGTAAGGTTCATCTGTTTTTTGATCAAACAGCGCGGCATGGCGGTGAGTGAAGGTGCCGCGCACGCAATCCTGACCAGTGAGGCGCACGCTGGTGCCCTCCGTCAGTAGGCTTCCGTAAGCTAAAATCTCGCCCATGCCCCAATCGATGAGCTGCTCGCCAGTCGACATGGCCTTGCGATTTTCTAAAAGTTTGATCAGTTTGGGATGAGGCGTGAAATTGGCTGGCACTGAGGAAACAATTTTGCCAATGTCTTGGATCATTTTTTTCGAAACTTTGGTGTCGGTAGACTTGCTAAAGTCTTCGGGCTTAGCACGGCGCAGACCTTTCCAGTAGCCGTCAAAATTAAAAACCGGCATCTTTGGCGGTGTCGCCTTGGTTTCGTCATAAATCTTTTGCAGACGATCCATTTCGTTTTTTACCATCAGATTAGAATCGCTCAAGCTCACTGAGTTTTCGCTAGCGAGCTGCTTTGCATAGAGTTCCCTGGTGGTAGGATGCTTGCGAATGATTTCGTACATGGTGGGCTGTGTGAAGGAAGGCTCATCACCCTCGTTGTGACCATAGCGGCGATAGCAAACCAAGTTGATCACAATGTCGCGGCTCCACTCCTGACGAAACCGCACAGCAATATCCATGGCGCGCACACAGGCCTCGACATCATCCCCATTTACATGCAAAACAGGAGTGGCCAAAACCTTGGCCGGATCCGAAGCATAATGTGAGCTGCGGCCATTTTCTGGAGTCGTGGTAAATCCCACTTGATTGTCGATCACCAAATGCAGAGTTCCACCTACGGTATAACCCTTTACGTGCGCCATTTGAAAAGTCTCTAGACCAATTCCTTGCGAAGCAAAGGCCGCATCTCCATGAATCAATAGTGGCATAACAGTTTTGCGCTTTTTTGTGTCTTTGTAACGGCGTTGGGCCGCGCGGCTCATGCCCAGGACCACTGGATTTACGGCCTCAAGGTGCGAGGGGTTGAAAGCCAGCGTCACCTGGCAAGGTCCTTTTTGGGTTGGTCGCTGGGTTTGGTAACCCAAATGGTATTTTACGTCGCCATCAAATTCTTCTATCTTTTCTTTGAGCTCAATTGGGCCATTGAAGTCAGCAAAGATATACTCAACCGGTTTGCCCATGTAGTTTGCCAACACGTTGATGCGTCCTCGGTGGGCCATACCAAAGCAAACCTCTTTTACTCCGAGTTCAGTGCCTTTTTCGCTCAAATGATCAAGCATCGGAATCACGGAGTCACCACCCTCAATCGAAAAACGCTTGGTCCCCACATAGCGCATGTGAATAAATTTTTCTAAACACTCCGCCTTGGTCAGATCCATCAAATATTGTTTTTTTTGTGCTACCGTGAGCTTCCATTGACCGCGTTGCAGTTCAAATTCGCGGATGAACCAATTTCTCACCTCGGGCAAGGCTTCGGCGCACTGAACGGTGAGGGTGCCACAGTAGGCTTGGCGCAAAGTGGATATAATTTCTTTCAAAGGAGCATTGGGGCAGCCAACCACCGAGCCGATCTGAAATCGTGTATCGAGGTCTTTGTCGCTCAAACCAAAGCGATCCAAGCGCAATTGATCATTGGGCACGGGGGTGTTGCTTAAGGGGTCCACCTTAGCTTCGAAGTGGCCGTAGTTGCGATAGGCTTGAATGAGATTGAAGACATTCAGTTCTTTTTCAGAAACGCCAAAAGTGTAAGAGCCAGCAAAATCAATTCCGGCAAAAAATGTTTTCCACTCGCCGCCGACCGAATCAGGATTTTGTGAGTAGTTTTTATAGAGCTCTTCGATGTATTCCAAATTTGACCGCTGTGCAAAAGCCGTGTTTATCAAATCCGATGGTTTCATGTTTTTCCTTTGCTGTGCCTAAGGGCATTATTTGCTATCACCCTAACACTTATTGTCGCAATTTTTTATCAATTTCATCAATAAGTAGAGTCGGGTCAAATATTAGAACCTCGGGTCTTGACTCTGGTTTTGATTGAGAGATTGTGGAGGCAGTTTATACCAGTCTCGATTCAAGTTTAGGCCTTTGTTAGCTGCAACCACAGTTGCCTGCGACGTGCCAAGAGCGGGCCCCAGTGCCTCCAGCCTTGCCGCCTTGGTCTAAATTTGACCTGAAATTGGTATTCTACAGGAGGGTGAAGAATGTCGACTTTGGTTTTGGTTCGTCATGGCGAGAGCCTTTGGAATTTGGAAAACCGTTTTACAGGCTGGAAAGATGTAGATCTTACGGCCTTGGGTATCAAGGAAGCTGAAGAAGCGGGCATGGCTATCAAGAGTGAGAATTTGATCTTTGATCATGTTTACACCAGCGTCCTTGCTCGTGCGGTGCGCACTCTCAACATTCTCTCGCATGTGGCAGATATTCATTGGTCCCCGGTCACTCGAGATTGGCGCTTAAACGAAAGGCACTATGGCGACTTGACTGGACTGAACAAGGCAGAAACTGCGGCCAAGCATGGCGAAGAGCAGGTCAAAATTTGGCGTCGCAGCTACGATGTGCCGCCACCCAGTATGAATCTCGAAAATCCAGATCATCCTCGCTTTGACATCAAATACCGGGATGTACCGAGGGAGCTTTTGCCTGTGGGCGAAAGTCTAAAGGACACAGTTCACCGGGTTCGCCCCACCTGGGAGGCGCAAATTTTGCCGCGACTTTTTCAGGGGCAGACGATTTTGGTGGTAGCTCACGGAAACAGCCTTCGGGCTATGCTGATGACCATAGAAAATTTGACACCCGAGGAGGTCCTGGCCGTGAACATTCCCACGGGAATTCCGCTCTTGTACAAATTTGATCCTGCGAGTTTGCGCTTTGCCGGCAAAAAAGAGGCAACAGTTGCAAAGCCCGCGCATCCGGGTTCGGAAAAATTGAAATTCATTGAAAAGAGATATTTGGGTGATCCTGAAAAGCTAAAAGCTGCGGTGGCCAAGGTTGAGGCACAGGGCAAAGCAAAACCAAGGTCCTGAGACCTCTTCTATGCGTTGAGATATTTCTAGCCTGGATTCCAGACCTCGGTCCCGATGATTATTTTTATCAATACCGATAAAGATCTTATGGGATTTCAATATAAAAAAATCAATGAGAGTGATTCCGCCGGGAATGTGTGGACGTCCTATTCGGATCTGTTTATGGGGCTCGCATTTGTATTCCTACTGTTGTATGTGATTGCGAGCTTAAGAACGGGCGCGACGGCCTTTCAGCAAAAATTACAAATGGATCGTATCGCGATAAAAAACGATGATCTGGCAAATCAACTCAAAGCCTACGAGAGTATTAAATCGCAGTATCTGGCAGAAGAGGCCACCCAAGACGATCAAAAAATGTATGAAGACCTAATGAGCAAGCTCGATCTGTTGCAAGACGAAGCAAAGAAAGAAAAGCAGGAACTGGAAGCTGCGGCCAAAGAAAATGGCAAAAAAGCTCAGGCACTCAACAAGTATCAGCAGCTCATTCGCAATGTCATAAACAGTAACCTAGTGGCCAAAACCAAAATCACCAAACGTGACTCCATCATTGGCGACCAAGATGTGGAAATTAAAAATCAAGGCGAAGAGATCACTGATTTAAAGGTTGCTGTCGACGAGAAGCGCAAGCAAATTCAGCAGGGTGAGAGTCGCATCAGTAGTCTCAATGCCGCACTCGATTCAAAAGTCAAAGAGCTGCAAAAGGCCTATGGCCAGCAGCAGATGAGCAAAGCTAAGTTTGAGCAAGAGGTCGAAAAGTTACGCCAGCAGAATCAGCAAAAGGTCAACGCTCTGGCTGCAATGAATGACTCCTACCAAGAGCAAATTGACAAGATCAATGAAGAGCTCGACACCACTCAATCCGCACTGTCCTCAACCAAGAGTGCTCTTGGCGAAGCTGAAGGAAAAGCACAAAAGCTTTCGAAGCAGCTTTCGGAAAAAGAAGCTGAGTTTGCCGCGAAGGCAGCGCAATTGCAGGCCGCCTTTGATGCTCAACGCGAAAAAGACAAGGCAAAGTTTGCCAATGATCTTAAAAAAGAACAACTTTCAGCAGCCGAAAGAGCGGGTAAAGAGGCAGAGTTTCGTGCTCGAGCGGCCGCTCAACAGAAAAAGTTAGAAGATCAAATGGGCACGCTTCGTGACAATTTGCTGGGCACGCAAAAAGCACTCGCCGATGCCAAAGGTGAGCTGGAAGCGAGACAAAAGATTGCTAAAGACATTAAGAAAGCCTTTGAGAAAGCCGGCGTAAAAGCAGATATCGATATGGAGTCGGGTGACGTCACTTTGGATTTCGGCGATCACTATTTCGAGACCAATCGCGCAGATCTCAAGCCGCAGATGGTGAAGATTCTTAAAAATGCCATGCCGGCATATGCCAAATCCTTGTTTGGTAACAAGGAGTTGGCCAAAAAAATATCCGGAATCGAAATCGTGGGATTTGCCTCTCCGACTTATAAGAATCGCGTGATTGATCCCCGGAGTTTGTCGCCTGAGGATCGCAAGGCGGCGGAGTACAATCTGGATCTGAGCTACCGCCGTGCGCGATCGATATTTCAATCGGTCTTCAATCCTGACGAGATGGAGTTTTCGAATCAAACAAAAATGCGTTCAATGTCAAAGGTCTCTGGAAAGAGTTTCTTTGAAGAACAAAAACTCAGTCGTGATTTGGCAAGCCTTGATGCAGCATCCTTCTGCAAAAAGGTCGACTGCAAAAAGTCACAAAAGGTACTGATCAAATTCTCTGTTAATAAGAATAGAAGGGGAGAGCCGTGACATCAGAAGTAATGAAAAACATGATGAGTAGCGATATGCTCACGATGGCAGTGCAAATTTTGCTGCCATTGATGGCATTGACCTTCGTTTTTGGTATCGCCGCAAGATGGCTGATTTATTTTACTGTTGGACGACACGAGTGGTTTGCGCGTGAGTTTGAAAAACGGGTGAATCGCTTTATCGAGAAAGAAGTGCCAGGCGAAAAAACCAATACTTCATTCTATTTAATGACAAAAAAATTACTGGAAAAGACCTATTACGAAGTTTTTGAAATTCGCGAAAGAATGAAGCGGCGAAGAAATGACAAGATACTCACCACGGGTGACCGTATATTTCTGATTAAGCCGGGATGTGCTTGGCTTGTACGCGATATTTTGAAACAGCTGAAGTTCCTTCGTTGGCACGATAACAATCCCAAATTGATAAACATCACCAAAAACACCTTTCAGCAGAATCCCTGCTTCAATAAGGTGTTTGGTTTGGTGCCCATAGGAACATTGAATGACTTTGTTAATATTTTGCCTGGCCTTTTTGTCATTGGTGGAATTTTTGGAACCTTTTTAGGTATCGTCAATGGCTTGCCCAAATTGGGTGGTATGTCTTTGGACGATGTTGAGAGATCAAAGCAAGTAATGGACGGCTTCCTGTTTGAGGTTTCGTTTGCAATGAATAGCTCCATTATGGGGATTCTATTTTCGGTCCTGATGACGGTGTTCAATACTCTGACTTCACCTGAAAAGCTCTTTGTCTCTATGGTCGATCGTTTTGAGAACTCTCTCGATCTGTTGTGGTATCGAAGCAACAACAATGATTTTCCGTTGGGCGAAGACAAATTTGATGAAAATCGGGATCCGAGTGAAGTTCTGGCTGCCGAATCGCTGCAAGCAGAGCTCAGTAAAACGGGACGAAAAAGAGATTTGGATGAAGTTCGAAAAACGAAGGCTTCATGAGGTAAATGTCAAATTATCGGAAAGTATGCTTAGTCAAAGTCTCCGCAGAGCAGGGTTCATTTGCACGTGTCCTGGATGGCAGTGCTATACGCATTGGTCGATCGCCAGAAGTTGAAGTTGCTATCAATGATGCTGGCGTCAGCCGCCAGCACATCGAAGTCAAAATTGAAGACGACCAGATTTGGCTCTCAGATTTAGGTTCATCAAATGGAACTTTCATCAATGACAATCGGCTAGAGCCAGAAGAGTGGGTGCAGTACCAAATCACGGATCAACTTCTTGTTGGTCGCAATCGCGTCCAAGTCACAATGGAGTTGGTGGAATTGGCCTTGCAGAAAAAGGGCGGATTCTTTTCTCCAACCGAGCAGGTGGAGGCAGATAAAATCATTGACGGAGCCAAGGCGGAGGCTTCGCGAATTATTGATTTGGCCAAATCTGAACGCGACCGAGTCTTGGCTGCAGTAGAACCTGAAAAGCAAAAAGTCATCGAAGATGCTCGCAAGGATTCACAGAGATTGTTGGCGGACTCCCACACCAAGGCAAAAACACTGTTTAATGACGCTACAGAAAAGGCGCGGCAGGTTGTTGAGGCGTCCCGGGTTGAGGCAGATAAGCTAGTGGCGGATGCGCAAGAAGAGATCCGCAATGAGCAGAATAAAATTTTGGCTTGGCGAGAGGAAACGATTGGCAGTGTCGAAAGTGAAATCGCCAACATAAGGGCGCAGGCAGAGGCGGACTACCAAAAGGCTGAGCAGGCGGCGGCCGATCGCCTTGAGGCGCAGATGTCAGTGGCGGCCAGCGAAATGAAACGCGCCAAAGAGCGAAGTGATGCCATCATTGAATTGGAAAAGGAAAATTGGGAAACCGAAAAAGCAACGGAGCTTTCTAATCTCGCGATCGAATTAACTGCACTTCGAGAAAAGGAAATGGCCTTTATCGCCCAAGCCAAACTCGAGGCCCAAGAGAATTTAGCAGACATCCGTGCCAAACGTTTGGCTGACACCGAAGCTGAGCGAAAGAAAATTCTTGAAGAGGCTCATGCTCAGTATGAAATTGCAAAAACAGATGCGCGAGAAAAAGCCAAAGTCTTTTCTAAAGACGCAGAGGAAATGTTCATCAAAGCAAAAGAGGAGCTGCGGAGAGCGGAAGAGTACAATGCTCATCTGGTGCGAGAATCCGATGAGTATGCCAAGAGCACGCGCAAAGATGCAGCCGAAAAGCTCAGCGCTGCGACTCAGCGTGAAGAGGCCGTCGCCATCGAGGTGTCAAAACGATTGGCAGAGGTAGACACTGTTGTTCAAAAGAAACTTAAAGAAGCTGAACGTGAGAGAGATACGATCGTTGATAAAGCCAAAGCGGAAGCCAAGACGGAATTCGATCGAGTTCTCTTTGAAGCCAAAAAGGCGGCAAGAGTGATAGAGTCAGAGGCACTGAGCTTTGCCTATGACAATCGCCGCAAGATAGAGTTGGAAGCGCAGGAGCTTATCAATGGCGCCAGAGAGCAGGGCAAACAGTTGCTTGCTCAAGCCAAGACCACTGGTACGGAGGCAATAAAGGATGCAGAAAATGAGGCGGCAGAGATTGTCAAGCGGGCGCAGTCTGAGGTCACTGAAATCATGGAGTCGGGTCATAGAGCCGCCTCGCGAGAAAAGGAGCTTTTGATCTTGCAGACTCGCCAGGAAATGGAATCTTTGCGTGCAACAGTTGAGGCCGAAACCGAGGCAAAAAAGCAAAATGCACTTTCTCATTTAGAAAAAGAAAAGCGAGATATGGCTCGCTTGGTTCAGGAGCTAGAGAATCAGGTCAAGAAAGCGGAGATTGACGCGGACGAAGTCATTGCCGGTGCCAAACAAAAGGCCGAGAGCATTGTAGAGAAGGCGCAAGAAAAATCTCAAAAATGGCTGAAGGATGCTGAGGTTGAGAGTCAAGATTTGGTAAAAAAGACAAAGGATTGGCAGAGATCTGAAACAGTAAAGTTGGAAAATTATCTTCGTGAACAGAGGGCGCGCATTGAAACCGAAAAGGCGGGTATTCTTGAAGCAGCACGTGGACAGGCGCAGCAGAGTGTCGCTGAGGCAACTGATAAGGTCCGCAGCATGCTGTTGGACGCAGAAAAAAGTGCCCTTGCGCTTGAGACTCAAGCGAGCCTCGAGGCAAGCCGGCAGCGTGAGGCCCATGCCGCCGAAATGCAAGAAGAGCGATCTTTTGTTATGGGCAACCTAGAGAAAAATCGTCAGGAGTTGAAACTTGAGATCGAGCAGTTGAAGTCGGCTCAGTTTGAACTGAGTACGCAGGTGAAGACCCTCAGCTCTGAAAAAACATTGGCCGAGGCCGATTGCTTGCGGTTGCGTCTGGAGTTTCAGGAGCTGCACAAGGGATCACTCAATCTCAATATGGAGATTGATGATCTTTGCAAGCAGGTTAGCCGAGATCGAGCAGAAGCGGCCGAGGTGGAATCGCGTTTGGCAAAAGTGCGCGCCGACTTTGAACAGGGAAGTTCAGATCGTGAAAAGCAGATTTTAGAGATCTCGACACTATCCTCCGAAAGCAAGCAGGCTCGGCTCGAGCTTGAGGGAATTCAAAGACTTTTGGCCGAAAAGAAGAGGTCAATTGAGCAAGAGGCCACTGAACTTCGTGAAAGCCTGCGCCAGCAGATGGAAAATATGAAATCAGAGCAAGAGGTCGTTTTGGCTCAGAGTCGTGAAGCTGAGCTTACGCGGATTCAGGATATCATCACAGAGGGAGAGCGGCAAATTAGGGATCACCGCGAAAAAATTTCGCGGGGGATATCTGCAGCTGTATCTGGTCGCCTTTCGATGGCAGTTAGCCACTTAAATGATGAAGCTGAAATAAAGGCGGTCACGCGCACACTGTTTGAAAAAGAATTGACCGAGCTGATTCAAGAAGAATTGTTCAAAAATCTCTTCGAGTCGGTAGGAGAGGACCATCAGAAATTGCGTCAGACCGCCAAGAAATACTCTAAGCAACTGAAGTATGCGGGGGGAGCTCTCGCTGCTTCGCTAGCCGCAATGCTTGCGCTGCCGGCAAGTCGCGAGTGGATCTTGTCAAGCTTCCGTGGCCAGAGTGAAAAAGCTCTGAGCGAGTACACGAAGGGAATGCAGGCCGAAAGATCACGACGTTACCAGCCAGAAAAGGACTCACAATGGCGCGACTCTTACACGGATGCCATATTGTATACGGACGGCTTTGCCGCTCTTAAATTGGAAGAAGAGTATCAAAACATTTGGATTCGAAAGCTCCAAGATTATCTTCTCACCAAATTGCGGATACCTGAGGATCGCTCGATCAAGATATTCTCGCTCGAGGCCGCTTTGGTGACGCGCCTGAAGGAACAAGCCGATTCAATTCATCCGGAGTCGGTAGCTGCCAGTGTCGAAAAGATGCGTGGCCTTGAAAATGAGACTGTGGCAGAAATGAAGAAGATCATTGGTGGGGAACAAAATTTTGATGCGTTTACCAAATTCTCCCGTGATTTCTATTACAATGAATTTTTGCTACGTCGACCAGCCAGCCGCAAATAGAAAAAAATTTCCTGACAATGCACTAGTTCAGTCCTTGCTAAAGATTGGGAGCTGCTGCTATTCTCCTCAGATATTGGGGGGTGCTGTGCAAAGAGCGATGAAGCGATTTTCAATTTTTATGGTGACTTTTATAACCATTGGAGCTGGGCCGTTCGCCTGGGCTCAACTTGGCGACACGAATCAACAGCTCTCAAGTTATCGGGTTGCCGGGCTTAGCGAATCGGTGATGTTAAAGATTTCTGAAAGGTTTGAGATCACCAAACCGGATCGAGCGCCCGGAGTCTACCAGATCATTGTGCCAACAGCGCAGAGTTTGGAGTTTCTGCAGCTGGCCCCGGTGGCGGAGTTGTTACAAAAAGACATTTCCGCCGATTTGCATCGATGGAGCCTTTTGCCTTACCGAAACTACTCGCAAGTTATAGAGAAATTGTATCAAATTGCGAAGCAGAATCCCGGTATTGCCAAAGTGATTCAGTATGGCCAATCTAAGAGCGGCAACCCCCTGGTGGCGCTTAAGATTTCTGACAATGTTGAAGACAGCACGGAGTCGGAGCCGGCATTGATGCTTACCGCAGCGACTCATGGTGATGAGATCATCACCACAGAAGTTTTGCTAGAGCTTCTTGACGAGATGGTGAATGGCTATGGGAGTAACCCTCGCTTTGAGCGCATGATCAATGGCACTGAAATTTATTTCATTCCCGTCGTTAACCCTGATGGCTTTATCAGAAGAAGTCGCTATGACAATGGCGTCGATCCCAATCGAAGTTATCCATTTCCAGGTGGACCAACGAACTCTAAAGCGTCTTCATGTATTGCTCCTCTCATCGAGTTTTTTGAATCTGTGGGATTTGCAGGAAGCATTGACATCCATGCTTACGGAGAGCTGGTCATGTATCCCTGGGGGTATACAAAAGATTCAGTAACAGCACCTGACGTCCAAAAGTTTGACGATTTAGCGGCAAAGGTGGCTTCCACAAATTCATATACATATGGTCCAATTGCCACGACCATTTATGTGGCCAAGGGTTCAAGTGCAGATTACTATTATTGGAAGCGCCAAACTCGTGCAATTGCAATCGAAGTGGGAACTTCTAAGGCTCCCTCTCCAGACAAGATCCCCAGCTACGTCGATGCACAGCGGGAATCAACGTGGCTGTTTGTTGAAAGTTTTTTACAATAGCCGTCACAAATTGAGACCCTCTCTATAAGTCCAGCATAGCTTATGTTAACTTGAGGATAGGGGGTCCCAAATGAGACCTATTCAACTTTTCTATTTGATGGTCATGAGCGTGACTCTCGGGTTTGGTTGTTCGCGCATCAGTGTCGAAGATAAAAGTGCCGCTGATCCGGTCAATAGCCTGAGTGGTCCTGATAGCAGCGGCAGCGGTTCACCTTCAGCCAATTCAGCAGGGACTCTAGATGATGGCGGCAGTGGAAGCGGAGGGTCGGCTGGCGCTGGTACTGGCAGCGGAATAGGAAGTGGCAGCGCAGGAAGTGGCGCGTTGGGCGGATCAGGTTCATCTTCATCCGGCCCCGCAATCAATGTTGTCAACTCTGGCGGTCCAACGAATCAGAATCTTGCTGATTTTACAAATACCTTAAATGTTGTTGAGCAAAAGTGTGCTGCTGGCAATGTCCAGAATCTCACTTATGACTTGGACTTCCCGAATCCCAATATTGAGAATCCGTTTGCTCTTCCCGGAAATGGTCCACGCAATGACCGCTTCTTTATGGCGAGAGTTGATCAATTGCAAAAAGTACCGCTTCCTCAGAATGGAACTCTTTGTGGATTCCAGGTGGCTGTCCAAACCAGCAATAATAAATTTGTGTACGATGATCACTTTCTATTTGCCATCGACAATACACCAGTCGCTTATTCGTATCGTTTTGACAAGGTTTTGCCACGCGGTGTTTTTGGTGTTGAATTTGACTGGAGCAAAATCATGGGCAAACCTTGGCTCACCTCAGAAGAGGGGATATTTTGCTTAGGTATGGAGTCTGGTCTTGCTGAGTGTTCATGGCCACAAACCGATACCAAGGGCGAAATAATTCTCAAATTTAAGAACGAATTGATACAAAAGGTTTTTGCTCTGAGAAAAGAGTCCAATCGCAGCGACTTACAACTGCGGTTCATTTCGTTTGGTGATAACGACGACTATGACTGCGAGCACTCTGACATCAAAATGAAGGTGACTGTGCAGATTGCGAAATAGCCGTTAGGCTTTCTCGCAGATATTGACAAAGCGAATAGCCTGGTCAGTAACATCGAAACAGTGGTCGTCACTGCAGTGGTTTTTGCTGCAGCTTCAGACCTTCGCATTTGTAGTAGGTTCGAAAGTTATCTCTAAACTGATGAGAAATCAGCTGATACTCATTGATTTCTTGTTGATCGTCGGACAAGTACAAAACAAGTGCGCGGCCGCCATCGGGGACTCCATATGCCCCGACCCACTTGAGGCTGTTTAAAGAAAACATCGCCAATTGAGGTTCCATAAATCTCTCGCGTTGCAGTTGAAAGCTTTGGTTTCCCAAAATGGCAGTAAAATACTCTGTTAAGGGACTCTTGATATTGCCCTCAAAGCCTTGAGCAGTGATTTCTAGCTTGCATTTAGTTTGCGATACGGTGGTGCCCATATAGACACCTGGCACAATGGCCAGGGCTTGTTGCGTAAAACTCATTAGCCACGTGAAAAGGAATATTGCCATTTCTTAAACCTTCCATAGTCTATAGATTTTTTTCAATACTTATTGATTCTGAGAGAAAATTCTCAGTCTGTCCAGCTTGACATCACAAAATTAGGTCCCAGCTTGTGTATTGAAGGGGCCTGATGGCCTTTCAAAGAAAAGAAAAAAGTTTAGGGTCAAATGTAAAACCCGTTTAACTAAGGAGGATGATATGAGAAATCTAATTTTTAGAAATGCTGATCTTCAGCCTCGGGTGGGCGCTTGGGATCTGCTCGATGAAGTCTTTGAAGACTTCACACGTGACGTATCTAAAATCAGAAGAACCTATCCGGAGACTGCCTCGCCCAGACAAATGAGTCGATTCAGTCCACAGATGGACATAAGCGAAAGGGACAATGCGTATCTCATTTCAGTAGATCTGCCCGGTGTCAAACAGGCCGATGTTAACTTGCGCGTGGACGATGACACACTTGTTATCTCGGGTTCTAGAGCGAGAGAGACGCGAGGTGAGGGTCAATATTTTGAGAGACAGTACGGCGAGTTCTCAAGAGCAGTGACTCTGCCCAAGGAGATCAAGCAAGAGGCCATCGAGGCGAGCTTTGAAGACGGTGTTCTTCAGGTGGTATTGCCAAAGCAGAAAGCAAAAGAAAGCACCATGATCAAAATTAAATCTGGACACTCTGGGTTTTTGGACAGATGGTTCGGAGCCTCTGAAAGCGAAAAATTAGAAAGCAGTTCAGAAAAGGAAGTCGCGAAAGAGTCTAAGTCAAAGAAGTCTGAAAGCGGCGATCGCCATTGAGTTCTTAACTGTTGATTGACTTTAGCGCAAATTCCGGTCAAGGCCCCAGCGAAGGCGGGGCCTTTTTTTTTTATCAGATTGTGGGTAAACTTTCGGGACTTTGTGGTGGACAAGCAGTGAGTGCTCGATATGATCAGGGAATGCGATTGAAGTTGTTTAAAAATCTAAATATTCTCGATACAACCAAGCAAAGACCATCAGGTAAAATTCAATGCGAGTTGCAAAAGGCCCAGGCTCTTTTGGTTGGCAACGACAAGATTCTGTGGCGAGGTCCGCGGCAAAAAATAAATTCAAAGCGGATAGCGCAGATAGTGGCCTCGCAACCAAAGTCTAAAATGATTAAAATAGAGGTAAAAGAAATTGATTTGGCTGGTCGAACGCTTTTGCCAGGCTTCGTTGAGTGTCACACCCACAGCATCTTTGCCGGGAGTCGTGCAGAGGAGTTTGAATGGCGAAATGCAGGCCTTAGTTATCTTGAAATCAACAGGAGGGGCGGTGGGATTCACTCTACGGTGGCGTCCGTGCGTGCCAGCTCCGAAATTTTTTTACTGCAAAAAACGCAAGAGCGAGTGACGCAGTTTTTACGTCAAGGCGTGACTACACTCGAAGTGAAGTCAGGATATGGCCTAGATCAAAAGAGCGAATTGAAGATGTTACGAATTGCAAAGGAGTTACGAGGGCCAAAAATTGTGCCAACCTTTTTAGGTTTGCATAGCATACCAAAGAACAAAGAGAAGGCCGCGCATTTGCGAGATATGATTCACAAAGTCTTGCCGCAAATTGCCAGGGAGAAGCTGGCAAGAAGATGTGATATTTTTGTCGATAAGAATTTTTTTGATCTCGATGACTCTCGGGTCTTGCTTTTTGAGTGCCAAGAATTGGGTTTTGATTTGGTGATTCATGCTGATCAAATTGTGCGAACGGGGGCATCACTTTGGGGATTTCAAAATGGCGCGATCTCCTGTGAGCATATGATACAAGTTACGGATGCGGATCTATTAAAAATGAAGAGTTTTGATTCTGTCGCTGTGCTTTTGCCAACTGCTGATCTCTATATGAAATGTGCCTATCCACCGGCAAGGAAGATGTTGGATCTCGGCATGACGGTGGCTTTGGCGACCGACTTTAACCCAGGGACGGCCCCGAGTCAGGATTTGGCGCTGGTCGGAGTGTTGGCGCGAATTGAAATGAAGATGACATTGCCGGAAGTGATTTATGCATACACGCAAGCAGCAGCGAAGGCCTTGGGACTGCAAAGTGCCATAGGTCAAATTGCTGTTGGCTTTGCAGCCGACTTTGTCGTGATCGAGAGTGACTGGCGCGAACTCTTTTATTCTGTGGGTCACTTGCCCATTGGACAAGTCTACCGCGGTGGACGCAGGCTTGTGTGACGACATTCCCGTGGACTTTCGGCCGGTTAATATTCTCAAGTCTTTGGTCGAGTATTTATTGATAATCAGTATTAAGCGCAGCGAAAAAAGCGCAGCAATGTATAATTTCTTTGAAATCTAATTACGGATCTCAATAAGCTGAGGTTGCAAATCAGGTTCACACCTGATGCTATGGCAAAGAAGCAGTTGGGTAAGTGGCGGACCATCAGATTGATGTTTTGGGGAGATCATGAAGCGGCACAAGTTTTTTCATTCTAGCTTTAATAGCGCCATCTTTGATGGACCATTACGCATTTATTTTTCTCAAGTTTTTGAAGGTCAAGCACTGCGCGTTTACTTTTCTGCGCAAAAAGATCTAAAGAATGAATTTCACTATTTAAAAACAAAAGTCCAAAGTACCGGTGGGCCTGGTCTTGGCTCGGTCTTGATATTTATCTATCCTGTTGCAGAGTCATTTGAAGAGGCCGTCGGCTGCCCTGTGCCCGAAGAGAACTACCTCTTGATTAGGGAAAATCGTGATCTGTGTCTTGTCGCCACGGTGGACATGACTGAAGAAACAATGATTCAGGTGCTTTCTCAGATTCGTGCCGACATATTGGATATGGAAGTCAGCCATGAAGGTGTCCTGGATCGTGCTCAGAGTCTTTAGCAGGCGAAGTGGCTTCCATAGATATCAAGCTCGGGAGCGTCAATCAGGGCAAGTCATGGTGGAATATGTCCTATTGATGATCATCATGGTGGTTATGGCCATCACTTTTTCAAAACAATTGGTTGGTCGCGATATCGAGTCACCTGGAATTATCACTTCAAAGTGGTGTCGAATGATGGAGGCCATCGGTCGTGATGTGCCGGATGTTACGGCGGAGAGCTCGTCGACAAACGCCTCTGCAAAACCGGGTGCCAGTCCTTCGGTTTGCCCCTAAGGGGAAGCAACGAAATCAAAAATATTAAGGAGCATTTGCAAAAAACAGAGGCCTCACTAAAAGTGAGATCTCTGTATGATTTTGAGATTGTTGTTGCTTTTAGGTTAGATCGCTCACCATTGTTTAGTAGTTGCAAGTTACAGATTCGATAGAAGCCAATGGCTCGGAGCCGCTCTTCGGCTGCTTAAACTTTTTCCCGTCACTAGAAACCATCAGATCTGAACTCTCTGAACCCTCGACAACTGACTCCGGGTAATCAGAAAAGCCCATTAGCTTGCAAAGAGCACCGGCACTTTTTGCGGCAATTCCCACGCTTAGCTTAGTCTTTTTTGTTTTGATTCTCGGATTGCTGATAACAATGCGTTTGCCCTCAACTGAATATCGCGAGTAAACTTTTCCATGGTCGTTGAGTGTTAAATCGCGACCCGGCTGAATGCGATTGGTGGCAAGACGGCAAGTGATCTTTGTGATTTGATCTTCGTTCCCGTGAACATTGTTCTCTTTCCAGTACTCTTTGCCATTGTCGCGCTTAAATTCAGCGACTGAACCATTGCTAACGGTTTTAGACTCCACATCTGCTACGGAAGCTTCATAAGCCACTGCTTGATCGCAAAAGTGACCTTTGTCCTTTAATATGACGGGACGGAATGAGTCGCCTCCCTTTTTGCCTTTTTTCGTGCGCTCTTTTAATGAGACTCTTGGATTGATAAAAGAAATTTCGATAGAGTCGGCGCTGGCTTTGGCGTCCTTGCCCTTACCGATGAGCACTTCGCCAGAGGCTGTTGCAGCACCAAGGACAAATGGGGCGAGGATCAAGATTTGCGACAGTTTCATAAATTACTCCTTTTTCGAGTTTGATAGTTGATGAATAGCATTTTAGCTATTCATTGTTTTGGTTTTAGAGAATGCAAAGTTCGCGCAAACTAAGGCCATTTTGCATTAAATTTGAATGGAGTTCACAGAACATCTCAGACTGAGAATGGAATGTTGCGATTTGAACGTAAGCGAGAACTGAACCACACTAAAAATATCTTGTGATCCTCCCGATGCGGTT
>CAYMBJ010000069.1:0-19994 GCA_964388665.1 uncultured Pseudobdellovibrionaceae bacterium | reverse complement strand
AATTTATCAACCGGCTTTCTCTTGCCGAGTTTCAACTAAAAAAGAAATATCTCCTTTTGTTCGCAGCATGGATTTAAAAAATCAATATCCTGGAATACAATCCATAGGCTATCTCAAACACATAAATGGAAGCGAACTTTCTCCGTACCGACGAGAGTATCGAGAAAAATTCGATCGAGATCTTGATATCCGTCCCGAAGGCCGCAGCAAAGAGCACACGAGTCTGCAGTTTTTTGAGAGCATCAGTGGCGCGCTTTTTCCCCGCTCCCCCTATGGCTTGGATTTTTTCGCAATTCCAGAGCGACGAGAGGCCATGAGCAAAAGCCGTGACACAGGACAACCCATCGCATCGGACAAGGTTCGCTCACTGACAACCACAGAACCCGGCTATACGTTTCAGCTCTATGTGCCTCACTACAAACCCAATATGAAATTGGAAACCATACGCCAGCGTCGCCAGGCACTGCTTGGCTTTGTTTATGCCGGGATCAATGTATCAACTTTGTTTTCAGACTTGACGGAGCAAATTAAGCCAAAGTCTTCAATCTTTAATATTGAAGTTTACGACGGTGCCGAAGCCGACCCTGGTCATCTCATGCTTGCGATACTCAATCATCAAGAGCCTGATCCCTCACTCAAAGCCTCAGTGCCGATACAGGCCGCAGAAAACCAATGGACGATTGGGCTCTCAGCTCCGAGTTATTTTCAGCTGCCACTTTCACGGTTTCTACCTTGGCTTGTTTTTATGGTTGGACTTGCTTTCTCGGTTCTGGTCACGTTATTTTTTAGAAAAAGCCAGGAGAACAATCAGCTTTTAAAAAGCAATCTTTTAAAGCGCGAGGCCACTGAGGCTTTGCTGCGCGAAGAAAAGCAGATTGTTGAACTCACCGCAAAGGTGGGTACCAATTTAAAGGCTGAGCAAGATCTTGATAAAATTGTGCAGATGGTGATCGATACGGCCACGACGCTCACGGGGGCAGAAATGGGCGTCTTTTTGTATCGCACTAAGGACAACGGCCGCTACTACCTCTCACACGCGATATCGGGAAAATCTCAATTGCCTCCGCAGTTTCTTTCCATTTTACCGGAAAATTTCTTTGATCAAAGATTCACCGCCCCAGCTCCGATTTATCGGAGCCTTGATGTCCTCAGTGATCAAATGCTCATTGAAACTCATGAAGGTGGCGCTTGCCACGATGTTTGTCTCAGCGAACAGATACAAAAATTACCTGCAACTCGAAGCTTTTTGGCGACACCGATCGTATCAAAATCAGGAGAGACTCTGGGGGGCCTTGTTTTTGTTCACAGTGATCCAAGAGTATTTGCCGAAAGATCAGAAAATATACTGCGGGCGATTGCGGTTCAAGCAGCAGTAGCTATGGACAATGCTCACCTTTTTCGAGAGCTTCGCCACGCCCAAACAGAGGCGCAATCTAGTAACCAAGCCAAGTCTATGTTCTTAGCCAATATCAGTCATGAGATTCGCACGCCATTGGGCGTGATCATTGGCGGCGCCGAACTGGCGCTTGAAGATATTGGCAAGCCAGCAGAGCTTAAAAGACACCTTGGCATGATCATTCGCAACGGCAAGGAACTCACGCGCATTCTTGGCGATGTCCTTGATCTAACAAAAATTGAAGCCAATCACCTCGAAATTGAACAAAGTCACTTTTCATTGCATCTCCTGCTGGATCAAGTCGGCGAAATTTGGAGTTTACGAGCTCGCGAGAAGGGCATCACGTTAAATATTGTTCGCGCCCCTGGACTTCCAGAGTTTATATACTCCGATCCCACCCGCCTGAGACAAATCTTGGTGAACCTGATTGGCAATGCCGTTAAATTTACGGAAAAAGGCTCAGTCCAATTATTGGCGGAGGCGTCAAAGCGTGACTCACAGGGAAGGGTTCAATTGGATTTCAAAGTTGCTGACACTGGCCACGGTATTTCTAGCGAGCATCAGTCACGCCTCTTCACAGCCTTCTCGCAAGCAGACAGCTCTATCACGCGCCGCTTTGGCGGCACTGGCTTGGGCCTAATGATCTCTCGCGAACTGGCAAGAGCCATGAATGGTGAGTTGATTTTAAAATCTACCCAAGTGGACCAAGGCAGCATCTTTCGACTGACCATCCCTGTGACTCTCGGAGACGCCATGCGGGCCCAGCAGGTATTGCCGACAATCAAACCCTCATTGCAAACACTCAGCGGCGTGCACATACTTGTTGTTGAAGACTCCGTCGACAATCAGCTCTTGGCAACTCGGTATTTGGAGAGTGTCGGTGCCAAGGTGGACATTGCTGAAGACGGCAAGGAGGGCTATCAAAAGGCCCTGGATGGAAATTTTGATGTGGTCTTGATGGATTTGCAGATGCCGCGGCTCGACGGCTATGGCTCCGTGGCTCATTTGCGCAATCAAGGATATCGCAAACCCATCATTGCCTTGACCGCTCGCGCGCTCAAAGAAGAAAAAGAACGAGCGCTGAATCGCGGTTTTGATGATTACATCACTAAACCCCTGGATCGGCATTTGCTTGTGAGCACCATTGCCAAATTGAAAGCTCACCAGTTCACGACGGATCTGATAAATTGAATATCAGGCTCTCGAAAAACTCAGATACAGCCTGTTAAGTGATTAATTTTTTGCGAATTCTCATCAAGGCAAAAGCACTCAGAACAAGGCACTGCAACATCAGAACACTGCCACTCAGAGCAAACGCCTCCAGGACTCCCCGATCCCAAAAAATCGCCTGCGCCAAACGCACCCCATGAATGAGTGGAAAGAATTCCGCCAGGCCCCTCACTATCGCATGCATATTGGCGATCGGGAAAAATATTCCTGACAGAAAGTACAAGGGAGCAATCAAAAACGAATAGACAGTTTGAAACTGATTCATATTGCGAACGACAGAGGTCGCCAATAGCCCGAGCGCCCCGCAGGCCACTGCCACCAAGAAGCCGACCACAGCAAGAAGTGGCAAACTCCATGGAGTTGCCATATAGCCAAATAGCGCCAGAACAACACCTACACCCAAAGACATAATGGCACCCTTTATTCCCACCCAAAGGAGTTCACCAGTTACGACATCGGTAACGCCAATCGGTGTGGTGAGCATGGCCTTGTACACGTTTTCAAATGTCATGCGCACATAAAATCCGTAGCTGGACTCAAAAAAAGATGTAAAGAGCGCCGTCGCTACAGTCAAGCCAGGAGCAAGGTACTGAAGATAGCTCATGCCCTCGATGTCTGTAACAAAGGGACCCAAACCCAACCCAAGAGAAACCATGACCAGTGCCGGGTCTGCTATTGTTGGCGAGATATTGGCAATAAAATCCTTTTTGTAAACCAACCAATTGCGCCGAGTGATGTGCAAGCAAAGCTCGATGGATTCACGCATTTTGAGAAAGCTCCTGACCTGTCATTTTTAAAAACACATCTTCTAAGTTGGCAGGACGAATCTGCAAAGGCGAGAGTTTCTGATTCTTTGAAAAGGTCAACAAAGAATCTAATGATGGCGACCGCAGAAAAATTTCAGAGGCGCCTCGCTTCAACTCAATCTCTGGTACTGCTGCCAATCCTTTTTGAATCTGCGCGTGATGAATGCCATCAAAAATACCTATGAATCCAGGAATGTGCTCATCTATCATGGAGCGCGGCGAACCAGAGGCAATGATCTTGCCATGATTCAAAATCACCAATCGATCGCAAAGGACCTCGGCCTCGTGCATATAGTGAGTGGTCAATACAATTGTGGTACCTTGAGCTCTGAGCTCTCTGACCCTTTGCCACAACAGGGATCTCACCGCTGGATCCAGACCCGTTGTTGGTTCATCAAGAATCAGTAGCTCCGGTTTTCCTAATAATGCTCGAACAAAAACCAAACGCCGCTTCATTCCTCCCGAAAGCGACTGAATCGAAACATCCTTCTTGTGAACCAAGTTCATATACTCTAAAAGCTCCAGAATTCGTGGCCGACGCTGCGAGCGCTCAATTCCTAAAAAAGCCGCATAGAGGAGCATGTTTTCGGTCACCGTGAGGCTTTCATCGAGTGCATTATCTTGCGTTACCACCCCCAAGCGGCGCTTGATTTCGCGACTGTGTGTGCTTGGATCATAGCCAAAGACGCGAAGTTCTCCGGAGGTCCTCAGCGCACAGCCGTAGGTCATACTGATAAATGTAGATTTTCCGGCCCCATTTGGCCCCAAGAGTCCGAAACACTCACCCTTTTGAATTTGCAGATCCATTCGGTCCACAGCCGCAAATTCACCAAAGACCTTTGTCACTTCTTTTGCTGAAATCAAAACAGAACTCCATGTTGCAGGAGCCTCTCTAGGAAGCTCTGCGACCGATGATAAAGGCATCCAACTGCAAAACCTGACCTTCTAGCTCTTTGGACTGATCTTGCAGACCCGGCGCCAAAGATTGAATCTCACGGGCTATCACAAAATTTTGACGAGTCACTTCACTCATGCGCGAAAAAGTCTCTTGATGATGGCGAGCCCCGTCAGCTTGTCGCGTGGTCGCATTCAAAATTGATTCAACCAAAGGATTCACTTGGGCAACGGAAGAGTGGATCACACCAAAGGAATTTACACAAAGGCGGCTCGACTCCTCAGCCTGAAGAATGGTTCGATTGACATCCTGGACCGTTTCCTCTGCACGCATCTGGCTTTCTTTTAGAAGCTGACGAATTTCATTTGAAGATTTGCCACTCACTTCTGCCAATTGACTCACCTCTTTAGCTACAACCGAAAATCCTCGCCCCTGCTCACCTGCACGGGCCGCCTCAATGGCCGCATTGAAAGCCAAAATTTGCGTCTTAAATACAATTTGGTTGATGACATCGGCTTTCTTTTCGATCTTTTTTATAATCTCACCAATATTGGAGAGCTTTTGGTTGGAGTCTTGAATGGCCTGCATGGCCGCCTCCAATTGGCTCATCCCAGATAGACCTCTATCGGCCTTCTCAGCCATATCGATGGCAAAGGACATGGCATTCTCGGCACCCTTCTGGCTCTGCTGTATCATCAAGTTCATTTGCGAAATATTCGTCGCAGATCGTTCAAAACTTTGCTCTTGCTTTTCTACACCCTCTGTCAAGGCCGATGCTGATCGCGTGACATGGGTGACCGCATCATTTAGAGAAATCGACGCAGTTTTGAGCGCTGCTGATAGCGATGTGATTCTCGCAACGACCTGCGAGGCAAAGACCCAACCTGCTCCCAAAATCAAAATTGCCAACACAGTGGCGGAGGCGGATGCACGATCACTCCAAGCTAGCAATCTGTCACCCTTGTCAGACGCCGCCGAAGCGGTGCCATCGATGGCTTTCAGTGCCGTCGCCACGTTGAGATTGAGATTCTTTGCATTTTGCGACAGCGCCGCAACTAAATTTGTCAATTCGTCTCTGTCGCCCTTAGGATCTGCCAATATACCCGTGGCTCTGCCTAAAATCGACTTCAATGGCTCCCAATCAGCAATCATATTGATATAGATTTCTTGCAGCGATTCGCTAATATCAAGTTCAAGAGAGTATTCAATAAACTTTTGATCGAGCCGATCAACCTTTTCCGAAATCACCCGCAATTTTTCTTCGGACACGGGCTTGCCAGGATGGAAGTTTCGATACGCCTCATTGATGGACTCTAACAGTTCAGCCATTAAGAACGCGGCTTCGGTAAGCCGGTCTCCGGTTTGAACCATTGTCTGCAGGGCGCGTATAGATTGGCTGCTCGTGCTAAGAGAATATCGGCCCAAGAGGCTCACACCCAAGGCGACCGAAAACGGCAAGAACAAAATCATCAGCAATCTTGCCTTTAAGGATATCCTGCCCAATTGTGTGCGCACGATTTTTAGCAATATCATTAAGTCAGTCTTTCTTGGCCTTTTTAAGCAGTGAATCACTTAGTTTAACATTGCTTTTTCCATGGAGCTCAGTATTCACATACAGTGTGTACTGCTTATTGGTCACAATGGGTATTGTCGAGGCTGGCTTTCTACGTTTAAGAATCTTTTTTGCAGCTTGACCCGCCCAATCTCCCTGCTCAAAGGGCACTTTAGCAAAAGTAAATGCAGTAAAATCTTTTAACCAAATATTGGTGGTTGAGGAAAGTTTCTTATGGTGCTCTTTGACCCATGCCAAAGCTTCGTCCTCTTTCCAATCTGTAATACCAGCACTGTTGGAATAAAATACGAAGTCTTCGTTTTGTGCATCTACAAAGCCCTGCTTCCAGCTTGCAAAGTCCTTGACCCAGATCGGCTTGGTGGTGACGCCAACGGCCTTGGCAATTTTTGCGATCTGATTAAATTCTTTTCGCTCTGTCTCCGTATCCGCAGACAAAAAAGACATTGTTTTGAAGGGCTTCAGCACTTTACGAACTTCAAAAAACATGGACTGCACAAGAGCCACTTCAATCATACCTGTGGTGTTCTTATACGGAAGACCGTATTTTTCGATGCTCCAATTTAAACCACAAAACACAAACGGAATTTTTGAGTCTTTAAAATGTGTCTGAAGAACTTCTGCTGCGGCATTGTCATCACTGACGATGACAATGTCAGCGTGTTTGTCTTCAATGAATTTTTTTACTTCCAGCCCTTTGGCTTTTAGATACTCAGGGCTTGACTGTCTTTTCGTATCCATAAATATCCGTTCAACCTTGCACACACCTTTGAGCGCAGTATCAACCCCTTGATCCAGGCCATCACTCCACTCATACCCCGCATGGTAGGAATCCACATGAACACATATTTTTTCTTTTTTTGAATCCTTCGCTTTGTCCGCTGCCAACGCCTGGCGCCCTAGGGTCAACGCGACAACCAAGGTAAAGGAAAGACACATAGTCTTAGATGAACAGACTCTCATGAAAACCATCCTTTGCAAAAATCTCTTGGAAATTCGTCTTTGGATTCAGCACTGCTATTTCTATCCAATCGTCTGCAGTATATCTGCAAACCCACACAGAACCGCATCGGTCCAAAAACTGAAAAACTAAGAGCATTCGCATAGAAACTGGACCAACGGATCGCTCGCCTAGAAAATCTGGAACAACTTCATACAAAGAAATCTCAAGTTGATACACATGGCCCAACAATCAATTCTGACTCTAAGTCCGAAATTCTATTTACATTTGAGCAAAGACATTGGTAGAAAATCTAAGCGGCTTGCAAAAGTCGAGGAACAGATCGGTACTGCCAAGAAAGATTATTGAGCTGCGCTCGATTGGTGGCTCATAAGGAGGATTCATGAAACTTTCAATTTTAATAGGATCATTTTCCAATTCGCTTCAACTGATCGCCCAGCTCAAGACCTTCTGCAGACCAAATTTTTTGCTTTTGCTACTGAGTGGCTGCATTCTTGCGGCAGGACCCGTTCAAGCTCGATCACAAATCACTTCTAATCACTCTGTCAATGATCAGTCTGTGGCGGGCTATTTAGAAAAATTGGCTCGAGACGCAATGGTCCAAAGCTACCTCACTACTCGACCTCAGAGCTCGACAAGCGCTTTTGGAGAAACAGATCATGACCACTGCACCCCTGGCAATGCCTCTGATTGTATAGAGGCGGCCTGCTCACTTATGCCAAGCTACAAATGTGATGACATTGGCGAACTGCAACAGATTGCCAACTCCTGCAAAGGCAATTACAACGGTGCCTGCCTACGAGCTTCATGTAAAAAATTACCATCTCACCAGTGCGATGACATAGCCGAGGTTACAAAGATGGCGAGCTCTTGCAAAGGCAACTATGGGGACGCCTGCGTAAATCTGACCTGCTCACTTATGCCAAGCTACAAATGTGATGAGCTTACAGAACTCTCATCCATCGCCAATTTTTGCCAACATGTAGATGCCAACTGCATAAAGGCCGTGTGCGATCGCCTACCATCCTATAAATGTGACGACATAGATGAGATTAGAGAGGTTGCAGCGGCCTGCTCTTAGCTAACGTCATTAACTCAGTGGCTTGAGGGCAAAGAAGGAGCTGTGAATTTCTTTACCAACGATATTGAGATTGAACTGAAAAGCATCAATAAACTCATGTAGACCTTTTTTTGCAACTGACTCAACATCCGTATCTGAAATCATTTTCTCTAGCAAAGCCAATTCACGCATCGCTGCAGAGACCTCTTTCGTCTCACCAATAGTGGCTTGCATGGAGGCCTTTGCCACACGGATGCAGTAGCTGATGGATCTGGGAAACTCTTTATCAAATATCAAAAAGTCCATAACATCTTTAGAATAGATTCGGTTGAATCGCTTGCGGTACATTTCAAAAGCACTTGCGGACTTCAATAGCGCCCCCCAAACAATGACATCAAGTGGCGTATCCACATACTCTAAACTTGGCAACAAGAGGTAGTACTTTACGTCCAAAATTCTCGCCGTTTTATCCGATCGCTCCAGCAGTCGGCCCATTCTTGAAAAGTGCCAACCCTCGGAGTGACTCATGGTCGCATCAGAGAGTCCCAAAAATAGATGGCTTGCTTGTTTGACCTCGCTAAAAAAGGCCTGTGAGTCACTGAGCTTTCTTTTTTTGCTTTGATTTTTGACCATCCAATAAAAATCATTCAACTGGACCCACATTTCTGAAGAGATGACCTCACGAATCTTGCGCCCGTTTTCGCGCGCAGAATTCACACAAGAAAGAATAGAATTTGGATTCTTATCGTCAAAGGTCAAAAATTGAATGACATTCTCTTCGGTGGCTTCGCCACAGCGCTTCTCAAAGAGCTCATCATCACCCGTTGTCGCCACCAATGGCCTCCACTGGCTCGACTCTTCATCATGGGTCCCGTCCAACATCAAATTTTGATTCACGTGAATAAATCTCGCTACATTCTCTGCCCGCTCCACATACCGACTCATCCAATAGATTGATTCCGCAACACGACTAAGCATGGCTATTCACTCCCGCTAAAACCCAAGTGTCCTTGCTCCCGCCCCCTTGAGACGAGTTCACCACCAGCGATCCTTTTTTCAACGCCACCCGAGTCAGCCCCCCGGGGATCACGTTGATCTTTTTTCCATACAAAATATAAGGACGACAATCCGCATGTCTGCCCTCAATTTTATCATCAACAATCACTGGCGTTCGCGACAAAGAAATCATTGGCTGCGCAATATAGTCTCTGGGACTCTTTTTAATTAAACCTGCAAACTTAATTTGCTCCTCTTTAGTCGAATGAGGACCGATCAACATGCCATAGCCTCCAGAGAGATTCACGGCCTTCACCACCAGTTTGTCTAAATTCTCGAGCACATGCGAACGCTGTTTTTCATCATCACAGATATAGGTGGGCACAATTGGCACGATGGGATCTTCATTGAGGTAGTACTTGATGATCTGTGGTGTGTAAGCATAAACTGCCTTATCATCAGCAATACCAGTTCCTGGAGCATTGGCCAGCGCCACGCCACCATTGAAGTAGGCATCCATCAGTCCAGGAACTCCAAGCATCGAATCACTTCGAAACACTTTAGGATCTAAAAAGTCATCGTCAATGCGTCTGTAGATCACATCGACCTTTTCAAAGCCCTTGGTGGTCCTCATAAATACACGGCGATCCACAACAACCAAATCACGCCCTTCCACCAATTGCACACCCATTTGCTGGGCCAAGTAAGCATGTTCAAAATAAGCCGAGTTGTATGCACCCGGCGTTAGGACCACGACCTTGGGATGGATGACCTCATCGGGTGCAATGTACTCGAGAGTTTCCAGGAGTCGATCTGGATAATCCGCCACGGGTCGAACTTTCATGGCTTTGAATGCATTGGGAAAGGTCTTTTTCAACACGGCTCGATTTTCGAGCAAATACGATACTCCAGAAGGACAGCGCAGATTATCTTCCAAAATCAAAAAGGTTCCTTTGTGATCGCGAATCAGGTCCGTCCCAGTGATGTGAATCCAAATTCCTTTGGGTGGACGAAAGCCCCGGCACTGCTTCAAAAAGGTATCTGAACTATCAATCAGCTCTCTGGGAATGATGCGATCTTTAAGTATTTTGCCTTCGTTATAAATGTCGTCGATAAATAGATTCAAGGCGTGAATTCTCTGTTCAAGGCCCTTTTCAATAGCTGTCCACTCATGGCCATCAATAATTCTGGGAATGATATCAGACGGAAAAATCTTTTCGGTTCCTTCCTTCGCTCCATAAACACTAAAAGTTATTCCCATTTGCAAGAGCGCTGCTTCTGCAGCTTTCTGCCGGCGCCTCAACTCTTTAGGCGGTAACTTATTGATTTGCTCCACCAGCTGCAGAGCATACTTTCGAGGGGTGTTATCAGACTCAAACATTTCATCATAAAATCCATCCGTGGTATAATCGCGAAAATTCATATTTTGTGCACACCTCTCGTCAGCATTTTTGAGACTATTTTACGGTTTCTTTTGGACATTATCAGGCTCCTGAAAAAGGTAAAGATGCAAGGCCGCAGGTGCCAAATCGAACGTAGGCGCAGTATATACTCCGTCGAAGTGAGATTTGGTACCGAGAACGCAGCAGATTTTCCTTTTTCAGGAGCCAGAATCTGAGTTTTTTATGAGCCTATTAATCTCGACAGTAACCAATAATAGTTTAAACTTCCCTGACAAAGCACTAGTGTTGATTTAGATAATTAGGATACCAGCGGATAAACTGAACTGCATTATAAAAACGTCACAAACCGAGAGATGATTATGCCAAAAGACTACCGAACAATCAAGAAGCTCAAAGACTTGATCTGCAGGCTTCATAGTGCTAATGCAACCAACAACAGCGGAAAGCTGGCATCCTATATTCCTGAGCTTGGAAAAGTGAATCCCAAAGGCTTCGGAATTGCCATCACCACAGTCGCAGGTGATACGATCTCAATTGGCGATGCGGAAGAGGACTTTACTATACAATCCATTTCAAAACCTTTTGTGTTCGGCATGGCTCTGCAAAATCATGGCCTGCGAATGGTGCGCTCACGCGTAGGCGTTGAGCCCACAGGCGATCCCTTTAACTCCTTGATTCGCCTGCAATCCAAATCAAAACGCCCTTCCAACCCCATGGTCAACACTGGGGCCATTGCTATGACCAATTTGATTCGAGGCAAAACCCCAGAGATGGGGAGAAACTCTCTCAAGAAGATGTTTGAAAGCTATGCTGGGCGCAGTTTATCCATGGATAAAAATGTCTACATCTCTGAAAAAGTGACCGGTCATCGCAATCGCGCCATGGCACATCTGATGCTCCACTTTGGTATGGTCGAACCAGAAATTGAAGACACCCTGGATCTGTATTTTCGCCAATGCTCGTTTAACGTAAACGCTGTCGACCTCTCCGTGATGGCTGCAACTTTGGCAAACAATGGCATCAATCCCAAAACACACAACAAAGCGATTGACGAAAGGTACGTCAAGCACCTTCTGACGCTCATGTTGACTTGTGGGCTCTATACCTACGCCGGCGAATGGGCCTTTAATGTTGGCATTCCGGCAAAGAGTGGTGTGAGTGGCGGCATCCTTGCTGTGGTGCCTGGGTCAATGGGCATCGGCGTGTACTCTCCACTCATTGACGTTCATGGCAATAGTATTCGCGGCATCAAAGTCTTTAAAGAGTTGGCTAAAGAGCTCAACCTACATATTTTTGAAAGAAATCCCTAAAGCTTTGCGGAATCTTGCTGTCGAGTTGAGGCTATGTTTTGGCTGTCTCTTCCACTTTGACGCTAACAAAAAGAGTTTCTCCACCGCCGCCCTTGTATAGGGTCCCCGTTGTGGGAGCTGCATCCCGAAAGTTGCGCCCGCAGGCAACGCGAATGTGCTCCTGTTCAACGGCACAGCCATTGGTGGGATCAAATCCACGCCATCCCAAATAAGGCAAATAAACTTCCACCCAGGCATGCGAAGCCTCCGACTGCAGCTTGTTGGCGTAATTCGCACCCGTGTGAATGTAGCCGACCCGGTAGCGAGCAGGGATATTCAGTAGTCGCGCCAAACAAATCAACAGATTGGCAAAATCCTGACAAACGCCTCTGCGCGACGAATAAACATCAAAGGGTGTTGTGGCAAAATCGGTTTGCCCCTGAACATAACTAAAATCACGATAGATCTGTTGATTCATCTCAGACAAGGTGTCTATCAGATTGTAATCCGCCCGCTCAACAAAACTCAAGGCAAACTCTGTGAGCTCCAAAAGCTGTGGTTCAGGAAGTTCTGGGGGTAAGAGATACGGCAACATCATCTGCCTTTGCCACGGCATCCACACCATCGGAATTGAGGTTCGTCGCATCGGATTGCTAAAATCAATCACAGGGCTTGCGTAAATCTTAACTTCACTCTCCATGAGCATAGAGAGCTTCGTATAAGGCTGATCAAGAGTGACATGCATGGATTGATTGCCAAACACATCTTCAAACTGAATCTGCTCGCCATCCACAGAAAATGTCAGAGTGGATTGAATCACCTCTTGTGTTTTGTCTTCCACCGGCTGCAGGCGCAAAACATGTGTGCTGCGCTCCACTTCGCGCAGATAGTTGAACTCGGTCAGATGACTGACTTTAAACTGGCGGTACTCCAAAGCTTTGCCATTGGCCTCGCGGACAATGGATTTTAAGTTGGTGATGACCGGACCATTGGATATCTTTGCGCCGTGAATATTTACAAACTCGACTCCAGCGGGAATCGGCTGCCCTGGTCTTGCCGATTCAGGAATCGACGCCGGAAGCAATGCCTTTCCCGCACTGTCCTGGGCCTGATGAGAATTGTACACTGTGGCCCCGCGACGCACGATCATCATTTGCCCTGAACTCATCTTGTGCCACTGGACCCCATTTAGGAGCGACGAAGAGACCAGAAACGCCGATCGGTAGGCATCGCGTGGGTCGGTAAAATCGATCGAAAGTGCATCGTTGATCAACAGGTTTGCATCCGCATGCGGTGGCGTGAGGCGAGCATAAAAAAGATCGCGAGCACTGTTTTTGCCATGAAACGACAAAATACTCTGGCCATCTGAAATCACCACATCCGCCACACCCAGGTCATCCAATTGCGTAAACCAGGTCATGCAATGGGTGGGATCTAGATCTGCGATGCGCTTGGCTCCGGCCCGTTCAAACTGTTGCAGCAGATAACAAAATGCAAGTTCGGAGTCGGTGCTGCCCAGCGGATGCAAAAATCCCTGCATCTCACCAAAGAGCTCCGAAAGTCTTTTAATATCAAGATCACCATTGTGAAGAAACAACCAATCACGGCCCCAAAAGCTGCGCTGAAAAGGCTGTGTGTCCTGCTGCGAAGGCCTTTTGGCTGCACCCTTCACTTTGCATAAAAATGTGGTTGAACGAAAGTGTCGCCAATCACTCACGGCACTTGTGATGCTCTCCACTTTGGCCACGCCCGTGTCTTTAACCACCGACGAAGCATAGTCATCGCCAGGATACCAACCAAAGCCCCAG
The DNA here is from genome assembly GCA_964388665.1 of uncultured Pseudobdellovibrionaceae bacterium. Lineage (GTDB taxonomy): Bacteria > Bdellovibrionota > Bdellovibrionia > Bdellovibrionales > Bdellovibrionaceae > CALCCV01. The sequence continues at coordinate 6,580 of CAYMBJ010000069.1, read as the reverse complement.
CCCGAAGACAGAGGATTTCCTTTTTGCAAACTCAATTTTAAACTTGGGGAGCTGATGCAATCAAAACTGATTGCCAACAGATCACTCGTGTATGACTTCATATCGTGAAACTTATCCTTAGAAAAATTAACCTATTTAAAGAGGTCATAATATAACATCATTCAATTGCGATACCCAGGCAATATATATTACCGCCAATCTCTACATCATCAACCAGGCATTTTGCCTTCTCCGAAAACTCTTGATTTTGATCGGATAAGTTGTTTCTTAGATAGAATGGGAATAAAAATTGCTCTTAATCACGTAACGCACTACACCTACGACCAACTCATTCGCCTCAGTCCACAGGTGATTCGCTTGCGACCGGCACCGCATGCAAGAACGCCCATTCAGTCTTACAGTTTAAAGGTTTCTCCAGAAGAGCATTTTATAAGTTGGCAACAGGATCCCTTTGGAAACTATTTGGCCAGAGTGGTGTTTGCCGAAAAAACCAAATCCTTCAAAGTTGAAGTGGATTTGGTGGCCGACATCAGAGTGTTCAACCCCTTTGATTTTTTTCTCGAAGATCACGCCAAAGAGTTTCCGTTTCGCTACGAAGAATGGCTGGCAGAGGAACTCGCTCCCTATTTGGCCATAAAAGAAGAAGGCCCACTACTAAAGAATTTTGTGGCCTCAATTGATTTAAAACCCACGGCCATTATCGATTTTATCGTGGCCATCAATCAGCGTCTCAATTCTGAGGTAAAATATCTCGTGCGCATGGAGCCCGGAGTTCAGAGCTGCGAAGACACTCTAAATTTAGCGCGCGGATCTTGTCGTGATATGGCCTGGCTCTTTTGCCAAGCCTTGCGCCACCTCGGCCTGGCCACGCGATTCACCTCAGGATATTTGGTGCAACTCAAAGCCGACGTAAAATCTTTGGATGGACCCTCTGGCGCCACAGAGGACTTTACCGATCTCCATGCATGGACCGAAGTCTATCTTCCTGGTGCAGGTTGGGTGGGACTTGATCCCACCTCTGGCCTCTTTGCCGGCGAAGGACACATTCCGCTGTGTTGCACGCCCAACCCCTCAAGTGCCGCGCCCATCACTGGCTTTGTTGATCCATGTGAAGCCAAACTGATTCACACAATGTCTGTGACCAGAATCGAAGAGGATCGCCGAATCACCAAACCTTATTCTGAGGCCGAGTGGCAAGCCATAGATGCCTTGGGCGAAAAGGTGGACAGCGATCTCAAAAAGCGTGACGTGCGCCTCACCATGGGCGGGGAACCCACCTTTGTTTCTCTTGATGATAAAGAGAGCGAAGAGTGGAATACCGCCGCATTGGGACCGCAAAAGTGGGAACGCGCCAACGTCTTGCTAGAAAGTCTTTGGTCTCACTTTGCTCCCGGCGGACTCATTCAGCATGGTCAGGGAAAATGGTATCCGGGCGAAAGCCTGCCACGATGGGCGCTGGGCTGCTATTGGCGCAAAGACGAAGTGCCCCTTTGGCATAACAAAAATCTTTTGGCTTTAAGTCAAAAGAGCGAAAAGGCCACAGTTGAAAATGCGCAGAGCTTTGCCACTGAACTGGCTAAGCATCTTGGCGTGGCCAGCGAAATGCTCTTGCCTGCGCATGAGGATGCCTCCCATTACATTCTCCACGAAGGACGTCTCCCTGTGGATGGCGATCCCATGAAGGTGGATCTTTATGAACAGAACGAACGCAAACGTTTGTTAAAACTTCTCAACCAAGGACTCGGCAATCCCGTTGGTTATGTCTTGCCTTTGGGCTACTCTCATTTGCGCAAACGCTGGGTCACCAATCGCTGGAAGTTTAAAAACGAACATCTGATTCTGCTCACTGGAGACTCGCCCCTGGGACTGCGACTTCCCACCAATAGCATCCCTTATGTGGAAGACACAGACACCGACATCTTTCCCGAAAAGAGTCCTTTTGCTGCGATTCACAAATTGCCAACCTGGAATGAATTGGCAAAGAGCATTGCCAACCGATACGAGCAATCTGGGAGTGTAGATAACAAATATCTCGAGACCGATCCCTGCGGCTATGTGAGAACGGCGCTATGTATTGAGCCCAGAGATGGATTTATAAATATCTTTCTTCCGCCCGTGCCGTTTTTAGAAAATTTCATTGATCTGATAGCTTCTATTGAAGCCGTAGCCACAAAACTCAAACTCAGCGTTCGCCTAGAGGGCTATCAGCCACCCTTTGATTTGCGCCTACAAAATTTCAAAATCACTCCTGATCCGGGCGTGATCGAGGTCAATGTTCAACCGGCCACCAGCTGGAAAGAGCAAGTGGAGATCACCTCTGTGGTCTACGAAAAGGCCAGGCTCGCGCGCCTTGACACAAACAAATTTTTGCTAGATGGCCGAAGGGTCGGCACCGGTGGTGGCAATCACATTGTTTTGGGAGGAAAGGCCCCCATCGATAGCCCCTTTCTTCGTCGCCCCGATGTCCTCAAAAGCTTGATTACGTTTTGGCAGCACCATCCGAGTTTGTCTTATCTGTTCTCTTCACTCTTTATCGGACCCACAAGTCAATCTCCGCGCATCGATGAAGCCAGACATGACTCCCTCCATGAACTTGAAATTGCCTTTCGCCAGATTCACGAAAAAGAAACCGTGCCTCTATGGCTGGTGGACCGACTTTTGCGAAACCTGCTGGTGGACATCACCGGCAACACTCACCGTGCCGAGTTTTGCATTGACAAGCTCTTTAATCCCAATGGCGAAACAGGACGACTGGGACTTCTTGAACTGCGAAATTTTGAAATGCCGCCGCATCCACGCATGAGTCTGGTGCAGTCGCTATTGGTGCGAGCCTGCGTCGCCGCCTTTTGGGAGCGACCTTATACTGGTCAACTGATTCGCTGGGGCACACGGCTCCACGATCAATTTATGCTCCCACATTTTGTGTGGAGCGATCTCAAAGAGGTATTGCAACACCTAAATCGCGATGGCTACGCCTTTAAGAGCGAGTGGTTTGAACCTCTATTTGAATTTCGCTTTCCTAAGATCGGCACTTTGCAAATTGGTGAAGCCCAAATTGAATTTAGAACCGCCCTGGAGCCTTGGCCCGTCATGGGCGAAGAGGGTGCCGCGGGCGGCGTGAGCCGTGGGGTGGACTCTTCGGTGGAGCGCCTGCAAATAAAAATCCAAGGACTCAGAGAGGGCCAGCAGTTTGTCACTTGCAATGGTTTTCGCATACCACTGCAAGCCACAGCAGAGGCCAACACCCAGGTGGCTGGGGTTCGCTTTAAGGCCTGGGCTCCTCACTCAAGCCTTCACCCCACCATTCCTGTGCACACGCCCTTGGTTTTTGATCTGATGGATTCCCACTATGGTCGCTCGCTGGGAGGTTGCAAATATCACGTCGCTCACCCAGGGGGACGCAGCTACGAAAACATTCCCGTCAACGAAAACGAAGCCGCGGGAAGGCGCCTCTCCAGATTTGAATCTCAAGGTCACACACCAGGAAAGATCGATACGCGCACCACAGAGTACAGTTCTGAATTTCCATTAACACTGGACCTGCGCCTTCAAGATTTGCCATCAAAGACACTCGCAAAATAGTTACGTATCAACATCAATACGTATTATACCAATTCCAATTTATTCGTAGACCGAGGCGCGATTGAGAGAGGCGCGGAGGCCTACTCCCTGTAGGCCGCACAAGCCGACCGATTGAGCAACGAAGGTATACGGATTAAGTGGAATTGGTATCAAAATAGATAGGCCAGTGACAGAGAGGCAAAACTATTAAAATCATCTCGCTCTTCAAACTCAGGAGAGCGAGTGACAAACCGCCAACCGGCGCTCCAACTGCGCCACTGTCCGCCAACGCCTAACTCCGTCTCTAGCACCAAGAGTTTTCGCGTGACATGGTGACTCGGATGAAAAGTATTTCCGTCAAGAAACAGATTGTGTGCCACTGCCTCACCCTGAGCACCTGCAAAAAAATAAAAGCTACTGCGTTTGGGCAAAGTCGTTTCCATCGTGATGGCGGGATCAGCCCCTCCGGAGGCTCGCGAAGGGCCAAAGTTACTGGGCAGATTGACTCCGTATCGCAACTGACCACCAATGCTGGTGGCAATCTTCACATTGCCGAAAGCAAAACCATATTGAGGAATAAAATCAAAATAGCGACGGTCAATAAAATTGTTGAGCTGCACGGAGCGTATTTCCCTGCGATAATTGAGTTGAATCGTGACTTCATTGCCCAGCTGGTTCTTCCATCCTTGAGCCTGTGCAACACCCAATGACTGATGAACGCCGTTTTGAATCTGCTCACCCATCGCATTTTCACCAATGGTGCCAACTATGAGCTCCGTCGCATCACTGCGATTTTCCGTTATCAACTGAAGATTGAAATTCACATACAACCAGGCGGCATAAGGTCGGTCATCGTCAATAAGCTCTGCACTCTGCGCGTCGGCAGGAGTGTACAATCGGTGTGCCAGCGAAAAACCAAAATTGGGAGTGGACTCTTCCATTCTGGCTTTGAGATGAGGCAGGCCATTCACAAATGCACTGCCCCAATAAGGAACATAATCACTGGCAAAAACATAAGAAGCTCTCACTCCATTGGTATAAGCCTGATCCGACCCTGGCCCACCTAGCCCTCGAGTGTCATTTTCTATATAGAGATTCACGGATTGCCCTGTGCTCGCTGAGGCTGGACTCTCAGCTGCCTTTGCAGCAAGAAAAAGAAAAACCGACGCTGTCAAAAGAACCAGATGCCTACAGATCAGCAGACACACCTCGATCAGTCACCAAAAGGGGTCGTGCCACCTGATAAAGGTGATGAGTGCAGTCCGTTTTTTTAAAGCGATAAATCAAATCTTCGATCTTCTTGGTCAGAAATGGTTTGTCGCGACTTGCATTCAGTATTTGCGGCAAACTCTCTTCAATGATTTCCACGCTTGTTAAGCCTACTCCAGACACAGAGCCAAACTTAAAATGAAGTCGCTGACGATGGACACCCTTTTTCGACCAAGCCAGCAGAATCGCCTCAATCCCTTGCAAAGCCTCCACTGCGGTGGTGGGATCATTGATCCCAGGCGAGAGCGCGCGCAGAGCCACATCCACCAGCTGATTGATTCCGTAACGAATGTCCTGCGAGAAAGTTCTCTCCGAACCAATTTCGACACAATCACAAATGGATGCCACCACTTCCTCTGGCAACTCTTGACTTGAAAAAACATGAAGCAGAGCCACCTCGCCTTGCGTGTAATCGCCGGGCTTGACCAAGGATTCAATTCGCCAAAACTCCTTACCACACAGCTTGGTCATAATTTGATTTATCTCGGGCCAATCATAGGCCAATATATATCCTCTGCGGTAGGACTCAATTGAAGTCCTCTGCAGCTTACTTGGCGCGAAAGACCCGTTTTTTGGACTTTCTTTTTCAGAAACCTTTTGCAAAAGCTCTTCCCAACTATCAAGCGCTTGCAAAGAAATGCGCGTGATGGTTTCAATGATGGTGGTGGATTTTATTGAGTGCAGAATGTACTGTATGTAGTGAATGATGAGTCCAAAACAGCACACGGCCAAAACAATCGCCGTGGCCGTCGCCAGTTGCGGCAGATGCGCTGGAGTCCCTTTAATCGAATCAGAAATACGCCGCATCAGCAACAAACTGTAGATCACCGTCCCGGTCATAAAACCGATCACCACCTGAGAGGTTCGTGAGCGAATGTAGGTGTAGATCACGCGAGGCGAATATTGATTGGACACCTGCTGAAGCACCACCACCGTGATAGAAAACAACACGCCAATCACCGTCATCAACGAGGTGGCGATCGATGCCAGCATTTGCCGAGCTCCCGAGGTCGATAGATCTTGCACGATAAATTCCAGCGCAGGCCACCTGGCTTGCACATGAAAACGAGTGAGCAGCGGCAGCGCCACCACCATCGCCAGAGAAATCACCGCAGGCACCAACCAAAATGTAGAGCGAAGCTTTTCCAGCCACAAACGCAAAATCACAAAGCACCTCCTCAACGAGTGACCTCGATTCGATTTGTTTCGAATCGAGTTATTTCGATTCGGATCGAATTCAATCGAGTCAAATTCAGTTGAGTTGGTTTGATTCTCTAGACTAATCGGTGCAAAGTCCACCGACTCCTGGCAATGTCAAGAAAACTTCTACTTCTGCCCGATCAATTATGGCAATTGCACAGTGACTTGAGTGGGCTCGGCATCTCCTAAGTACTTGTCACCAGAAATGACTAGGCTCCCCTTTTGAAAATAGGAATCCTTAAGACCATATTCCTTTAAGGAAATGACCACTGTACTATGAATTAAAGCTTCGCAGAAGTCAGTTGTTTCTTCGATCAATTCGGCCTGGCAGGACACTGGAAAGATTTCAAAGCAACCCTTCATCTTCAACGAAAAATTATGTTCTCCGCATCCACCGGCATACTGTGTTTCAATTAGAATATTTTCTTTAGCTGCATCTAATTTTGCCGAAAGGACTGCCGCCCCAAATGCGTTGCCTCCAAGCAGAATTGAAACTGAACTTCCTGTCAATACCAAGGGAAAATGTCGCATAATTACCGAGCGATTCTGT
>CAYMBJ010000068.1:0-20156 GCA_964388665.1 uncultured Pseudobdellovibrionaceae bacterium | reverse complement strand
ATTTATCAACCGGCTTTCTCTTGCCGAGTTTCAACTAAAAAAGAAATATCTCCGGCTAGTAACCATGGGAAATGGTGAATTTATTAAAATTTAATTGAATATAATCATAGAACAACTCACTTTGTGAACCCACAGAAATAGCTCAAGCATGCAACCTTTGCAAGCAATATTTCAAGGCAGATCCATTTACCCACCTCGACAAGTGCTAGTAAAGAATCACCACCTTAAATCGTTTTGGCCAACGCCTGATCCGCTCCCCAAAAAGTTGCAGCCAGCTTGGCAATGTGATTAAGATCCATCCAATGAATATTCCAAATTCGTCCACCCTAACTGCCAGCTCGAGTTTCCAAGGCGAACTCTCAGCCAAAGAAGATGCCTGTGCGACTCTTAGCGCGCCCGAAGTTGCATGCCAAGTATTGATGGTAATGCCTCGGAGCTTTCGATGCAATGAAGAGACTAGAGACACTAACACTTTTCAAAGTTCTCTTCCAGCAAATGCCAATGTTCAGGAGCTAGCCCTGCGTGAGTTTCTTTCCCTGCAGTCGCTTTTGCAGAATCACGGGATCGAAGTCTGCATGCACCAAGAGTCGAAGGAGGCTGATGCCCCCGACTCTCTCTTCCCCAACAATTGGTTTGCAAGGCTGCCAACGGGAGAGACTTTTCTATTTCCCATGATGGCAGAAAATCGCCGCCGCGAAGTTCATCCAGAATGGATTCCGCAATCGCAATCGCAATCGCAGAAATTTTATGACCTTCGCCATTTTGAAGAACAAAATATTTATTTGGAAGGCACAGGCAGCGTAATTCTCGACCATCGCCTCAAGACCGCCTATGCCTGCCTTTCCCCTCGCACCCATGTAAGCGCCTTAAAGGAATTTACTGAATTGGCGAAGTATAAGGCCTTTCCCTTTCGAGCGACCGATCGAAAAGGAGTGGAATACTACCACACCAACGTCATCATGGCCTTAGGAGAGCGCACCGCGATCCTGTGCACAGAAGCAATTGAAGACTCTGCCGAAAGGCAGGCCCTCGTCTCACAACTTCTCGGCACTAATCGTGAACTGCTAGAGATCTCTCGCCTGCAAGTTGAAGAATTTGCTGGAAACCTGATTCAGCTACAGAACAAAAAAGGCGAACGCTTTTGGATATGCTCGGAACGCGCGTTTAGCTGCCTCTCCGCAGAGCAGTTGCGAGTCTTAGCAAATGATGGGCAGGTTCTGCACGTGCCACTTTCTACTATCGAAACATTTGGCGGCGGCGGCGCCAGATGCATGATTGCCGAATTATGGTAAGAAAGAATCCCCGTTTGATACGGCTTCAATAAAGGCAAACCGATTTAAAGTGGCCTTGCTCCAATCAAATTCAATAGGTCGGTTTCACTCATCTGCGGATACGCCATTGATTGGCAGTGAACGGACCCATTGAGTCGGTCCGACAAATAGTTGCTGCGTATCGGGATCACTCGGTAGCCGAAACCTTCATAAACTGCCTGAGCCTCACTATCAGTGGGCACTCCATAGGACGGCATAAATACAGTGTTATCCACAACCAGTGCGTTGGCGTAGGTCCGAAAAGAATTTGGGATATTGGGCAGCATCGTTATTGTATATCCCAAGGACTCCAAACTAGCCTTGTAAGACGGTTGATTGGTCAATACGTGCCCGTTGCCAATGGGCTTTAACACTTCATCTACGTCGCCAATACCTGCAACATGTGGTAGATCATGCACAACCTTGCAACCATAAGCATTCATCAAATCATTGGCTGAGAGGCCAAAACGACGCCGTCCCAAAACAGAAAAGCAATCTCCGCGTTCGTCAGCAATCAAATTACCACCAACAAAAACAAAAGATTCTGCTTTTAGACGACGACTCACACTCTTGGCCACTACTGGCCCCGAAATGAAACGGCGAAAATACTTCGCAGCAATGAGATCGGGATCATTCTCACCGCCACCTATGACTGGGACCGGAAACGCATCCCGAGCCCAAAAACCGCCTCTATCGACCTCTTCAGAAATTGCCAGAACAAGACGATCTTCACCAATCCATTGCATGTACTTGGCTCGAGCACTCGCGGCCTCCGCGCGTGAGACCAAGATCACGAGCTTTACTCCGTTGGGCAAATTCTTTGCAATGGTTCGACGCAATTCCACAACTTCGCTCTGGCCATCGTCTAGTCCGCTCATGAGTACATAACCAAACTTGGCAGTATCTGCCACGGGTCGCCACTCAGGAGGTGCACTTAAAGGACGAAGTTGCGTCTTAAAGATTTCATTCATCCGTGTCGCCATCGACATTTCAATAGGAGTCGCCCGGTGTAGCAAACTTAGAGAGTCTTGTGTCTTTGTCACCTCGGCAGAGGCCAAACTGATCACTAAGACATTCGTAACTAAAAAAGCTCCTAGAGGTCGAAACACAAGCCTATTGCAAAAGCGACGTATCACTTAGCAGCCCCCGTAAGAGCCCCTGTGCCATTGCAGACATTGACAATTTTTGCAGTGTACAAGCGCTGGGGATAAGCGCCAACCTTTATTCGTTTCACTTCTTTGCGATCAGTAACCACAGCGACCCCCTCCTCTGTTATTATTGGTAGGGAATCTAGTCCATGATATCTAGATTTTCAATCAATGGCGCACTTGCAAAGTCCCCCTGTGGAGATTGCCGCATATTCATGGAAAATCGGCAGGCCCCTGCTCATATAGAGAGGCTTCTCTACTTAAAATTGAATCTGGTATTGTCATTTGCTAGATTCTCTGTGGGACACTCCTGAGCGACACTCCAGTGTTCAGCAATCTTTCCCTCTTTAAGTCTATAGAGGTCAAAGATGGCAGAGTGTTTGGCGTCGCAATATCCCTCCGAGACGGCTAGAGCGAAATTGCCTTCGCCAAACACTTTGTGAAGCCCAATGTAATTCAATTTTAGTTTTCCGCTCTTCAGCGCCTCTGAGAGGCCGCTGATCCCATCAGCAACAAGTGGATGGTGCTGATAGAAGTTGCCATGAAAGAAATGAGGCAGAACGCCCTCAATATCCCCTGATTTGACAATCTGGTGCATCATTTGCGTGACAATGGTTTTGTTCTTTTCGGTGTCCTTTGCGTCGATGATTTGCCTCTCGCCATCAATCAGCGTGCGCCCTGAGGGATTGGAAGCACATTCTGGCGTAGCCACACTCCAGTGTTCGGCGATGAGCCCCCCACCATCTATTCTAATGATATGAAAGGCCACCATTGTGTCAGCACCAAAGGGTGCCGCATTTGTCCACCGGTGGTGCATGATAATGTGGGAGTTATCCTCAAGCATGCGAAAGTTCTCAATTTTAGAACCATATTGGCACAGCTTTGACAAAAGGTGGACAAAGGCGGCTCGTCCTGTCGGAACATGAGGATTGTGCTGAATATAGTTTTCATGCACCATCGCCTCAACTAATGCTTTGTCATAGCTATTCACGGCTTCAACGTACTGACGAGCTTTTTCTTTATTGGTCATTTTGTATTCTTTCTTACCATTTCGCTTCGACACTTTTCATCAACGTTTCAAATTGGTCAAAATTTGCGGAACAAGCAATGTAGCTATCGGGCCGAACCAAGATCGCTTGGTCGATATAATCACGGCTCGAAGTCCAATAGCCATTTTCAGATCGTTCGGACTTTATTGGAATGATTTGAATGTAGGCGGGCAAATCCCACTCGCGCTCCAGGTCGCCAAATATGAGCAATGTGTATTTGGAGTAGCTGAGGAGCGAGTATATCCGTGTCTTTTCGCGTCCCTTAAAGACGGGAAAGTCAAAAAGTCTTTGCCCGCTAAGCCCCTCACCGTCATAGGCAATGCCCATTCCCGTAATATTTCCAGAGCGTCGTTCGACAATTTTCACATAGTCTGCAGCGTGAGTTCCCGCATCAGAGAATTTGGTCGCTCGCACAAGCTCACTTGAAGTGGCAATAACACTCAATGCTACGGGCTTTCTCTCGGCCTCGTAAGTCTTAAGTAGTGACTTGGGCGCGCCAAAATTCTCAACCATATTTATCTTCCAAATCAGATTGAATGCATCAGCTATTCCAGTATTGAGACCCTGGCCTCCATTTACCGAGTGGATATGACAAGAATCACCAGCTAGAAAGACTCGGTCTTTTATCATGAAGCTCTCTGCTACCGATTCCTTTACTGAAAACTGCGAAAACCATTGAACTTCTTTAAAGCTCAAGGTTTTTGGCTTCATGGCTCGATTGATCTTTTCAATGGCATCTTCGATTGTAAATACTTTGGTGTCCATTCTGACATAGAACCGGTCAAGACCGCCCTCGCGAGGAATCCAGGCAACATCGGAGGTCGCTGCCTGAAAGACAATGATTTCAGGAACTTTTGCAAAGTCTGTTTCAATCACACCGTCAATCACTGCCCATATCAATTGCGGCCTCACGATTTCAAAGGGAATCGCAAATGCCTCTCGCACAAAGGAGCGCGAACCATCAGCGCCTATGAGATATCGAGAGGACAGCATTTCTCCTGTAGATAGGACAATTTGACAGCCGTTTTCATCTGCCTGCACATCGACTATAGAGGTCATTCTTCTGACTGCAGCATTTCGATCAATCAGCTTCCTATCCAGGAGATTTTCCACATAGGATTGGCCGAGCATCAGAAAATGCTTATGTGCACACCCAGAGAGCTCATCCCACCAGGACGACTGCCGTGAAACAAAATTGCCGTTGGCCCAAATGGAGCTGGTGTTACAAGGCTTTCCCAAGACGTAAAGTTCATCAAACAGATTAGCCAACTCCAGCAACTGAAGAGTCCGAGCATTGAGAGCGTCGGCGCGACCAACCTGAAGTGGAGCCTCAGATTTGTCCACGATCGCAGTCGTCAAACCGCAAAGCTGTGCAAGGTGGGCACACATAAGGCCAACCGGTCCCGCACCCGCAATGAACACATCAACGTCGTAGCCACTCACGCGTGCGCCACCAGGTGCGGGTTGTTCAACGCTGGCTTCCCCAGCACATGCACTCTACGAAGATGTCTTGGCTCACCACTGGTAAAGGCATTGCGACCATGCAAGAGCGTATAGTTGTCTGAAATCACCACGTCACCAGTCTGCCACTTGTGGGCATAAAAATTCGCAGGGGCATACAGGGCACTCCTAAGACCATGCATAAACTGCGGAACCTCCACCTCACTGATTCCTCTAATCTCAAAATTCGGATGATTGACAAAGCTTTGATCATTGTCCTTAGGAGGCTCGCAGTAGCGAATCACTGGAAATCCTTTTGTCGGGTGCTCCGCAATAACAGGAGCTATGGTTTTACTTTCATAATATTCCATCTTCCTTTCATAAATTCCCGTGACACGAGACCACAGATCCTTTTCAGCAATCGACGCGTTTTTTAGAACCAGTTCTGTGTTTGAAAAGGTGGTCTCCCCACCCATCTCTTTTCCGGGAGCGCGAACACAGTGAAAAATTTGAATTTCCGGAACTTGCGGTCGATACATTCCGTCCCAGTGCAAGGGAACATAATTGTGATCAAAGATATGATCTTCAGGATTCTGTCGCTCCACTAGTTCCAAAACTTCACCAAAAGGCCAAAGACTAATTTCCCCCCAAAGTCTGCAGTAGTCGACGAGGTCCTGCCTGCTAGAGAAGTCTTTAAATCCTCTAATAACAAGTAAGTGATTCTCGTCAAACAAACTGCGAAGCGAGTCGATTTCTAAGTCACAAACACTTTGGCCTGATTCCGAAGCTTCAAGCAAGGCGCCAAATGGACTTAGATACTTTAGCTTCGCCGCAGTTTTTCTTGTCATATTCGCTCTCATTTCTGCTTCGCCTTCCATTCTTTGTTTCAACTATTTATATGCAGTTTGTAGTGACTGGCTCGCCCCTGATGGTCTTTGATAAGTTTGGCATTCAACTTTTCAGCCTCCACTCTCTTCATCAAGACAAATTCACCATCAGTCTCAACGGCAACTCCATGCCATGGCGTCAACCAAGTCTCAGTTCCCAATAGCTGGATACCCAATTTCTTTGATCCACAAGCCTGCGGATGAATAGAGAGACGCACGGCATTCGGAAAAACATCGCGAATCAATTCACTCCAAGCATTGCTTCTGCGGATCACTTCGTAAGCCAAAATCCGACTGGAGTTTTGAATCGCAGTTCGACTTTTTGATCGGTCTGGAGTCAGGGCATCTTCAAATAAAGACCGCGTAATTCCACAGTACATGCGATGAGCTTCCCTGTCCTCCGCATTACACGAATTGCGACTGCCACGGCGCACTCGATCTCTAAGGACCTCAATGGACTGACCGTACTCATGCATAAGCGCGCCGCGAATGTGATCAAAACTTTTACCCTGACAGAAGCCGTCCAAATTAAAGACGGAAACATTTTTGAGGTTCAGCCTTTCTATCATTTGTCCAAGCTCATTTTGGTAGGCCGTGACGTCAGAGTCAGGAATGCCAACGACATCACTGAACACGCGACCATCAGAGCAGATGCTGATCTGCGCTCCCGGCTCATAAATGCACTGAATTTGCAAACAAAGGTGGTCTAAAAACTGAAGGGCCTTCTGTTCTGCCATGTCAGGAAGCACCCCAAGAACCTTAGCTGGATTGGGCGATTTTCCCGGAAAGGCTGGGAGCACAAATGTGATGGGCATCTTATTGGTCATCGCCGAAGTAATTTTTTGCAGGTGCTGCGAACTGCAACTTTCACAATATGAAGCCCCACAACATTCTTCCGTTTTGACCATTCTTCGAAACTTCAATACCTTTTCTAAAACTCTCCTGGCATTTCTGGATTGAGATTCTAAGCCTACTTCCTTCGGGTTTCTCTCTATAGCACTTTCAAAGCGACCGCTTTCAGGTTCTAACTGAATGGCCAATAACAAATCTGAATTTTCCAATAGGTACCCCCTCCGAGCTGAGGACCATTATTATGCCTATCCAGATAAACATTAAAATAGATAGATACGATCAGTGTTATAGGTCAATTTTATAATAAAAACCCTCCACGATGTCTCTGGGTAGTATATACGGCCAATCAAGAGTTGAATGTGAACTTGAGTAGTGAACTGTCAAAAAGATAGACAGCGAAAGCAATCGCTGTCTAATTTAAATACGCCAGACCCCACCCTTTTTTTGGATCAGAAATTGCTACACAGACAAATGTACTGACGCAATTTTCTGAAGAGGTGTAACCTGTGGCTTATCTAGATTCAAAACCTACTGCGAGAACTCTGAAGCAATTGAGTTTTTCAGTCTTTGGTGCTTTTGGAATCATTGGGCTTTTGATGGGAAGCTCAGTGGCAACATCGGCAAAGAATTTAGTATCAAGCTCATATCCCTACTCGACCACTTTGGCGCGAGAACCAAGCTCTGACACCTCTTGCACCCAAAGCTTCTTTGTTCTCACACATCTCGAACTGGCCAAACCACAGCCGGGTGGAGATCCCGTCACCTTTAAATGCCTGAATCAGGATCGTGATTTCAATATGCGACTGAATCAAGCCGCAAAACAAATTTTTGAGTCCATGCGAGGAAAACAGCTCGTTAAAGAGCTGTTTCAGTGCCAAATTCAAGGCCTCTTTGCGCTGCTCGGTCTTGATTCAGCCACGGTGGAGGCGGCCAAAAAAGCTGCAGGTTGCAATTCAAATCAGCCTGACAATTTTATGATATCAAAATCCTACTTGGCGCCTCTCAACTACATTCAAACAAATTCTCCCCTTATGAGAGGTCTTGACAGCTATACGCTCGACGCCGAAAATGTAATTTTAATCTCTAGTGACACTGATCTTTCCGTCGCATCCTTAAGAAACCTACTGATACATGAATATGCCGTCTATTTGGATAAAAAGTCAGGCAATTATCCTTGGTACATTGCAAACCCGGGTGCACTTGGAATTCATTATGATAATGTCTCAGACAATCGAGCCATGTTCGATATTATGATTCCACCATTGCAGAATACGTTCACTGCCATTCGCGGCTTTGCCGTGGAAGCGATGTTCCTCCGTTACATTGATCCTGATTCGATTTCACCGATTCAAGCTGAGGCAGTGGAAGCCGCCAATGACAAATTCAAATGTGAAGCCTTGGTGCAAAAGCTTGGCGAGAGAGAAGATCTCTGGCCCTTCTATTGGCGATTTGGCATTGACAGCCGAAATGATCGGATGATGCCTGGAGTGCTGGAGGTTCCTGAGCTTGAAGAGATGCGGACCGCAATGCGAAGTTCATTGGACCAACTCGCAAATATCAATGTAGAGGCCAGGTATCCTGGTAAAAATTCGAGGTCAAAACGAATTAGCATGTGCCAGTATCTGGCCTTACCCTTGCTTTCAACTGAATGGATTAGAAATGCCTCTGGGCCAAGACCCCGAGTTGGTGGAGACGGATAAACATGTTTGATCTGGGAGTGACCTTTATAGAAAAAAATTTTCGGCAGCTCTGCGAGACCAACAATTGGGACGAGGCCGAATCGTTTTTGAACTCCTGCAAAGGAGCCGACAAAACAGTCAATCGAATTTGCGGACACTTGCACGGGCAAATGTTGATGAATCAAGGAAAGCTCGAATCTGCAATCCAAGTGTTTGAAGAAACACTACTGGATTTTGGAAGTCACCTACGTCTGTTAGGAGATTTGGCCAGCTGCCTCTATTTGTTAGACCTCAAGGCCCAATGGCGCAACGTATTTCACAGGCTCGAAACCCTCTATAAAGAGCACGAAGACAGTATCTGCTTTGATACGAGGTATCGAGTTCAAACAAATCTCGCGAAATTTTATGAAGAGGATGGAAGTGTTGCGGAGTCAATCGGAATATATAACGAGCTACTCGAGCTCTGTCGCCAAGATCAAAGCTTTGCAAAAGAGATTCGTCTCAAAACACAGCTGCTCAGACTCAAAAGTCGTGAGGGAAAAGCAGAAGGCCTTGGTAAACTCTACAAAGATCTTCTGGATATCTCCGCTGATCAGTTCTCTAAAATCTGCTTCAACGAGTGCCAGCACAGTCTGATTTTGGCCGAGTACCGATTGAGTGGCCTTCAATGGAGTCTCGCCCGCCTGAACCGATACCTTCAATCACCTGCAATTTTGGAGCAAGATCGGTCTCTGGTCTACTTTGACCTTATGGACTTGGTTTTGACCTATGACGGCGAAAGTGAAATTTCTAAATCGTTGTATCAACTGCAAGCGATAGAAAGTCGACCCAAACCACTTGATAAATTTGAATTCAGTTTGCAAGTCATTGCTGACTCAATCACCAGCTTGGCGTCCGGCGCCAATGCCTCGAATGAGTCAAGCACTCCTTTACCTTCACATGGTGATGCCCTTGGGTCCATCACAAAAAACGAAACGCCAATTGAACACCTTCTCATCGAGCTCTTGCCGTTAATGACCACAGCTTCGCAATTGCGTGTGCATAGCATTGTATCGCGTCGCTTTCCTCATGTTGCTCCGCTGTTTCGCAGACAAATGAGCCTACTTCTCGACTCCCTTTCTCCCCAGTCTCGCAGAGTTTGGCGAAAATTTGACGCCACCCCAGGTGATGCATCAGACTGGCGCAACGAAGCATCAAAAAAGCCCTTATCGCTGCAAATTGTCGGAAGTCGACTCACCTATGACAGCAAAGAAATCAATTTGGAGACTCGCCCCGCGTTGCTGCAACTCATTGACTGCTTAGCAAAAATAGAAAATGGCGACCCCATCGAAAAACTGTGTTTATTGATGTGGGAAAGGCCGGATTGCACGGATTCTGACTACCATCGGCTGAGAGTGAGTTGCAACCAGCTGCAAAAGCTCCTCACCGAGAAATTTGGTCTGGGCCCTGTAGTCAAACTGAAGAGAACCTCGATTGAGGTGCACTGCGAATTTCTGTACTGTGAGAAATAGCCGAATCAAAACTTTAAAAATGCTCCTACCATTTGGCAAAAGGGTGAACATCAGTATTGAAAAAGCGCAAAAGCCCCTCACGATCTTTAAACGGCGAATTCTCACAATTGGATTCTGTCAGGGAATGCACCGAGCTGTTTTCATCAAAAAGCCAATCGTAGGCTCTAAGCTCAAGGCATGGTGTCTTCTGCTGAGTTTTCATCTGTAGTATTATCGAGTTTTTAAGAGCTAAGAAATTAAATGGTCGTCGATGAAGCTCTTTTTTTAAGTTTTCCTTAGCTGCATCGTACTGTTGAGCGTCGATTTCTAGTTCGATTTCACGTGTACATGCGTGCCAGTTTGCCGGATACAAGCTGCAGGCAAGACCCAATTTATCGATTCGATTTTGAAAATTAAACTCATTGTATTTGGACAGAAAAAAACCAAAACCAATCACAACAGAAAAGCAGGCGACACCAAACAGCAAGTAGCTTCTATTAGCTGGAACCTTTACGGTTCTTGACCCAGAGCAAGTGAGTGCCAAAAGTCCACTGAAGTGAAAAAAAGGAAATGCATTTTCAAATGGAAACTGAAAAAGAATCTGTGGCAGCGCAATCAAAAAACTCCCAACAATGCTCAGCCGCAGCGCTTTTTCAATTGGCAATCGCCACAAATTAGAAAGCAAACACCAACAAAAAATAACGAGAATTATAATGTAGAGCCATCCATTCTCGATACCCCACCGAAGCAATTCACTATGGGGAGTTTTATCGACAATGCCTTCAGTTGTGGGAAGATCTCCGTGAGATTTATAAGGGATAAAGCCAAACTCATAGGAGCCCAAACCCGTGCCCGCTGGGTTGGCCAACAACATCTCTAAGCTTTTAGAGTAGAGCTCAATCCTGTACTGTGTTGAGCCGGTTTTTGCAGACTCAAGAGCGCCCTTCGTCCGATCACTCCACGCCATCTCCCCAAGTCCAACTGCCAAAATGCAAATGCAAACAACGACTTTTAATCGCATATTGAGCAGACGATGGAATAGCAAAAAGGGAAACTAAATTGCAAGCCCTAAGAGCGCAGACCGACTGTATGAAAAATACAGGGCAAAAATCTGACATGAAAGGAGGAGGCCTAGCGACAAAACTTCAGACTTTCTTTCTGCCTTGATAAAATAATACACAATCAATGGCGTTAGCAGGATAAGGTACTCGGCTAACATATTGATATTGCCAAAGCGTCCCGCAAAGCATTCTTGACTGAAATTGTTTGCTTGAATCCTGCAGTGAAACAGATCCCACATTGCAGCTACCGTTACCAGGGCTGCGCCGAGAAGCGCAGGATACTTCACATCCATAATTCTATCTGCGACTTGAGATGGCCTTTGAATTTTCTGAAAAAAGAAAATGACCAATCCCACAAACATCAAGCTCTCATAGAAGTTGAGGAGCGAAACCGCAGTGGGGTTAATGGAAACATGAGCGATCTTAATTAAGCCCAGAAGCAGAGCCAGAATCATCGTCTTGCCGCTAGGTAAGTAAATTGCGAGTCGCCGGCTTATGGCCACAAAGGCACCAGCAGATACAAAGTAAACAATGACCCATTTGATAACGGTATAATGATCTGCTAACCATACTGTTTTTGCCAACGGGAGCAAAGTATAGCCAGCAATGAGAAAGGGAAATATGCAGTTATCCCTCACGAGGCATTTCAGAAAGCGCATCCTATAAAGGTGTTCGAGGAATCTAGCCCTTGCTCCCCGGAGAAACATTATTGAGCATTGAAAAGTTCAGCAACCATGTCCCGCAAGGGGTAAGATGGATAGCTTGGGTATGAAGGGCAGCTCGGGTACGAGGGATGGCTTGGGTACGAGGGATGACTCGGGTACGAAGGATGACTTGGGTACGAGGGATGACTCGGGTACGAGGGATGGCTTGGGTACGAGGGATGGCTTGGGTACGAGGGATGACTCGGGTACGAGGGATGGCTTGGATACGAGGGATGGCTTGGGTACGAGGGCTGAATGCCGCAAATCCAAATGACATTAGCCACCGATAACTTCAGTTGGTCACCATTTTCTCTCAGCACACCTTCAGTTTGAGTCTGTGCACCAGATGCATCCAACACACTCAGCAATAATTTATTGGGGTTTGCAGAAATCAGAGAAATAGAAAACATTCTTTCATATCCCTCAACGATAACTGGCTCGGCGCCTACGCTGAGGTGAAAGAACTGCGGCGTCCAATTTCGACCAGAATCAGTCACCTGACAGATCACGCGTTCAGGCCGATCTGAAGCAAAGGAAACCGACGTGGATAAAATCAATAACACGACTACTGATGCCAAAATCGACCGCATAATACTCTCCTTGAATTGATGAGTTTACCGATTACCAGCCGGCCAGGTTCATGGTCAAATAAATATCCAATACACAGGGTCCACCGCAATTCGATACACTCAGCGCCACACCAATATGTTGCGTCAGATTCAGATGGATTGCATTCCAAGGCGTTCCAGGACCTCAACTAGCGAATAGTTACAATCGACCTGAACCACCTTTATGCGAGATTTTTCGCCAGAAATAAAGAGCAAATTCTTCTTCGACATATCCAGTTTTTTTGCAATAAAAGCCAAAAGCTCAGCATTGGCCTTACCATCTTCTGGCGGAGCATGAATTTTTACTTTAAGTCGCCCATCAAAGGTGCCGACACACTCTGTCTTTTTGGCACCCGGCTGAATATAAAGGAGTAAGCGAAAGCTTAGGGCGAAAGGGGAAGCCTCGGCGGTGATCACTGTAAGCCAGCTTGGAATTGAAATCATTGTCATTTGAAAGAAGTGCCCTTTGGCGCACGTGGAATTTCGATGGAGAAAGGTCAATTCACCATTTTACAATCGCTGAAGATCCACTTTCCGACATACTGAGGATTCGAAGGGTTGCACCCACCTGGAAAACAACTCGTTCGCGTCACATAGACTTCAAAGCGTCCGTCTTCAAGCCAATGCCCTACCAGCCGAAAAATCTGCCCAGAACCAGGGCCCGGCTTAGAATACCGCTTAGAGGCAAGCTCAGCCTGAAAGCTTCCAGCAAATTGAGCTCCTGCCTCTATCCGAACTTCTCTGACCACTTCCTGCGTTGCACTCATACTGATTGGAATATGTACAATGGACTGAAAGTAATCCACCACATTCTGATTACGTACAACAACCTGATGTTCTGTAAAACCATTCTCAAAGCTATGAAGTCCGTCGACCACGAGGCCTCCGTTGTCGCAAAGGAGCCTGGGCGTCCACTCTGCTGCTAGCGCAAAGGATGTTGTGAGAGACAGAACAAAAAGACCTAAAGTCGAAATGAATTTCATAACCTGATTCCCCTTATCACCCGGCAATAGCATCAAATCCCATTTTTCTCAATGCAAAAGAAAGGATTTTCAAGGAGTCTCGATCACTCCTCCCGTTGGCCCTGCATGATCCACTCACTCAGAAGACGGCGCTCCACAGTTGTGAGTGCCCGCGAGTTTTCACCTTCGGGAGCGTCCTCAGGAGGCGGAGGCATATAGGTTTGCCACTGTCGCCGCAGCCCTGTGGCTTGTCTATTTACCTGAACTGGAAGCTCGAGCTGGAACGATCAAATCAATGGCCTGACAAAGCATTTTTGCGGAGTACGGCTTGATAATCCATACCCGAACCCCCGCCGCCTTGCCTCTTGTCTTTAGCTCTTCATTTACCATAGTCGATAATATAATAATTGGAAGACGAGGCTTGCGATCTCGGTTTATTAACTCAGCCATTGTCAAGCCATCGCGAATGGGCATATTTAAATCTGTGATAACCAATTCAATATTTGAATCGCTCTCAACTATATCGTTTCCCAGCTGACCATTCACAGCTTTCACGACGACATGTCCACAAGCAATAAGATCCGCCTCTAGGCGATGCAGAAAAGTTTCCGAATCATCAACAATTAAAATTTTTGCCATAATGGCTTAATTCCCCCCAGCTACATCTTTAACGACGAGCTTTTGCGCGGCAGCTATCAGCTTCTCCTTAACATAGGGCTTGGTGATCCAGGCACGAACTCCCAGAACTTTAGCTTTTGCTTTCATTTCTGTATTGGCCTCAGTAGTTAACATTAATATTGGCACACCATGATTGGGACATGATTCCATTATCTTTTGAATCATACCTAATCCATCAAGATTGGGCATATTGACGTCAGAGAACACAGCACCAATTACGGATTGTTGCTCTTGAAACACTTTGAGACCCTCAATTCCATCTTTTGCCTCGAGAGTTTCATATCCATTCTCATTTAAATCTTTAACCAGAGCCGAGCGTATCGACTCAGAATCATCGACAACAAGAATTTTAACCTTCATCCTGACTTCTCCTCTTCAAACTTAATTAATGATCCCCAGCTCTGAAGCCATATGACTAAGTAGTTTTCTCTTAATTGTATCCAGATCGTCGTCGATCCGCAAACTCTCCTTTTTCCCTCGCACGGTATCGAATAATGAAAACACTTCCAGCTCATCCAGATTGTCATACTCCAATTCAATTGTAACCCCTAGATCAGACACCACCTGATGCACCTTCTTTAATAGCGGCTCTCTCATTGCAGGATCTATTTTTGCGTTTCCTGTTAGCTTGAACTTTGGAATCGAAGCCGGAGAAATAATCGCCGATGTTGAAATCGAAATTGTCGCACCCTTTTCATTCGACAGCACTTCAAAATTGTTTTTCTGAAGGCTCACCAATGCATTAAATTGGGCGAGCTCCGCCTCTTCAAATATATCTTCATTAAGGTCAGGCACTCCTGATCTGACCGCCACAACTCGAAATTCTGATAGAGAGGAGTGAATCTCAAGTGTTGTGATCTTTCCAATTCCAAATGCGGTCAAATGACAAACAACTGCTGACTCCGTAACCATGGGATCAATGATTAAAAAAGAATTATCATTTACATGAACTTTCACCTCAACTCCCAACACGGCCTTGCACAGCTTACTCAAGGCGTCGATAAAGTCGTGAGTGGTCAAAAACTGCCGTTTTACTTCTCCGCCATAAATTGGGAAACTAAATTTAAACTCAGCACCGAATGGATGATTTTTTCCTGCAGACATTGATCCTTGCAGCTTATTGATATTTTCCATAACTTTGGGCAATCCAACTCCACGGCCGGCCAATTCTGTGGCCTTATCCACTGTTGACAAATCTAAATTGAAAATCAAAGCAATCACATCATTTTCACTCATGTTCATAAGTTCATCATAACTATGAAGCCGCAATTGCAATGCCTTCTCCCGAATGCGAGTCACATTGAAACCTCGACCATCATCTTTGACAACGCATGTGATCTCCCCACGCTTCAAATAGGCTTTCAGCTGGATACTTCCTTGGAGTTTTTTCTTAGCTGCCTGTCTCTCTTTTTCGGATTCTATGCCATGGGCAAAACAATTGTTGATCAGATGCAAAAAACAATCCTGCAGTAGACTTTTCTTGCTTTCATCTAAATATATATCCTCAAAATCGATCTCAAGATCTGACTTTACGCCGAGCTCTTCAGAGAGCTTCACAAATTGCTGATTGACCAAGGAGGAAACTTCTTGGATGGATGAAAGATTCAGTCTCTCGATAACCCATTGGAGCCGAGTGCGCTCAAACTGTTTTTCGAGCGAGGGTTCCGTAATGGCGAAATTTTTCTGTAGTCGAGCTATCATTTCTTTGAGGCGCTTTGCCAGATCCGCATGTCGAGTGGATTCCAGATCCCCATTTTTTAAAACCATACCTTGCAATAAGGAATCAATCTCGGACCATTCTTGATTAATATTCTCATAGACGGGCGTAAGGACATTGGAAGTGACCTGATGCTCCTCCAGCACCTTAATTTTGCTTTCATGATCATGAGTGATATCTGCCAGTTTTGAAAACCCTGCAATACGAGAATTTCCCTTAATTGAGTGAAGGGATTTCAGCGTTCCTTCACGCGAGCCAACCTTTGTGGCTTCGGCCAACCCAATCAACATTTTCTTAAACTCTTCCACGTAAATGACAGCAAATTCAGGGCGACATTTGCTCACCTGTAGGATGCGCGTAAGTCCCTGGGACTCCAGTTCCTTCAATTCGGATTCCACTTGCTTGAGTCGCATGACCTCAGTTCGATCCATCATGATGACCAGCAGTTTTTGACACACCCCATCTGCAAACTCAGGACTATAGAAGATTTCAAAATACTTTAAGCCCAAATCAGGGATCATCGAATCCCACAAGGTTGGCAAAGTATCAGATATTGCCTGATACTTACTCTCGGCGATCGGCCAATGGCTCTGTAGAGTTTCCATTGCTTCACGATCTTCACCGGTCAAACTTTCTCCCGTCACTTTTTTCATTACCTGAAAAAAATCTTGCTCCTTAAGATTAGATTGGCCAAGCAGCTTTTCGCAAAATACTGAATAGGCTGGATCTATGCGACCCTCTGTATTCACGGTCATGATACCTACTGGTATTGTTGAAAATAACGCAGATAACTCACGTTCTTTCTTTCGCAAATCAGTGAAGTCTTGACCAATAACGGAAACAAATCTCAAATCTTCACGGTCCACTATCCTGTATGGAGTCAACTTCCAGAAGAAATCCTTTTGCAAATCACTTTGCCTAAGCTTACTTCCTTCGCCCATCTGCCGCGGCACTATTGGCAGATTAAATGAAAAACTTTCGCCCAAGGCGGCCAATTTTATTTTTTCCCGAAAATCCTGCCATTCAAGTGGCGAGAATAGCCCTGAAAGCTCACTATTGAGAACCTGACTACTTTCGATATTTAAATACTGCGCAAGCTCTAAATTTGATCTTAAAATCTTACCTTCTTTATCTAAGATTGCAAAAATTCCGGTTTGATTATCCAAAAACCTTTCAACTTGCACCTTTGATCGTTCAAAAAGTGAAATCAAATCATGGCTGGCCTTTAAGTCCTGAGACAACAGTTGATTACTCACAAAAACTCCACGGAACCATCGCCATCATCCCCTTCAGCCGCTATCGAGCTAAAATCCAGAGCCAAAAAAGAACTTTCATCGAGCACTTGCAAGGCTGCACTGCAGATCACATTTACTGATCCAGATCTAAGCCGCCAATGCTGTTGAAATCGATTGACGCCATTGGCGACCGGAAAGAAAATTTCATCAAATCCTCTAGTATTTACTGGCAAACTAACTCCTGCAAAGACATTCAATTGCTCGAGAATAATTTTAAAATTACCTATTGTAAGGTTACAAAACTCCTTCATAAAATCTACAGTGTCTCCATATGCGACACCGTTCACTTTTTTTCCGGTAAAGTCCGCTACACAAGGAGCAATCTCGACTGGACTAAAGTGAGCTTTGAAAATCACACCTATTGGCGCCGATGATAAAAAGATCATTGTCATTTCGTGGCCAAAAATCAATTGCTCCTTTACGCCCTCCACCAACTCAATAGATTTGTTTTGCAATAAAAATGAAAATCTCGAAATTGAAGTTTCTTTAACAGAATTTATGGTTTTTGAGATATTTTGATCTCGAACTGGCAGATTCATGGCGATTCGTACTCCTCATAACGTCAACGACACCTTCGGCTCAATTGAGAAACGATTTCATCGACCGGTGTAATAGTCCATGATGACAAATTGCGCTCAACTTCTGTAGTCTATCTTTACAAACAAAGGTTAAAGATTAAAGCCCAGAAATAAAACAATAGACCTTAAAAAGGGCCAATGAGTTTTGATGGGATGATCTCTCCAGGAGCAATCCAAATGGAGGCAAGCCTTTGCAAGGACTTTGATCGGGAAAGAGACCAATGAGCCAAGTGTCCAAATTCTGATAATGCTTACCACCATTGATCAATATTATGTTTCTAGCTCTCGAGTGTGAATCTATCGTCTGAGCAAAACAGATTCGGCGTTTATTTTCTCCAGGTATTGTAATCCGTCAATAGGCATGTATTCTGATACCTACATGGTTCAGATTTCAATAATAACCAATTACAGTTTGCATCGGACCCGAAATTGGCCGATCTTGGCGGCCTAAGTGAACTCTTGCAAAGTCCGTATTCGATATCTGAAACCTGATAGCATTGCTTCTTCAGAAATTCGAGCATTTTTAGAGTCCTTGCTTTCCCAAGATGAAAAGAAACTCTTAGAAGGGCTTTCCCTGCCTGAAATGCGAACTCAACACCTGCTTTCAAAAGCTCTCGTGCGGCTTGCCCTTTCTGAGGACACGCAAATGAAGGTTCTGCCCACTGAGTGGCAATTTACCAAAAATCCATTTGGCCGCCCGGAACTTTTGCCCGAGTTTCAACGACTAGGATTGTACTTTAATGTCTCGCATGCCAATGGCTTAGTTGCCTGCCTAACTTCTCCGCTTTCTGATGCCGGAATTGACATAGAGGACTCCGACCGAAAGATTGAAGTCATGGAAATTGCGAACAATCACTTTGCACCTGAGGAAATTTCTGATCTCAAGCGGCTCCCAGCAAAAGAAATGAAAAATAGATTCTTTGAAATTTGGACACTCAAAGAGTCTTACATCAAGGCCCGAGGGATGGGTTTAACTTTGCCCTTAGACCAATTTTTTTTTGATATCAAGAGTGACGACAGCAGCGGAAAGCTTGTGTCAGTAAGGTTTTCTGAGCTCATACAGGACGAATCTTCAGCTTGGAGTTTTCAACTTCTGCGACCAACACCGCGACACCAAGCCGCTTTCGGAATCAAACTTCCGCGAGATCAATTCGTCCTAGAAGAACAATGGCCAATAATAAAATCATCGCTTAATAAATAGTTAGTTAAGCAATCAAATCCAAAACAAGTTCATCCGACTCACGCGGAGCATAATAAATAGTACTTGCGATACCATCACGACCTTGGTCAAATCTAGAAAAAGTTAATAATTAAATTTTTGCATTCGCAAAAAAATTCACAGGAGGATTGATGAAACGAAGATTGATGAAACCAATAATTATTGCCGCATTGTTTCTTAATGCAGCTATTGCCCATGGCGCAAGCATTGTGATTGATGGCCGCACCGACTATGATGCACGAACATCTAACGAAGACAACGTGAATAGGGGTTATCCGAACCACAATCGGATCTACCTGCAGACCGCAAGGGTCCATATGAAGGGCAACCTTTCAGATGCCGCCTCGTACGGATTCCGATTCCATTTGAATAGAAGCTTTAATGACAATGCTCTTACAGTCAAAGATGGCGTCAACAATGGCATTGTTGATTTGGCATATTTCTCATACAAGTTTGCTGACATGGTGACACTCAGTGTGGGTAAGGGTTGGGCCTATGCTAACGGGTTCTATGCATTGAACTCTCCCCCAGATCGCTACCTCAATCCTGTCGTCGGCGTATCTACAAACTGGTTGGGAGGAGCTAGCTTTGGCTTTCTCACTGGCGCAGATCTAACGTTCACTTTTGGCGATCATGAGATTCGCACTCAGTATTTCAATGAAAAGAATGATTCATTTGCTGCGACCGGAGCGCCTGCAAATTCTGTCGGCAACTATAATGGCACCCGTGGTGGTCAGGGCCTCGTTTACAGAGGTAACTTCATGGAAAAATCCTTGGGGATCATGGCCTCTTATCACAATTGGGACGCATCTGACAGCGCTGCCACTACGAAAAAGGCAATGACGATCACAACCGTTGGCGCGAAGTGGACGATGGACGCATTGTCTCTGAGTTTTGATATCAATAATGGAACCAACAAAGGATATCAGGCCACCAAAGATCTGTCGATCCTTGGTTACGCGCTGCTTGTGGGTTACAAAATGGATAGCCTGAAGCCAATCTTGATTGCCTCAGTGGAAGATGAAAAGAGCTCTGATAGCACTCCAGGGACGACTGATGTAAAAACAAATTACACAAAATTGGGTCTGGCTCTCGAGTACTATCCTGAAGCCGAAAGCAACTTTCGGTATCATGTTGCTTACACGACGCAATCTGAAAAAGCTGACACTACAAATGCCCTTACCTACACCGAAAACCACGTAGTTGCTGGCGTCAGATTCTCAGCTGATTTGTTAAAATAAGTCTTTCTTAGAGAGACCTCGATTAAGACGAAGTACGAGTTCCCAGGATTCACATAACCTGGGAGCCACAATCTGAAGCGAACTCCCCTGATAAAATCCATTAAGAACCATTAAAATCGAATCCAAGTTGATTCGCTTTTGAGTCAGCTCTTAAGTCTCAATCAAGATCTTCTAATCTGATTCACTGAACTTCCCCCGATTTGACGGACACTTTTCTAGCATCTGACGCCCCTAAAAA
>CAYMBJ010000067.1:0-20744 GCA_964388665.1 uncultured Pseudobdellovibrionaceae bacterium | reverse complement strand
GCAGTGTCAAGACCCCGTCATCTCGAAAACCGGTGTGGATAAATTATCGCTTACAGTAAGACCTTACTCTTTCAACGAATACACTCCGCTGATGGTGGAATACCGCATGGGAAGCTCCAGGAACAGTGCGGAAATGCCCCACAGGGAGAGCTGTTCTTATTTGCTCAAGCTGAGTTTGATCAAACAAACCATCTTCCGCGCCATAAATTCCGAAGACTCGATCACGGTGTTTACGAACGATATCGAAGAAGTCGAATGTCGCGTAGTTTTCATTCTGCGCGAAACCGAACATTGGTTCTGCCTTCATATCGTCCAACCACTTTTTATCAACGCTTGCTTTGAGCGACTCGTCGATTGCTTTTTTTTCCTCAGATGGCTGTTGGACGTCGTACGTTCCATTCGACATGGCCTGAGAAAATGCGATGCCGATAATCTGGGGTGGAATGAAGCGCTTTCCATTAGCATGGAGCCCGTAAATAGGGAAAGGTCCAAACATGGCGTCAGAGACTTGTCTAATTTGCGCCAAGTTGGATATTTTTTTCTGGTACTCGGCTGGGTCCCATGTCGGTTGAAGATTAATGCGAGTTGCTCTGTCAACTATAGCTCGAAAAGTCTGTGGCATCGAGACCGGAGCAGCTACTAAAACAACTTCACGCACAGATTTTGGATAAGTGTCAAGATAGGAAAGAGCTAGCGATCCGCCAAAAGAGTGTCCGATGAGAATTGGATTTCGAATTGCCAATGAATCAACGATCTCTTTCAGGTCTAGAATCTGCGACTTGTAAGTAAAGTCCAATTGCGATCGAGCGGCCGAGATCCTTCCGCTTCCTCGCTGGTCATAAGCGATAACATAGAAGCCCTGATCGGCCAGTTGTTGAGCGGTTGTAGCCTCAAACGAGAAACTATTATATCCGGGACCACCATGTATAACCACTACCGCCTGATTTTTTGAGTCTCCAAACGTATTCACATAGAGGCCGTCAATTGTCCTGGCCGCAGCGATTGACACCGTCCAAGAAAGCAAGTTTATTAAAAACGTCAGTAATCGCATGAGCCCAAAAAGAAGCAAACCGTGTTCCATCGTGAGCAGCAATTAGAGTCATTGTTATTAATAGTGACTTGTCGATCTTTTCAACAGTGACCGTGAGCGGGCTTTTTACCAGTGCTAAGATAGGTTTTCATTGAAGGCGGCAAAGTCGCTTTGTTCATCTGCGTCTTTACGTTTCAGTGAAAGCACGATTTGATTATTGAATGCTACTAGCAGTCGATCATGCACAGATAACAATACCGAAGGGCGCTGAAGATGTGGCGAGGGCATTTTATTGTGAGTTCTTAGGGATTAAGGAAATTGAAAAGCCGGAGAATAGAAAAAAGAACGGTGGTTTTTGGCTTTATCTTGGTGATTGCCAGGTCCATGTGGGGACTGAGGATGGCTTTGATAGAACCAAGACGAAGGCTCACGTCGCTTACCGAGTGAGTGATCTAGACTTGTGGCGAAGACGCTTTGAGGAAAAAGGAATCGAGGTTTTTGATAGTCTTCCTTTTCCAAACGCGCGAGCATTCGAGTTTCGTGACCCATTTGGCAATAGAGCGGAGCTTATTCAACATCTGTATACTTAAAATTTCACTATCGGCCTTCCTGGCCTTTATTGTGGATATCTCAAAAAAAATGTGAATAGACTAGCAAAACTTGAGAAAAAGATTTCCTAGATTCCTTCTGAAAGAAACACGAAGAATCGACGATCGAGTCTTATACAAATATTTGCCAATGCAGAAAGCAGTATCAAATTTGTAATTTTCCGGTTGCATATGAAAGTACAAAATAAGCTGGATAGCTATTGAGATTACGATTTGTTAAACAAAATTTCTAGGTTTTGAAGGCGGGCAGATCTCGGCGTCTAGATATTCTTTAAAATAACCGATTGGCAGTGCGTCGCTAGCTTTGAACGAGTTTAAGAAGTCTAATCGCATCTAGAGGCCTATGGCGACAGGCTTGAGATATTTAAGCTCATGAACGAAGATATGCGCAAACAACGAGATCCGTTGTGCCAGACACCAAAGGCATCTTCAACACAAAGCGACACCGTGACGGTGGTCCACGTTCCAACGAGCTTAACAATCTCAATACGCTATGCCGATCACACAATCACTATCGGTACAAGAAGGGCGCGGGATTTTTTGAGTCACAGTTTCATTAATGAAACTCTGTAGGCGCTGGCGTGGAGTCTGGTTGGAACATTTGCCATGCGCTGGCTTGTTTTCGAATTTTCAGGCGCAATCAGAAAAATCCAACCGCCTCAATGCTCTCTCGGTTGGCAATTCTCACGTCTGACATCGGCCCCAAAAGCCGAATGTTATTTCCGCTGTTTTGAGGATTCGCTATATTTTTTGACAGGTTCTTTTTTCTTCTCAACTTACTTGCCATATCAGGTTTCAAATTATTTGCTGTGAACTTGGTGCAGAATAACGGAGTTCCCCTCAGAGTCTTTGATTGAGGACATGCGACAAACTGGAGACTCAAATACATCCATCAGAACTTCGACGCCCTTTTCCTTGAGATTTGCCATCAGAGAATCAATGTCTTCAACCTCAAAAGCGATTGTGCCGCCTTCGATCGCACTGGGTTTAAACTGTGGCATCATATCAGACATTGCCAGGCAACCCCCTTGAGGTAGATCAAACTCAATCCAACGTCCATCCTGGTATTCCTGAGTCACTTTGAGGCCAAGCACCTCTTCGTAAAACTTCCGTGCTCGTTTAATATCTAGGGCGGGATACACCGTAAATGCGACCTTCTTATACATAGAGCCATCCTTAAATTTTTTTAAATCAGGTGTCAGAACCTACCCACCAATTCGTGTTTTTTCAAGAAACGAAATCTCGAAGTTTGTAGGAAATGATCTTTTACAGCTTTGCGTCTTTTAGACCCAGCAGTTTCATGCGCTGAGTGCGACCAGAATTTGGAACCAAAAAATCGGCCAATGTGTATCGCCGCAGTGATTCCACAAATACCGATTGAGCCTGCTGCAGGGCTCTTTGCAAACTGCAAACTCCGATGATTGGGCAGGTGTTCTTGTGGACATCAAAACACTCGAGCAGATCTAACTTTTCACTTTTTAAAAAAAAATCACCAATGTTTAGCTCCGAAGGAGACACCGCGAGTTCGATGCCGCCATTTTTGCCACGATGAGAAACAATGTAGCCTTCCCGGGCAAGATGATGAACCACCTTCACCAGATGATTGCGCGAGATATGAAAAGCGGCTGAAATTTCCTCCACTTTCGATCTGCTCTTTTTGTGGCCAAGAAATAACAGGACCCGAAGTGAGTAGTCAGTAAAAAGTGTGACCTGCATTTGGCCTCCAAGGCTTTGGCTAACGTCAGTGTATCAAAGTAAGACCTTTGGCTCAAGGAGGTAGCAAGTTCATTGTTTTGGTCTTAATATGTATATAGGATATATCTTATTAAGAATGCCATAATGTATAGGAATCAACAATGATCAAAACAGGCATGATTCAATTCTCATTATTGATGACGACAGCCCTGCTCCTTGGGCAAAACTGCAGCCAAATTGGTTCTGATTTTGAAGAGCCAAAGTCTACTGCACAGTCGCAATCTCGAAACTCTTGCGCAGCGCCAGCCGGCATCTCCGCTTCGCCCAAGAGCATTGAAGAGGCGGTGGAACTTATCAACTCACTTCCCAAGCCCACCACGCTTGCATGCTTTCTACAGAGTCTAGCTCGCCCGCTTCAGCTTTCGCTGACGAATAACAGAATCAGTGGACAGCCTGCAAATGGCGATCGCAGTCCCCGAGTCTTTATCTTTTATGGTGATTTGATCATCTCCATAGTACCAGACGGGCCAGGCGCCGATGTGGTTGAATTCAGTTTACGAACAGCTCCAAGCAAAACCATCAAAGCAGAGCTGCCATTTCCAGTACAAAAGACTCTCTCCCCAGGTGATCCCTATGAAGGAATTCGCAGAGAAGGCGGGACCCATTGTGGCCTGTGCCATGGCGGCGAGGAGCGCGCACCACAAATCAAATTTGCCGACGCCTATGTTTCAAATGCTTTTAAACCATCCTTTGATACTATTGTTGGACTGGACTCCTTTCGCGCAGAGGCTTTGCACTGCGACCCCGAGCGTGAGCTAAGCCGGTGCAAAGTTTTAGATTCTATTTTTAGATTTGGCGAAGTTCGATCGCAAAATTTCCCCGCCGATTTTATGCGCTTCTTTTAAAAAGGGAGACCATACCAACAGGTTCCTGAAAATCTCAGATGCAGAATTGATTTTGGGGGCAATTTCTGTACCTATTGGACACTGTGCAGTTTCGTTTTGAGATTTTTTATCTGTTTGAAAATTCTAGTTAAAAATAACTCCGTCCAGTTTTTTAAAGCTAGACCCTTGACTTTTTTATTTGAAATCTGAATATAAAAAGTAAGCAGGTTGCCAGTACTCCGCTAATTTTTTTCTTGGGAATGATTTGAGGAGGAGGTAAGTATGGAGCACTCAGACCGTATAGCTGCAAATGATCAAAAACGCGAAATTTTTCACCTGGCCCCGGCTGGTCAGCCAAAAAAGTGCCGAGTGAATCAGCCCCACCAAAGGCGTGTTGTTCTTATCACTGGAGCCAGCACCGGGTTGGGCTTGGCCTTGCTAAAGGAACTTGTGAAATCAGAAAAATTTCACGTGATTGCAACTGCGCGCCGATCTTCCTTATCTCGTTTTGCAAAGTTTGGCATTTTTGAAGATGAGCATCTGTGGATTAGACCTCTGAATGTTCTAAAAAAAGTGGATCGTGATGCCGTCATCAATGAAGCCAATCATCAACTGGGTGGAATAGACGTCCTCATTAACAATGCTGGATACTGCTTGCGTGGCGTTGTCGAGCAGGTCAATGAGACTGAACGCCTTAAGCAGATCGACACAAATTTTCGTGCACCCATGGCGCTGATTCGCGGTGTTTTGCCCACCATGAGAAAAAAGCGATCGGGCCACATTATTAATATCTCATCGGTGAGTGGGATGATGGCAATGCCGACCATGTCCATATACAGTGCCTCAAAATTTGCTCTTGAAGGCGCGACGGAAGCTCTATGGTATGAAGTTCGTCCATGGAAAATCAAAGTCACGCTTATCCAACCTGGTTTTATAAATTCAGACTCTTTTAGAAATGTGGAGCTAACGAGGGAAAGTCGCAAGTCAATCCAGGACAAGAACAACCCCTACTACTATCACTACAACTCAATGGCTCCATTCATTGCAAAAATGATGAGGATTTCACCATCAACGCCAGAAAAGATTGCAAAAAAAATTCATCGAGTTATTGATAGCAAAAATCCGCCTTTGCGAAAACCCGTGACCATAGATGCGTTGATATTCGGTCTGATCCGAAAATTGCTACCCAGAAAAATCTATCATGCACTCATGTATTACTTGCTGCCACAGATTTTTCGCTGGGGAGAAGACGAGCACTACCACTTGGATTCAGAGTACGAGAAAAGCGAGATTCAAAGACTGCCACTCCCCTCGGATCGCGAGACACCGCGACTGGACATTGCAGCGAAGCAGCGGCAGCAGCAATTGGGCTGGCGGGACGTCAATAGCCACCACTGACTGTAATTTTTGGCTTGGGGGCTTGAGCCTCGCATGCACTATGATCCAGTTGATCGAAGCGCGGCTGCGAGGCTATGGTCGATACATGAATGAGTCGCCAAATGCTAAATCGATCGTTGGCATAGATCTTTCAAATAAATAATGTAATGCATGCGGCAGTACTCCTTGGACGGATACAACAAATCCAGTGCCGTCAATTTTCGACTATTGTCCAAAGTCTATACAGGAGACTGAATGACACGGTTATTTTCAGCAATTGAAACTTTGTTTAGTAAAACGCACTTGGTGATTTTACTGATAACAGTGACTTGTGTTGCAAAGGCAACAAATGGTGCATTTTTGGATGGCAGATCTTCACCAGAACTTCGCGAAATTTTGTTGAATCAGGTCACCAAAGCAGATGAAAAACTGGCGGCATTGCCGCCTCAATGTAACAATGAAAGTGGTCAATTGGACTCGAGTTATCGAATCAGCTCGGAAGCGACTCTAGAAATTATTTCGAATGTCACCGAGTCCACTTCGCCAGGAAATAGCAAGTCTATAGTGGCGAATTTGAAAGCAGAAGCCGCGAAATTAAAGACAAGATATGGCGACATTTGTGGACTAACTGAAATGGACTACACTTTAATTTTATTTTATACTGGCCTTGGATACATAAAGATAAATCAATATCTTCGAACGGAAAGTCCAAAAGACGAGTTACTCAATAAAGTATTTCTGCTGCGTGATCGAATAAATGAAACGCTAGCTAAATTGAAACCATATGAAGGCTTTGTAAGAAGGGGAACGGGCGTTCATAGCGGCGTGAGCTTATATCAACCTGGTAGCGTAGTGGAGGATCCTTCTTTTGTGAGCACGTCTAGGAAAAATGGGTTTTCGGAGAAAGTCCGATTCGTAATCTATTCGACCATGTGTAGAGATATCTCAGCATTTTCCACAAATCCTGGGGAGGCCGAAGTCCTATGCCCTACCAATATTAGCTTTAGGGTCTATGATAGAGCAACAGTACAAGACCCGTTAAAAGCTCCGCCCGACAATGAGAAGATTCTGATACTCTTAGAGACGATCGAAACAAAGTAACTAGCTTTGGCGCAATGTTTGCAATCAATATAACTGAATAAATTGAATACTCCTGATTAGGCAGCTTCTGGGTGAACCCATATTCATGTATTCTTAGTGAGGTAAAAATGCGCCTTTCGGTTTATATTGCAATTGGTGTCCTTGCCGGCAGCGGGATTGCTGTTGGAAATGAAACCAATGATAACCAAAAAGACTTCCTTAAAAAAGAGATTCTTAACATTGTGGTTCCCGCACTTGGTTGCCATCGAGCCTTTGCGGCTGTAAAATCCTCACTTGTTTTTTGCGTAAAAAATGACGTCATAGATACAGGGCTGCCCACGGAGCTCAGAGGATGTTCGGCAAAAATTTATCAAATTGAAGACATTTTCACCAAACCCAATGCGACCACGCATCCCTGGTTGGCTGGGGATCAATGGGCCCACTCTATACTCAGCCCCAAGGCCTGCGAAGATGGTGGTGACATTGCCGTTTTGAGTCTTCCCGTTGGCGAGGATCACACCGTCATGGAATACATCGACTCTCTTTTTTTTGGGAGAGGAGAGGTGGTAGATTTTACACCTGACCGTACTATGAACACCTATTCTAATTTTGTAAATCGAATCATCTCCCGCAGCAATGGTGAAATTATGCGAGGTGAACCAGATGTTCCCAAACCCCTTCCCGTTAGCACTTTGCCGACGGGGCAGGAGTCTGGCACCCTCGAAAACCTCTCAGATTCCCAGCCACAGGAAAAAAGCAAACACACCAGTGTCAAAGTGTTTTATGCTTCTGATCGAAAGTTCGTGGACTCGTCGATTCCTGCAGAGAAATTTACAGATGCACGCAGTGATACGGGAGAACTCACATACGGCAGCGTCGAGGTCAGTATTCCCGTCAATCATATTCGCGGCAATATAGACCTGCCTTCTGTGTTTAGCTTTCAAATGACCGCAGATCCAGACCAATTTATGGTCCTGAAAACAGTACAAACTCAGACATATAGAGATTTTTTTCGCGGGTTAAAAAGCAGAGTGAGACTTTCAAAAAAGAAAGATCTGTTTGTCTTTGTTCACGGTTTCAATGTTTCTTTTGAGGCCGCGGCCCTTCGAACCGCACAACTGGCATACGATCTCCAGTTTGAGGGCGCCCCCGTTTTCTATAGCTGGCCATCAGAAAATTTAATGAGATATTCGATTGCCGAAATCAATGCCGAATGGACCTTTTCTCATTTAACTGGTTTCTTAAAGGATCTTGCCAAAAAAAGTGGTGCCGATCAGATTCACCTCATCGCGCACAGCATGGGCAATCGCGCACTGACCAAGGCACTGGACCAACTTGCAGAGCAGGGAGAAACCGAGCTGCCAAAATTTCAAAATGTTGTTCTCACGGCACCGGATGTCGGCCAAAGTGAGTTTCTTCAGATTGAGGCTGAAGTGCGCTCCACCGCAAAAACTCTGACCCTGTATACTTCTGACCGCGACAAAGCACTCAATATTTCTGCTGCAATTCATTCCGAACCCAGACTCGGGCAGGCTGGACAAAGTGTTATGATTTTGCAAGGGATAGATACAATAGATGCATCTAATGTTGATTCTTCATTTTTGGGACACTCTTATTTCGGAGAGAACATCAGCGTGGTCAAGGACATTCAGAATTTAATATTAAATTCACTGCGAGCTAAGGACCGAGAAGGCCTTGTACGCAAATTACATGATGAACGAGGCGACTACTGGCAAATCCTAAAAGCCAATTAACAGGCTCCTGAAAAAGGAAAATCTGCTGCGTTCTCGGCGCCAATTCTCACTTTACCTTTTTGAGGAGCCTGTTAAAAGGAACAACTTCGCGTGCCACTGAGTTTTTCAATTGAGGTTTTGCCCGCCATCATCGAGTTTTTCGGGTCGCTTCCAATAGCTAAACTGCGGAGTCCAATCCTCTGGCGAAACTCCGGCCAAGCTGAGGAGGTTCCACTGTGAGCAGAACTCGTCGCCAGGACCAAAGATGGCCGAGTTTTTGCGAAAGATTTCGCTTTTGTTTCGGGTGTAGCACACAACTCCTGGCATATTGCTTTCACCGGCCATGACCGTTTGATCTTTGATGTATTCACCGCCTCCATGAGACACCATTGTGAAATTCCAACCGCGGGAGGTGGCAAAATTTCGTTGCGTCTCGGGGCTGTCTTTGGAGGCAACAGCAAAAGCAAATTTGCTTTCCAAATGGGGCACAAATCCATTGAACCCATCCGCCCACAAGGTGCAGTAGCGACAGCCTTGCCCCATATTGTGGACAAGGAATAACGTGTCTTTGTTGCCAAAAAGATCTAGCAGAGTGGTTTCGCCTGTCGCGGTTTGAAATTTATAATTTTTCACCGGCTGCGGTTTCGAATCACGGCGCAATTGACCGACCTTTTTGGTCAGCTCATAGAGTTCCTTTTCGGTTTTTTGTAATTCTGTCACAATGACTCCTCTCGTAGTTGGTTTTAAATTGGTATAATCAAATGTTTCAAAAATTATTATTCACCCTGCCATTTTACATTTCATCCTTTAGCTGATTCACCAGAGCCTGGACGGGTTGAGGAACCAACTCTTTCCAAGCAGCGCCTCCTGCCTCAATGGCATTCCAGGCATCAATGGAGTGATAAAATCGGTCGATCTCGTCGCATCCTGAAATGTCGACGATCTGCTTTTTGTGAGCAAAAAATTTATAAACGTTGTGCAAAGGTTCATCAAAATGAATGGTCTGTGCCGTTTTGCAAACCAAGTCGGTTTTGTGTGGGTAAATCAATACCGAAACATCAGAGTCTAAAAGTTTTCCAAGGCCCTCCAAGATTCCTCCCTCTAGATGGTCATAAAAACTCTCTTCGAAGAGCTTCTCCAAGTGCGTAGCACTCAAAACAAAATAGATTTGCTGCGCAGTAAAACGGCGGCAAAATCGTTTGAGTTGATAGTAGTAAGTGCAATTGGAAACCAAAGCCGTATAACCCAATTCATTGATCAGTTTCATGCGGTTGATGAATCTGGACTTGATGTCTTGAAGCTCGGTCAAGTTTTGACTGTTAAAACCTTGGGGCACAATCAACTCCATAAACGACATGATGTCATTTTTGCTTTTTGCATTGCCCTCAAGTTTGTTAATATGCTCGATGCCCTTTTCTAAAACCTTTAGGTGAGTGTTTGTGACTGGACGAAAGGAGCCACGCTGCACCAACAGTCGGCGATTAAAAATGCGGTCAGCAAAATAGCTAGTGCTGCCCTCCGGCTCAAAGAGGCTCACTGTTGTCATACCCCTCAGCACCAGTTCCAAATTCAATTCGCGCATTTTTATATTCTTAAATGCAGGTCCGCTCACACGAATAAAATCAATAGCGACCTGATCGTTTTTCAGATTGTCCATCAGATAAGACAAGAACTCGGATTCCGATCCACGTCGGTAATAGGAAGAGTGCATCAGATTTACACCCAATATACCCAGACACTCTTGCTGCTGCAGGCGATTGCGATCGAGCATGCGCAGATGAATGGTGATTTCAGACGGTTCTGCTTGAGGCGTGTCCTGAAAGCGAAACCCCATCCAACCATGAGACTCGCGCTCGAGGTGTGCCGCCGCCTTGTGTCCGCCGGCAGAAGAGGTGGCGACAGTGTTGGCCAATGCAAAAAACTCCGAGTCCTTGCCGCGAACACTGTCGAGACGACGGATCAGGAGACTAAATTCCTTTTCGAGCATTTTCTGCACTCGCGATTCGCAGACGTAGCGACCTGATTTTTCTTTTCCGTAAATCTCGTCAGAATAAACCATATCGTATGCGGAGATGGTTTTGGCAATCGTGTGTGATGCACGCCCCGCTTGAAAAAAATAGCGCGCCACCTCTTGCCCCGCGCCAATTTCGGCAAAGGCTCCATATTTTTTTGAATCCAAATTGATATCAAGGGCTTTTCCCACCGTTGTTCGGGTACCAATTCCCTGCTGCCACTCACCCATATCTTTATTTCTCCTCTTTCGACCTTTTGTGAAGCTCCACTGCTATTTCAGCCTGGGCCCCGGCCATTGCTTCAACCGTGGCAGATTCTGTCATCACCCATCCCGTTATTGCCAGACTCAAGGCCTTTTCGATGGGCATATTGATAGGCTCCACTTGATCGCGATGCACAAGAATCGTTACTCCACCCACACCATAACTCAGCGGTATATAGACCGCGATATGGTTCATAGTTTTATCACGAAGCGGTGCTAGATCCTTAGTGCTCTCACGAGTCACAATGCCCAAACATAAATTTTGCGCTCCAAGCTTAACAAGAACAACACTTTTCATTCCTGAATCTTTGGCTTTGGTAAACAGACCAAACAGATCCCGAAGAGGATTGTAGACGGCCTTGATCAAAGGAATTCCCATCAGTCCACGCTCAAGCACCTTCACAAAGCGTTTGACTAAAAAATTATCGAGGGCAAATCCCAATGCGAGAATGATTGCAATTGTTAGTATAAATCCCAAACCAGGAATATAGAGATCTTCTGTGATAATTGCGCGAAGAAAAGCTCCTGACACATTATCCATCAATTGCACGATGGACATCAGAATATAAATGGTCAGCGCAATCGGTAAAAGTGAAAATAGACCTTTAAAAAAGACCGATTGCAGCTTCTGCAATGAAAATCTATCCATGTAATCTCCAATCAAAATTCACGTACGTACCTCAAAATGATTGACCATAGTTTTGACAGGACCGTCCATTTAGAGACATTCGCTTTGAAAAACCTCAATTGTTTAGAGGATTTAATTTTTTTTTCAAAGGCCTCTACATTCTCAGACTGATATGCCGATGAGTTCACCGTCAAGGTTTTGACACATTCAAAACGAGGCAAAACCGGGCAAAAAATTTAATTGGAGGGTGAATGAGTAAGTCACTTTTGATAATGGTCACAGAAAGTGCCGAATATGGTGAGACACTAAAACGGCAATGGTCAAGCAGTGGGGTCCAGGTCTTGGTCTACTCTCCCGCCCAATGGCGAGAGGGACTAGATAACCCATTTTTTAAGCAGCAGTTGCTGACGGGGGCGCCAGCTCTTTCAGGGGGTAACTCCTCTGCAACGTCAAACGTGACTGATTCTGCATCAGGAGGGGCAGGAACTCTAATTCAGTTCCCGCAGGGCTCAGGTGCTGGAGCAGGTGGCGCAAGCAACGTGCAAAAGATGGAAGCTTTAGAAGCCCAAGCTATCGAGAATGCCATTTTGCAATATAAAGGCAACTTGACAGAAGCAGCGAAAGCTCTTGGTATTGGTAGAGCCACTCTCTATCGAAAAGTAAAGCAATACAACATTGACCCTGCAGTGGCGAGGAAGAGAAAAGTCGCAGCGTGATATTTGGCCGTTTCCAAATTCGAATTTGCATCGGGATTGCTATTGCAGTTCTGGCGTTTGAAGGCACTTTTTTGGGTGCCTTTCACCTTTGGGACGGACCACTGAATCGTTTTTGTGGCTTGCTTTACGACAACTACTTTGAGCTCTCTCCAGAGTTAGAGCAGTGGCGTCGCAATTGTTTACAACGATCAGCACAGCTTAAGCACGCTGATTCTAAACAGATTTTGGCAGCGGCCCGACAGCTGCTTGATGAGTTTCATGTCTCTCATGTGGGTCTCTACGAACCCGCCGAAACCGAAGAGATTTGGACCTCTGAATCGAATACGACGGGAATCCTCAGCCAATTTGTTGAGGGCGAACTACTTATCTTTCGTGTCTTTGCCAATTCAGCCGCCGATAAGGCAGGACTGAAGAGAGGCGATCAGATTCTTTCCATTAACAATGACGTGCCGAGCACCTATGAAGCACAGAAGTCAGGTGGGGAATTTCTTATTCGTCGCAATTCTAAAGACTTCCTTGTGAGCGTAGCTCCAATGAAATTTGAACGCGATCAATCCCTAAAGCTCATTAACTTAAATTCTCAGTGGCGCCTATTGCGAGTCGAATCCTTTCGCAAAGAATTTTTTGAATGGAGTGTCCTCAATAAACTGTTTCGTAATGAGAGGTACCAACCTTACAAATGGGTTGTAGATTTGCGCGGTAATTCGGGCGGCAACTTTGTTGCTGGACTCCGTCTGCTGAGTTATTTTTTATGTAGACCTCAGCGCATCGGCTATCTTGAGCGACCGCGCCAAGAGAACTTGGAGATCACCACACTCGTTGACAATCTCAATGATGCGCA
Source organism: uncultured Pseudobdellovibrionaceae bacterium (assembly GCA_964388665.1). Classification (GTDB taxonomy): domain Bacteria; phylum Bdellovibrionota; class Bdellovibrionia; order Bdellovibrionales; family Bdellovibrionaceae; genus CALCCV01. The sequence goes on along the minus strand of CAYMBJ010000067.1, from coordinate 7,877 downwards.
ACAGATCGCCTCTTTAGAGAACAGCTTTCAGTTGGAATTAGAAACTTTTACTCCAGCATTTTGCCTCGCTGAACCCAAAAGACTGGTGGTTTTGGTGGACCGCGAAACCGCCTCCACATCAGAGTTGGTGGCACAGGCTTTCTATGAACTTTCGAACGCAGACGTTTTTGGCGAGCCCTCCTCTGGCGAGCTCCTTGTGAGCGTCTGGTATCCAATGCTCGAGTGGGGAGAAGGTGTAAATCTGTCTATTCCAGAGGCCATTTATGTCAGCGCAAAGGGTCACCAGATTGAAGGACTCGGAGTGTCTCTATCTGAGACTCTTGAGTGGACCAAGATGGGTATCAAATCGGGACACGATGAATGGCTAGAAAAATCCATGCAATATTGATTTTTTTTTGTGGTTCCCGATCTAATTTCTAGATCCGGCGCGGATTCTTTGTTAGTCTAAAGAGACACGGCGAGTAAAAATCAATAGAGGTGAGCTAATGAGCGATGCGATTTCAAATCGAAGTAAGAAAAATCTATTTGTCTTGGCTCTCGGAGCTATCCTGGTCTTAGGTGTCACCTTCAACGAACTGGTGCTTAAGAGCTGGACCACGACAAATGCCAGTGACCGCAATGTGGCCTCGATCGCTAGTGTTTCCTCTGCGTCGCAAATTGACTGGGAACGAGAGCTCATTGAGTCCTACAACACCAATAGCACAAGTGATGCGGTCGTGGGCACTAAGCCATCTTTACATGATGAATTGGTGTTTGGTTTTTTTGAAGGCAAGTACGGCGCCAAGCTTTCTGCACTTGGACAGGTGGAAGCCATTGAGTATTTAGGACAGAATACTGAAGACTTAATCAGCATCGATAACAAAGTTGGTTTTTTATTGAAATTTAAAGATGTGATTGCAGAGTCCGCTGTTGAAGCCCAATTTGTGGGCGTTGATGAGGGCGAAGAGGTCTACAAACTTTTGAGTCAAGCTGCGCAAGTTGTTGGCCTTGCTAAATTCAAATTGAACGGCAACGGTCAGGTCAAATCTGTACAATTTTCTGCGAATTGATTTTTGCTTCAAGATCTGTCTCTGGAGCATCTATTAACCCGGCCAAAAGTAAATTAAGTCATTTTTGACAACTCTCGACATTGGTAGAGTTTTTTATCATTCACAATGTTCCAAGAATTACCAAACATATTTTTTTAATCAATTGGGATATCCTCAATTATGATGATTAAGAATTCAAACATTGCTGCCTGCCTACTCCTTACCATTTGCCTTGGGTCGCTGAGCTGCAGCTCGCCGACCAGAAGTGTGGGCGAGCGCTTTCTGGACAGGTCCGCAGCCTCTACAAAAATAACCGAAATCAACTATGCAGCACCACCACACATTGTTTTTTTTATTCATGGCTACCGTGACGACGGATCTGCATGGCAGAACCTTCCGGAGATCATCGCGCAAAAATATGCGAGTCATAACCTGCGGGTTAAGCGGCTCGAATATCCCTCAATAGGAAGCGATGCCTCCCAGGAGCTTCACTCCTATCAATTCGCACAAATCATCAAAGCAGAAATTGTGAGCTTCTTAATCGAAGAACAGCTCAAAGACCTAAATCATAATAAAATTAACAATGACAATCCTAATCAGACATTCAAACATCCCGTTTCATTAAACACGACCTATACAATCGTAGCTCACAGTCAGGGTGGCATTGTCGCAATGAACTACTTGAATTCCTGTATGATGACGCGATTGGAGTCTGTTCGTGCAGACAATCGATGCTCCCAATCCGATGGTATTTCAGGTCTCGAAAGGGCCGATGGACAGGAGCAAATCATCGAAGAAAAGCTGGATCGACATCTGCGCTATTACGAAAACAGGCCGACGCCACCAAACATTCGCAACCTCGTCACCTTCGGAACGCCCTTTTGGGGCTCACCCATGGCCAACGCGCTAGAAACGCCTTTAAGAAAACGACTAACTGGGCTCGCTCGCGAAGAGATTCCAAAGGTTCAGACAGAAAATCTGGCAACTGGCAGTCGCTCAACATCACTGCTTCGCCTATGGCTGTTGAATCGACCGGCATGGCAACTCTGGGACGGTCACAATGTTTGGAAGTCACGCTACAGCAGTTCTTTGCGTGTGTACAATATGGCTGGGTACATTGGAGACTTGATTAAAAATAAAAACGCGAAGGAGATCGCTGTCAATTTGGCCTTCACACCCGCTGAGCATGAGCTTGATTTGGTGGTCACTCCGTCTGAAGCCAGACCCGATTTCTTATTTAACATTGAAAACCCTACTAAAGATCGACCAAGCTTTGTGGGCCGAACCCACTTGAGCAATAACTTTGCTCCGATCAATGCTATTCACGCCCCGCTGCTAGGCAAATTGGCTTTAACCGGCGTCACGCCAGAAAACAGTCCGAGCCATCCTGCAATGACCTACCTTTCAAAAATCTTAGACAGCACACTTGCGGAGCTCTCCCAATCTACGGAAGCCAGCGAACCAACAGACTCTAAGAATAGCGAAGTCACCCGTATTGATAATAATAATGATGATTACAACAATGTAAAAACTAATCACCTTTCAGACAATCTCAATTTCTTTTCAAACGAAGAAAAACAAAAATTGTTTATGAAAAAAATATCCAACTTTACCAATGAATTCAAATTGATCACGCCCATCGGTTATCATCGCAAATTCATCATCAATAAGAAAAAAATTAAAATCACTCCTGAGAAGCCAGATGCCTTCGTCGCGCTCATAATGGACAATGCTCTACTGTCTAAAGTTTCTGGTTACAATTCCACTGCATTACGGGTCAAACATCACTACTATCAAACATACTTCCATTCAGGTAAATTTACGGATCAGAATTCATTCTTTCCCATTAACGAAGATTTTCCCAAAAATCCTGAAGGCTTCAATCTTAACTACGAAGTGGAAGTTTTTGGCTTTGAACCCAAAAGCTTCTCAATGAAAACTTTAGCAAGCTTCAATAGCTACGGCGAGTTTTTTATCAAACCCCACTTGCCCATTCCCTCCAGCACGAACAGGATCCATCGAGACCTCTTGATCGCGGCCCTGAGCTCTAAGGACAAAGTGCGCGTGCTGACTCTTGATTCGGCTTTGCGTTTGCAGGCAAAGGATTTTGCGATGGCCAATCTGCCAGCTCTAGCAAAGAGTCAGCTAGACAGGTGTCACTTGGGTCTGCGCGCACTGGGAACTCCAGACTCGAAAGAAGAGCAGGGATACATCGGCGCCGGAACAGAACGCCGCTTACAGATTCGACATCAAGGAAATCTCTACCGAGAGGTTCTTGACATTCAGGAAAGTGAAACTTTGGATGTCGGCGCAGGATTGGAACTTCTGGGGCGCTACACTTCTGGATTTATGGATCCCCGTTTCCAATTCGGACGAGAGTGCACAGATCCAGAAATTGCCGAGCATGAAGAGGCAGGAAGCTGGATTTGCAATGAGCGATCCATAGATCGTTACTTGGTGACCTCGCCAAAACTTCGTGAGGCCGATCAAACAGATTTCGCAAATTTGAGACCAGGCAAAGGTCTACGTTGGATCAATGTCGTTGATGTTGATGCAGCCACTGTCGCTCTACCCGTTCTCTCAGACCCAGACATTAGCACCGCCCCCCTTTTTCCGCCAGATCAGTGCATCAAAGATCAGCTGTACGTGCGCTTTCAAGCGCCCTCTTACTACCTTAAGTATTTCTATTCGCCCTAAGAGTCCTTGTGACCGCATTGCAGCGGGCTAGGACCACAAGACCTGAACCCTCCCTTCGTCCGGCTTCAAGGCCACAATCGCTTTTAATATATTAAAGAGAACGCACCAGCAGACCCAACGCTGCGATTCCGCTCAGTCCTTCGTCAAACGTGTATCAAAATGGTAAAGTGTTTTCACCTAATGCCGATGAGATTTCATGGTTATTGAAGAGATCGGCAAAGTAAATTCAAACCCAGATCGTGATCATCCAAAAAAACTCTATGCGCCAATACAAGATCGAATTCTCGCTGCCTTTTTTGACGCCTTTTTGGTGATGCCTTTTGTTTCGCTGGCGGCCATTCCTATGTTTAGGGTGTTGAAAGTGGATCAGGCTCTAGGCTCCAACGCCATTCGCATGGTGATGATCTATTTGAATATTTCATTTATTTATGTTGGTCTTAGCACCTTGTTTTTGGCGGCTTGGTGTTATGCTTTTAAAGGAACACCTGGGCAGCGCTTGATGCGAATGCAGCTTCTCAATAGCCGCAACGTCAGTGATGGTGGGCCGGCAGAAGAACCCTCCTATTATAAATACGCTCTGCGCTTTCTCTTGTGGTGGCTCAGCTTTGCTTTTTTAGGAATTCCTTTTTTCGAAATTTTAGCCAACCCTCGGCGCCAGGCTGTCTACGACAAAATCTGCGATCTCAATCTGTACACGGAAAAGTCGCGAACGGATCTCGCACCATCGAAAATTGAATCACATATTCTTTATCGCTGGATCCTGTCAATGTCGCTCGTGATACTAGGAACCTTTGGCCTTGCCTATTACAAAATTCAGGACAGCCTCCTCGACTCACCCATAATGAGTCCAGACGCCGACCTGCAGAGCTGCCTTGAGCAGCCCGACGACGAAAGCGACCTTGAGGCCTACATAGACAGAATTCTCACCAAAGGCATAGCTAAACTCGAGTCCAAGTCCTGCATGGAAGAGTTGGGCGACTATGTTCTCTGGAGCGAATCGCAATCCGTAGAGACCGTCCACGGCTGGGGGTACTTTGCTAAAGCCATGGCCAGCCCTGATCGGAGTTCAAAGGAGGAGTATCTTCTTGAAGCCTGCAAAAGTTACCCCGACTCAGAAGCCTGTACCGTATCAAAGTATATGCTCTCAGGATCGGAAGATCGCGAAAACCTCCTAAAAAACTCTGGAATCAACAATCACCTTGTAAAATTATTGATGGTAGAAACAGCAATTCAAAAACAGCAATTTGCCAAAACCCTGCCACTGATCCAGGAACTTCGCGAAGACGAGAGCCTTGTCGTACTTGCTGATCGTCTACAAGTGCGCGCGATGTGGAAATTGCTTGGGCTAGATGATTTGGCACCATCCGCAGCTGGGTTGACCAAGCTTAACCACGTTCCTAAAGAAAAGAAAACGGAGCGCACTCCAGCCGCCGCGGCAAATTTAGAAAATGACTCAACAACTTCAGCCCCTTCAGAGACCAACAAAGAACTCTTAGTGGATTTTCAAAAGAGGTTTTTAAATAAATGATCTTTCCCGCCGGAATCCTCAAAAATCACTGGAAAGAGTATCCGTGGACCTGGTGCCTGCTCGCCCTCAATATCTGTGTCCACTTTATTTTTACCTTGGATGCGCAGATGCAGGAGAAAAAGTTCACAGTGCCAGCGCAGAAAGACCTTGAAGTCATCGGTCACATCTACTCTCAATATTTGGCGGACAAGATGACGCCCAAATGGGAGCAGTATTTCTCCTATAGAGATCACCCATCTTTTTATGATTCCTTGGGAGAAAAGGCCCTTCGAGATGCAGACTTTGTCACGGCATACAGCGAAGACCAATTTGCCATTGTCCGCGGGGATAAAATCCGCGCCAAACAACTGCAAAGCATGGCTGCGGATTTTAGAAAAAATCTCTTGGCCAGCACCATGCATCGTTTCGGTGTCTCAAAGGAGCGGCACGGGATTGAGTTTTTGACATACCAATTTGTACATTATGATTTTTGGCACCTTCTCAACAACATGATCCTGCTCGTGTTGGCTGGCTTTATCGTAGAAAGTCTCATCGGCTGGCAACTCCTACCACTCTACTTTTTATCCGGAATTGGCGGCGCCCTGTTTTATATAAAAGAGACTGGCGCAGAACTCCCTCTGGTGGGGGCAAGTGCAGCCATCACGGGAATCCTAGGTTACATTTTGGTGATTCAACCGCGACGAATTCTACGTTTTTTTTACTTCTTTTCGCCATTCCAAAACCATTATGGTTATGTATTTTTGCCAGTTTGGGTGTTGATACCTATCAGTCTGATCAGCGACATCGTCGGCTGGTCAAGTCAGGCAGGACTGGGATTTGAATCGGTTGGCTATACAGCCCATCTCGGCGGCTGGATCGCAGGAGCCTGCACGGCGCTGATCACTCACTCTTTGAGCTTCAGCAAATATCGAACCGCTTTACCAAGAAATGAAACGCGATCCTGAAAAATGAAACGCGATCTTGAAATTGGCTGAGGAAATCCTACCATACTGAGCAAGCCGTCGATGAGCCTCCAACTCCCGAGTTTCTCAGAGTAGCGATTCAGATCTGACTGGCGGAAGTATTGGCACTTATTCAAATGACAGGCCAAGTCTGCAAGTTTGTAGTTCTATCTCATACCTGACTGGATCTGCGGCGCCGCCCAAACTGTAAAAACAGGCAACGTAGAGAATTGTTGACATGCGTTCGGGGTGCCAATTTCGCCTTGAACTTTTTACCTGTCAAAATCATCACGTTCGCTCCGAAGATTTAAATCCGCTATAATTTCGCCTAAAGATGGAAAAGGTGCCTGATGAATGCGAAAACTCTCTTAAGTCTACTACTTTTGACGTTGGTTTCTTTCTTAGTAGTTAATAAAGCTAAATGTGAGGAGCAGGCATCTGTTGATAGTGCTACCGACGAGTCCAAATTTCTCACATCTATGAACGACTCTGATCTGGCTCAAGCGATGTCAGATTTGCTTATCCGTACTCGATCTTATGCGTCTCCTTTGGAAATCGACCTTAATAGCGTCAAGTTCATCAATCAGACTCCCGGCCAAGGACCAAACTTCAACGCCGAAAAAAATGTAATTCGATGCTCTGTGACTTTAGGACCTGAAGTGGACCTGCCGTTGTTGGTCCATGAATATACTCACGCGATATTCGAAGCTTTCATGAGAAAAAACTCGAGCCATTGGCGAGATTTTCTTGAAAACCGAGAGCTAGCTTACGTCCTCTCGAGGAAATATTCGGATCTTGCCTTCGACCTTCAATTTAAAGTTCACGGCACACAAGAAGATAGGGTCCAACTTGAGAAATACCGTGCACTTGCGAAAAAGAAGCAGGCGGAATTTGAACTTCTCCAAAAAGTTGAGAAGCTGCGAACAGCCTATACCGAGCTAGCCGCTGACTCATTAACTGTCTTATTAAGCGACGATCTTAACATTATTAGAACTGCCGTTAAGGCCATCCCGATTACCCTCAGTGAAAATCTTAAACTTTCGATGGAATGGAGATCATTCGACCTGCGGTTTGGGCTTCCGGAGATGAGTATATGGGTTCAGCAAGTCGAACGGATTAGATCCTTAGTTGGATTTTTCGATCCATATGATCTCTTCGCGCCCGCAAGATCTGCTATCGGGCAAATTATAAAGACGAAAACGTCCGAAGCATCTAAGCACATGTTTTTTTTAAGACTGCTAGATGTTCTAAAGGATGATCACGAAAAGCGAATCACAACCGTCAACGCAGATTCCAGTAGCCTCGATCCGATTGAATTAAACCGCAATGTAATTGAAAACCTTCAAAAGAGCCTTAAAGAGCAATAATTTCTAAAGCTCAACTAGCTTCGAACATGAATCTGTCCAACACCTAACAGAAAACTGTCGCGCGATAAGTATATAACAAACGTCCTGATCGCCCATATTGGAAAGAATTTACTGAAACAGTAATGGAGTCTTTCGGTAAGAATTGCCAATCAATATCTAAAATTTTCGAAGCAGTCCCGTTGGAACATATGTAATAGCTCGACCGATAGAAAACTATTTTTTAACATTTGCTATCGCGAAAGTGATTGACAAGGTTTGGAGCGTAAGCGAGAACTGAACCACACTAAAAATATCTTGTGATCCTCCCGATGCGGTT
>CAYMBJ010000066.1:0-21210 GCA_964388665.1 uncultured Pseudobdellovibrionaceae bacterium | reverse complement strand
AAGAAAATCATAACAAATCAAATATGTCCACTAGCAAATGGCCTGGTCAGTAATTGCCCAGATCTTTCTTGCCAAACCTAGGCCATCTAGATTTTTGATGTTCAAATTGAAGTCGATGAGGACTAGCGCGAACCGTTTTGGTGTTCGCTGAATGAATTGAATGGCTTTATCGGGATCATCTGTCGGTAGGGCGGTTACGCTAGCAATCTCCGACAAAATACTGGCGACCGCTTCAGCATCACCAATCTTGTCGTCAATTATTAGTATCTCCATATAGATCCCCCGGGAACGCCATTCTTCCACCGCATCTACTGCAACCGGAGAGCCAAGCCAAAGGGTGAAAATCACTGAGCTGTATATCGTTGAAAGAATTAATAATTTTGAAAATCTTGTTCTTTGATTCGCATTCCTACGAATCTGTCCATTAACGGATTTCCGTTATAGCAAAACTGAAGTGGATTTTCTTCTATAATTTGAGAAACACTTAGTTTTCCGTAAATTAGCTTCCCGTCTCTTGGGTATTTGAATTTTTTTCAAAATAAACGGATTTTGGTCAAGTTCGAGAGTTGAAATTGAGGTCCCGGAAGTCAAGTGCCTCATTTAGGTTTCACTCGACAAACGTTAGTCGCCACTGAAAACTTCAGACCTTGTCGAATTCTAAAGAGACCAGAGAGAAAGGCCTTAATCCAGATTCCTGACTCCAGGACCTAAGGTCAATTTAAACTACATCCCTAATACCGAAGAGTTAGCAACTCGCAATCGAATCCACAGGAATAGGAATCGAGCGACCCATGGAGGGATCATCAGTGGCTAGAACATCAGCTCTTACAAAAGACATTCCAAAATTGAAAGAAAACCAAGTCGTTCAATGTCGCGGCGGCATTTGGCGTGTGCTAGGGGAAGACAAGGGGTTTTGGGAACTAGAACTCATCAAACAAGGTGCCAATTTTTCTGAGTCACTGGTGCGCGTATGGGCCATTCCATCTTTGGAAGCTGAGACTCTGAAAGTTGTTGACCCCAAAGAAGCACTTGCACCCTATCCAGTGCTTGATCAAAAGAGAAATGGCAAGCTCCTGTCGGCGACCATCCAAGCAAAGAAGAACCAATGTATCGATGTTCAAAAAGGATCAGATGAACCCAGTGTCGCTCTCCATTGCGCCATCGAAGCGAAAGATTGGCAGTTTGAACCTTGGCGTAGAATCGTAAACGCGCTGCCCTTTCCGAGACTGCTGATTGCCGACGATGTCGGGCTTGGAAAGACAACTGAAGCTGCCATCATACTGGCTGAACTAACTCGAAGACGTCGTGCTGACAGATCCCTGATAATTTGCCCTCAACATTTGTGCGAAAAATGGCAGACCGAACTCTTCGAGCGGTTTGGAATGATTTTCGAGATCTTTGATCGAGGAACTCGAGAAAGGCTTTCCGATCGGGGGATTCGTAACCCCTGGGAGATTATGGAGCGAGTCATCGTCTCTCGCGATTTCGTTAAAAGGTGGGAGAACCTGAAACCACTGAAGAATGTTTCCTGGGATATGGTCGTTATTGATGAGTGCCACCACTTTGTGCGCGACGGGGCTAGGGGGGCGACACTTCTTCGCGACCTGGCTGAAGGAATTGTGTACAAAAGCCCTGGACTCTTACTACTCTCCGCCACACCTTTTACCGGTAAAAAAGAAGAATTCCACAGCCTCCTAAAGCTTATTGATCCTAAGTTCCAAGACGAAGGATCTGCTGGTCACTGGGATCCAAAAAGTCCCTATCTCATTCGCCGTCTGAAAAAAGATGTTAAGGCTTATGGCGAGACCATCCAAGATCGCGTGATTGAGCATGTAGTGGTCGCTGAGGGTGACATGGGTGCGCAGGAGAGAAAGGTCCTAAGTAGAGTTCAAAAAGAATTGGAAAATCAAAAGGCCAATCCAAATATGAACTCTTGGGATCACCTTGTCTTTGAAATGGCAAAAAAGCGACTGTCCTCTAGCTGGGCCGCATTTTATGAAACAGCCAAGGGTGAAACGACTCTCAACTCCTGGATAGGTGAAAAAACGATTAAGGACATCGCTGATCTCGTTGAGAAATTCGAAAGTGCAAAATTAGAAAAACTTGCTAACCTTTTAAAAAGAATTTTTAAAGAGAATCCACTGAATAAAGTTGTCGTCTTTACAGAGTCGGTGGACACACAACTCTTTATTGCAAAGTATCTTAGAAGCTCCCATTTTTCAGAAAAAGAAATTGCCACCATTGAAGGGCAGACTGCCAAACATGAGCGACTTCAAATCGAAGACGATTTTGCAAACCGCAACTCCAAGCTGCGAATTCTTGTTGCGACAGATACCATCTCAGAGGGAAAAGATTTGCAGCACGCGTGTTGCCATCTCATTCATTTCGAATTGCCATGGTCCTTGGTAAAAATAGAGCAACGAAATGGCCGTATTGATCGACTTGGACAAACTCAAAAATCCAAAATCTACAATATTGTCTTAGACACACCAGCCACGCCTGACCAAAAGATCATGCAAAGGCTGACTCAAAAGATTCTCTTTGCCGAAGAAAGGCTTGGAAGCGTCAGCCCGGTGCTTGAGTCCTTCGATCTCAATCTGGCAGAAATTGACGACGCTGATAAAGAAATCAAACGTCAAGAAAAGGAAATCGAAAGACAAACGGCCGAGTATGCAAATTTTTGGGGCGAGATCAGCAGTTCACCTCTGAGCCCTGCTCCGCAATCAAATGTCGAGGATTTTTCTGCGCGACGAGCCATGCTGGATGTTATGATCACTCAACTCGGCGGAGGCTTAGAGGCCCATGGAAAAGCCAAGGATGAGTACTTGCTCCACCTACCTGATGGTTGGGACTTGCCAGAGTTTTTGTTTCATCTCGGATATCCCTCTAAAGATAAACCATGGCGAATCACTTTCAATCCGCAGATCTTCTTGGCACACGAAAAGCACCTTCTTTCCGGTGGAGCCTCAGATCGACATTTGCATTTCATTAGCCCCATTCATCCCATGAGTATACAGATCGAACAACGGTTTCGTGCTCATGCTGCAAAAGGAGCTTATCCCATTTTCAAAGTCTCTGGGGTTCCATATGATCATCTTGTGGTGGCGGAACTATCGGTGAGATCCAAGAGTGGCCGTATTGTTGCCCAAAAAATGGAGGTCATCGATTTCAAGACAAGAAAGCCGCTCAGCGCAGCTCTTCTTGAAGATATCAAGGCCACCACCGGAGAAATGAGATTGCCGCAGCTGAAGTCCTGGCAGAATTTGCACTCTGATTTGGAAACGCTCGCTAAAACTTTTGCTCAGGACCTTGACGCAGACTTTTCTCAAAAGCGCTCCATGTATCTGAAAGAACAAAATTCCATCAAGGACAAGACTCTTCCCGGAGTTCAAGAAAGATCCCAATGGCTATCAGAGCTTTGGTCCGTCGACGTTGAGCAGAGTCACTATCAGATCGCAGCCCTCCTCATCAGCGAATAATAGCTTTAAAATAAAAAGGGAAAACCATGGCAACAGCAAAAAGACTAAGCAAATCACAAGCAGCTCTGAAGGGCATAGAAAGTCACAGCGGTTTTTTGGGTGAGGAAACTCTCACTCGAATGGTCGAACAAGATGCCTACGAAAATGAAGTTAGAAAAAAATATTTAAATGAATCTTTGCGCGTATTTCGTGACGCCTTCCTCGAGTTTGACAAAAAATATGAGAGAATTTCAAACTCAAAAGCGGATTCGCAGAATAAACGAAGGGGACTGATAACAGAATGGATGAGTCGAACCCTCGAATACTTCGGCTACACATCTGCAAACTTTGACCTAAGTCAGTTGAAGCTCGAAGAATATGAAGGACATATCGTATACCAAGCTCCAAAGCATGAAAATCACTCCGTTGCCGTGTTTGTCTCTGCATCGCCCGAGTCCCCCATTTCTGCTTTTCATTCGGGCCACCTGACTGACCCCGATGGCTCCGTTTCATATGAATCCCACCGAAAGCCCTCCCTTATAGAAACAGTAGAGAAGGCTCTCAAAACAAGCGGACTACCTGAAGCAGTCTTATTTCTTCCCTATGGCGCCTATTACCTCAGGTCTGACTCACAAACCAGCAATCAGTGCTTAGAACTCCGCTGGCCCGAAGTGATGTCCGGAGACAATGACGAGGCTCTGATTTTGGCTAGTCACTTACTCTCAGCAGATTTCTTCGCCTATGCATCTCAAACCTCAGACCAAAATAGTGAAAAAACGGACGTTGAAAAAGATAGCAAAGACGAGGACTCAGAAGAAGAAGGGTCAGCTGGTTCACTCAACCAAAGACTGACCAAGTCTTCTCATTTATTTAAGGAAGACCTGGAACAGGCCCGTCGCATAACCGAAGAACTGCACAAGCAGGTCACCCTTGCTCTGGAACTTTTATGCAATGAACGACTGCAAATCGATCCACAGTTGCGCTCTGAAGCGAAGAAAAAGACGCAGAATGAAAAAATAGCAAATCAACTCTTTAAAGATGGCTTGTTTGTTCTTTACCGCATCTTGTTTGTTCTATTCGCTGAGGCGAAAGCTTATTTGCCGACAAACAATGAAAAATATGCGGCCTTCTACAGCCTCGAACATCTCAGGGATTGGGCCGAAAACTTTTTACGGCTGCACTCTCGTGGTCAAGCTGATCCAGATGGCACTTATATTTGGGGTACTCTGTTGAGTATTTTCACCCTTTTGCGACGAGGAGTCCGTCTGGATGGTGATCAAGTAGTTTCCCCATTCAACGGTCAATTGTTTGCGCCTGACCAAGCTCCGATTTTTGACCAGGGTCCCGCCCTTCGCGATTCTACTATGGCCAAAGTCCTTACGGCACTATCCAGAGTCGAAGGTCACGAGCATGGTCGTCGCCTTCATTTTGCTAACTTGGGTGTCGCTCAATTGGGAGCTGTGTATGAATCCCTCCTGGCACAAAAGCCAATCATTGTGGCAGAAGAGATGACTTGGGTGCCTGCTCACGGTGGTGGAGTGGGTTTGGTAACCGTGGAGCTAGCCAAAGCTTTGAAAATGGAGAGCTTCTCTGAGGGCGACACCGGGAGTTTGAAGAAAGTTCAAAAGCAAAATGCAAAAACAAAAAGGAAAGCGAAAGGACATCTCGATTCCTTTATTTCACGATCGCGGCCTGCCTATGAGCCAAGTCTTGGAAAATTTATTGTTGCCCCCCTGGGAGGGCAAAAACGCCAGACCGCAAGTTTCTATACGCCACCGAAGCTCGCGGAGTTTTTAGTGAAACGAACTCTGAAGCCGCTCGTGGAAGGCAAATCTAGCCAAGAAATATTAAAACTGAAAATCGTTGAACCCGCAGTCGGCAGCGGTGGCTTTCTCATTGCAACACTCAAATATCTCGGAGATCAGCTACTCAAAGCCAAAGTGAAAGAGCGCCACCCCAACTTGAGAGGTCGAGAACCTCAACCTCAGGATCTCCAGGAATGCAAACGGGAAATTTTAGAAAACTGCCTGTTTGGCGTGGACGTCAATCCTCTTTCCCTTGAGTTGTGCCGCACGAGTCTTTACTTGGAGGCTCTGGTTCCAGGCAAACCGCTTCCCTTCCTCCATCACCGCTTGAAGTGTGGAAACTCACTCATTGGCGCTGATTTTACCAATCGCTCCAGAGCCTCCTGGGATGAGGGTGTAGAATTCCCTACTCTGTTTGATATTCCCTACCAGCACATCAAGGTCGATAAAAAGATTTGGGCAGCCTGGGACAATATGCAATCTGCATATGGTAAAGTGGAGAATTCGGAAAATCTTAAAGAAAAACAAGATCAGGTCGTTAAGAATCTAAGAGCTGAGCAAAATAAAATTCAAGATGAGTGGCCCATTTTAGCAAATGGATGGCAAAATTCGGTCAGCCACTTCCTTCAACTTTCACGAAAAGCTTTAGAAGAATTTGAAAAAATGCAAGATGCCGGCGACACTGTAGATCGCCTGGATGCGCGTCACAAGGACCATCTATCTTTGATTCCAGACATGGATCCGATTTTAATCGAAGCCACAGACACCGAGGTCGATGAGAAACTCCAAAGAGAGCGTAGAACCGCATTGATTCGCGAATACGGTGCAAAACTATACAATCGCATGGTCAAGCACCAACGAGCCTTCGCCCGACTCAACGCTCTGGGAGATATCAGTACCGCAATGTGGTTCTGGCCCGTGGATGCGTGGGAGAGTTTTCCAACTTTTTCAATTTTCCAAGAACTGATTGAATATCTTCTCAATGCCGATGGTTTGGATCGAACGAAAAGACAAAAGTCGCTATCAAAGAAAGCCTTAGCCACATTGAAGACGGCGTTGAAAGTTGCGAATCACCATAGATTCTTCCATTGGAATGTGGAGTTTTCGCAGGTTTATGCAAATGCAGACTATTTTGGATTCTCGGCAATAATCTCAAATCCACCCTGGAAAGTGGTTGGCGTTAAGGATAAGGATATTTATCCACACTTCGATCCTACCTACAATGGAACCAAGGCATCGGAAAAGGAAAAGCGAGTAGCAGCCCTTTATAAGGCTGATCCCCAAGCGGCAAGCACTTGGTATCAACAGGACACTTTTTTCAATCACCTTTCCAATCTCTGGCAAGAAGGTGACCGCTCAGAAATTCGACCCAGCGGAAAAAATGATTTGGCAACCCTGTTCGTTCTCTTGGCTGAACGAATCTCAGGAACAAATGGCCGCTACGGCCTTTTGGTTTCAAGGTCTGCAGTGTTTGTAAACGGTGGGACAAAATCTCTTCGAGAACACTTTTTTGAAAAATGGGGTCTTGAAGAAGCGAGCTCATTCATCAATTTGCTAGACATTTTTGAAATTGATAGCAGAGTTGAATTCACATGCCTTGTCGGAACTCAATCGAAACGACGATGGTCATCGCCGCGCTTTGTTCATGGAATCACGGATCTGAATATGCTCGATGGAGTTGCAGCCAACTTGGATGTCAAGGACGTTTCAAAAATCTCCGTCGGGCACAGAGCTGTCGAGTTGGACTTGAAAACAGTCGGGAATTATTTTTCAAAAGAGATACTTTCCATCCCTGGACTGACAGATCCAAGGCAACTTGAGATTGCCAAAGCTCTTCATACCGCGAGCGGCCCCGTCGTGTATCTCGATCAAATTGAAACCTCGTTCATCGGGCAAGGAATCAACCAGAAGACTGGCCCACAAAGAGGCCTGTCGGAATTCACTGAGAGCATTCCACCGAAGGAACTCCCCAAGTGGGAAGATGTTCTTGCTGGAAAAATCGGGAAGTGGGTTCCACTCGTAAAGGGAAAACATTATGATTTCTTTAGAATTCGGTCAGACCTCAGCTTTTCACAGTATGGAAATTCTCAAGAATTGAGGAATTTCGGTATTGACCTCGATTCCCCAGTGATTGTTTGGAGAAAAATCAGCCAACCATCCAACCAAAGGTCCCTTATCTGCGCTACTCTACCAAGAGGAACCTTCGCTGATGACTCTTCATATACAATCCAGCTTGATACAGATCAAGATACCCTTTGCAGCCTTCTAAATGCGATTAGTACCGACTTTTGCATGAAATTCCAAGGGGGTACTAATAGAACATTCGGCCAAATGATCGCGATGCCGCTTGCAAACTACAATACAAAATTTATAGACGAATCTAGTCATCTTCTTACAAAGAAAGGAATTCAATTTCCAAAAATGGATGCACTCTTATGGCTCCACTATGGCCAAAACAAAGGCGCGCTCAATCGAGAAAACCTAATCTGGATGCTCGACACACAATTCGATTGTTTGAAGCGGAACAACCCGCAGTACATCAAAGACGTCATAGAAGCATTCGACCACTATAGTAAGCAAAAAAACATGTACGGAGTCGACCCCACACCGATATTCAAACTCAAATCTCAGCCACTAACACAATCCGAGCCTCGAGAGCCACATAGTGCCGCTCTTGCAAAACCACTTCAAAAGCGTAAAGCCGGAGCTAAATCCTCGTCTAGTGTGAGGGCTTCATAATGCAGCCCCTATCACTCCTGCGAAGTCTTCGCTCGGACATGATCGACTATGTGAGTTCCAAGTATCCGTTTCTTGAAAATGGCCAAACCGATTTGGACAATAAGCTTCGAGCCATTATGTCCACGCAAGGCTCGCTGTTTCAGGATCCTGTTTTACAACTCGTTCGCACTCGCAAGCCAGGTGCGCTAAATCTCTCAGAGTTTCATCCTCTGATTGCTGCAAACATCAATGCACTCAAAGAATTGCAAAGCCCTTTCAGCCATCAAATGAAGGCATGGACCCGAATCAACAACAATCTCCCGACGGTTGTGTCAACAGGAACTGGCTCGGGAAAGAGCGAGAGCTTCATTGTCCCGGTGATCAATGGCCTCCTCAAACAGGGCCTGAGTTCCAATCAGAAAAAAATCGGCGCTATTTTCATTTACCCGATGAATGCTCTCGTACATGATCAGTTCATTCGTATTTTCAAGTACACCGCAGGTACTGGCATCAAAGTTGGAATTTACAATGGTGCCTTTAAGCAACTCGCTCCGCGTGACAAAGACAAGGTTATCAAAGAGCTTAAATCCAAAGAGGCTGAAGTCAGAAAGCAGAGACCAGATGTTGTATTTGATCAATCGTATTTTGATCCCGATCAAATTGTGGTGAACCCGAGCGAGCCATCGACCATCCCGCATATTCTGCTTACCAACTACAAAATGCTCGAATATATGTTGTTGCGATCTTCGGATCAGCCTCTGTTTAATGACATGGATCTGAAGTATCTTGTTTTAGATGAAGCCCACACCTATACGGGAACCCTGGCCTTGGAGATGTCCTGTCTGCTCACTCGCCTTAGAGTTCACGTTGGAGAGGGCGCCAAACACTACCTTCCAATTGCAACGTCCGCGACCTTGTCACAAGGAAACGGCGAGGATGTGACTGCAAGAATGCAAACCTTCTTCACGAAATTATTTGGAAAAGATTTTCCTGAGGATGGTCAGTGGCTCTTACAAGACGAATTTGAGGATCTTCCCGAAGCTACAAAAGCTGACTTTGATAAGTTCACGCGCTTGGATCCCCAAGAAGTGGAAACGCTACTAGCTCAAGAATTTCCCACGTGCCTACATTCCTTAGCAGAAAAGCTCTGTGGTATAAATGAGTCCCAAGAGCAAGAGTTGTCAGCTAAGCTCTATTCACAATTAGAACCAATTTCAAAAAAACTCGCGGGAGTTTTATTGCGCAATGATAAAGGCGCCTATGACCCTGCAGTGACTTGGACAATCGCGGCTGAGAGATTTAAAAAAGTGTCTGAGGGTGATCGCGTCCATCTTGAAGCTCTTCTGCTTTTGTGTAGCCATGCCTACAAAGAAGTACATGCTCCGGCCCTTGGTTTGCGAATCCATGCCTTCGGCAAATCGGAGCCAAGAATTTTCTGGACCCTAGACAAAAAGGAACTGGCAGAAGAAAATCAAAGGGAGAAACTCTCCCAGTGCGCATTAGACTATGTGTCCTGCCGCAAGTGCGGCCATGGGGCCTGGGCGGGCTTGGGAGTTCCTGATAACTCTGGAGGCAAGGACCGGTATCTGCTTCAGGATCTGCCTCCATTTTTTGACGAAGACAACGCCACCGAAGGAGAACAGCTATTTGTATTGCATGACCCTTCAGACGTTAACGAAGATCTTCTAAAAGATAAAAAGAGTTGGAAACTTCATCGCTATCTTTTTAACTCAGAGGGTCGGCATCACTATATTTCTCCGGTAAATGAAAAATATCAGGCGACGTCTCAAGACAAAATTCTCATTCGAGTTCATCGAACAAGCACCAATAAAAGGGAGGCCAGTGATTGGGCCAGTTGCCCAGCCTGTGCTTCGGTTTCGAGAGATGGCAATCGCCCAGTGCTTTTTATGCATCGAGGAGGGCCAGCTACGGATTTGAGCGTGTACGGAGCATCTTTACTTACTCACATCAATGAGTCTGAAGAGCAAAAACTCCTGGTTTTTGCAGACAATCGCCAGGAAACCTCATTTCTAGCGGGATTTCTTTCAGATCGCCATCGTCGCTTTCATTTGCGCCGAGCTATCGTGACCTTTCTAACGGAAGCCAAGGCGGCCAGCGACACCGGGGATTGGGTGATTTTGAATCGAGAAAGTGAGGATCTCAAACACGAGGCGCATCGGTACGAGTTTGCAATTCGTCTTTTGGCATCACTTCAAAATCGGAAACTGCATGCCAGAGACCAACATCTACCAAAGACCTTGGTGATCACCAAATCGATTTTGCAAAGCTTGATTCCGAGGGACGTTCTGGCTTTTGACTATAGGGACACTGAAGAGAATAGAACCAATAAAGACTGGTTGTTAGACAATTTCACTATCAATGATGATGATCAGGCTGAGAGCCGAAGGAAATTGGTCGACGAAGTGGATTTGATAGCTTCCGATCGAGGCAGATGGTGCTTAAAACTTCTCACAGAGGTCATTCTTTTGGAGTTAGGCTCGATAACCAATCGCGAAGGAAGTCTTCAATCAACAGGTCTTGCAACTTGGGCCCTGCAAGGTTTTTCAAATGAAATGTTTCATGATTATGCCAAGTCAAATCCAGAGCTGAAGCTTGATGGAAAGGGACTTTTTCTCGTTGCACTTTGGTTGATCAAGGAACTCAGTGAGGCGGGGCAGTGGCGCGGTGTATCCCCGTCGACGGCGCGCCTTTTTTTAGGGCGACATGGAATTAGGCAGTCTGACTGCCCCAAATTAGTTGAATTGATTGGCAAGTCCCTTGGAACTTCGTCGTTATCAAAGGTTTCAACAATTGGGCGTTTGATTTGGAGCTTGGGAGGAGATGAAGCCATTCAGAAGTGGGCATCGCCAACGTCATGGATTCAATTGATCACACAAAGTCCCTTTCAGAAATATGTAGATTTAAGAGACAGCGGTCAAGACGAGCCCAGAATCAAAACTGAAGGTCTGACTTTTATCACTTCCAGTCTCAAAGCTTTTCGTGGCTCCGACAGTCCTCAACGAATGGTAGTGCCACAAAATCTTGCCCTAGAGGGGCTACCCACTGGAAAAAACGCAATTGATGTTTGGCGAAGTCATGAGCTGCCAAGCCATCAATATTACAGATCACTTTACCAGCGCAGTTTTAATGAAGACACAAGGCTCATAAAAGCCCAGGAGCACAATGGCATGTTGGGTGCATCTGAAGCCAATGAAGCCATTCGGAAATTCAACTCCCGAGAGATCAATACTCTCGTGGCCACACCGACTTTAGAAATGGGCGTCGATCTGCCGGAGCTGCCTGTTGTCGTGCATCGTTCGGTTCCGCCAGACCCATCCAATTATGCTCAGAGGGCAGGACGAGCCGGAAGAAAGCCTAAGCGCGCGCTCGTGGTCACTCATTGTACATTGGGCAGTCATGACATGACTTTCTTTGAAACGCCAATGGACATGGTCTCAGGAGAAATTCTCCCTCCTGGGATTCCAGTTGAAAACACATTTATCATCAAACGTCATCTGAACGGACTCGTCATTGAATGCATGACTGCGGCCGGCGAAGGTCCTTCTCTTGAAATAACAGATTGGCAAAAGCTTGTAAATTTGAACGAGATCTTAAAGGAATACAAACGGGTCATCGGTGAAGCCGATGGATTTGCTGAAGTGGCTCCTCTGGATTGGAAAAGGATTTACAAAGAAAGAGAAAAAACAATCAGTCAGAAAAAACAGGAGTTCGTTTTTGAAATTAGCAAAAACCTTTGGACGAGGGACCTTGCTGAACATAGAGTTGCAGAATTGCGCGAAGGTCTTTTGGGCGCCGCCGAATTTGACAAGTGGGGGTTGAGCTTTCAAGAAAGCCTCAATTTTTTTGCACTTCAGGCCAAACTCTATCTGGACGATTTCAAGCGTTTGAAATCTAAGCCTAGATCAACTGGTGATGAGGAAATTCAGACGCGAAGAGCTTTTGAGAGAGCGCATTATCTATTGAAACACAAGCTGGGTCTTGTCGCAAAATGGGAGCAAGCCACCCCCATTTCTGATCTTGCCACCTGGGGATTTTTGCCAAATTTTGATTTCCCCGGAAAAGTCACGCGCTTCATTGGTGTTAAATCATCTTTCAAAAAGGATGATAAGAGCAAGGACTCAAAAACTCTAAAATATGAAAGATCTGCATCAGTAGCTTTGCGCGAATTGGCGCCTGAACAAAAAGTCTACGGCCAAGGCTTTATCTACAAGATTGATCGCTACCAATCTGGCGAAGAGATCAAGCTGGGTGCACGCTGGGGTATTTGTTCTGCGGGTTGTGATGATCTTACTGAACCGGACCACCGGGAATGCAAGTTCTGTGGAGCAGATCTGATTTCAGAAAATTCAGCGAATGCAAATCGTCTCTTGCCTGAGCTGGTAACTGTCGTTGAGGCACATGGGCTTCAAGCTGATGTCATTAGTGACCACGACGGAAGAAGAAATCACCATCGAGCCGTGCAAGAACTCAAGCGAATTGGACGTCCCCAGCCAGACGCTAGTTGGACACATTGCGAACCCGTGCAGGTCGAAGTGGATTTACATTTGAGTCAATCCAAGCTGCTAGAAACGGTCTCCGTACTTTCACAGGTGCAAAAACAAAAATCCTCGGGTCCCGCGATTCTTCACTTATACAAAGAAAACACGGATTCGAAATTATTCTCTGTCAGACTGGAACGCCCAAAAGGCGACGCCAGCCAGTGGGTGCCATTCTTGCCCTGTGTATACAATCAGGGACAAGCCATCGTTTTGCGTATTCCCTATTCATCCGTATGTAGCCAGGGATGGGTTAATGGTGGTGGCGAAGAGGATTTCAAGTCGTTTTATCCCACCTTTGAAGCCGTGCTGGATCGGGCCATTCACAAAACACTGCATCTAAATCGGCGCAACAATCACCTTGAGATCACAACTCAGAAAATTCTTTCGCCTGCCGACACTTCTGGACATCAAGCAATTGCGCAAATCGCTATTTTACTGGTGGATCGCGAACCCGGCGGCAGCGGAATCATTTCGTTGGTTTGGGACTATTGGAATCAAATCATGGAGGAAGCTCAACGTCGCGTGCTAACAAAGTGTTGTGCCAATGGTTGTTACAAATGCATCAAATCCTATGATAACCAATGGGATCATCCCTTAATCAGGAAATCCTTACTCAATGTTGAGGGATCCGCTCCGCTCTTCGAAAAGCTTCACAAGGAATTTCTTGTCACAAGGAATCCAGAACAGGCAGGCTTAACAGAAGTGGATCCGGAGTCTCAAGCCGCAGAGGGTGGATTCGTCAAGATCCTACAAGCTCATTTTTCAAATTACTCATGGAAAGCTCAAGACGAAAGAGAGAGCATCAGAGGCAGAGTCAAAATGATTCCCGACTTTGTCATCACAAGCGCACGAGGAAAACGCTGGATCGCCCACGTTGACGGATACAAATGGCATCGAGACATTTTGCTTGGAGATATTGAAAAAAGAAACAACCTTGCAAAATCAGGAGAAATTCAGCTCTGGATTCCAGCAAAACATATTTTAGATGATCAGTACAAGGGACTCATTCAAAATTTTCTGAGAGATGAGCAACAGAAGCTGTCTCTTCCCGCTTCAGGTCAACCCCTAATGGAGTTGCCTGCAGATGTTGCAAAAGAAACACGAGAAAAGTTTGTCCTTGGCTTGCCCAAGGGAATCAATGGTTTTCAGGTCATCGACAAATCCGAGCTCAAGAAGTCCGTGACTGAGTGTGGGAACGAGATTGCCAAGGCTCTTTTGGACTGTTTTGAAAAGCTAGATACTAGGGCCCTACCAATGGCAATCCAGGATAATGAGTTCATTTTGTTTCAGGCAAATCACGAGATCGTCCGCTCCCATACGATGGAAAACTGGATGGATTGGTTAACGATGATCAGTTGTTTCAATGTGCTTGGCTTAAAGCCACTGATCTTGTGGCGAGGGGCCAGAACCCAAGGTGCCCTGGCGACAGGCGCACCTACCGCATCCAAGGTAGGATAATATCGACGAAATAAATTGTAGAAGCTAGATCTCGCAATTGAGCGCAAACACGATGCCACGCTTTTTGGGCGCTGGCTTTGGCGTTTTGAGCTTCTTCAAACTTTCGACTTGCCACGCCCATCTCTCCGCAGAACTTCCCCAAGCGTACTGAGGGTCCGATAGATCTACGCAATGACTCCTGCGATCTCCTTGCCATGCCCGCTTAGACTCATACTGAAAACAACCTGAAAAGGTGATGGTACCGATGATTCTGGCCTGAACTATCCCCCCAAGACGCTTTCCTTTGGGCCCTGGAGTTTCTATGAGTGCAAGTTCAACACCCTCATACTTCTTCGGCAATTTGTAAGAGCGTGTTTCAATCGTTTTTTTCCCAGACAACAAAAGCTGGCTCCATGGCCACTGAACATGCAAACCGGGAAGTTTCTTTGACTTCGCATTCACGGGTGCAGCTCCAAATCTCTGACTGAGTCCTTTGAGTTTAATCTCTCGAATTTTCCGGACATCTCACTTTCCTGAACTCTCGATTTCTCGGCAGTTTCTTTACAAGGAGCATGCTTGAAGCGCTCCTCCCACGATACAGATTGGCTGGTTGTCTGAAAAGCCTTCACGCGTGTCACGGCATCACAACAGTCTTTCTTATTGGACCAAAGACTCTGATACTGATAGTAGTCTTTCTCGCCATTCCCAATGTAGCAGGTACTAAAGCGAATCCCGCGGGCTCGCGCTTCCTTTGCCAAGCGGAAGTAATAGTAGGCAATTTCCTTATCGGAGTAATGCTTATCAGTTCGCTGCTGTAGCATCTCTGGTTTAAAAAAGGATTTAAAATCAATTCCGGTAACCTGACTCATTGAATTTATATTTTTCGAACTTAGCCTCACGACGCCCGCTAACACACTTGGAACTTTTGCTTCTTGAAGTTGGTCAAACATTTCCCAATTGAACAAGTTGAATCGCGGAACATTTTCGCGCGACCCGAATCGAGCTAAGATGCTCGCTTCATCGGTAAAGTATCCGTCGGGATAGATCGGAAAGAACGGATTCATACGCACGGTCGTCCAAAATCCCGCTTCTCTAAGTTTTTTCAATGCAGCCAACCTGCGCTCTACACTCGGCGCCCCAGGTTCAATCACTCGGGTGAGATTTTCATTGTTACCGCAAATTGAAAACTGAATACTTACGAGATCCTTATCATAAAGGTTGATGTATTCATCGTGGGCGGCCAAATCAGATCTTGTAAAAATGATGTGCGGATATTTATAGAAATTAAGAATCCGAATTAGTTCCTGAGTCACTTTATATTTCAGATCCATCCACATGAAAGAGTCACTCATGGATCCGATTCTCACAGGTACCCTTCGACTTAACACATCTCTCCATTTCGAAGGCTTGTCTGTTTCAAAAACTGTGTGCATTATTTTTCTAACTTCAGCCAGATCCACTGGAAAGGGCATGGGCCGATTCCAAAAACCATGTGTAGTGAGTTGATCCTTCGCATAGCAGTAGGCACAATTGTGAATGCAACCGCGTCCATAACTATCGATTTCAAATGCGTAGTGGCACTTCGAACAACTTGTATGGTAATTGACAAGCTTAAAGGTAGTTTTAAATACAACTCCTCCGCGAGGCTGGTTATCGCCATAGCGTTGTGAAATCTTATCGTACACTGACCAGTCAAACTTATCGCGATATAGAGATTTCAGCTTAGAAACTTTTTCCCACATTGGGCCTGAAATTGGCCCATCAAATATTTCGGGTACCAGTTCCTTTTCATTCAAAAAGCTGTTCATTAACTCTGTTGGAATTGAACTGACTGATCCCTGCTTTGCATTAGCTTCCAATTCCTGAAAAAAATCATTATTCATTGGGTGACCTCTCTTCTCTTCTTTTTCTTGGGATCGAGTTCGCCAATTCCTTTGATTTCTATGACTGGATTCTCAATAAATTCACGAATTGCCACGCGAGCTAACGTTGAAAAATCAAAGATTCTGTTTTCGCTGAGAAACTTGTCGATGTCTCTCATGTCTTCATCACTGAATCGAATTGTTCTTGTGTTTGTAGATGGTGCCATAAAATTTGTGCCTCAATTCCGATTGAACTATCGGACGATGTAACACAAGTTATTACAAATGTAGAAGATGTAATATGGTATGTTATTTATGCTGCTTTAGAATTTCGAAATTTTGGAATTTGATTGTATCCGATTGTCGGATCATTCGATTTGAGTTCATGTATGAGTTTCATTTCCATCTCGTGCACCTCGCTGTCTGATGCAGTCCGAGATGCCCAAATAATTTGCTTTCTGATTGTAAAATCCTTTATTTCTTCCCAGGAGAAGTCCTTCGCAATGAGTTCTCGATTCGCACTGCCGAAGTAATTGATGCTAAAAACGACATCTTTTCCGACATAAATCTTGCCATTGGGGTAAGTGATTTTGAAAATGACCTTCATTGCACTGTTGCAATTCTTTTTTCTTTTACGAGGCTTTGGCATTTTTTGATCCAAGAATTTTTTCCGCCTCTTTTTTAACCGATGAAATCAAGTTCTGTGGCTTTTGAACTGTCGCGGAGCTTCCCATTCCTAAAATGAATCGAACGAGCTCGTCGTTCACTCGTACGCGAAACTTCATAATTATCCCCTGGGCGGTGCGAACGGTTTCTTGAGACTCATGCCATCTGCGCTCTGCAAAAAATGTCCCGACTGGGCCGGTGATTAATATTTCGACATCTTCAATTTCGCCAATATTTAGAACTCCGAGAGAAGACTTATACATGACCTCTGGAGATAATCCCTTCTTCGAGTATTCCACAGAGTTGTTCATTTCAGCTTCAACTATTCTTGAGAGCGCATAGGTGCGTGGCTCTCTCTTCTGAAGGTCGACGGCAATCAGGTAGACGCTTCCGTTCGCAAAATACAAACACTCCGGGCCTACATCTCTGGAAACCGCCCTTCCAGCCTGCTCACCCGCTTCCGCTCGATACACGATCTTGAGAGGATGGCCTTCTTCCAGCGCACCATAAACCGTGTCGAGAATCACTGGTGCCACACTAGAATGCCAAGTCATTTGTGGCCGAAATTCCAGATTGCCAAGAAGTTGTTGAAACATTTCAGTCTGATTTCCCAATATCTTTTCAAATTTGACGAACAAGCTCTCTAACGCAGAATGGATCGGCGTTCCTCGAAGGTGATCCAAAGACCTCCTGGCAACATACAGAGCGAAAATCTCTTGGTAAGTGAACTGAATGTTTCGCTTAACTTCTGCAAAGGGAGACAAGCGCCATCGCGACTCAGGGCCCTTCCCTTCAGTGTCCAGAGGGATATGAGCCTGCTGGAGGAGTTCAATATCGCGGTGGACAGTGCGAACATCCACAGTGAATCCGTCGTCTTCGAGCCGTTTGTGAATCTCAGAAACTCTCAATCCAATCTTCACGGTTTCAAGATAGTGGAGAATGCGGAATATTCTAAGTGTCATTTCGTGTCGAGCCATGGCCTACCTATCGGATGAAAGGTCTTGTAAACTAAAATCAACTTTAAGAGCTTTTGCTTGCACCCCACATTCCTCGCCCTTTGGCTGGTTCAAGTTTTCATCTTCTGGAACTTGGTGATAGCTCTTTAAACAGTCCAAGCAGGCTCTTTGCAGAGTTTCTTCAAGGGCCAAGTGGTGCTTCGGATAGATCTTGTTTGCAGCCCTCACAAGCTTCTCCATTCGTTGTGAAGTCGCACTCACTGGACCACGCTGCAAAGGAAAGGCCGGCAGCCGTTCGCCTAAGTTAATGGCGTCAATGAGATCCTTCATCCAATCTAGGTCAGTCTGAGTCAGGTTTAACTCAAAAGTATGGTCATTCGACTCTCCGCTGGCAAATAGATCGAGCTGCAAAAAGCTTTGTTGGGGCGTGTCCTCGAGCTTTTCAAAAAGGCCTGAGAAAAATAGACGATGCTTTTCACCATACCTCTCCCAGGTGGACTTCTGCCATACATTGGCAAAAACAGAAAGATCGATTCCGGTCGTTGGCTGATTCCAATTCGGATTAGAAATGCGATGAATCACTGTGTGTAAAAAAGAGATCGAATTGATTTCCTCTGGCGGTGCGATCACCGTGCGAAAGAGATAACGAAAACGACCCGCTGATTTGATCATGGCCGTCTCACTGACTCCGGCTGAAGCAAAGTTCAACACGAACTGCTGCATCAGCCATGGGTAAGGTTTGATTTGAAAAGTTCTGGCCACCTGCTTTTCTGTCCGCCGTTCATAGGCGATCGAAAAGAAATCATGCACCTTAGACTCTAGCTCTCGAATGGAAAGCCCCTGCACCTCGTCCTTTAGAATGCTGGCAATCTGTCGCTTCTTCAGTGGCCTTGGGTGGGCAGTCTTCAATAGCAACTCAAACTCATCTTTGAGTCTTTGATTCAAATGCTCAATGGGAGACATTTTATTGTTCACGGATTCCTCCTTGTTTCTCGAATTCTGGATTCCAACTGCGACACCCAAGGTCTGTCTCATTCTCAAGCTTCGTGTCATTTCGGATCTGACCTCTCATGTCGGCGTCAAAGCCAAAGATGGGATCAGTAAAGAGAATAAGTGAGAGGAATCAGATGAATTGGCAAAAGACTGGGACGGTAAGAATTAAAACATTTTTTTTTATGGTTGCGCATTTCCTTTTTCTGGCTGGATGTCACAGCAAATTGGTGAAGTCAGAGCAGGACAGCTCACAAAAACCTGAAATAGCACATCCTGCATGGGTCACTGAAAACTGCGCCATCGTCGGAGATAAATATTATTTTGTAGGCTTTGGCGAAGGCAATAATGCTGTCAACGCCATTGCCAATGCCCTCATTGATTCTCGACACAATGCCCTAGCCTGCGTCTTTGGCGGTGTCTTAACGTCGGCTGTAACTGTCGAGGAAAATCTCAACGACGCCAAGATGACAAGTCACAAGGACTTCTCTCTGTCTTCCAATAATGTCAATTGGGATGGATACACGCCAGCTCCTGCAAAAACCTTTTTCGCTGACCACAGTTTAACCAAAGTTTATGTGCAATATGAATGGCCCATTTCTAAGCTTGAAAAAGAAAAGGTTCGCATAGCTAAGCTCAATGAACAGATCGAAAAAACAAAGGCACTGGCAAATGAAGTGCAACTCAAAGAGCAGCTAATAGACGAGCAAAGGCAAAAGATCAAAGAATTGGCCGCGCAAGAAGAAATGTTGAAGTCCATACAAAACGAAGCCGACAAAGCAGTTGCTCGATTGGGCACGCTCTCCTCTTATCAAAAAAACGAGGGACTAGAAGTCAAGAAGGTCATCTCCAGTCTCACATGCGGTATCACCGTTGGCCAGTTCATTCAAAACTTCAGATCACCCGATCGCGTCGTGATCGAAAGGGGACTTTATTTTGTTTCTGAGGTGAAAATCTATTGGAACCAATACGTCGTTTCTATTGGCTGGGATCAGATCAAAACATTTTACGGAGATACAATAAATGAGAAGACCTCTGATAGTCGAATCCTGGAGCTAGTCTCGCCAATTCCAATTCACAAAATTTATGAAAACTATGGGCTGTCGGGTCGTCGATACGGCGTTTGTCTCAATTCGAAACTGACCTTACCTGTCGCTAACGTGGGCTAATGTATTTAAAACAAGGAGGCTACTATGAAAAAATATTTATTGATAGGAACATTGTTCCTCACTGGATGTGCAACTGACCAAAGGCTTTTGATCGACAATGGAAGTGTGAAAAAACCAGATTGGGTTGAAAGCACAAAAATTTCCTGGACTGAAGGAGATCAGGTCTATTTCAAATCTCAATACACCATTCGAAATGATGAACGGCTCAATGCTTGCTTTCAGCTTGCAAAGCTCGATTCAAAGGAAACTCTATTGAGGGAAATTGCCGAAGACTTGAGGGGCCAGATCGACAGTGCCCAGCAAGGTATTTCTGAAAACACAGAACTTATTCTTAGCCAAGTGCGAAGCAGTGAATACAGCGGCAAGATTATCGGCATGAAATTTCTTGAGCAATACCATGAAAGGTATGTGTCTTCTGGAGTTGAGAGATCCGATTGCTACGTCATGGCCGGAATTCGCAAAGCCGACTATGACCAAATTAAGCGTCAAGTCTTGTATAAGATTGTCGAGGCCGATCCAGATTTGAAACGAGTCATCAAAGATCGTGCAATTCAATTCTTTGACAACGACCGACCGGCAAATCTGCAAAAAGACCGGAGCTCTCTTCCGCAAAAAGTAAGTCCGCAAGCAGAGACAAGGGTCAAAGCTCCCACGGCCATTGAGTCTTCAAGCCATGAAGCAGATGCGACTGCGTTATCCATGCAGGCAGAACAGTAGGATTGATCATGGGCGCGGTGGCATTTATGATTTTCTGTTCACAGGCCTTGGCGGAATCCAACCCCAGTTGGATTAACCGAGAGCCTGTGACTGACTCAGAATATCGCTACTATGTGGGGCGCGGTATTGCTGAACTAGAGACGCAAGCCTTTCAAGACGCTACCCGCGACGCAATGGATGCCGCCATCCGTGAAAACTTTGGCGTTGTGACTTCGATTTCTGTCGCCAACTATGAATCGCTGTCGACTCATGTGGCTGACAAAAGAACTAACGAGGTCTCTGCCAAGGTTCGCCTGGAGTCTTTCGAGAAGGTCGATAGCCACGTTGTTCGAGCCAGAGACCTTGTGCGCGTGTATCTTCTCTTTCGGTACGCGAAAAATGCCATCGAAGCAGAAAAGGCGCGTCTTGCGGCAGGCACAGAAAATCTTCAAGAATTTGAAAATATCTCTGGGGCGACCAGCACTGGCACAGAACTATTGGTGCAGACGACGCCACCGGGTGCCGAGGTCTTTATCGATGGCGTTCGTTGGGGACTCTCCCCGATTCTGATTCGTGGCTCATTAGGAGCAGGCGTTCACACACTAAAAATCGATCACTCAGATTTTGCAACCGTGCAAGAGTCATTTATTCTAACCAACTCTGGCAGTCGACAAATCACCAAAATCTTGCAACCAGCAACTGCCACGTTGACGGTAAGGACGGCTCCGGCACTTGCCCGAGTTGAAATCAATGGAGTGCGTATGGGCAAATCGCCAATCAAGGCGATGACCCTGCCGGCAGGAAAAAAGGTTATCATTGAGGCCGTCTTTGATGAAAAGAACTCAGTGGCGAGATCCCTCATTCTCACAAAAGGCGAATCTAGAGAAATCTCAC
>CAYMBJ010000065.1:0-22312 GCA_964388665.1 uncultured Pseudobdellovibrionaceae bacterium | reverse complement strand
AATTTTATTTCTTATTTTATTCATTTTTTTGTCTAGACAACGGGGTCCACCTTAAACCCCAGCCTCAAATTCCGTGTCTGAAATCTTCTTTTCATTTAAATTGGTCGCAGCATCAAAATTCTGACCACAATTTTGAAAGGCAAGCATCAAAGCCAAACTCGCTACCAGTAAGCCGGAGTGGCGGAAGAGTGAAGTTTGGCGCACAGAATTCAACATCAACTTGATAGTAGTATTTTTCACTTTTCCCCCACAACTGAATCATCGAGACTTTCCCTACCTTTAATTATTCCGCACCGGTATCCGCAATGCCACTTACAAGAAAGCGGAAGAAATCCCAACTTGAGGCATCGAAATGGTCACTGAAGCTCGCTTGGATCTAACGACCATTTTCAGATATTTGATAACCTCCGCATTGAGTGATCGTATCATCTGGCACTCACATATAAGTGGCGACGCTCCACTGGCCCAAAGTCCAGATCAATTGTTACAACTCGCACAGTTTGCAAAGCCAATTTGATACAATCAGATTCATTCTGAACAACTCAATAGCGGTTTGCACGATTTGACTTTATGATATTCGTAACGGCAAAGGATGATCATTTTGATTTGGCGGCACAGTCTATTCTTTCTCTCGTTCATTGTTCTAGGAGGGTGCCAAACTCCAGATATGGACCTGTGGAATCAAGTGCAACCGGGAATGGACAAGGGCGAGGTTCTCGAAATCATGGGAAGTCCGCGCACCACCGAGCGAAAGAAAATGCAGGACCGATGGATCTATTGGCTCTACGACAAAGACAATCTCAATGTGCGCCAAGTGCACTTTGACCAGGGCAAGGCCGTCTATGTGGGCGCCGAACCCTCCGTCCCAGAGGAGCAATCGGCTGCCTACATCGACAAAAAAAATGCTGAATTGGAAACAGCTCTGATCGAAGAAGAGAATCAGCGTCGCCGCCTCCTCAAAGAAGACTACGAAGCTTGGCTGAATAGCGGTGGCCGCGAAGAGCTGGCCGCCAAACGTGCATCCCCGCCCACGAATCCAACCGCCAACACAGTCGACAAGGGCTCCACAAAAAACCAGTCGCCAACAACCGTCGACTCCGCCGATTCAGAGTCCGCGCAGTAAGCTAGGTCCCGCTATCAAGAAAACTCCCGCTCGTGAGATAGACTCAGGTAATGCTTTATTTTTCTTGGCCAAGCAGAAAGTCGTTAATGTCTTCCTGATAGCTCCACCATGTTTTTATGATTCCCCAAACATGCCCCGCCCTCAGAGCCACTTTAAATTGCGGCTGCCAAAGTTGCAGAAGTTGCAATTGAGTTTTAGTGGGCACCGTCTCGTCGTCTGTAAAATAAATCAAACCTAACTTTTTCGAGCGAAGATTTTTTCCCACCAGATCTTTTTCCAAATCAATGGGGTCCAATAAAAAGTCTTCATGGATCGCACTTTCGTACTCTGCACGATCATTAAATCCAAATTTCTTGAATCTATCTTTGCGCAATTTGACCATTGATTCATGATCGGAATTGGCAATCACCTCTGGAATCGGCACGCCTCCTGCAATTGCCAGCAAGCGATCGGGACGTGCATACTGACTGGCCGATATCGCCACAAAAAGCGCTCCCACGCTCGTACCCATCAGCGAGATCTGTTGTGCCTCTGGCACACTCTCCATCGTCAGCTCAATAGCTCGAAGCGCTCTCTCGTGAAGCACCTGATGCAAACTTAGCTCAAGGCTCTTTTCATCCTGACCCGCCCAGCGGAGCAGAATCTTCACGGCGGCACCTCGTCGGCTCAAACCTCGTGCGTAAGATTTATCGATAAAGTTGGCCCCACCTGTGGGCGGCAAAATCAACACACATCTTGACGGTCTAGGCGCTGGACCAGGCGCTGGACCTGGCGCCGTCTCCGCAGCCTTCACCGGCGCAGCATCTTTCTCTGGCACCAAACTTTTTTCTGGCAGGAACTCTGCAATCTCCACCCAAAATCCATCCGCCGCTACCAAGCGGGTCACTTTGGACTGGGAAGTCGCGCACCCACACAAACTCATCATAGCTGTGAAAAGCAATAATTCTCTCATCCCGCCACAATCGCAAATATGATGCGATTCTTCAATTGAATGATTCGCGGATTGTCATTATAAGTTGATTAGATGGAAAAACGCTTTACCCTCAACGAGCTCATTTCAATTCACCGCGAAGAAGTGCAGGAACTGCTGTCCACTCCTGATCGCTATTCCGTTTATGAGGATTATGACGAATTTCAGATTTTTGTGATTCGGCGGATGATTTTGGCGCAGCAATCTTTGGGGTTTGCCACCACAAGCTTTTTGTTCAAGGGTGCCACTGTCTATCTTTTCAATATAGAAACCAGTGAATTCACACTGCTTGATTTGGGATTTTCAGACCTGCTAAAATTGATCGAAGGATATTATAAAGAAAACCAGCGCATCATTGGCGGCTACTCGGCAGAGATAGAAAAGCTCGAAGACTTCCTCTTTGCCCGCGATATCCCGCAATACTTTATGGACTTGTGGTTTGATCTTAAAAAAGACCTCTCTAGGATAGAGAATTACTACTACAGAAACGTGGTTGTGTATCGTGAGTTTTTAAGAAAATCATCAGCCCATTTTAAAGACCTGAGCGATGAGTTTAAAGATATCGAAGAGAATATACAGTTTCAATCCACCAATGTGCAGACTCTCAAAACCCGCCTCGACGGCCTTCACCACTACTATGACTCCATCAAACACGATCGCCTTAACAAAACCTTGCTCACGCTCACCGTGATCTCTGGGGTTTTTCTACCGCTAAATCTCATCGTTGGGTTTTTTGGCATGAACACGCCCGGTCTGTACTTTGGCGATTCCCCAGATGGCACCCGAAACGTGGTCGTACTGCTTGGCGCAGTCATTATCGTATGCCTCACCGGTCTCAAAGTCGCGCGCCTAGTTGACACCTACATACTGCGCGCCCTGCTCGGTCGCTACGACTTTTACAAAAGCATCGCCAACAGACTCAACAAAATCGATGAGAGCTTCAAAATCAAATAGCGGCCGCGCACTCTGCTCAGGGCGCACCTCTCGGTGTGAACTTATCTGTGTGTACCGGTAAGTGGGCAATCCAATGAAACGACTGCTAAAAGCAGCGCTCTACAAAATCACATTTCGGACTTGGAAAACCAGAACCTCCTGAATCCGAAATTTGCGCCCGCAGGTCTACAGACTCTCTATGTTGACCGTCCCGACTTTCGACTTCGAATCGACCCCAATAAAAACCTTGCTCTTCGCCGCGAAAATAAACTGTTATGCGACATCTTTGCCCAGGCCGAAGCGCGTTTCTGCATTCACGATTTTCATAAAAAAAGGAGGTTCTAAAACTTGGACCAATAAAATCATTGCGACAATCAAAGCGCAGGCGCACATCCTCTTTGCCCGTGTTGAGAATCTCAATTTCCCGACGATTCTCCTGGCAGGAATTTATCGGGGTATTATAAAAATCAAGCCATACCGGCCTGACCAATATTCCAGTTCGCCCAATCTCTGGCGTCACCAAACCAAAAACAGCGGCCACCGTGGCCAAAAACAAAATTCTATATTTCTGCATACACCCTCCCCGATGATTGCCCGCATGATAGCACTTATAGGCTATAGCGCTATTTGATAAATCAATTTTTAGTACAACTTAACATTCATTTTTGACATCGTTGCCTCCTCGTCGCGGAACTACTCATACAGCTTCCTCCCCGCGCCTCGCAAAAATTAATGTCAAGCTGTGCTAGTAGGCTGCACAGAAACTCCAGATATCGCAAAAAATTTACCTTGCGCAAAAAATCTTAGAGATTCTTAATGAGCTTCTTTAAATAGGCCCGCAAATCCTCGCTGATCTCAGGATGCTCCAGGCCCAATTCAATGTTTGCAATCATAAATCCAAGTTTATCGCCCGCATCGTAGCGCCGCGTCCCTTTTAGATCCAAGGTCCACATCTTTCCGTCATTGGCCAATTTAGCCATCGCATCAGAGAGCTGAATCTCTCCTTTTACGCCTGGTGGCGTGTCCTGAAGAATCGCAAAGATGTCAGAAGTAAAGGTGTAGCGGCCGGGCAATGCCAGGCGACTGGGTGCCCGACCTGCTTCAGGCTTTTCCACCACATCAAGAATTTTGCAGATCTCGCCAAATTTTGATTGTCGCGATTCCTTTCCCAGAGAAACGATGCCGTACTTGCTGACTTCATCGGCGGGAACCTCAATAACGCCCACCACAGACTCTTCGACCTCCTCAAATGCCGCCTTCAGTCGACCTATGGCCGCCACTCCATCCTCAGCCGTGGGCACCGAAATCTCATCGCCCAGCATGACCGCAAAGGGCTCCTTTCCCACAGCTGGGCGCGCGCAATACACCGCATGGCCAAGACCACTGGCTTCCTTCTGGCGAATGCTCACAATATTGGCCATATCCTTGATGGATCGGATCTTATTGAGCATTTCCGTCTTGCCCTCTTTCTCAAGCTTGTCCTCAAGCTCATAAGCGGTGTCGAAAAAGTCCTCCAGCGGATACTTATGGCGCCCAGTGATAAAAATGATGTCCTCAATGCCCGCCTTGACCGCCTCTTCAATCACATAAAAAATCGTAGGCGCATCCACAATCGGCAACATCTCTTTTGGAATGGACTTGGTGGCAGGCAAAAACCGCGTGCCAAGCCCTGCAACTGGAATAACGGCTTTTTTGATTGTTTTCACTTTTGTGCTCCCAGGGAAGAAATTAATACTGTCAAGATCCAGATCCGCCTACCACTACTGTAATAGCAAAAAACCAAAGGAGCGCGAAGTTTTTACTCTTAATATTCGAAACATTTAACTAAAATGGACTAAAGCAATGACCAGCATTTAGCAAATTAGCCCACTATCCCGATTGCTCAGCCCAATCGGAGCGTAGCGCAAACAATCATCAACGAAAGGCCATCGATTTGTGGCTTTTTCTATGATCTAGTGGGGGTTTCCCCTTTACTATGGCTGATGATTCTAATAGGTTCAACTTTTGAAAATGCATGAATCGAGGATATAATGTATAGTTTTTTACCCCTTAGTGAAACCGTTAAAGCAAAAATTGCCGGCCAAAATGTTGAATGGGGAAACTGCAAGAATTGGGTGCTCTTTGCAGGTCCTGACATTTTGGAAGACGAAGGCATGGTCCTTGAAGTCGCCAGCGAGTTAAGCCGCGTCACAAAGCAGTTGGGCATCCCATGGATCTTAAAGTGCTCATACGACAAAGCCAATCGCCAAAGTCTTTCAAGTTTTCGTGGACCGGGGAAAAAACAAGCTGCTTCGGCATTGGATAAAATAAAGTCAAAAATTGGCTGCGGGCTGCTTACTGACGTACACGAAACCTCAGAGGTTGAATGGATGCAGGAAGTTGCAGATGTCATTCAAATTCCTGCTTTTTTGAGCCGGCAGACCGACCTGTTAGTAGAAGCTGCTAAGACGCAAAAAGTGATTCATATCAAAAAGGGGCAGTTTTTGGCGCCCTGGGATATGCAGGCTATTGTAAAAAAAGCGACCGAGTCTGGGAATAAAAAGATCCTTCTTTGCGAACGCGGAACAAGCTTTGGATACAATCGCTTGGTTAATGATATGACGGGGCTCATTGAAATGCGCCAGACTGGATTTCCTGTAATTATGGATGTGACTCATTCAACGCAACTGCCCGGCGCAACTGGCACTAGCAGTGGAGGAAGAAGAGAAATGGTCCTTCCCCTTGCAAGGGCGGCAATGGCTGTTGGAGTTGATGGGATTTTTTTAGAAACCCATCCTAATCCTGACTCCGCCTTGTGTGATGGCCCAACATCGCTAGCTCTAAAGGACTTAGAGGGCTTTTTGTCGCAAATCAATCAAGTTTGGAAAACTCACAATTCGACAACCACCTAGTACAATTGGACTGTTGATGAAAAAAATGATGAACCAAGAAAAAGTTTTAGTAACAGGGGCGGCAGGTTTTATTGGAAGCTCCTTCTTGCGCCTTCTGCGCGCCTCCGATTATGAGGTTGTCGCCTACGATGCTCTGACCTATGCAGGTCACCTACAAAATATCGAAGAAATCTTAGGACCCAAATGCACCTTTGTGAAAGGTGACCTCTGCGATTTTGATCTTTTGTCAAAAGTGATTGCTGAGCATCAGTTTTCTGGTATTTTTAATTTTGCAGCTGAAAGTCATGTAGATAATTCGATTTCAGGTCCAAAAGCCTTTATTGAAACAAACGTCGTTGGAACGTTTAACCTACTTGAGGCGGCTCGCCAATATTTTGAAAGCCTGACTCCTGAAGGAAAAAAGGGTTTTCGATTTCTGCATGTATCAACTGACGAGGTTTTTGGAAGCCTTGATGCCGTAGGAAAATTTTCTGAAACAAGCCCTTATGCACCAAACTCGCCCTACTCCGCAAGTAAGGCCTGTAGCGACCATTTGGTTAGGGCTTGGTTTCATACATATAATTTGCCCACAATAGTCACCAACTGCTCCAACAATTACGGCCCTAGGCAATTTCCTGAAAAACTCATTCCCCGCATGATTCTTTACGCGATATCTAACCAAGACCTTCCAGTTTATGGAAGTGGCCAAAATATCCGAGATTGGATCCATGTAGAAGATCATTGCGCTGGGGTCTTGCTTGCATT
The DNA here is from genome assembly GCA_964388665.1 of uncultured Pseudobdellovibrionaceae bacterium. GTDB lineage: Bacteria > Bdellovibrionota > Bdellovibrionia > Bdellovibrionales > Bdellovibrionaceae > CALCCV01. Next base: position 15,651 of record CAYMBJ010000065.1, on the reverse strand, counting down.
TGAAAATGGGAATGTCGGCGAGTCCTATTGCTTCGGCGGTAATTCTGAAAGAACTAATCTTTCAGTAACTCAAGAAATTTGCAGGATCCTTGATGAAAAGAGACCTTCCAATACTGGCAAACATTACGAATCTCAGATTCGTTTTGTAGAGGATCGCAAGGGCCATGATTTTAGATACGCCATCGATGATTCCTATGCAAAAAAGTCTTTAGGTTATGAGCGAAAATTTCAGTCGTTTGAGTTAGGATTACGCCAGACTGTTGAGTGGTATTTGAATAATTCTACATGGGTAAGCTCTGTTAGCTCGAAGGAGCGCATCTCGTGAAGGGGATATTATTGGCAGGAGGGGCGGGTACTAGGCTTTACCCCTCAACAAAATGCATTAGTAAGCAATTATTGCCTGTCTATGACAAACCTACCATTTACTATCCCCTTTCCATTCTAATGTTGGGTGGGATAAGAGAAATTTTAGTCATTTCGACACCCAGAGATTTGCCAATGATTGAAGATCTCCTGGGAGATGGTTCACAATGGGGACTGAAGCTGAGTTATGCGAGCCAAGCAAAGCCTGAAGGTATTGCCCAGGCGTTTTTGATTGCTGAAGACTTCATCCAAAATCAGCCTTCTACTCTTATTTTGGGCGACAATATTTTTTATGGCCATGATGTATCTAAGTTATTGGAGTGCGCGCACGACAACTCTTCAGGAGCAACGATTTTTGCCTATCATGTAAATGATCCTGAGAGATATGGTGTTGTCGAAATTGACAATAACTCCAGGGCCATTAGCATAGAAGAAAAACCAAAAGTTCCCAAATCAAACTGGGCGGTGACAGGTTTGTATTGCTATGATTCTAGTGCCGTAACTTATACCAAGTCACTGAAGCCCTCTGCACGCGGCGAGCTAGAAATCACAGATCTAAATCGAATTTATCTTACGAATGGCAATCTCAATGTTAAATGTATTGGGCGGGGCTTTGCATGGCTAGACACGGGAACCCACGAGTCGCTGCTTCAGTCTTCGCAATTTGTCCAAACTATCGAAACGCGACAAGGTATGAAAATTGCGTGCCTAGAAGAGATTGCATTTTTAAAAAAATATATTTCTAAAGATCAATTTGTGGCATTGGCTGAATCATGCCCCAAAGGGTCTTACGGTGATTATTTAAAAAACCTTATAAAGCATTAGAATAATATATGATCTTGATTTTTGGAAAACATGGTCAAGTTGCCACCGCCCTGAGAGCAACACTTCCCGCAGCAGACTCTGTTTTTCTTGGAAAAGATGAGTTTGACCTCATTAATTATCGAAATGTTGGTCAAAAATTGGATCAGTACGCCCCAGATACCATCATAGTTTGCTCAGCTTATACTCAGGTGGACAAGGCCGAGCAAGAGAAGGACCTTGCAGAGGCCATCAATCATTTTGCACCTGCCGCCATCGGCAAATGGGCTCAGCGAAACAGCAGTCGAGTTCTCCACTATTCAACTGATTATGTTTACCCTGGAGATGGCAACAGTGCGTGGTCTGAAAGCGACCCAACGGGACCTTTGAATTGGTATGGCAAAACCAAATTGCGCGGAGAGAAAGCGCTCCTAGAAAACAATCCCGACTCAATTGTTTTACGAACTTCTTGGGTTTATTCGCATATAGGGGCAAATTTTGTAAAGACCATGTTGCGATTAGGTGCTGAACGCGAACAGCTCAGTATAGTTTGCGACCAGGTAGGCAGCCCCACCTACGCTCCTGATCTAGCCGCAGCAACACAAACCATTATTACGCAGTGGAATGACGGTCTAGACTTATCTGGTGCTTACAATTGCGCGGGCGCAGGCTATACGAATTGGTGGGAGTTTGCGACGGAAATTTTTGAAATTGCATCCAACTTCGAATTCAATTTGAAGGTAAAATCGGTGCTGAAAACGACAACCGCGGAGTATAAGACTCCGGCACTGCGACCATTAAATTCTAGATTGAATCAGACAAAGCTAAATTCAAAAACTGGTGTGACGCTACCACCTTGGCGAAGTTCGTTAAAAGTTTGTATCGGGAGAATTCGTGAAAATAGAGAAATTTGAAATTACTGGTCCCTTACTAATTTGCCCAAATGTGCATTCAGATTTTCGGGGCTTCTTTATGGAAAGATTCAGAGCAAATTGGATGTTGGATTTGGGAATTTTGCCAAAAATTGAACAGCTTAATTTTTCGTTTTCAGAGCCTAAAGTTCTAAGAGGCCTCCACTACCAGTATGACAAGCCACAGGGAAAACTTGTCACGGTCACGCGAGGCCGTGTTTTTGACGTAGCTGTAGATATACGGAAAAATTCTCCAACCTTCGGTAAACACATCAGCGTCGAGTTATCTGGAAAAAACCCAACTTGGTTTTGGATTCCTCCGGGCTTTGCTCACGGATTTTTGGTAATCGGCGATGAACCGGCAGATGTCATGTATATGGTGGATCAACCATACAATGCCTCGGGAGAAGGAGCCATAGTTTGGAATGATCCTGACTTGTCCATTCAGTGGCCGCTAATGTCCAATTTAGTTATTAGCCCTAAGGATCAAGCTGCAGATTCATTTCGCGACTACTCTATGGCTGCACAATTCAATTAATTAATGTGGGAGTTTGTTAATGGAAAATACCGATGTTTCTCTCAATTCGGCAATTAGTGGCACAAAAGAAGAATTGAATTTAATTGAAAGCGCTTTGCTGCAGGCCAAAAAGGTTTTTGAAATCGAGGCGCAAGCCATACTCGATCTTCAAAATCGACTCGATTCGCAATTTGTTTTAGCACTAAACCTCATCACGAAATGCACGGGCAAAGTCATATTGACTGGTATTGGCAAGTCCGGCCATATCGCTCGCAAAATCGCGAGCACTCTGTGCTCAACGGGCACCCCTGCGCTTTATCTTCACCCATCTGAGAGTGCCCACGGAGATCTCGGCCTCATTTCAAGCCAAGACATCATCATCGCAATTTCCTATAGCGGAAATTCTTCAGAATTGCGGCCTGTTTTAGAATATTCTGCCAGAAAAGGCGTCCCAGTTATCGCCCTTACTGAAAATTATAACTCACAGCTGGCCACTGCCGCATGTTGCAGGATAAATATTGGAGTAAAAGAGGAGGCCTGCCCATTGAACCTCGCCCCCACGGCCAGTTCCACAGCAACCTTAGCCATGGGGGACGCATTGGCGATGGCTGTAGTTGTCGCTCGAGGATTCAAGGCAGAAAACTTTGCCGAATATCATCCCGGCGGAACTCTTGGTTTTAGGCTATTGAAGCGTGTAAGGGATTTGATGCACACTGGAAGCGCCGTCCCTTTTGTCAAAGAAGAGACGCCGCTCCTAGAGGTGCTGGAACTCATGACTGATCGAGAGGTACGCGGACTTGCAGTTGTCATTGGCGACGATGGATTTTTAAAGGGCGTAATCACTGATGGGGACGTGAGAAGAGCCCTCAGAACGCAATTCGATCTTAAAGGTGCAAAGGCCATTGAGATAATGAATTCTAACCCCAAATATATTTCGCAGGACACTTTGATTGAAAAATCCATCCACATGATGGAAACGAATGGGGTAACTAGCCTGGTTGTTGTGACATCAGAGAATTCTGAATTTTTGACTCCACTTGGCGCTGTCAATATTCATGATTTGCTGCTGAGACGAACAATCTAACTTATTACGGCTCCACAATGGTCCCGCCAAGGGCACTTACAGCCATTTCTATTGCCCGGCAATGTAAAGCTCATTAACAGCGAGATAGGCCAAAAAATGTTTTGACCCTGTCGATCCCACTTCTTGGCTCACTCCAAGGTATTGCGCCAAAGTCCGACAAATGACTTAGCAGCCCTGTACTTGTTTTATATATGGAATTTGAAGTTATACATGTCTGAGCTGCATTTGTTTGGAGTTCCCGCCTGATAGATGCTTCTTGAATCAATATTTCAAGTTTAGCCTGCCAGTCCGCAGGAGAAGACGCCAAGAATCCATTCCTACCGTCGACAACGTAAGGCGTGTAAACAGAATTATCAGAAGCCAAAGTGGCGATGCCAGCCAAGGTGTATTCAAAGAATTTTACCGGCGATTTTACTGAATTAAATAATGTCGCCTCCAAGGGAGCAAGACCGATATCCCAATTGTAATATCTAAATGATTTAAAAAAGGACCTATAGTCTTTAAATAATTTTCTATGAGTAACCTGGGTCGGAAATTTGGAGAGTCTGTCTGGCGTCTTAATAGTTCCCATCAGTTCAAATCTAACTTGAGGATAATTCGTGAGGACCTTTTCAAGAACATCAACAATGCTATCAAGATCACCTTGGTGAGCTTTCGATGCCTGATAACCAATTCTTATTTTTCCATCCGGGTTCTGAGGAACTACTGACGTGAACATGTGATTCAAATAAGGAGGGTAAATGAGAGTCCTCGTATCTTTGATGGGGAAAGACAAATGCACCTGTTCTGCCAAACTATGTGTTGAGCAGTAGATCATATTCGCATGGGCCAGATATGCAGACACATGTTGTTCGGGAGTTTTCTTATATTCAATCTGCCGCGATAACTGAGTAGGACCACAGCTTTCACTCTGCCAAAGCAGGTCATCAATAAAATAAAGTATTGGTGCGTTTTTTGCCAAAATCAGATCGAAAGTAAACCCAGGCAGAGGCTGTCGGTAACGACAAAAAATAATGGTTGCGAAGGATGTACTCTGCAAGAAGTGAATGAAATTCCAATAAACGCTATCCTCAACTAGGCATAGCTTCAATTCAGCGCTTGAAACCACATAGCAACAAAAATCGTGCCCAGTGCTAATTAGCGCTGCTAAGTTAAAATGGAGCATGAGAAAATAACTTGGACAAATTCGGTCAGTTAAAATCAAAATCTTATGTGAAGCCGCTTCATTCCCTAAAACTAGGTTTAAAAAACGCGGGCGCCGTTTCACAAGAAAGCCTTCCGCCACATTTTTAGTGGCAATCTTAAAAAATGACTATTAAACGGATTGACAAAAATGAATCGCTTTACAGAGATCATGCGTCGGTTAAAGGTTTCGCCAATAAACTTGATAATTAACATGGCCTTTAATTTTGTCGAAATTGGAATCAAGGCTTTTACTTTTTGGCGATCACATTGAATTCGATATAGCTTGTCTAAATCAGGATGAGCTTCGCAAAATGATGCATGTCGCCCTATAGATTGATCAATGGAGCGAACTTCGGATCTTCCTGGTTCGTGATATACATATATACCTCCAAAGGTAAAATGCCGCATCCCTAGGGCGATCGCCTTTAAACCGAAATCTGCATCGTTATACTGAGCGGGATAGCGAATTTCGTCAAGACCGCCAACCTTTTGCCAGGCCACTCGCGAAATGGCCGCGCAACAGAATGGGGAGGCCACTGACTCTTGCAAAAACTCCCGGAATTCGCAGATTTCATTTTCTCGAATCCCATAATCTTTGCGATTCTTGTCAAAAAAAACATGAACTCCACTGCAAACAACACGGCCGCCCTTTCCCACAATGACGGGAGATACAGAGGCGACCCCAGTCTTTATTGCAACTTTAGAAATATCAATGAGACATGTTTTGGATAAAAGAACCACATCATTATTCATCATAACGATGACATTACCAGTAGAATGTCTCACTCCAAGATTCGATTGTTTGCTATGATTGTACGAGTAGGGATAATCCAAGATCTTGTATTTAAGATCAGAAGGAAACCGTTTATCCAAATAAGATCTTAATCTCGTCATTGTTTGAACTTCGGACTGATTGTCTATTAGAATAATTTCAACCTTATTTGGGCCCAATTTTTGGAGACGAATGGATTCAAGGCAGCGAATTGTAAGCTCTGGCCTATCTTTGAAAGAAATTATAACTGATATTTTTAACGGACTTACTTCTTTCAACAGAGTCAAGTTAGGATTAATTTCTTTTCGAGCTAAGTTGATTCGCCCTGTGTTGGGCAAGTATCTAATACTCTCTGGGCTATTCGCGTGAATATATCTCAAGGCACCGAGCACATCACCCTTACTTTTAATTAAGTTTGCTTTATACAGATTTTCCAAAATGTCCGCACGCACCATTCCCGTGGCAGTAAGATCAAAATAATCAGTAAAAAACTTCGATCTCAAAGGCAAAATTGTTTTCATTACTTTTGGGCTTTTCGGGCTAAACATTGGAAAATGTAGGTCGTCCCAATAAAAAGCATCTGCCTTGATTTTTGCTTTATGTGCTTCCTCTACAACATTATCTGCAGGATAACACGAAGATCTTTTCCCATAAAAATAAGTTGCCCCACGGACTCTAACCTTAACTACCTCAGTTTGGTTCTTGGTTCTTAACATGAAAGAAGTCCTTTCCCACACTCGGAAATGCTGAGTCCAAATGATCGCTTAAAATCCTGATGGCGCTTTCTCTTTGTCCTATTGTTTCGTTCACTACTTTATGTGGCTGATACCTAAGTGCCATATCTAACAATTCCAAACCCCTATTCCAAAAACCACCCAATACTTTGCCAATGGTCCCTGCAAACAGAACGTCAAGAATCAAAGAAGGGCGACAATAGCCAAGTTTGACTTCCCGAAGCAGTTCCAAAATAGAAATTGTGCCGTCGCTTAGCATCATCCTGAGCTCTCGGTACCACAAATTTCCAAAAGGATTTTTTGTGCTAACCCAAGGTTGTGTGCTCTTGTCAGGGTATCGAATGTTACACTCTCCTTCGCCTTGCAATTCCAAACTGCTCCACTCAATTGGCAAGACCTCGCCAATTTCTCCATGCTTAAGAAGACAAATTTCATTCATTAGTTTTTCGCAATCGTATTTTCCTAGATTTAAATCACTTACAATTCTTTCAATATCCCAATCAATATTCTTGCAGTCGATAAGCATTACTGCGCACTGCTGATTGAGTGTAGATGAGTTTCTATTCTCAATATGATTCGATCTTTCTCCAGATGTCGCATTGTGTTGAATAAGAATTTTATGACTCCTAAAATCCTCAGACCAAAGTTCACTCATGTCTTTTAAGATCAGTGTTGGACAACCAAAATAAATCGCCCTTCCATTATATCCAGCCAATTGAGGAACGCAGAAGTGCCGGAAAGAAGATCCAACGCTTGGACTCTGGCGCGGATCTCTAGGTTGAGGAACCGGGAGGTTATGCATAGACATGACGTTTATCTCTTTTGCGCAAGATCGCTTCGCCGAATGCTCTAAGACCATCGCTGCGAGAAGTTGCGTCCTATCCAATCCAACAAATACCTGAATTCGCGAATCATTGTCCGGCAGCATCTCGACTCATCCTCATCGACTTGCAAATAATAACACCCGCGGTCCATTTCGTTCAGACCTCTTTTCAATAATTTCAACTTTGCCGAAGCCAGCCTGAGTCAATAGGTCTTCAATATCCTCGAGGGTCAGCCATTTTGCGTGATCGAGCATTCCCGAAAAAACATCTTTATAACCAGATTCTCTATGCCTATAAAATCGGTACTCTTTTCCATCATGGGAATAGTTGAGCTTTGCCATTTCTGGAGTTGCATAGTGTGTGTCAAGGAGGACGTGCTTTTCGCAATAATTGGCAAACTGTAAGATATGCTCTGCTGGGTTGGTAAGGTGATAAAGGACACCAACATGGTGAATCAAATCACAGGAAAGGAGTGGATAGTGCTGGGGCGTAATTTTTTCTAAATCCAGGGTAAAAACACTTGCATGCAAATCAAAGAAGCCTAGCCTGACCATTGTCTTAACCACATTTTCAATTCGGCTATCGATTGCTTTTACAGACTTAGAAGCTCTCGCTAGACCAATAGTATGAATGCCCTCAAAGCAACCAACTTCTAAAATATGAAGTTCAGCTAGACTGACACGGTCTTGTAGAATCTTAAGGCGGTAATCAGGAATTACCTGTGGATTATGTCTCTTTATCGGAGAGGTGGCCTTACCAAAGCGCCGACCTTGCGAGTCAGCAATAAAACACTTCCAATCTAGTATTTTATTTAGCTCAATGAGCATATTGTCGGAAATTAGGTCTAAAAATGGCACTTGTTGAAGCTCGGTCTGCCAGCCCTTCAACGGCAACGGGGCCGCTCCACTATTGGCTGTCTGCTCTATAGAACTATCGTTTGCTTTGAGCGCTGCCATCGCATTTGAATTATCTGGTTCTGTTTTAGAAGTACTGTTTGTCAAGGTTGGGCCTTTCCTTCCATTGAAAAATGAACGCATTTATGTTCAGTGACATTTGTAACAATTAATGTAAATTCTCAGTAGTTCTCAATATCAATTTCTGTAGGCGCCTAGCAACGTGATCATACAAATCAGCAATAAATAATGCGCGGCGCGATTTTATCATAGTGAGGACTTCGAGCTACGATCTGATTTAAGTATTTGTTTAATTTGGTCAATTTCAAGCTTAAGTGATTGGATTTGAGTATCTTTTGCCTGTAGCTTTTTTAGTGTATCTTCCTCACCGGCAGCCCGAGCCTCAAGGGTTTTGACTTTCGCAGCGGATTTTTCCACTCTTCCTTCAAGGATTCCAATATAGTTGTCTTTTTCCTGAAGTTTTTTTTGAAGGTTTTCGTCAATGGAAACCCGCGCTTCAAGGGTTTTGACCTTTGAAGCAGATCTTTCCACACGCCCTTCTAGGACTTCAACATAATTATCTTTTTCCTGAAGTTTTTTTTGAAGGTTTTCGTCAATGGAGACCCGCGCTTCAAGGGTTTTGACCTTTGAGGCCAATCTCTCAGCCTGTTGCTCAAGTTTTTCAATGATATTTAACTTTTCTTGCAATTCATTTTTAATTTTACGATTCGATTCGTTTGCCATCCAGTCAGAAAAAGTATCCAACTCACGATGACAATTGCTTTGCAATGCCTGCAAAAGGGGAAATCCGACCCACTGTGCAGCGCTTTGAAACTGTTTAAGAAGTCGCTCTTTAGTTTCATCAAATGTGCCGGAACTTTGGCTCAGTGTGAAGAGAAACTGTGCCTCCAAATTCAAATCTCGCAGAAAATCTGATGATACCGCTAGCCTTTCGCAAATGAAGTTATAGAAATCTTCGTAAGTTGGGAATTTGAAAAGCTCTGAACGGCTACATATGAATTTTTTTAGACCACTAACATTTCTAAATATAAACCAACTTATAGGAAATGGCTCAGATCGTATGAACTCCTGATCAAATAGGAAATAACTTCTATCTCCAATTTTCTTAGCGTTCCAAAAGGTTGCATCAACCAAATCGCCAGTTAGGTTCTGCCCATCGGCGCTCTTTGAAACGACAAACTTTAGAAATTCAACGAGCTCCTCTATAAATTGATCCGCAAGATTGTAAAAACTATGGGACGAGAGCAGGAACCCCACGTACTCTCCACCTTCGATGTGGGTCTCGTTCAGCTCCCTCCAAGACAGGGAATCTACTGAGTCTTCGGGGGGATCTCCCCACAAAATTCTTTTCTTGATGTCCAGCTGACCCGGGGTAATCGCAGAAAATGTCGTCGAAACCGCAAATTTCTTTCGGATGCTTAAGTGAGAAGCCAATTGATTTTTGGCAAAACTGCCCAGGACATTTGCAGTGATAGAAGAGCCTCTTGTCGGACTTGCAAACACTAGGAAAGAGTTTGCAAGTTCAGAAAACAATCCCGCAGACGCAATCGTTCGTAGAGCGAGCCTTTCAGGCAAGTACTTAACTCGCAATTGGCCATAGCTCTCAAATGCCTCAGTTGCCGCCATATCGCAAGCCAGTCTCGGCGCAAGACTAGCCAGGTCCTCAGAAAGAATTGATTTTGCCAATTTATAATCAGGAAAAGGATAAAAGAAGCGAATATCTTGAAATCCTGACCTTTCCAATTTCGCATGGAGTTCAGCTCTTGAATAAGTACCTTGCGCCTCGCGTAGAGAGTATCCGCAAATACCTTCAAAGAGTTTCATCGAACGATCTTCAGTTGCACCAGATAAATATTTAAGACCCAATTGGTTTCCCAGTGCCAAAATAAATACACCGTTATCATTCAAATTACGCCTAACGTTAGCCAAAAAACCCAACAATGGATCTCTGTCAAAATCAGACTGCAGGGAAACAGGGACTCGCCAGTCGCCGATTGAGGTGACGACACTGTAACGGTTTCCATCAAAATAATGACCGGGATGAGCAACTACAGCGTCCCAATTTGTCACATCACTCAACCTCTTGTTGAGTGCCATAAAGTGATTCTCATTCTTTGCAACAATCTTAAGAGTTTCTGCATTTTCTGCTAAAAATCTCGAAACTGTGCTTGAGTCCGCACCCAGCTCCAAAACATCCATGCCCTGAAAGCAAAATGGTCGCAATAAATTGGCTCTTTCGGGCGAAAGTTGTAGTCGAATCTGCCAATCTGAATAGTGTTTTTTTCCTAGCCAATTCCAAGACGAGAGGGCGTCCGCTTCCTCAAGAATCCCAATTATTTTCTGAAATAGAATTTCATCCCTTTGCAGTCCATCAGGCATTTGCACCAATCATGTTCATTTTCATCATACTTATGTCATCTGAATAATTAGCAGCTCCTGATTTCAAGCGCAAGGCGTTATTTACGTCTGGTGCACGGGCTCAGTTGCGCAAATGACATCGAAGAGGCATGTTTTGGGCATGAGTGAGTTTAAATATACAGATGGAATAGAGATTGAACAGTATCTGATCGAGCTCCTAAAAGCCTCCACAGATCTTTCATCACAATCATGGCTCCATTCGAGCCTTTATGGCAATTGGCCACTAAAGTATCATTTGTCTCCAGAACGAGCGAATCTCCTTCGACCATTCTCATTCGCAGGCTTAGATGTCCTTGAAATAGGAGCTGGATTTGGCGCAATTTCACGCCTAATTGCCGAAAGAGCTAATTTTTTAACCGCGATGGATGGCAGTGCCCGTAGATTAGAGGGCCTGCAAATGCGGTTGCGAGATTTGCACAACTGGGAAACTAATTGCTGCAATTTGAGCAGTTTTTTGGTTGAGCGAAAGTATGATGCAGTTTTGTCCATCGGAGTTTTAGAATATGCCCAGATGTATTTGGAAGTGCCTTCCACGGTTGACCCTTTTGGCGAATTCATACGAATCGCAAAATCCAATTTGAATGCAAATGGAGTCCTAGTCTTGGCCATTGAAAATAAGCTTGGTGCCAAGTATCTCTCTGGATGTAACGAGGATCACACAGGCCGGCCCGCTGATGGGGTTTGTGGCTACCCACAGTTTAAAAAGGGGCCACGAACTTTCTCGAAATTTGAAATCCAATCTATGCTTGAAGCGGCAGGCTTTGAAGCAATTCAGTTCTACTATCCGTTTCCAGATTATAAATTACCAAATAGTATTTTATCGGAAAGTTTTCTTAATGACTATCCGAAAATCTCAGCAAATTTAGCGACCAATGTGGGTTTCGTAAACTATGGCACCGAGAGACTGCGCTTTTTTCCAGATCTTTTATCATGTCGATCATTTGCAGATGCTCGCTTACTTGGCGAACATTCAAATTCATTTCTAGTATTTGCAAGTCCTAAGAGGGAATCCTCAGTTCTCAATTCTATGACAAAAAATTTCAGCAGAACCACTCTAGCATATCGCTTTGATTCTTTTAGAAGTTTTACTAAGGAAACCCGTTTTTCTTTAGATAAGGGAACCTTAATTTCAAAATCAGAAATTTTGCGGGCGCCCGGAGGTGCAGATGCCCTAGGAAGTCTAGAGCGACCTAAGCTTTCGGTTACATTCCTGGCTACTACTGACTACTGTGACGAAACAGGAGAAAATCTAAGCTATTTACTTGCATCTCATAGTTTCTTTAGCGGCTGGAGCGTCTTTATTACCGAACTTGAGAGTTTTCTGAAGTGGACTATTTCAAATTTTTCAAATGAAATGCGCTTGCCAGGAAGCGCTCTCGAAGCGGTTTTTTGGAAAGCAAAAAAAATTCGTGAGGGCACATATGTTTTGTCTGATCAAAATGTGCAGCTGGACAGTTCCTTTCCTGTAAGTTGGTTGATTCTCCGTAACATTCGAGGTCTGCAAAATGTGTTGAATCTACGTGCAAAGATAAAGGGCTTTGAAACCTTTGAAGAGCTCTACAAAATCTTGTGTAAGAGACTGGGTGTCAGTCCGCAATTGGCTGTGGATGTCGAAATGGAGTCAGTTTATTTTCAAACCGTAGAGTGTGTCGGAGAACCCTCTCAATGCAACACCGAGAACTTGACTTTTTCGCTCCGAGAGCCACTGAACAAAATTGAGTTTCCCATTTCCAGGGGTTGAGATGCGCGAAATCATCTTGATTGGCCCAACACGCCTGGGACCGTGCATTGAAAAAAGTATGTGCTTGATTGAGCTGACAATAGAATGACCGGTTTTTCGCTGTTTTTAAATTGTCAGAATAAATGGTTCTTGAGATAGTCCTGTTAGCATGACCCATCAATTACGAGTTTCTAAGATTTCGGCGCTTGAGATATTATGAAAAAAGCCAAAATGAGCCGTAACTGGAATTTGTTTTTTGAACTCGTGAAAAGAGATTTTTCTCGAAAATATATGAATTCATATTTTGGACTGATCTGGGTCTTTTTAGAGCCACTAATCAATTTGGTACTTTTGTGGTTCGTATTTAGTCATGGTTTAAAGGGCGGAGCACAATTAGAAATCCCTTATATCCTTTATATTTTTTCTGGTCTCATCGTCTTTAACTTCTTTTCTCTGAGCCTGACCAGTGGGTCACGAGCCCTAACCGATTTTCCTTACTTAGTTACTCAAGTTGATTTTCCATTGGCTCTTTTGCCGTTAGTAAAAATAACTTCGTCCCTATTGATTCATTTATTCCTGGTTGCATTTTTGCTGATAATCTCAGTTGCCTATGGCTATTACCCAAATTTGAACTGGCTACTATTGGTATATGGCATCGTTTCAGCTTGTGTCTTTTGCTACTCCTTAGCTTTAGTGTTTGCAATCTTAAGCCCATTTTTCCCTGATATAAATAACATAATAGGTGTTTGTCTAAGGCTGATCTACTGGCTTTGCCCAATAATTTGGGCATTAAAAATGATTCCCGATCGCTACTCACAGATTTTGATTTGGAATCCAATCACGATTATTATTTTTACCTTCCGCCGTGGATTGTATACCTTCGCGGATACTGAACAGTTTTGGAACTTAAATTGCTTTCTTTGGATTCTCTCTTTAGGCTTTCTTTTATTCGGCAGATACCTCTTTCGCCGACTACGGCCGCACTTAGGAGATGTGGTAACATGAAACTGGCCTTATCTCTGCGTAATGTTAGCAAAGAGTATCGCATGTACAGTTCTAAGGCGGATCGTGCGTTGGAAGCTCTTTTTCCATTTAAAAATCGTCATACGGTTTTCCGCGCACTAAATAAAGTGGACCTTGATGTATCTAAGGGTGAGATTTTAGGAATTGTTGGTCATAATGGAGCAGGAAAATCCACTCTTTTGAAAATTATTTCCGGCATACTTTCGCCCACTAGTGGCAACCTCAAAGTGAATGGCTCAATTGGCGCTTTAATCGAGCTTGGCTCGGGGTTTAATCCGCAGTTTACCGGCCGCGAGAATATTCTTTTTTGGGGCTCTATAATGGGATACTCCAAATCTGAAATTCAAGATCTGTTGCCACAGGTTTTGGAGTTCGCTGACATCGGTGAGTTTATTGATCATCCGCTAAAAATCTATTCTAGCGGTATGAAGGCCCGTCTGGCATTTGCTCTTAAGACCTGCGTAAACCCTGATATTTTGATCGTCGATGAAGTTCTATCCGTCGGAGACGTCCTTTTTCAGAGGAAGAGCTTTGCAAGGATGGAAAAAATGCTTCAAAGGGGTGGTACAATCTTGTTTGTGAGTCACTCACTCCCTAGTGTTGCTGAACTTTGTACACGTGCGATCTTGTTAGACCGTGGCGAGGTCTTGCAATCGGGCCACCCAAAACAAATTATAGTAAATTATGAAAAACTCCAATTTTCTTCAAAAGAAGATGCCAAATTTTTACGTGAAGAGTTCCGCAAGGAAAAGATCGTAAACATTCCTTCACCTAAGACTGATCATAACTTAGAAACCTTTAAAAGTTTAACTCCCGAAATAATAAAGAATGACGCCAGGATTTCCGTCGGGCAATTTCAAGTTTTTAATAGTGAAGGTAAGCCTGTCAATTGTCTTCAGATGTATGAAATTTATGAAATTAGTTACACCTTGCACTTTGCGGATGACGTGGAAGGATGCATCCAAGATATTGCTTTTCGATCAGTTCGGGGGCTGAAACTGTCACATGCATCGACGGCTTACTTTCCCGTTAACCAAAACAAATTTTCAAAAGGTCAAAGCCTCCATATGAGATGGCAATTTGAATGTAACCTAACTCCTTCGACATATTTCATTAATTTGGCTTTTTTAAAAGATGGTGAACTTATAAAAAAATATTCAGATATTTTTGCATTTAAAGTTATAAATTCCAGCGCGATCAAGATTTCAGGTCTCGTTGGACTTAAACAAAAGGTGCTTTTTGAAAAGGTAACAACGACACTAGCCCAAGAGACGACCTCATCCTAACTGAGCCCTGAATGCCCGAATCAGTGTTGCGTCACCCTTTTCTTATATTTATACTATTGACTCCTGATGTCACATATCGATCCCTAGGCTCAGGATTGGCCTCATGCTTCGCGCTTGCGAATACGCCATCATCAATTTAGAATTGGGGCAAAGTTGGCGGGTCTAGATAGTTTACCAGAGTCTTTATTTTTTATTCGATGGCCCAGCTCTCAATTGGCGAAACGCTTGAGGATGAGGCAAATAGTGATCATGTTTTTCAATTTTTGGGATTTGCGTTCCAATAATTGTTACTTCTTCATCAAAATGAAAACGCTAGACGATCAAATTAGTGATTGGTGGTAATTTTGAATTTGTTCGATGTCGTCCACAGAAAGGATTCATTTTGTAAATTTGTTGCAGGTACCCTGGAGACTTCAGTAGACATCATCGATGGTGTTAAAAATAAGGCTGTTAACTTTTCAAGTGATTGTCGTCTCGTTCTGAATTCCGCAGACCAGATTCAGTCACTCTGCACACGGCCTCATAAACTTGATTGGCGTGTGACGGTAGGGCGAAAAGGCTTTTTTCGCATCTTCTACCGAGGTGATAGGAATGTAGCTCTTTTCGAATCAGGACCAACTTCGGACCCCATTGAGGTCACCCTAGATTGGCCATTTACGGCCAGTGAGTTTTCTATCGAATTTGAAAGTTCGGGAGATATAAAACTTTTAGTCGGCGAGAATTACAATCCTAGACAGAAGTTACTTGAAGATCTACGGGGAAGAGGGCTTGAGATAGGGCCCGGAGTCAACCCCTTGATAAAGCAAAATGCACGGATCGACATTTCTTATTTAGAGGCTGAAGACAGAAATAGTTGGGCGGAAAAGTATTCTAAGGATCCTACATTTAAGGGAATGGAAGGAATTTGGGAAAAGTACGCGGAAGGATTTGCGCATAGTTTCGAGATTTTTCCCAATGAAGAGTTTGATTTTATATTCTCCAATCACGTTTTTGAGCACCTTAAGAATCCGATTGGAGTTTTATTGTATTGGATGAAAAAACTGAAAATGTCGGATTTCACCAAGTTTGACCACCCAAATTTCACGCAATTGACCACCCT
>CAYMBJ010000064.1:0-22755 GCA_964388665.1 uncultured Pseudobdellovibrionaceae bacterium | reverse complement strand
CGGCTTCTACGATACCAAGATCCTTTTGCCGTGAACGAAAGTGAACGGCATTAATATCGGAGTATATACGAAGCGTTGGTTGAACAGGTTGCGTGCGTCTTTCCTACTATATTATTCCATCTCCAGGTCGAATCAAACTTTTGTGGCTTGATCCAAGCGCTTACTGAAACATAGGCTGAATTGAGAGAGGACGAGTCAGAGGCATAAATTTCGCTACACACGTGATTGGTCTGAAGAGATTTATTGAATTTTCCTGATTGAGCCAATGTGATTTGAGTACTTGCATTGTAAAACGCGTGATTTCCAGATCCAGATTCATCTCTGAAGTCCTTGCTGCCCGGAAGAGTATCAAGTGCCGCTTCCTCGAAGCGCCATAGACCCACTAGTCCACTTGCCAAGCTGGCTCCGCCTCCAAAAATCGCCGAGTAGTCTACTGAAGACTCGGAGTTTGGGGAGCCATTTGCGTCCGTATCGCCCGGGAGTTCTTTGTAGAAAGGGAGCGAAGAGCGCCATTTGTGACTTCCCCAATTGTTCAAAGAAGGCAACATCGAGACAGGTGGATAGTAGACTCCTGCATACTTGGGCGATTGTTGTTTATACAAAGCGCTAATCTCAGCGGGAGAAAGCGCTCTCGTCCAGAGAGAATATTCATCAATCGTGCCATTAAAGAACCGGTTAGGATCTAAATCTCCTCTGCCCCCCAAGTACCCTGTGGCAGGGAGTGTGATCGAGCCCGTGCAGCCGGCATTTGAGCCAATAAAAGCACCATCTTTATACAAGAACACTCCACTGGCCGACTTAACCACCACAACCTGGTGCCAGTTGCGGTCATTAACAGAGGCGAGAGTTTCAAAACCAAAGGTGGCGTGATTGTTGGCATCATCAACGCAGCTAATATTGAAACCAAGGCCGGCGCCGCTCAATTCTCCGAGGTTGACATTGATCGAAGGCATCGTGTCCCAGCTACCAATACTTACAAGATATTGATATGCACTTCCTGTGAGGCTTGCATTTTTATACCATAACGCAAGGCTAAGATTGCTGGTTGTCGGGGCCCCGGTGGGATAGGACAGAATGTCGTTGATTTCATCAAACGCAAGGCCATTTCCTAACTTACCAGTTACTGATTTAATTCCGCCGCCACCTTCTCCTGTGGAGAGCGTTCCAGCAAAAGAATTACCGGAAGCCTCACTGAGAACTCCTGCGCCTTCAATCACTGAAGTTTCATCGAAGTGAAAGAGAATCTGATTTCCAGACATGTTGAACCAATCCGAAGTGCTACTGAGGTTAGGAAGATTCATTCTGTTGTTTGTGGAGGAGCTGACTGTGAACGCATTGAGTGACCCACTCCACACTGTGCCCATGTGAGTGCCAGCATCAAACTCTCCTTGCGTGTTGTGCGTGAGATCCAGCGGTGTGAGCGTGGCTTTGTTCAGCGCCTGCGATGTCGCAAACAGAGTTGCATCGTAAGTAAAGTGCCCGACTGTGCCGAAATTCCATGAGTTGGGTTGCACGGTGATGCCGTTAGAGACTGTGACGGTTCTGGTTCCCGAAGGCTGTGCGCCAGCGGTGTTGGTGAGAACAATGTCCACAGCACCCGCAGTCACTCCGGATGGAACCACGCAAGTGAAGGTGGTGGAGTTGACCACTGTTGGACTCAGGCACGCGACTCCACCAATGGTGGCAGTCATGCCAGGCAAAAATCCCGTGCCGGTGATGGTGATGGTGGCTCCCTCCTGCGCGGGAGTGGGATTGACGTTTGCAAATGTGGGCGCATCGTCATTGGTGATGGTGATGGTGTGAGTGGTCTGCGCTCCCAAATTTCCATTGAGTGGCGAATGCAGGGTGACCACTATTGTCTCGTCAGCTTCGGCGATGCCGTCGTTGACGATGTTGAAGCTTGCAGTAGCAGAAGTGGCGCCGGCCGGAATCAGCACCTCTCCACCAATGGCATCGTGATCAGCACCAGAATGAGTTGCAGTTCCGCCAGTCACTTCCCAAACTGCAATCACCGGCAGTGCAAAGGCTTGGTTCAAGCTAAAAGACAATGTGACAGTGCCAGCACTCTCACTCACAGACTGACCGCCAGAGCTCAACTGAATGTTCGAAAGCGTGCTCAGGTCTTGAGTTGCAACTGCTAAGGCAGAATAGCCGTAGAGTTCACCAAAGGACAAGGATGAAACTGCAATGCTCGAGTTGGCTGCGCTCGGAGTGGTGCTGGTAATGGATCCACTTGTTCCTGCCTCGTAAAAGAAGTTACCAGATCCCCAGCATTTGACGAGACCTGTGGATTTGAGCGCTCCGCACATGACTTGATTGCCAACAGTTATACTCTGAAATTGATCGACCCCTGATAGCGCCACTGGTGGAGCGCCATAGCCGCTGCCCCAACACACGACCGTATCATCCATTCGAAGGCCGCAGGCGGAAAGACGCCCCAAAGCAACAGACTTATACTTATGTCCTCCGTCCACCAGCAGCGGACTCTGAGCGTCGGTCGAGGCCGAGGCATTTCCTAAAAATCCATTGGAATAGGCTCCCCAGCAATAGGCATCGCCGTTCATAGTGACCCCACAGGCGGTGCCGCTTCCTGCAGAAATTTGGCGAAACTTTAGATTTCCATCCACCAATGTTGGCGTGGCTTGGGTGCCACTGATGGCACCATTACCGAGAGTGCCATTGGTGTCTTCTCCCCAGCAATAGGCCGCGCCAGAGGCCTCAATACCACAGGCATACCTGTATGATCCGACCTCCAGGCTAACAAAATTATTTCCACCGGGAATCAGTTGCGGAGTGGTCCCGGCTCCAGATAAGCCAGCGCCCCAGCAATAGATCTGACCTGTGGCTTTAAGTCCGCAGCTGTAACTGTCACCGCCGGCGGCCACTTGCACAAACTGATGTCCACCGCTTACGGCCACTGGTAAATAGGAACTGGCGCCAGTTCCTAGGCCAAGTTCGTCACTATTTCCCCGTCCCCAGCAGTAAGCGGCACCCGCGGGGGTCAGACCACAGCTGTGATATCGAGCGGCGGAAACTTGCACAAATTGCGAAAGCTGGGCCGCTTGCAGAGTGGGAAAAACTCGGTTGCTAGTGGTCCCAACTCCTGCATTGCCACCACCGTTTTGCCCCCAGCAATAAACCACTCCAAGAGAAGTGATTGCACATTGTGTGTTGGCCCTTCCACTCACGCTTGAAAATGAAAATCCACCGGCCACCAATTGCGGAGTATTAAAATCTCCGGCCACTCCCGTTCCTAATGTGCTATTGTCATTGGTGCCCCAGCAGTAGGTAGATCCATCGGCCTTAGTGCCACATGTGCCAGAAAGATCAGTGAAGGTGTGCCCGCCGACGACGGCGCTGGGAACGCTGGAGTTGTTCCAATTTCCATTGCCGAGAGCACCATAAAGGTTGCGCCCCCAGCAGTAGGCCGCGCCCGTGGCGGTGAGTCCACAAGCTTTTTCAGTATGCACAGCAACTTTGGAAAAGGTCAATCCGCCACTCACCAAAACCGGAACGTAGCTAGGTGTCGTAGACCCATCCCCAAGCTTGCCGTAGGTGTTATCCCCCCAACAGTAAGCATTGCCATTGGTGGCACGACCACAAGCAGAGGTTCTACCGGCAGATATTTGACTAAACAAAATGCTACCGGAAACCGCCACCGGCCCGACAGAGTTGTTGGTTGTTCCATCACCGAGGCGACCAAGAGTATTAGTCCCCCAACAGTAGCCGACATTGGTGGTCGTAACACCACAGGCAAAGGAGCTCCCGGTAGAAATTTGCGCAAAGGTGAGTCCACCCGCTATTGGATTTGGAGTCAATTTGTCTGAGCTAGCGGCAACGCCCAACTGAGCATTGCTATTGGCGCCCCAGCAATACCCCACACCGGTTGTGGTGATTCCGCAAGTATATTTATAAGCGGTGGAAATTGCCGAAAAAGAGAGGCCACCGCTCACCTTTACGGGACTATAGGAGCTCACTAAGGTGCCATTGCCTAACTGACCGTTGTTGTTTTCCCCCCAACAGTAAGCCTCTCCCGAAGTGGTAATGCCGCAAGTGTGCCCAGTGTATCCGTCATTGAAGGCCGGCGAAACAACAGACCATGTTCGGTTTCCTAAAACTTTTGCGGGAGTTTGAACTGCTCCATAACCATTTCCGATTTGTCCAGATGAATTGTCCCCCCAACCAATCACCGTGCCACCGTCATCATTGCGAATGGTTTCTATATAATGTACTTGAGTCCCTAGGGTCACATTGCTTGGATTGGTCAACGTCAATTCAACAGTCTCATCAGCTTCCACAAGGTTGTCTTCCACAATTGCTAAAGTGGCAGAAGCTGTTGTCACGCCCGGAGCAAAGCTCAGCGTGCCATTGGCCAAAGTGTAATCAACACCACCGCCTGTTGCTGATCCAGAAATTGTGTAATCGACAGTCACTGTATAGCCAGAACTTGCTGAAAGTGAGGCCACCACAGATACGTTTTGTGTGTCTTCAAAACTGGCATTGTGGGACTTTGTCCAAGCCACCGATGGTGGAGCATCATTGTCTAAAATTTGTCCCACACCAGCGCTGTCTGCGATGGTGCTGTAGCCCGAGATCACCACAGAAAAGTTTTCTGTGGGCTCATCCTGTGCATCATCGAGCGTGACCACACTCACTGTGGTGGAAGTGCTGCCGGCCAAGATGGTTCCCATACCGCTGGCATCAGTGTAGTCTTGAGTGTCCACCGCCGTGCCATCATTGACTACCCAGTTGAAGGTGATGTTGCTTGACGAGGCTCTGTTGATGGACACTGTAAAAGCCGAAGTGCCGCCCTCTGTGACATCGGGCGCATCGGCGATGGACATGGCTGGCACCGCTTCGTCGTTGACAATCGTGCCTGTGGCGGTGGCGGTAGCAATGCTTGCGCCTACGGGGTTTGAGAGCGTGATGGTAAAGGTCTCGTCACTCTCGTAGATGTTATCACTGATCATTGGCACGGCAATGGTGCCTGTGCTGGATCCAGCCGGAATGCTCAGAGTCGCCGCGGTGAGGTTGTAGTCTGAGCCCGCCACCGCGGTGCCATCGCTGGTCAAATAGTCCACGCTCACTGGAAAAACTGTGGAACCGGTTTTGGTTACGGTGAAGACGAGATTGCCTGAGTCCTCGAGTGCGGAGCTATTGGCAATGGCGAGCGAGGGAAGGCCATCGTCATCCAATATCGCGCCAATTCCCTGAGAGTCAGAAAGAGTTGCATTGCTTGGCGCCGAAAGGTCCACAGCAAAGGTCTCGTTACCTTCATAAACAAGATCATCAGTGATGGGTACAGAGATGGTGCCACTCACTTGCCCGGCCGGGATTGTGAGTGTGCCCAGTGTCACCGAAAAGTCCACACCAATGATGGCCGTCACACCCGAGGCAAGATAATTGACCGTGACATCTTTTCCGGAAACCTGCGACAGACTCACGGTAAAAATCGCTGGACCCACATTTTCGCCAATGCTCACATCGTTTATGGCCAGCGCCGGAGGGGCATCATCATCCAAAATGGTGATTGTAGTTGAGGGCACCAGGACACTCACTGCACTCGATGCATTAGCGATACTCACCGATAGAGTTTCATCGATCTCGTCAATGGCATCATCCAGAACAGTGAGGTTCACAGACACCTGCGTTTGCCCGGCAGGAATGGTGGCGCTTCCCGAAAGAGCGCTGTAGTCGGCCCCTGCGGTGGCCGTGCCATTGGCTGTGGCGTAATTAAATGTAACAGCTTCATTCACTGCCTGTGTTAGGCTAAAGGTCAGAGCCAAAACCCCAGCGTTCTCGTTGACATTGGCTGCCGCCAATGAAAGGCCCACAAAGGTCTCATCATCAATGACGTTAATTGTAAGTTGGGCTTCGTTTTCGAAGTTGGCACCCTGGATTGTCAATACATAGGAGGAGTTTCCTTGAGATAACAAATCATTGATGGTTTGCAAAGAAACAGCAAAGCCTCTTTGCCCGGCGAGAACGCTCCCTGAACCAGAAAAGGCCAAGAAACGACCATCTTGAGGAGCGATGCTCCAGCGATATGTGGTATCAGTTTCGGCGTCCTCAGCAAGAGCAGCCAAAACAGTGAGGGCTGCGCCCTCCATGATATTGACTTCGGCCATCGGTAAGGTCACCTTGGTCTTCCAGGTCGACAAAGGAACTTCGGAAACAAGGCTTTCAATGGATCCTGAAATAGATCCACAACCGGCTAGCCAAAGCATTCCGATCAGCCAAAATCTGCAATGAAATTTCTTCGCCAACGTACCGCGCCTCATCCCCACTCTATCGGCATAGTGGAGATGCCCCGAGAGGGGGCCAATTGGCAAAAATTGGCGAATCTCGTAAAGAACGCATTCACAATCTAAAATTGAAATGCCCCCTTTTGGTTGAGGCATTTCAGATCAGATTGGTTTGGCTCATTTTGAGATTCCAGTCCATTGTATCTAAGACGGCGATTCTTATTTCAAAGGATGACAAAGGAAGATGTCCTGTCTAAATTCAAAGAGTTTGCCTCACTTGACCGCTTATCGCACTCAAAACTTAAGATGCACAAATAAAACTCAGTGATAGACGGTGTATCCTTTGAGCCAATAGTTTTCTTTGCGCTTGGCTTGGTTCTTAGGGCTGCCAATATTGCCGCCCCACATATCGTTTATCAGCAGACCCTTTATTTTCATTTTTGCGGTCTTTTCATTAATGAGCATATTGGTAATCTCACCAACCTGTTGCCCATCAATCCACAATCGGGCATAGCCGTCGTGTTTGTCCATGGTGTTTAGGACGACCTCTTCTTCGATTTGCACCCATCGGCCCTTGGTGACCTTTCCCGATTGTGAGCTGTCACCATAGATGCAGCATGTGTTTGAATCACATTTCTTGTCGTTCTGATTCGCCCAACGACCGCTGCCGCCCCGATTCAAGTGGTACGAGTAAAGACTTGTGGAGCTGCCATTCCATGTGTTTCTGACCACGAATCCCGTTTTCTTAACTTGTACCACAGGAGAAGTTCCGCCACCAGTGGCGGTGTCTCCGCCCCAAATTCCGTAACCCAGCTTGTAGCCCGCATCATTTCCGACGAAATCCTTCGGTATAAAGACTTCCATCGAAATGCAAATGCGATCCGTTCCATTCGGAAAATTTGCGAAGTTAAAACTAGAGGAAGGCACGATGCCGGGTTCGATGTTTCTTTGCAAAGCCATAGCTCCACCGGGGGCCACATCCACTGTCATTGCCTTGTTTAAATTTTGTGAACCGGGACAGGCGCTACAATACATTGTGTTCTTAGGCAATATAGATCCATGTCGTTCTTTCAGCACATCAACCGCATATCGCCCCTTATCTGATGAGCGTAGATCCATTTTCCACGCCACGGAGTAGCGCTGAGAGCAAGGCTTGGCATTGGTGGGTTTTGCGTAGTTGTTGGCAACACACTGAAAGGATTTGATCATGTTAAGTGTTGGCGAACCCTCGCATTTAGAAGAAGAGCTCGGAATGCTTCGTAAGCTACCGCAGCTCGGGTTTGCTGGCGGAACCAATGCTGCTTTTGAGCTGGAATTTGAAGTTGTATTTGAGCTGTCCTGAGAATTTGCTTGTGGCTTCGAGATATTCTGTTCCTTTGGTGCAGAATCACTACTTGTAACTTCCTTTGTAATATCAGTGGTGCCTTCGCCAACGCTACCTCCAGCGCTACCTCCAACGTTACCTCCAACGTCAGCGCCTCCGCTCACATTTGCCGGAGCTCGGGTGGAAGCTTTAGGTGTTTCGTCCACAGGAACCAAAAATACGGTCGATCCTGAACGGACGCCAAGTGTAGGGAGCATTTGCGGTCCTTTAGAAAGTTCAAATGTTTTCACTCGATTTGCAGTAGCATCATTTGCATTTTTATTGCTTGCGGCAGGAGTTTCGCTCTCAACCAAACTGGTCCAGCATCCACCTTGCGAACGGAAGTGACCACTCTGGGCCTGATCTTGGCAATCGCTCTTGTCGGGCGTGTGGACAAGAATCATATATCTTCCGGGATTTTCCAGATTGAATGAGGCACTTTGTTCTTGCCCGATCTGCAGTGAGGGATAAGGTGTTCCGCTCTCAACAGACTCAATTGCATTTTTGAGTAGGCCCAGGTCAGCTGATGTTGCCGCCGCATTGCTGTTGCTGTTGCCTGGCAGATCAGATTGCTCTTCGCGGTGATCAAGGGACTTTGAATTGAAGCTTTGGCCGCAGTTCTGAAATAGCAAGACAGTCAGCAGTGCTAGACTAGATATAGGTACTGAAACCAAAATTTTTTGAAAATGAATAGATCGCATCAGTAGACTCCCCCTAAAGTTAGCCAACTTTGCATATCCCCCGTCCAGTGAGTATACGCAAGATATCGCAATTATGTAAACCCTAGGTCCGGATAATCCCGAAATAATACAGTACCCAGCTGGTTAAGAATCGTGAGCTGAGTTCCGAGGAGAATCTCATGAAAACAAAGCGACAGCAGAGCTCAGAGGCCCAAATTCTCGATGCCACAACCGCAGCTGCCACTCAAGAGATTCATCGCGAATTTCCACATCTGGTCAGTGATTTAAAAACGAATAATAACACTTCGTCAAATTATTGGAGTCGTGAAGTGCTTCTGATGGGAGGGCTTTCGATCTTGACGTGGATAGCCGCCTGGACTTTTATGGACAAATCGGCATCACTAGCAACTATCTCTGCGTTGGCATTCTCTTTGGCCTTTGTGGTCAATCATCCCCATTTCTTGTCATCATATATCATTCTCTATTTTGATCTCAAGAACGATATAGCAAGTCGCTTCCGCTATATCTGGGCAGCAGTGATTGTGCCGGTGGTTTTGGGTGGATTTTTATACTACTCACTAATAAACGACAGATCAGATTTGCTTGGCCAGGCTGTGAACGCCATGTATTTTTTGGTTGGTTGGCACTACGTCAAACAGGTGTTTGGTTGTATTGTCGTGACATCTGCCCAGCGCAAAATTTTCTATAAGGCATGGGAACGCAAAATCATGCTATTCAATCTCTTCTCACTTTGGGCGATGTCGTGCTTGCAGAGTCATGTTGGTCTAAAGAATTTTGATTTTTACGGCATTGCTCATCAGGGCTTCAATCTTCCAGAGGTTCTACTTCCGCTGACCTACTGGCTGGTGGGAATTTCTAGTATTGCAATGGTGTCGATGCACCTGCGAAAGTATGTTGAAGAAGGTGTTGTGCCCTCTCCTCCCGCTGTAGCAGCATTGGTGTCTTTGTATATCTGGTACATTCCCAGTTTCTCGCATCCTGCCTATGCTTATTTGATTCCGTTCTTCCACTCTTTGCAGTACTTGGTCTTTGTTGGCGTGTTAAAGAGCAACGAGGTCCGTTCTCAAAATCAAAACTTTTCAGGAAAAGAATGGCGCAAGCGATGGCTATTGAAGTTTGGTGGATTCGTTATGGCAGCCTACGTTTTGGGCGCGCTGTGCTTTGAATTCATTCCTAAGTTTTTAGATGGACAGGGCTTGGTTCATTCAGGTGGGCAAATGGGCTATGCCCCTATATTAGCGAGCTTCATTCTTTTTATTAATATTCATCACTACTTCATCGACAATGTGATCTGGCGCGCCGACAACGCGCGAGTGAAAAAGTACTTGATGCAAAAGTAATGACGTTTCCGAATTGGGGCTAATTGAGGCGGGTTTTAAACGCGCGATAGGCGAGCCCCGAAAAGGCAAGTGTCATCGCCAAAATTATCCCTCCGCGAAGGATGATCACGTCAACATTTCCGCCTTTGAGCATAATGTTCCTCATTACATAAATAAAATGAGTCATGGGATTGAGTTCAGAAAATACAATCATCCAGTCTGGCATGTTCTCTACCGGGAACATCAACCCAGACAGCATCATCGATGGAAAGATAAACAAAAAGCTCGCCATCATGGCCTGCTGCTGAGTCGAGCAAAGAGTCGAGATCAGAACGCCAATCGAGACGGTGCAAATTACGTAAATACTACCGACGAGCAAGAAAACTCCTAAGAGACCTTGAAAGGGCATTTTAAAAAGGAGAATGGCGAGAAGTAGAATGGAGAGCAAATTAAAAATTCCCATGACCACTGTCGGTAGCGCCTTGCCAATCAGTACTTCTGCTTTGGAAACAGGTGCCGAGATGATTGTTTCAAAGGTGCCGATTTCCTTTTCTTTGGTGATGGACATCGAAGTCACTAACACCGTGATCATACATATCATTGTGCCCATGAGACCTGGGATTAGAAAAAATGAGGTTTTAGACTGTGGATTGTAGAATACCCGTTCAATGATTTGAATTGGCAGTTGATGGCTTCCGGCGAGAGAATCATTCAATGTGCTGTTGAGGATACTCTGCACATAGCTGTTTATTGAAGAGGCACGGGTTGTGTTCACGGCATTGATCAAGATCTGCACACTGGAGTCTGATGGGCCAAGGAGATAGTCGAGGCCGTTGGTATCAACAACCACCGCCACTTCGGCAGCGCCGCTTTGGACAATCTCAAAGGGCTCTCTGCCTTGGGTTGGAACGGTCGTAAACCACCCAGAGGCCATGGCCTTGTCGTTGAATTTTCTGAACATAGAGTCGCTTGGCTTAGAAAAAACGGCCATGCGTATATTGCGAGTTTCATTGCTCAGTGCAAACCCAAACAGAGCAATCTGAAGAATTGGCACGACTAAGAGCAGTCGCAACATATTTGGATCCCGTAGTATTTGGCTCATCTCTTTGTTGAAAAAGCCAACGATGCGTCTTCCTTTTATCATTCTAAATCTCGCTTAAATTGAAGGGAGGCAAATAGCACAAGCAAAGAGCAAATTGCAATCAGTGCCGAAAATGGAATCACAAGATCTAGAAAACGTGATCCCTGTAAAAATTGATCTCTCGCGATTGTCATGAACCACCGGGCAGGAAAAGGCATCGTCAAGAGTTGGAATCCAAATGGCATGTTTTCAATTGGAAAAATAAATCCAGACAGCATTGAGGAGGGCAGCATACCGACCATCAATCCGGTTTGCATTGCTGTCAGTTGTTTTCGAAATATCACTGAAATGGCTAGACCCATCGCAAGGTTGCCCAAAAGAAAAATCAAACAAGCAAAGGCATATATCAAATGGCTGCCAACAAATGGGACATTGAACCAAAATCTGGCCAGGCCATACACAAATACAACTGCTGCAAAACAAAGGGCCGCATAGGGAGCCAATTTGCCGACAATGACCTCAATGGGTTGAACAGGTGTCGACAGCAGCAGTTCCATAGAACCATTTTCCCATTCTCTGGCGACCGTCAGAGTTGTGAGTAGGGAACACAATATCGCCATGATCACGACCGTAATTCCGGGAATTGAAAACCATTTTGAGTTCAGCTCAGAGTTGAACAGAAAACGAGTGCGCGTTTGTAGAGGGCTCGGTCGAACTTCAGCGCCAATGTTTTCATTCACGCGCTTGCCGATCAGGCTTAGGTATCCGCCTATCGCGCCGACAAAGCTTCCGTCGGTTCCATCAATGAGAACCTGAACATCTTCGCCAACTCCTCCAATGACATTCTTTTCGAAGTTGGGCGGAATGATTACAAAGGCTTTGACCTTATCTGATTGCATCAGAGCCAACCCCTCGGCAGGAACGCGGACGGAGGTGAGCTTAAAATATTCTGAGCTGCCAATGGCGGCAATCAAGCTGCGAGAAGTGGCGCTGTAGTCACTATCGAGATAAGCTGTTGGAATCTCCTTGATGTTGAATTCCATGGCATAGCCAAAAATAAAGGCCATGACCACTGGCAGTGCGATTGCAACTCCCATAGTGAAGGGATCTCTAGCAATGTGAAAGACCTCCTTTTTAAAAATTGCAAAAGCTCTCGACAGAGAAAAGGAATTCATCTTGATTGCCCCTCCACCACCTTTAGAAACACATCTTCCATTGTGGGAGTGATCTTAGTGACCTCAAAATTTTTGGTAAGCTCATGATTCAATTTTTCCAGTGCGTGGGGGCCAAGAGGGACCAAATGATAACAGTTGCCGTGTGGATGAATACTAATCACATCCGGGTTTTGTTTGAGCTCTAAAATTAGATTCGACGGGTCCGATTTTTTAGCTTTGAGGGAAAGCATACCGTTGGGAAACTCTTGGCTCTTTAGTTCAGCTGAACTTCCGAGGGCAACAATCTCTCCAGTCCGCATCAGGGCGATTCGGTCGCACTGTTCCACTTCATCCATATAGTGACTGGTGACAAATACAGTTTTCCCGCCGGAAACAAGTTTTTTGATCAGGGTCCAAAAACTTGCTCGTGATGCGGGTGTCACGCCTGCTGTGGGCTCATCTAAGAAGACTACGGGAGGGTCGTGAAGAACTGCGGCAGCTAGAGAGACTTTCTGCTTAACACCACCCGGAAGATCGCGCACAAGGAGAGAGGTTTTTTGATCAAAGCCGATAAAGTTCAGCAGAAACTCTTTGCGAGTCGTAAAATAGTTCTTACTCAACAGCCTGAGGCTTGCTGCAAAAGCCAGATTCTCTTCAACGGTTAAATCATCATAGAGAGTGAATCTCTGCGACATGTATCCAGTTTTGAGTTTGACCTGATCAGACATGGAGTTTTGTCCATCGACCCACACCTCACCATCAGTGGGTTGCAAAAGGCCACAGATCACACGAATTGTTGTCGTCTTTCCAGCCCCATTGGCACCTAAAAATCCAAAGATTTCACCCTTTGCAACCTCCAGCGAAAGATTCCTGACCGCCACGAAGTCGCCAAAGCGTACAGACAGATTCTTGATTGTGACGGCATTCATGATTGCATCTCTCTTTTTCCACGTTTTAAAAAGAGAGTATCAAATGAATCGACATCATTTTTTTGTAGAATTTCTTGCGGCTCTCCAGTGTCAAGGACTTCACCTTTTTCAAGAATATGCACCAGAGAGCATCTCTCGGCTTCGTCCATATAGGCAGTGGCAACCACCACTGTGATTTCGTGTCTTACTAATTCGTAGAGCAGATCCCAAAACTCTCTTCTGCTGATGGGGTCAACACCATTGGTGGGTTCATCAAGAAGAACCACAGAAGGGCTTCTTAGCAAGGAGCACATCAGACCCAATTTTTTGTACATTCCACCAGATAGCTTTCCTGCGGGGCGATTTGTAAAACTCTTGAGTCGGGTTATGTGTAGCAGTTCTTCGACCTTTGCTAAATAATGATCCTTTGGAATTTGATAGAGTGCGCGAAAAAACTCCAAATGCTCAATCACCGATAGGTCTGCGTACAGGCTTTGTGTTTGCGGCATATAGGCAATCTGTGTGCGTACGTCATCAAGAGCAACTGTCTCGGTTTCTCGCGTATAGCGAATTTCGCCATGGTTTGCTTTCAAGAGTCCGATCAGAATTCTAAACAATGTCGTCTTTCCTGCGCCTTCCGGACCAATCAAGCCGTGCAGCCGACCGGCAGAAAAATTCAACGAGACACCATTCAATGCGGTCGTGTCTTTAAACGCCTTTTGAACATTAATGGATTGAATACTGATGGCCTGGTGCTGCATCACTGATCCTTACTGTCTGGAAATTCGATCTTAATAGACATTCCTGGCTTCAGGAGTTGTTCGACCTGTTCTAATTGAACTTTCACGCCAAAAACCAGTCGGGCTCTCTCCTCTAATGTCTGTGCAGTCTTTGGCGTGAACTCCGCCTCGGAATTTATTTTTGCAATTTTCCCCAATATGACACGATCCTCATAGCCCGGCAGTGTTCCATTGATTTTCATTCCTAGCTTTAAATTCGGTATGAAGGTCTGATCGACATAAATGTAGGTCCAAATCTCGTTTAAGTTGGCGATGGATATGACCTTAGTTCCCGGAGTCACCCATTCGTTAGGGTCCAGGTAGCGAGTCAAGACGACGCCTTCAATTGGAGATACAATTTGACACCAAGAAAGCTTCAGATCGAGTTCTGCTTTTTCAGTCTCGACTTTGTCAAAGGTCTCCTGTGTCAAACTTCCACTTCGAAGTAAGCGTTTTGCTCTTGAAAATTCCGTTTGCACTCGTTGTTCGCGAATCTTGATTTCCTCGCAATCAAACGACACCAGCACCTTGCCACTCTCGACGGAGTCTCCTTCTTCGTAGGCAAAACTCTTTACTGTGGTGGCCAGACGTGCCGGCAAATCGAGGCGGGTGGTTTCTATTGTCCCTACAAA
The DNA here is from genome assembly GCA_964388665.1 of uncultured Pseudobdellovibrionaceae bacterium. Lineage (GTDB taxonomy): Bacteria > Bdellovibrionota > Bdellovibrionia > Bdellovibrionales > Bdellovibrionaceae > CALCCV01. The sequence goes on along the minus strand of CAYMBJ010000064.1, from coordinate 8,573 downwards.
CGAAATCTCTTGCACGAAGCGATCTCTCAAAATCAAATAGCCAATCAGCAGAACAATGGCGCCAAAGGCAAGTACAATTTTTTTTGTCATAGTTCAGACTCTCCCTCTGATAGGTTGGCGAGCAAAGCAAGTTTACTAAATATTAGAGATTTAATTCTTAACTGTTCAAACTTAACTTCAAGTTCACGAATGTGAGCGCTCTCTAGATCTGAAAATTTGATTCTTCCAGCCTGGTAGGACTGGCGGTTGATCTTAGTGACTGACTCCGCTTCTTTTACGAGCTCGATTGATATTTTCAATCGTCTCTTGAGTGAGACGGTCTCAAGGGAAAGCTGTTTCCAGGTTTTTAGATTTTCATCCATACGGCTGTTGGCTTTAGCCTCTTCGGCTCTTGCCAGTGCTCGTTTTGCCTCAAATGCCTGAGTGTTCGCACCCCAGTTTATTAAGGGGATCGTCAGGGTGACTCCCACGGTGTTCTGATGGAAGCTCTCTTCTATAGGGCCATTTGGATAGTCAATGCTCGTTTTTGCCCTTAAGCCAATCTTAGCGCGGTTCTTTGAGCGCTCTGACTCGGCCTCGTCCAAAAGACTCTGCGCCTTGAGTTGCAGAGACTTCACCTCCGAGGATCTTGTAGTCGGGCTCTCTCTGACCTGAGCCTCTATCGTTGGAATTATGGACTCAATGGTGTCGAGTCCATCTAAATTTGAAATATTTTTTTCGTCGGTCGGTATTTCGCTATTGAGATGACCTGTTAGGTGAAAAAGCGAAACAATGGATTCGTGCAGTTGAAAGGTTTTATTCTCTAATTCTAACTGTAGCTGTAAAGACTCTCTTCGCGAAAGAGAGAGTTCAAGCTTGCTTGACGCACCTTCGATCTTCTTTCTTTCAATATCTTTTTTTTGCAGTTGCGCAAGTTTCAGTCGTTGTTCTACAAGATTTACCTCTTCTTTGTGAACGAGAACCCGCAGGTAGGCCAATCGAACATTGAGCAATACATTGCGGCGGAGGGACTGCATTCTCGCCTGGCTCGCGAGAGCCATGCTTTCAAGGCTCTTCTGGAGATTTTTTTTCAATCCGCCATCCCAGAGGCTGTATGTTAAGACGGGACCAAGCGAATAGTTTTCGTTGTCCCCCAAGCGGCTTCTCATATTGCCGACTTGCATTTCTGGAACCGTTTCGAGATAGGTGTACGCGCCTTCCAATTGCAACTGTGGCAATGTCGATGCGGAAATTGATTTTTGTTGAGCCAAAACAGAATCAACAATAGACTCCTGCTCTTTCACCAACTGCGAACTTTCTAAGGCCTGCTGTTCGGCCTGCTTTAAGCTGAGAGCAAATGAATTGGATCCTGAGTCCGCCCAGGAAAGACTCGGGATCAAAATAAAAAGTGAAAGTGCTAATCCCATTTTCACATCTCCGATTTTTTGAACTATCGCTCTTTATTTTTTATGGTATAGTAGACACTATAGTGAAGTAAAGTGCTTACTATACTCTTTCATTTGGGAGCTGTAAGTGGTTAAAATATTAAGTAAAAAGGACTTATCACGTCAAGACACAGAGGTCGAGTCGCTGATGGCTGAGCTCGAGCCAAGCCCTCCGCGAACGCAAAAAGAGGCCGACATTTTGTTGGCAGCCGAAAGGGTATTTGCAGATCGGGGAGTTCATCAGTCTACAACCGCTGAGATTGCAAAGGTTGCCAATGTTACTGAGAAAACTCTGTTTCGATATTTTCCACAAAAAGATATTCTTATCAAAAGGGTGCTTTTTTCGTTGGTGCTGCGAACGATTGTTCCACATCAGTTAAAGTCCGTTCGGGCGATCATCCAAGAAAACTCAGAAAGTCCTGAATCATTTTTAAGAACGCTTTTTGCAAATCGAGTAGAATCAGCAAAGGCCAATCGCAATCAGTTTAAATTGTTTGCAAATGAGATTCTCGCCAACGAAGAGCTTCGAAAGAAAGCCTATGGGGTTGCGGAAAAATTTCTTTTCTCGAGCATCTATCAAATCTTCGAAAAATTCAGAGATCAAGGTCTTGTCCGTCAAGACCTTGATCTAGAGATTATGGTAAAATTTGTTCTTCAATCTCTGACAAGCCAAATCCTCTTTAACATCATCCTTGCGGATGAGCCAAAAGAGATCGATATTAAAAGTACACTGACATTGCTGCTCGACTCCATCAATCCAAATCAATCCAAAAAATGAGCTAATTTAAGCTAATATAAGCTTATATTAGTTCGCTACCATTAATGATATCAAAACTGGCAACTGCCAAGCTATCTCAATATTTTTCGCGCAAAACGACTTAAGCCAAGACGAGTTAGATAACTCACGTCGTATCAAATTGAGACTGGCTCTGTGCTTTAGCTAAGAAATTGCCGATAATGATAGAGTGAAACCAATATCAGGAGATTTATTCAGATTAACTGCTGAGCGCATTGCAAATTGCAGCGCTTTGCTCCAGCGTAGCGAGTTGGTTGCTGCCAGAGAGCTCATTGTCAAAGTGCAGGAAAAGTCTTGTGATCGAAATCAACTTTTAGAAGTTGCGAGACTTGCGAGAAAGCTGGAGCTACATGATTTTGGAATTCACCTCCTACGTCCTATCATTAGGGGTCGCGGGCGAGCGGCGCCTGTCAAACCAAAACCTGATGAGATCATTGAGTATGCGGCACTGTTGCTTCGTGCTGGGGTCCACGGTGAGGCTGCCAAGCTGTTGGCCGAAGTGAGTGACCTGACAGCTAGCAGGAGTGCAAAGAGCACAGAAAATGATTACCCATTGCTGTCGCTGTACCAAGCTCATGCTGAGATTTATCAATGGAATTACAGCGAAGCCATACCTCATCTTCAAAAATTTGTCGAAAGCGCCTCTGTGCCCGAGTATCAGAAGATGGGTGGTCAGCTGAATCTTGCGGCTGCGCATCTCTTTTGCGATGAAACTGTCATTGCCAGACATATTGTTGATGCAATTCTAAAAACGGCTCGAGCTTCAAAATGGCAAAATGTGCTTCAGTGTGCTCTCGAGCTGTCAGCGCAAATTGCAATTGCTGCAGAAGACTATGTCACTGCCGAAGAGCACCTTGCCGAGGGGAAAACCTTGAGCACTCCCGATTCTTTAAATCATCTTTTTATAAAAAAGTGGTTCGCGGTTATGAATTTGCGAAAGGTGCTCGCCAGCAGCCGGAACAAAAGTATCGAAAATATTTTATTTGACCTTGATGAGGTACGGACAATGGCGCGACAGCATCATCACTGGGAAACGCTGCGCGATTGTGATTTTCATCAAGCGCTGCTCACACGTGACAGTGCCCTATTGACAAGAGTCTATTATTTGACCCCATTTCGATCCTACCGAGAGAGAATTCTCAGGGAAAGCGCTGATTGGTTTATACTGCCGAAAAATTTTAGCTATCAAATTGGCTCTTCCAACGCCCCCAAGGGTGATGACTCCTCACAGGTATTCGATCTTGATAGTGGCGGACACGTGGACTCCCAAGAAAGGCTTAAGTCCGGACAGCTTCTTCATCTGTTACTTCAAACAGTATTGCAAGATGGCTATCGCCCAGCTTCCATTAGCTGCATTTTTTCTAGATTGTTTGCTAATGAATTCTATGAACCCAATCGTTCAATGAAAAAAGTTTCAGGGGCTGTGACCAGACTCAATGCTTGGCTAGAGGATTCTCAATCCCCTCTTCGAATTGAGTGTGATAGGGGCGCATACCACTGCAAATCGATTTCTCCTTGTGCGATCACAGTGCGTGACAACACCGCGGAGTCTTTGCCCACGGAAAACCTAAGAATGCACGCACTTTTAAAAAAGTTAATGGAGAGGCATCAGGGACAAGATTTTTCGACAAAAGTGGCTTCAGAAACTTTGGGTCTTTCCGTGAGGAGCTGCAACAATTTGCTTCGTTGGGCAATGAGCAATAATTTGCTTGCCTCTGTTGGTCAGGGTCGCAGCATTAAGTACTATTTTTCTAAAGCAAGCGAGAGCAATCGATCAATTAGTGACTTAGAATTAGGGCGTGTTGCATGAAAAATTGCCAAATGTTTTTGGGTAGGTCCACACTGGTCATGATTTTAGCAGCATCTGGCGCGTCGATATTTTTTTCCCAAAATTGTGCGCGAGTGAAGGTTTCTCAATCAAGTGCAGTTGTTTCAAACGACAAAATTCTCTCTGAAAGCACGAATGGCAACGGCGAGCCCTATGATCCAAAGCTCGACACGGGTTCCTTCTATCGCGTAACTCCGCGCTCCTATTGTGGCAGTAAGCAGGCTTGGCAGAAGATCGACTTGACTGCAACTGGTAGCGCTCGCCTCACAGGCTTCGATCTAAAGAGCTGCCAAGAGTACAATCTAGAAGTGGATCCGGCGGACTTGACGTTCACTAGAGATCGACAAAATCTGAGCCATGAGAACGCCATTTTCGAAAAACATGAGGTCGCACCTGATATTACCAAGCCTGAGATCGAAATGACAGAGCTGTGGTGTCGTGATGCTGACACCAAGAACATTGAGTTTGTCATTGTGGGAAGCACAACGCTACAAAAGTACAGCCTCAGTGTAAATGCAGGAGCGGAAGCAACCAAAACTGAATTGAATAGAATACTGCAGGCGGGTGTCCTAAGCTTCGAATCGCGGCAGGAATCAACGACAAAGTTTTCACTTCAGCTGCTAGAAAAGATCGGTGCTGATCAGCGAGGCCCAATTTCAGCGCAATTTCGCGGGAGTCTCGCGAATCTATCAAAGGATATAAAGTTAACCTGTTTAGTCGGCGGACCATTGGACAATATGGATCTGCCTCCAGCAGAGTCTCCAGTCCTGGCCTGTCCCGCCAATTTTCTTTTTGTACCAGAATCATCAGGGCTGACAAACACCTCTGACGTTTGCGTTGCCAAATACGAAGCCAAGCAAGATCAAAATCGGGCCCAATCGATTCCACAAGGATTGCCCTGGAACCAGATATCGCGCGACAATGCGATCGTCGCTTGCCGAGCCAACGGTCCACAGTATGATCTTATCGCCAACAAGGAATGGCAGAGCGTCGCTCGCAGCATTGAAGCTGTTCCAGAAAACTGGGACACCAACAGTGATCGAACTGGATTACTGAATGTAGGACATATTGATGGTGCTCCAGCATCGGCCTTGGCGGCCAGTGCGGATGACAATGACTCCTGCTTTGGCACCGGACAGACCTGTTCGCTCGCGATCTGGAATTCACAAAGACGCACTCACAGGCTATCAAGTGGTGAAATCATTTGGGATATTGGTGGCAACCTCGAAGAGTGGGTTTCAGACCAGCCCACCCAAGTTTGGGGTCCTGATTCACCAATTGCACTTTTGACCAATCAAACGCCATATCTTATGGGAGCAAAAGATATGTTTGGCCCATTTGGTGACTTTGGCTCTTTACTCAGTCCCTATGGCAATTTAGGCCAGGCGATTTTCTCAAATCCGCTTGGTACAGCGATCTCACGGGGAGGGCGCTACAGTAATGGCGGATCACTACCAGGTATTTTCAACCTGGACATGAACCTCAATGGCGCACCTAGAAATCAGACTACATTTCGGTGTGTCTTTAGACCTTAAAATGAGAAGCTGACCCAGTTTCAGTATTCAACTCTGAATGAATTTGATCCATTTTTATATAGTAGGATTCAAGTAATCTATCCTCAGCTAAATAATCCGGCGGTGGTCCCAAAATCTCTGGGTGTTGTTTGGCATATTCAAAGGTGCGGCTCACGGCATCTTCCAGGCTAACTGGATAGGCAAAATTGGTCTCACGACAAAAGAGAGAGCTGTCCATCAGGAAGTGCAACGGAGGGGCGTTTCTATAGGACTTGTCTTTGCGAAGAAGTTCCTCCGGTAAGACGTGAATTACAAATTCCCAGCCGGTTGCTCTTGCAAATGCCTCAGCCCAGCGCCTTCGAGATCGGGATTTGATTTCTCCAAGATTGTAAATTTGACCGAAGGTTTGTGACAAATTAAAGGAATGCACAATTGCCGCAGCGACGTTTTCAACATAGCCATAGGTGTACACCTGACATTGCTCTCGATCAGAAAAGATCAAATTTTTTCGTTTATCAATGATCCTTCTTATAACTGCACCATGGCGCCCCTGATAGTTGTAGTCTCCTGGGCCGTAGATAAACGAAAGTCGAAACACCGTCGTCTTTAGGTCTTGTGAGTCAAAGTCGCGCATCAAAATGTCAGTCATCAGGTTTTTATCATATGTTGCGGCGAGGGGTCCTTTCGTTTGCGAATCACTCCAATAGTACTTCGTTGAACTCAATTGTGAATCTTCAGTAACTGGGAGTTCTGCCTTATCAACTTTTCTGTTCAGGCCCTGAAAGGATTCATAGCAATCGCCTGAGCTCAATACGATCACGTGAGTGTTTGTCCCATGAAAAATATTCGCAATGTCCTCGGCGTGTTTTTCAGTATAGGCGATGCAGTGGACGACGACATCAAAATTCTCGCGCAAAATTTTCTCTTTAAAATCAAGTAAGTTTTCAACATCAGCCGTTATTTTAGGCGCTGTGAAGCCACTTTCAGACTGTCCTCTATTGAATAGGGTGACCTGATGCCCTCTTAAAATTGCAGCGTTGGTGACAGCTTTTCCTATAAATCTTGTGCCACCTATGATCAGTATTTTCATTTAAATCCCTTCGGTAGGAAAATCTTAGCACATTCTACGCTCTAATAAAAATAAAGAGATTTGGAGCCTATCCCAAAATTCAGATCTGCTGCGGAAGTCAAATTTGGGACAGGCTCTTAGTAGACCTCAAGACCCTTTGATGCCAAATAGTTTTGAGTATGAAGAATGGCTTCTTCGCTGACTCGTAGAGACTTTAATTCGTTGAACATTTGAAAGATGGTTTGTTCTTGGTATGAGCCAGGAGCAACGCTATCATCATTTGCAATGGACCAAATGTAGTCATTGATAACAAGCTCCTTTTCTTCAACGCTTACGTTTGGATGATCGATCGCCGCAAAGACAATTCTTTGTTTTTCATAATTTGAAAGGGACTCATTTTTATTGAAAACTTGGTTAATCAATTGATGAGGGTGCGTATTTAGAGCTATGGAGCCGTCGAGCAAATTCAAAAATCTCGAGAAATCAATATTGATTAACATCGGCTCATCACCATCGTTGGATATCTGGCTTAATTCAGAGTATATTGTGTCGCTCTCTGTTGGGTCAAAGCCAATGCTATTGTTTTCCGTTTTGTTTGGCGGCTTAATGAGTTTGGCCTGGGCATCCACGTCGTTTGCTCTATTGGTTTTTTTATTTAGGACTGACATTTTTTTTGTGGGAGCTTGGCTAGAAAGAACCGCCGACTGTACCATCGGCACTTGCCGATCAGTTGCCTTTCTCAGATTGTTAAAAAGTAGAGTTCCAGCGAGCATTATATTTACGAATAAGAAGATTTCTAACCCAGTCCATAAAATCAAGTGCCTATTGCGTGCAGTAGGGCTTTTGCGGGCCCTTTCCTTTTTTAAATTGGGATAGTGAATGTGAATTGCCATACACGGTAAAATGCAAATAGAACGCCGCGAGTTTGTCTGAGATCGGGTTAAATTGCATATCAATTAAAAATGATGGCGAATCCAGAATTGCTGTCTCAAAACAATACAGAATATTACTTGAGGTTATGGATTTTTCAAAAATTGGCACTCTTCTGTAAAGCTTGGGACACATTCTCGCCTCTTTCTATTATTTGTCGGTGGGCTGTGGATTCAATATGGCAGCAGTACTTCAGTCCAAATCTAGAGAGAGTTTCCCTCTAATTGATTGAGTTCAAAATTTTGTTTGTGCAGACTGCATTCTGTTGGCACGCAGTCTTGGCCTAAATCTACTGGTGGCCAATCCTTTAGGAGAATGATCTCTGTGTGATGATGGGTAAAAGCAAGTGGAATGTGGGAAAGGAAGTTTATGAAGTTCATGGGGTCGAAGGTCGCAGTTGGGATAGTTAGCTCGTTTGCATTTGTCTTGATTTTGAGTGCCCAGGTTGCCCATGCTGGCTTGGACAAATGCACATTGCAGGTTGTGTTTGATGGCGCTGTTCAGGTGCAAGAAAACTTAGCCAAGTACGATGGGGCCAAGAACTCTTCGAATCAGAAAAGTTGCGGGAAAACTCATTGTGACCCTCGTATGGCTAAAATTAAGAAAATGATTAAGAACGGACAGTTTGTATGTAAGCTAGGTTCACAAACTGTTCCCAAATATCCGATCAATTATGGGCAAATCAATTCTAATGGAATGATCTCTAGCATGAAGAAGGAGCAGCAGTGTCTCTTTAAGGCCGTTCAGGCGGCCTATAAGGTCAATTCGAGTAGCACCACCAAGGCATGGAAGGACGCTTTTAGGAAAAACTCGAGCAGTTGCTCTTCGGGAAAGGCCTGCGTTTACGGATATGCCTTGTTTGAAAATAAATATCTACTACCTGGTGACTATATCTGGTCTGAACTTGACAAGATTCCCAAATCTATTCATTCGAAAAAGCCAAAATTTATCAAATGTGCGTAAGCGCTCCAACTCACTTTTTTGAGCAAACAACATTAGGGTGCTAGTATGA
>CAYMBJ010000063.1:0-22836 GCA_964388665.1 uncultured Pseudobdellovibrionaceae bacterium | reverse complement strand
CTAAAGAATACGCAGCCTTACAAAAATAGTGCGGGGAAGGTCGACGATTTACGTTTGATAAAAAGGTTAGAATGTTCTATTACGACAGAATCGCTCGGTAATTATGCGACATTTTCCCTTGGTATTGACAGTAGGTTCAGTGCACAAGGTTGAGACGATCGAGTTCTATTCTGTCAATCAAAGATCTATTGAGGATATCTCGAAGCACCTTCTCCGAGACAATAAGTGGAATTTACTTTATCAAAGTGGCACGCTGACTCTTTCGATTCCTGCAAGTGGAGCGAGTCTTGAATTTGAAATAACCCCACTGGCACTGTAGCTGACCAAGGCTATTCTTAAGGAGGAAAATTGGGAGGCAATGGCCTCCCAATGGAGATCGATCCTAAGGAATGATTTTATCCTGATTAAAGATCGCATCGATAATTGTGCGATGCTCTGAATTCGCTTTGCTGCGGTACAAAGGATGAAAATTGGCCATTCCGTTTTTCACACCTGCCGTCAAGAAGATCGCGGGAGTTGCACCTGGATGAATGAACCAGAGCACATCGCTGCCATCTGATCGCTGATCATGAAGGTCCCAAAAAGCCCCTGCCACCCAAGACTCATTGGTGTTGAAAGGAGATGCGCAGGCAAAAGATGGGTTTTCTACACGAAAATCAAACCCAGCATTTGGATCTGAAGTTCGACCCGCCTGGGTCCAGAACACCATAAAGTTGGCAAATCCTTCTACCAAAGCTAAGCCCGGATTGTAGCAAGACCCCAAATTGTGAGAACCGCCGGAACCCGAGGGAAGATTGTTATTCCAAAACTCATAGTTGATTTGATGAGCCAACTCGTGCTGAATCACGCCGTTGCGACTTGCATGACTGGGGATTAACCAAATGCGACCGTCACGGGAAGCACAACTCCAAGGAACGCCGCTGCCATCACCACAGTCATAGGTGGTATTAGGAAAGAACACTTTAATAGTGGATCCTCTGAGTGGATTGATCTCGCCTTCCCAATAAAGCTTTGACCACATATACATGCCTTGGTAGTAAATCTCGCCCAAACCACGAACGGAACCACCAGACGCATCCGCATACCAACTGCCCTCGTTGTGATTGAGTGCAATGGAATCATGCAATGGACCCACCCATCGGTAGGTATCTTCGGATGAATTCATAGGTGTAAAGAATCGATTGGCAGCAATGTACTGAAACCGAACAGTGCCAGCACCTGATTCAAAATTGAGGGTCCAATGACCGTTAAATTGAATCCAATCCTCTGCAAGAATGGACCAGCCTGAGCCCGGATTGTTTCTCCATGCACGCACTCTCCAACCAAATGCAGGATGCAGCAAATTGTCCATGCCCTTGTAGCTAAACTCACCACTGGCTGTCACATTGGCCATATTAAATGTTTTGCTTTTTTCAGGTCCTTCTAGGATATATGCAGGAAGATTTAAAAGCGATCGAGGCTCTTCGCAGATCTTTCCTTCCGGACACGGCTTGCAATCATCATTGGTACAAGGATTGATGCTTCCTGAATCAAGTGGAATTCGAAAAATAGAATTCGGATCCAGTTCGATCATGCGCTGAACATTGGGCAATGGATCCTTGTATTCAGGACCTCGTTTGATATTTCCTTCATCCACCATTGGATTGAAATAATTTCCTAGATCTTGATCTTCGACATCAGGCTTCAAATACAACTCTTCATAATTCGATGCCCGAGCTTGACGCTGACTCACAACATAATAGAGATCCACCTCATAGGTTCCCACTGGAGTCCCATCGCTCATCATCATGTCGGTTTTTGCCAACACCTGATATTTACCATCGGCAAAAATCGCACCTTGAAAGTAGACATTGGCTTCTTGACCAGGGCGTAGCACTTTTTGATCCGCGACAAAACGAAACTGATATTCAGGCGTCTCCGCTGGGTTCAGCCTCAACTCAATTGTATGTTCGGTGATATTCTTAATCAAAAAGGAACCACGAATTTTATCAGGATTGGGACTCTCACAAATGTTTCCCAATTTGTGACTTAAAAATCGAGATTCATAGGACTGCGCCAGACTGGTAAATGCCACCATTGCTCCAATAAAAAAACTCAGAGCAAAGAGTTTCTTTCCTTTCATAATGTCCTCCCTTAGATGTTGATGTCTTTGCGAAACATTGTAATTTATGTTTTGCATGAAAAATATTTATAGAATGTTCCAAAGGACAATCCAAATGAATTCTGAGTTAAGTCATCACAACTTTAGTTGAGCAATCTGGCCTTTTGTCGCGGCCGTTGCAATTGTAAATGCTCAGGTGAAACTATCTGATGCATCCGATTTCTGAAATCTATCCTTAGGTCGGAAGCCAATATTGAGACTTAAATTTGAATTTGCGCCAAACCAATAGCAACAGATGGCGTGGTCAGAAAAATGCAAAATGCATTGTGCAAAACTCAAAATCCACGGAATCTCTTCCATGCATTTTTGAGTTGTCATCTCTATTCAATCGCAGATCGCCAATTCGACCGAATTTACTTGGCTACTTCAAGCAACTGTAGGCAACTTGAAAGTCACCTGCAGGTAAAGCGGAGTCAAAGAGAAGTTTCCGCCCCTCTGATTTGTATCCGCCGTTGTGTGCTTGGCCATTTCTAGTGATTGAAATCGGAGTTCCCACCACTGGCTCGCATGGCAAAGTCAGAGTCTTGACCATATTGCGAACACTGTCTGCGATGGCCTCTACCTGTCCAGCATAATCACTTGCGCAAACAGAGCCTACAACTCCACCTGTCGTTTTTGACAACTGCTGATAGCGATCGCCGTAAGCTGCGCCGTAGCTCTCTCGGCAGGCCTTGTCACCAGGGATGGTGATTATGGAGTGAAAGCTAAAGTTCTTTTGTGAATTGTACGCCCCCTGAATCAGCTGCAAGAGTTTTGCAGGGTCATTTTTGGTGGTGTTGTCACTTTCATCTTCATCCGAAATCACGATTGTCGCAAAGTGCGCGCCTTCTCGCATAAAACTCACATGCTGAGGATTGCTCGATGACTGCGATCTTTCTACTGCTCGATAAGTTGCTCGAATGCCTTGCTCAGAGCCGCTTCCAGTTTCACTTCGTTGCAGCGTTTTACCTAAAATATTTTGTGCCTGATCGATGGGCAAATTGTTCTTCAAAATGTACTGATTCGACAATCCCGTGAGTGGCAGTAGCTTACCATCACCACCGCTCTGAGTGTCGCGAGCATCAGTGGTCGTCACTGCGATTTGCCAGTCGAGGCCGTCGATAATTTTCATAAAATTGCGCACACGATCCGCCATCGACTTTTGCTCATAGGCCATCGAACCCGAGTTATCTATAACAAACAGAATGTCCACTTTGTTATAATCATTTACCTTAAAGTTAGATTGAACAAGTTTGTGAAGCGGAGTCACGCTCCACTCTACTTTTTGGGTAGATACATTCCCCAAATTGTCTTTTGCCGTCACTTCAAAGGTGTATTGACCCATGGCAAGAATTCCGGTAGTGACTGAATTTCTACCATCAGCACAAGGAGCGGAAACGCCATTGATTGAGCAAGTGACCTCAGAGGTGCCCACGCCGCCTTGATCTGATACCTCATAAATCAACTCGGCTCTTTGACCATCGCTGAGTGGAGCCATTGGGTATTGCGAGATAATTATACTCGGCCCTTTGTCGTCATGAAGAATGGAGTCTACATAACACTCGGATTCAGTTTGGTCCCAATCCAAATACTGCACAGAAACCTTAACCAGGCGATTGCCGCTTTCTGCTGGAACATTAATAGAAGAGGATGGTTTATATGGCCCCCAGGTTCCGCCACTGCAATCCCCGTTTAAAGACACCTTCATACCTGAAGGTTCAAAAAAGTACAGTTCCAGATTGAGAATAGAATCTCTAGTTTTGCCCGAAGAATTGAGAATTTTGATGGAACCAATCTCATCAGAAGACACGGATCCATCAGGAATTGGTGAAGGCGTCGGGGTCGCATCCGAATTTTGCGATGGCGCCTCTTCGTTGACAACAAATGTGGTCGCGGGAGTGTTGGTGCTGGACATGCCAGGTTGATCAGTCGAGCTCGATCCCTGATCTATTATTGGCAGGCATCCCAACATCAAACCGCATTGAGCCACCAATCCAATTAAGGAAACTCGATTAGATACAATTTTAGGATTCCTTCTCTTCAGTTTCATTTGATACGTCCTTTTGTTAGCGCACTCATTCGCACTTCCAATAGGATGCTACATTGCGTAGAAATCACAACGCTGGTCTTAAAATAATATACACCTGAAAAGACCTTAGACAGTTTTCATGGATGGTCTGCAAATAGCTTCGACAGTTTGGTCATAGGTCGCGATCGCCAAAGGCATATGTGACCAGCAGTTTATCAAATATTTTATTTTTTGATTAAAGAGAAAAGGCCCGATCACTTTCAAGAGATCGGGCCGAAAAACAAAATCTTCGCTTCAAATTGAGACGCATCTCGATCTCAGCGCGCCAAGTTGAATCATTACATCAGTATTCCAAGAAAATCTAAAATTTGCGATTCTGTCAATACCTCCAAAAGGTCAGCAACAACAGGCTCCACCTCGCTGGACTCCGATGCCACTTGCTGATCCGAAGATCCATAAATCAGGGTCCCAAGCATTCCAGTGAATACCCTTCGAGCCGGGGTCATCTTGCTGTTTGGCGCCTTTGAACGGTCAATAGCAATGCCAGACGCCAATTCCTGATTGAGAGTATCGTATTCCGCCAAGCTGTCTTTTGCAGAACTCTGATAGAACGCCTCTCGGTAATCGCTGATCAAGTTTTTGTCCGCGCCTGACGGAGCCACATCAAGGCTAACAGAACTCCCTAGCTTATTCTGGCAGGATTGGCTTACCAATGATTCCCAAGAAATCATCATCTCCTTGTCAGAGTAGCCCGAGCGTTGATGAAAATTGTGACTTCCCATCATATTCGTAGCGAAACCTCGGTTGGCATTTTCATCAAATTGGCAGGCAAAGCTGGCCCCCTTAAAATGAATCATATGACCGCCAGAGCCACCCGTTGCAAGCGTGGTGTACTCAACCTGCAATCGACCCTTTCCCGCTGGGGGGGTCTTGTATTTTTGAAGCAAAGTTCTAACCCAATTCCCCATCGACAACCGAATGAATACTGAGGGGCCGTCCGCTGTGAAGATCCCATTAGTTCGTATATGAACATTCACACCACGCTCAAGTGCAGCCTCAATGGCATTTTTATATTCACGGTTGGCTTCAAAATACGGAGTTTCAATGTAGATTTGTTGCTTTTCATTTTCGATGGCTGTCAAGAATGCCGATTTGATCTGATCATTCGACCGATCCCAGGCCGCAGTGAGTATTTTGAAGCCTCTACCATCTGCAAGTTTGCGATCTTCCGTAACAGCTGTGCCATAGTCAAACTTATCTCCCGAGCGCTGAAATGCCCATCGATCTCTAGCATCTACAGAGAAAACCTTTTCGCTTCCTTGGGCTGGGGCAATGGTTGTCATATTTGCGCGAAAGTCACTATTCTTCTGCTTCAAGAAGCGTTGCAGCTCCTTATCCTGATCTGTCAACTCAGGTTCCCAAATCTTTTCGAAGGCGACTCGCGCCTGTTGCAACACCAACAATTCAGTTTGCGTGTCTTTAAAGGTTCTAATAGCGCCCGCCGCTGTTTTGTCGTGATGGCTACAAAACAGCACATCGCCATCAAGAAAGTTGTCTTCGGTTTCTTGTAAATAGTGATCTCCCAGATTTCGACCACCCATTATGAAGCATCCCTTTGCATCTCCACTGGTTGGCTTATCAGCAACCCAAAACAGCTTGCGATGATTCAATCGATTGAAATCGCGAATGGACTGATAAAAGTTAGCAAAATCAGGATCTTTCCTAATTTCGCTGATTGTAGCGACAAAAGCTTTTCCAAGCACATCTGGATTCTTCTTGAGTGCATCCAATATTGTCGCCAACTTCACATTTCCCTTTGCTTGAGCAAATTCAGTTGAAAGCTCGCCCTGAATCTCAGCACGGAATGCTGAAAGCTCGTCCTCGGTCATTTCGTTGATCTTGCTCATCTTTACTTTGGCTATCGTCATTACAAATTTCCATAAAAGACTCTCGACCTCATCCAAATCACCTTCGCTCTTTACAATTTTTGCCAATTCTGCGTGCTCACGCAGGTGTCTCTTGATGACAGTGGCCATTTTTGAGTAGGCGTTTTTGTATTCACTGACTAAGTTAAGATCATCTCCTATAAATGGAATGAGCTGCATGAGCTTTTCAATCACACTGGCACTTCCCGCAGGCAACGCACTCCCGAGCAGCAGGCTTTGGCGAAACAACTCATCAGGCACATGGTTGTGCACCCGAACCTCAACGCCGCATTTGCCAAGTTGTTCATAAAAGTATTCGACATTTTTACTCCCCTGGGTGCGATCATGGGCATCGTTAACCTTGACGCGATCACCAGAGTGCGAGTCCGCAGTAAATTGCACCGTCACGCCACGCATAGAGGCCGCGCACATTTCGTTAACCAGACGAACAAAGGCGGTACCAAAATCGGCGTGGAAGGTCATAATTCGTGCGGCTCCACCAGCGGGAACATGGCGCAACAGATTGATACGGGCATCTAGCGCTTTTTGGTTATTGAAAAACAACTCAGGGGTTTTATACTGCTCTATATAGCTATGGAATTCTGTACCGTGATTGCCAGTCGAATCAGCTGCCGATTCTGTCGCCTGAGCCAAACCGTTCACTAAAAATAGAATTCCTATGAGACCATATTTCATCTGCGCTCTCCTTTTATGGTGGCTGTCGAACTTATTGTCAGCCGCCAAACCATATTTGTTGGTTTCTAATTCTCAAGTTCACCAGATTTACAGAGATTCGCATTTTATGGCAAAATCACTGTTCCAAACCGATGAATTGCTTGTTATTTGCTTTCAATTGCAAAAACAATGCTCATTCAAAACGGTAGCTATGTTCCAAAATTTCTCGCGAATAAGTTTACATGCGCTTAGGAAGGGCCACAATAAATTCGGTGCAATCCTTGCGATCTGAAAGCATCAAAAAACCACGCATTCCGACAATCATTTTCTGAGACACCGCAAAATCAATTCCGCGAATGGCACCTTGCCTATGGCGATAGCCGGGTGCAAACAGTTTTTCTTTTTGTTCATGTGTAAGACTCGGACCAAAACTGCGAATCAATATAAAAATATGGTCCTGGTCATCATTCAGTTCAATTTCAACTCTACGCGAGTGGGGCTCCTGCGAACTGTGAGCACTCTCAATTGAAAAGTGCAACAAGTGAGTCACCACCATATTGACTTGCTCTTTGTGGATATAAAAACTGCGCTCCAAGCTAGAGCTGGACCGATCGATAAAACGAGCCTCAACGGACATCGCCTTAGCAAATACAAGCTCACCATCTAACACGGACTGCAAAAACCCACCCATTTGAATGGCAACGATGTCACTTGAGATGCTTTTGTAAACATTTGTAAACTCAGCAACCACTCGCAATATATTCTTTTCCGTTAGGTCCAGTTTATCAATTTGGTTGGAAATCTCCGTGACCTCATTCACCTTTAATTTTTTCAGCTTTAAAACCAACAGATTTTTATGATTGAGAAGCAGAGATAGCTGGTTTTTTATTTCGTGCAAAAACTCATTGCTCGCCTGAGCCAAATACAATTTTCCGGAGACTGCGCTCATCTCTCGCTGCAGTCGCAATTCAGCCTGCACTCCTGAACTGACGTTGATCGCAGACATTATGATTTCACCAAGGCCTATAGCCGTGAAAATAAGAGCGAGAGACAGGTTCAAATAAAAAATGCCAGAGACAGTGACAAGATCCAGCAACTGACCAAGTATAGAGACCGCTCCCAAAAGCACCACAGCTGCGACAGACGCAAATTTAATTCTCGACGGCTTACTAAAAAAACCCTGCTGAGCCATAGCCAGCAAAAACACCGAAGGCAAAAGCGGTATAGTAAATTGCGACCAAGACTCTCCCGGTCGCGCCAGCACCATCACCGTAAACACCACATTCAACACCCAAAATCCACTGAGCCAAAAAACCCGAGTGTCGCGATTTTGTCGCCACAACAGCCATCCACAGATGGACTGCAAAATTGCCAAAAGCAGGCTTACATTTAAATAGACCTGCTCAAATTGAATAGAGAACTCCTTTAACCTTCAGCATGGATGCTATTGTTCACTGATGACCAATCACTAATCATTCAAAAGGTTTTCGACATTGAGCTTTCCGCCAGATACCGTTTTCCCTTTTAAAGAATCCAGAGCAACCGCAGTTTTCATAATGGCGGCCTTCACCTCTTGCCAAGTCTTATTGGGATGCTTTGACCAATACAAGGCAGCAGCACCTGCCACATGGGGGGTTGCCATTGAAGTTCCATCCCAATTTGCCTTGATGCCAAGGTGATCAAGCACCACATTGGAATAGTTCTGTTGCACCATCGTGGAGAAGATATTCACTCCAGGAGCACCAATGTCGACCGTCTTTAATCCCCAATTCGAAAATACACCCAATTTTTGATTCACATCAAGGGCAGCCACCGACAAAATACTTTCGTAGTCGTAGGCTGCCGGTAGCACTGGTTTAGAATCTCGGTCCATGTCGAAGCCTCTACCTTTGCGGCCATTTCCTGCAGCCACGACAAACAAAACGCCCTTGGCTTCAGAATACTCCACAGCCTCTTTCATGGCGCGATTCTCTTGATCGCCACTGTCATTGGGATTGCCTTCGCCGCCCCATGAGTTTGAAAGAATTCGCGCGCCATTATCAACAGCATAGTGAATGGCCTTCACCGCATCAGCAGTGGTGCCATATCCCTTTTCTGTGATAAATCGCAAAGACATGACTCGCACATTCGGCGCCACGCCCGCGATGCCTTTGCCATTTTCACCGCGCGCGGCCACATTGCCCGCGCAATGGGTGCCGTGCCCAGGATTTGTACCATTGATAATGTCAGCGGGAGACATCGACGCCAAATCATAAGGACGATTGTCATTAGAAGCGAAATCCCATCCAATCACATCATCCACGAAGCCATTGTTGTCATCATCCTTGCCATTGGTGGCTCGACTATTTCCATCCGCATCCAACCCTGACTCGCCGAGATTGCGCCAAAGATTGGGCAAAAGATCCTCATGGGTGTAGTCCACGCCCGTATCGATAACAGCGACCACCATCTCTGGAGAGCCCATTTCAATTGTCCAAGCTTTTTCCACGCCATTGTCTTTCATGCCCCACTGTTTGATCAGAAGTGGATCCAAACCGCTTGTGGCCACAGGCTCATCAGGAATTGTGGGATTATCAGGCAACAATGCCAAAGGACGATAGTCCTCAGTATCGCTCACTCGAGATTTACTCATCAAATTGACCAAATTGGGATTCTCAAAAGTCTTTAGCCTAAAGTTGGGCTGTACATATGCCACCGCCTCCATTTTCATCAGCTCAGCCTTTACATCACCAACTCCCTTCACTTGCACCCAATCAGGAGTGATAGATTGCAGCGAAGCCACCTGAGTACCGACCCTCAGCAGTGACGGGTTGTTGAGTCGTCGGGCAATCTGATGGTCAAGACTCTGAAGATTGTGACTCGACTTGAGTTTCACTAGCAAATCCACTGAGCCTGGTGGCATTTGCTTTTGGTTGGACCATTGAGATTTTGTGCCAGCAAGTTGACCAGTTGCCATTGCACTGGTTGCCAAACTCAGACCGAAACAAGCACCTAGCAGCGCCAAGCGCCGAATATTCATAATTTTTAAGCGTTTCATATTCCCTCCTTGGGTTTAAAAAATTCCATCTCTGCTGCGAAATCATAGAAAAAAGCCGCTGAAGATTGCAAATGAAAACTGGTTCACCAGTAAAGATCTCTGTTTTCGCAGCTGAGGAAGCGTTTGCGTTGCAAACCCAAGCAAATCTCTTATTGATTTGCAATAAGGTTTCAATATGATTGTCTTAACGCACATTATTCGATAAATTGAAAAGCAAATGAATCGACGCTCTTGTTCAAAGGATATTTAGGGGGCAAATCATGGAATCCTTTTCATCATCACCAACGCCAGGCACTGGTTTTGCCGGTCTTTATCCTGAACAAGGAATCCAAGGCCGAGGCAAATCAGGAGTCGATCAATCACTAGAGGACCTCAGCCAGTCCTATGCCATGACTTCGCGCCTCGACGCTGTTGTTGCTTGGGGACGAAAAAATGCGCTCTGGCCTTTGCCTTATGGAACTGCTTGCTGCGGAATTGAACTTATGTCGGTCATGGGACCACGCTATGATCTGGCCAGATTTGGTGCAGAGGTCGTGCGCTTTTCGCCACGCCAATCAGATTTGCTTTTGGTTGCAGGCACCATCACCGAAAAGATGGGCCCCGTGCTCGTGAGAATTTACCAGCAAATGCTGGAACCAAAGTATGTGTTGTCAATGGGCGCTTGCGCCAGCAGCGGTGGCTTTTATCGTGCTTATCATGTTCTGCAAGGTGCCGATAAGGTCATCCCCGTTGATGTCTATGTTCCGGGCTGCCCCCCCACACCTGAGGCGGTTCTCGATGGAGTCATGTTGCTACAAAAAATGATCGCAACCAATCAACCTCGGCCTTGGAAAGAAAATTGGAAATCACCATATGACAAAGCTTGAATCTATAAAACAAGACCTCGTCGGCAAATTTAATATTAAAGACTTTAAATTTATTCACTCCGTTGGCGATGACATTGTCGAATTGCCCAAAGGCGAAATCGTACCTTTGCTACGACATCTAAAGAGCACAGGAAGTTTCGACTTCTTAATGGATGTGTGCGGGGTTGATCATCCTGACCGCGAAAAGCGTTTTGATGTGGTTTACCATTTGTTCTCTTCTAAAGACGGGTCGAGACTGCGCTTGAAAGCACATCTTGGCGAAGGCGAAGAGATCGAAACGGCAACCAAGGTTTGGAAATCGGCGGACTGGTTTGAGCGCGAAGCCTACGACATGTTTGGCATCGTCTTTACTGGTCACATGAATCTGCGAAGAATCCTGACACATCATCAATTTGTTGGCCATCCACTGCGCAAGGATTATGAAGCTGATCGTCAACAGCACTGCGACGCACCTCTGCCCATTCATTTTGACAATGAAGACGGCGTGCGCGGCGATGTTTTGGACGAAAGCTTGGTTCCCATCAATATTGGCCCCTCTCATCCTGCTATGCATGGAACGCTCAGGGTGATGATGGAGCTGGACGGCGAAACCATTCGCCGCGCCCAACCCGAAATTGGTTATTTGCACCGCTGCTTCGAGAAAATGGCAGAAACTCATCCCTACAATCAGGTGATTCCCTATACGGATCGCCTCAACTACTGTTCTGCGCCCATGAACAACATTGGCTACTGCAAGACAGTGGAAAAATTATTGGGAGTTGAGATTCCGCCGCGGGCACAGGCCATGCGCGTGATTTTGGCCGAGCTTTCGCGGATCATCGATCACATCATCGCCGTCGGTACAGGTGGTGTGGATCTTGGTGCTCTAACGAGCTTCTTTCATCTCTTCACTTTTCGCGAAAAGGTCTACACACTTTTTGAGCGACTTTGTGGTGCACGCTTGACCGTAGCCATGACTCGCGTTGGTGGCATGGCGCAAGATGCTCCGGAAGGTTGGTTTGACGAAGTCTTGTTCTTTTGCAAAGAGATGCGCGTGCAGGTGGATGAAATCTCTCGCCTCATGCTCGATAATAAAATTTTTGTTAAACGCACCCAAGGTGTTTGCCCAGTTTCCGCAAAGGATGCCATTGAATGGGGCTATACGGGGCCTATGTTGAGAGCGTCTGGCGTGAACTTGGATTTGCGTAAGACCACTCCATACTATGGCTATGAGAATCTCAATTTTGACATTCCAGTGGGCACGGCCGGAGACATTTTTGATCGCTACTTGGTGCGCATCGAGGAGATGCGCCAATCAATTCGTATTATCGAGCAGGTTTGCAAGAATGTACCAAGCGGTGACTATACGATTCGCGACAAAGGGATCGTGCTTCCCGAAAAGAAAGATGTGTACGGCAATATTGAAGGCCTTATGAATCACTTTATGTTGATCATTAAGGGTCTGCGACCACCAGTTGGCGAAACCTATGACGCCACTGAAGCTGCAAATGGAGAGTTGGGATTTTATTTGGTGAGTGACGGTTCGGCAAATCCCTACCGCCTCAAGGTGCGACCGCCTTGTTTTGCCATTTATCAGTCCTTTAACCAGGTCGTTAAAGGATCAATGATTGCAGATGCCATCGCCACCATCGCGTCGATGAACCTAATTGCTGGCGAGCTTGACAGGTAATAAAGAGGAGAAAAGATAAAATGTTTCAGTTGTCTCCAGAGGGACTCAATCAAGTCAAAAAAGAACTGGTTCGCTATGAGCAGAAAGAATCAGCCATCATCCCCGCCCTGTACATTGCCCAAAAGGAAAATGAAGGCTGGATCAGCCCCGACGTGGTATCTCATCTTGCAACGGTCATGGAAATTCCAGAATCGCGCATCGATGAAGTTTTTAAGTTTTACACCATGTTCAATCAAAAGAAGGTGGGCAAATACCATGTGCAAATTTGCACCAATGTCTCCTGTGCTTTAAATGGTTCGCGAGAGTTGGCACATCATGTGTGCAAAGAGCTGGCCGTAAAGCCTGAGCAAATGACCAACGATGGGCGCTTTACGGTATCGCGTGTGGAGTGCCTTGGCTCTTGTGGCACAGCTCCTATGATGCAAATTAATGATCGCTATTACGAGAATCTTTCGCCTGAGTCCGCGATGAACATTCTCCGCAATCTGAAGTGATAAGGAATCAAACAAACATGGAAACAAAACTCTTAACTGAATTTTATCACATTGATGATTATCGCAGCCTCACGGGCTACAAAAAGCAAGGCGGCTACGAAGTGCTTCAGAAAGCATTAAAGATGCAGCCTCAGCAAATCATTGACGAAGTGAAGGCCTCTGGACTTCGTGGTCGCGGCGGCGCAGGATTTCCGACCGGCATGAAGTGGGGCTTTCTGCCAAAAAACAATGAGCCCAGATACTTGCTTTGCAACGCAGATGAGGGCGAACCTGGCACCTACAAAGATCGCCTGATGATGGAGCGAGCCCCTCACCAACTGATCGAAGGAATGATCATTTCTGCTTTTGCGATCTCCTCTAAAAAATCTTACATTTATATTCGGGGTGAGTACGATTATCCCATCTCTTGTATAGAAACGGCCCTCCAAGAGGCCTACAGCGCAGGGCTTTTAGGTAAGAACATTCTTGGCTCTGGCTTTGATCACGATATGGATGTTTACAAAGGCGCTGGCGCTTACATTTGCGGAGAGGAGACCGGTATGATCTCCTCTCTGGAAGGTCAAAAGGGTCAACCCAAGCTAAAGCCGCCCTTCCCTGCTGTGCAGGGATATCTGCGAAAACCAACCATTGTAAATAATGTCGAAACTTTGGCTGCAGTTGTCCCTATCATCAAGGATGGGGCACAAGCTTATAAAAAATTTGGTACAGAAAAGTCTCCTGGAACCAAATTGTTTTCGTTGAGTGGCAATGTGGTAAAAGCCGGGAACTATGAAGTTCCGCTCGCCTACCCGCTCAAAGATATGATTTACACATTGGGCGGCGGCATGAAGCCCGGACGTAAACTAAAAGCCGTCATTCCTGGCGGCTCCTCTGCGCCTGTGCTCACTGCCGAAGAGGCGGAGCGGGCTACGCTGGATTACGAAAACTTGGCTGCGATGGGATCGATGCTTGGCTCAGGAGCCATCATCGTCATGGACGATGCTCAATGCATGGTGGATATGCTGGGCGTGCTGATGCACTTTTACCATCATGAAAGCTGCGGCCAATGCACCCCTTGTCGCGAGGGCACGGGCTGGCTCAATAAAATTGTTCACTCCATTCTTGAGGGACGTGGTCGCATGCAAGACATTGATCTCTTGATTAAAGTTGCTGACAACATGAAAGGGCGAACCATCTGCGCACTTTCAGATGCAGCAGCGCTGCCCGTGTTGAGTTTTGTACAAAAGTTTCGCGATGAGTTTGAGTACTATGTTCGAGAAGGTAGATCCAAAGTAAAGGGAACACGATATGCTGAAATGCACCATTAACGGAAAAGAGCTCGAGGTCAAAGAGGGAACGACGATCATTGAAGCCATGTATGGCTCTAATGAGCGCATCGCACACTACTGCTGGCACCCTGGCCTGAGTGTAGCCGGTGTTTGTCGTCTGTGCATGATTGAAATCGAAGGGAATCCGCGCTTACAGATTGCCTGCAACACAGTGATTACTGATGGCATGAAGATCAATAATGTCTCTGAAAAGGTTAAAGACTCAGTTAAATGGGGCTTGGACTTTCACCTGATCAATCATCCTCTCGATTGCCCCATCTGCGACCAAGCCGGTGAGTGCGGGCTGCAAGAGCAATACATGGAGTTTGGCAAGTACACGCCTGAGATGGCTGAGCGAAAAGTCAAAAAGCGCAAAGTGGTGGACTTGGGTCCCACCGTGGTGCTCGATTCAGAGAGGTGCATCCTTTGCTCACGCTGTGTGCGCTTTACCACTGAGGTTTCAAAAACTGAAGAGTTGGGAATTTTTAATCGCGGCGATCGCAGCGAAATTGGCACCCATGATGGCAAGCTACTGGACAACAAATACTCCCTAAATACGGTGGATATTTGCCCAGTCGGCGCGCTGACTTCAAAGGATTTTCGCTTTCGCCAACGAGTTTGGTATCTAAAGGATGCGGACACCATTTGCAATGGCTGCTCAACAGGTTGCAATGTAAAGGTTTATTTTAACAAAGAAGGTTTCTTTCGCGTCCGACCAGTGCACAACGAAAAGGTCAATGGCTATTGGATGTGCGATGAGGGTCGTGACATTTATAAATTTTTAAATCGTGAAAATCGCCTTCTTACCGGAATGAAACGGGCCTCCGGCTCAGGCGCCACAGATGAAGCTTGGCAACAAGAGGCCCCAGGTAGTCTGGCAAAGGAGCTGGCAACACTTTTAAAGGGCACGCCCTCCGAGGAGCTAAGCTTGGTCCTTACGGGTCAATACACCAACGAAGAGTATGAAAGCCTGGTCGGCACCTTTGCAAACGACTTTAAGTCAAAAAACATCTACCACTGGGTCAATAACAAAGAAAGTTTTGACCAATTTGATGGCCTTCTCATTCGTGGCGATAAGAATCCAAACACCAAAGGACTCCTCAAGACTCTTGATAAGCATGGCGTGCAGGCTTTGTGGAGTGATTTAGAAAAACGACTCAATGATGGCAAGGTAAAGGTTCTGGTCGTTGCCGGCCCTGAAAATGGCCATGCCTTTGGCGACCTGAGCGATAAGATCAAGCAGTTTGCTAAGGCCAAGCAAGTGATTTGGCTAGGTGCCTTTCGCGCTCCAGAACTGGACTCAGTGCCCTCGGTGAGCCATCAGATACCCATCAAATCCTTTATCGAAAAAGAAGGTACCTTCACAAATCATGATGGTCTTGAGCAAAAATTTAAACGTGCAACAACCAATGTGCCTGGAGCCCTCACGCTAACAGAGTTGTCTTTGTTACTGGCGGGAAAATCTCTCACGATTCCAGCGACAGCCAACATCATGGTGGATGCTTCTCGTCGTAGCGATCAGGTTCTCATTGAAAATCGCAAGAAGAATGAATTCATTTTCAAAAGAGGTTCTTTATGACCGTCGTGCACAATCAAAATAAAAAGAGCAAATGGTATCTACCCGGAATTATCGGCGGCTTAAGCATCACGATGAAGCACCTACTGGTGAATCTCTTTAATCGCAAGGACATGATCACGCTGAACTATCCTGAAGAAAAGTACGAGTACTCTCCTCGCTTTAAGGGCAATCACGTTTTGACTGTGAAGAAAGACGGTTCCCTTCGCTGCACAGCTTGCATGCTCTGTGCAACCAATTGTCCCGCAGAATGCATCAGCATTGTCGCTTCAGAGCACGAAGATCCTGAGGTGGAAAAATATCCAATTTCCTACGAAATCGATATTCTTCGCTGTGTTTTTTGCGGCTACTGTGAAGAGGCCTGCCCAGTGGACGCTGTGAGAATGGGTCCCGAGTGGCAAACTCCAGGTACGGCAGGGGCTGATTTTATCTACGGAATCAACCACCTCGCCTACAGACCGGCACTTAAGGGCGGCATCCTCACCCACGTAGACGACGAAGAAAGACTCAAAGCCGGCATCTAATGGACGCTTATCGCATCTGATACCAATTTCAAGTCGAGTTCAGGCTAGGTGCACTGGTATTTGATATGTATCTTGCTTCCCGGCGGCAAGCTCTTTTCAAACTTGAGGTTCTTGCCTTCAAGAGTGTACTCAACATCTATTGAAGAGCCTGTCATGGTCACTTCGAGTTCGAGGGGATTTCCACAATGAAGCTCAACCTGACTCACTTTATCTATGATGTTTGCGCTGATCACACCCAGCTGATTGGTGTAATTGGCGGCGCAAATGTCGCCGACCATGCCTCCTGTGAGCCTTGCCAAATCATAATACTTTAATCCGTAGGAGCTCTTGACACCGTTGACCTGCTGATCTTGCTGCGCTTTGCAGCTCTCTGTGGTCACTATGATCGGATAGGTGGTCATCGCCTTATTCGGAAACTTGCTCTTTAGATTGCTTATTAGCGTTTCTGGCTCGTCGAGACTCGCCAATTTGTACTCCTCGTAATTGTAATAGTAGAGCTGGCTGCGCAAATCCTCGTCTGAAACGATGATCAATGCGAAGTTGACCTTTGGCCGCAAGAAACTGTGTGGGTTTTCTGACACCACATTGTTAACGGCATAGATGCCGCGCTCGTCTTGGCTAGGACAATTTTTTGCGTACTCAGCTGTATAATCCAAGCCACTTGCGGAGTTCCAATTGGTAATGAACTGATCACACTGAAGAGTCTCGGGTCTTTGAATCTGCTCGTTAAACATGGCCACCTGTTGTGCCAAGGAACCCGAACCACCAGTCAGGAAATACTCACCATTTGAAAACTGAATGAGCTTGCCATCTTGCAAGGCTCCGTTCTTATTAATTGTTCGAGCTGGATTTTTTGCAGAAGAGATGTCAGTGGTCGTTATAGCAATTCTATAGTCCACATTCGAATTCTTGAGAGTGGCAATAAAGTTTGAAAATTTTTCGGCAATCTTTTTCTGCTCTGGAGACATTGAGGCTGAATTGTCATCTACAAATAAAATGTCCACCTGAGGATATCCCACTTCGATATCGTACTCATAGCTCTCTTTATTCTGAACAATTTCACAAGTTTCGTCTGCAGTGCAGCCCTCGGTATTGGCACGCTCGAATTTTTGCTCGGCACAGCCGACATAGACTCCGCCCACAACACAAGCGGCCAGCAGCGCGGACCACCACTTTTTTACGACTCTTGCAGAAAAGGGATTTAAATTCACTTTCATCACAACTAACTACTAAGCAAGGGCCGTGCCTAAAACTGAGACGCCAGCTCTCCTCTGTTGTCTTTAGAGCAAACTCTGGCTCTACGTGATCACTTTGGACACCCCACCTTTGCCATCAACTGCACTTGGGTTGACAGCTGTCTAAATCATAGCGACCTACTGAAGGATCAGTTTCCAGCTCGCCCTTCGAGCTCTCTTAAATAGGCCTTAATCACCTTTTTTAATTTGTCTTTAAAAGCTTCTTGTTTATCGCTTTTTTCCTTGTCGCTTTCTTGGTTGCCGCTCCTGAGCAGCTCCAAAGCCGCGTGTAAATTCGCTCCCTCGGCTTGTTTACCATGATGATATCCCAGCCAGTAAGCTAAATATCTAGAAAGAGCAGGAAGATCTTCAGCACTTGATTCAATAAAATCACCAATGTTATAATTCTGAAAATGTCGTGGCCGCCTCCAAAAATACCTTTCGCCGACCTTAACGACAGCAAAATCTCCTAAGTAGCTTTGCTCGCTTGATGAGTTTCCAATTTCTGGAGAATCTGACTTCACGTCAGTGTAAGCCTCAAGCACAGCTCGCACTCTCGATTCGATGCCTTCCATTTGATGTCGATTGATTTGAAGTATCGCCGACTCGGTCAGCTCCTTAAACTCGACGACAGAATGCACATGCCCAAGACTAGGGATATCGGCTTCCATCGCCAACCAGACTCTCAGCAAGCCAGCACTGCTGCCACTGTCTCGAATACCCACGGCGCTATCTTTGATCGCCCATGATATGTCGTTATATAGGTACCCCTGAAGTAGCGTATTTATACTTGCTCGAAACAGTCCGACTGTCCCCAGTATGGCCGCCGGATCCGTCACATAGCGAACCTCGATGCCACCTGTCCTTGAAAGACTTTTTCTCAAGTCCGTTAAGTAATGCTGCGCTACCTTCGTATTCTCTTGTAATTTATCTTCTGCAAGTAAAGATTCGCGTTCTATCATCTCTTTCTTAAATTTTCCACCCTCAGCTTTTGGCTTACTTCCTTCAACGCAAAGCTCGGCGGTCCCAGACCAACAAAAGTGTTCCATCACTACGTCGCTTCGATTGGATGTGTCAAAAAGGTTGTCCATCCAATCCAAAAAGGTCTCTGACAGATTCTGATTTTGTTTGAAATTTTCCCGCATTACAGCTGGCGCACTATTGCTCTTACCCTGACTCAACCCCGCTACGTAAGATTCTATAGTTTTTTTTAATTCAAAATTGATCTTTGGGCCTTTGCCGCTAGACCGTTTGTCGTTTAGGTCAGCTTGAATTTTTATTAGGTCGTCCGATTCGAAAGCTTCAAGAAACACGAGGTAGCGTAAGAAGTCCAAAAACAAAGGAGCTTCGCCAACATCATCTATGTCAGCAAGGGTCAATCCTGATTCTCGACCAAATGAATAGTCCATTACATTTCCAAAATGTGGATCCCCAATAACAAACCCAGCCTGATTCAATTGATTCAGTTCAGGGTACTCAGTAGAAATGATGTCAGAAATTGCACACCAATAGTGTCCAACATTAGAGGTAACAAGATTCCTCAGACTCTTGCCTGGATCCATGAATGGGCAAGATCTTGAACTGGCGTTCGCTAACGAAGCCAAAGACAAGGTGAGTCCTAAGACCAATGCTCCTAGTTTAAATGGCTCCAAGCCTCGAGCTACCCGTTTGATTTCGACATTAAAAAAACATCGGACTTTTTCCATCAGCATTAAAAAGCCCCTACCCAGCCGACGCTGAGGTTTGCACCAATCTGATTAACGGCCGAACCTGATTCGACATCAAAATTACGGATCTCGTAGCCATCTTGAATGGTGTGGCGAAAATAGTAAGGCGTTAACTTAACAGACAAGTTTTTGAACTCGGCCTCAAGCTTAGCAAGTATTCCAGGCCCATTTACAAGAACCTCTTGATTGAGATAAGACTGCATTCCCAAACCAAAGCCAGTGAAGAGTTTGAGGTTTGCAGAGCGATAGACTCTGAAACTGACAAAAGAAGCGATCCTGAGCTGATCGTTAAAGTTGATTCTCACTGAATCACTCAGCCGATTTTGATCGTCGGGATTCATCGCGTAGCTGAGATCAGCTTCGGCGCGTATTCTTGGGTTAAAATGATAGGCGTAGCCCAGCTCCAAATTGATATCCGTATGGGTCAGTGAGTCCTCAGTTCGCGCATCATAAAGTGAGTTGAATCGCGGTCGGCCTTCAAAGTCAAATTTTGATTCGGCAATTCCTCCGCCCAAATGGACTCCGAATTTGTGTTTACTGTAACGAATCCGACGATGTTTCTTTAAAGATTTTTGAATATCTGCAACCTCTTTGTATTCGGTCTTTGCCCCAGAGGGTATAGCAATCTTGTTGGAGTTTAAAGTCGCCAAGGACGGCAAACCCAAAAAAGTTGTCGACATCAGGCAAAAGGCAATTGCCCTTACACTTGTCAATTTTTTATACATTATAAAACCTCCTGGTTCATTGAGGCCGATACAAATTCAATCATTGGCCTCACAATGAGACAGAGCAATTCTCATTCCACCCGTGACCACTTAAAAAAATTTGCCCTGTTCCACTTTTAGATGATTTGCGCCAGAGGAGCGCCGTTCAATTCGGCTAAAAATGAGAAAGTGCCTAAAGCGACGTTAAGTTTATAATCTGGGCGGCGATAGGACAGGTATGGGCATGCTAGACAGATATAAGAAAAAGGGTGGCTTTCAACAACTCCTAACCCTCATTGAAACATCAGGAAAACAAAAGCAGGAGCAATTCTTGGGCCTCATAGCTCAAGAAAATCCTGGCTGGGAAAAGATGTTGCGAAGTAAACTACTGAGTGCCGAAATCATCTTTGCATGGCCGCAAGAGTTTTTGTCAGAGATTCTTTCTCGCCTGCAGCCGCTGACGTTGGCCGTCGCCCTGCATAGCAATTCCCAGGAAAAGAATGACGAGATTATGGGTTGCATTCCCAATGCAACAAAGAGAAAGATCTTGCAAATCATGGCTGAAAAAAGTCCAACTCCAGCTGAGACTTCGACTTGCTTGAGCAAAGTCGTCGTTGAAGTTCGGGATTTGATAAAACAAGGTCTCGTTCGATTAGAAAAGATTGATCCTAATCTGGTAATACCCGAAAACATTGAGGACCAGCTAGCCCAAGGAATCCAATTGGACACCCACTTAGACACGGCGACTTCAAGTGACGCATCCACAGACCTAGGTCAAGACAGCGGCGAAGTCAGTGCTGCGAGCATTTTTGAGCCACAGCTGCGTTTCGACAAAGCCGCTGAATCGGCTAAGGAATTTTCAACCGACAAAGGCAATCATAAAGAAGAGATTGATTTTCTCAAAAAGAAACTCAATCTGCTTGCGACTGAGAATACGCAGTTAAAACATGAGGTTAATGTTTTGAGGGGAAAAATCGAGCAGATTAAGCGCATCGCCTAGTCGAACTCAACCTAGGTCGAAGAAAGTTATAAAATTACAGTATTTTAGCTAAAGAAATAAGTCTGTTCTTTCGATAAGTGAAGAGAGTGATTATAATGGAATGAAAGGTTCAAAAAAGGTGGTCTTAAATGAGTAAAGATAAAATAAACGTACTTATCGTCGACGATTTTGAGATGGTAAGAATGATGCTAAAAAATGCTCTCAATGGAATTGGAATAAAGAATATTTCCGAAGCCACCAATGGCAAGCAAGCCAAGGATATGGTTTTGGAAAAAATTAATTCCGGAGCCAAATTTGACATTATTTTTTCAGACTGGAACATGCCAGAAATGGATGGCCTGGAGTTGTTGAAATTTTGCAAAGGCCATGAGGCGATAAAAAAGACACCTTTTATCATGGTGACAGCTGAGTCCGAATCCAGCTTTATCATGGAAGCGGTTCGAGCGGGAGCTGATGACTACTTGGTGAAGCCTTTTTCACCCATGTTGATCGATAAAAAGCTCACACGATTTTTTGGAAATGAAGCAAAAGCTGTATAAGTAGAAGGAAGGTTTAGTTTGAGAACAAGTTCGCAGCTGAGCTTAGATAAAGATTTAGCATTGCATTTAAGCGAAGGCGTTAAAATCACCTTTGAAACCATGCTCGGCCTGTCTCCGTCACCAATGCAATTTCAAGTCTCACGAGACGGTCATGCTCAGGGTGACATTACTGG
This sequence comes from uncultured Pseudobdellovibrionaceae bacterium, assembly GCA_964388665.1. Taxonomy (GTDB): domain Bacteria; phylum Bdellovibrionota; class Bdellovibrionia; order Bdellovibrionales; family Bdellovibrionaceae; genus CALCCV01. The sequence continues at coordinate 1,216 of CAYMBJ010000063.1, read as the reverse complement.
CATCGTTAGCCTCACCCAAGAGGCAATGGACGCCGTTTGCTTGATTAGCTTTCCATCGTCTACAATTTTTCATGTTTTGAAAAAGGTCTATGGCATGGATTTTAATAGCCTGGAAGAGCAAGCCGTTCAGCAGGGCGTAGGTGAACTTGCCAATATAATTAATGGTGTGATTAAGACTCGAATGAATGAAAGAGGCTTCAAGTTGCGCATGGGACTGCCCAATGTCGTTATTGGTAAGGCTCATACTGTTATGACACAGGCCAATCCTTCACTGACAATTCCCTTCGAAATTGACAAGCTCCAATTTTCAGTCACTCTGACCATAGTTGGGGAATTGCAGACCAACAGCACTGCTGCGTAAAATGAAGGACTCGCCGACCACCGACGCCTTCTCGTGCAGTGTCTGCGACACCATCTTTGCTAAATTTGAGACTTATGGCATCCCGGAAAAGCAGGGAAAGTGCCCCAACTGCGGTGCCAAACCGCGCTCGCGCGCCCTAGCCTATGCGCTTGCAGCCATTCGCGACTCCGGCAAAGGACTTAGGCAAATCCTCGAAATTGGTCCATCTAAGGTGAATGCGCTTTACCTGACCACACCAAAACACATTGGCGATGCTCAATACACCGCCGTGGACAAGAAGCCCTCAAAATTTCATGACGAAATCCGGGCCCCGCATCGATTTTTATTGGATGATGCAAAAAATCTCAATTTTGCTAGCCAGACTTTTGATCTTATCATCTGCAGTCACGTTTTGGCATTTATCAAAGAGGACCACCTTGTTCTCTTAGAAATTCGCCGCCTACTCAAAGATTCGGGAGTGGCCATTCTTAACTCATCCCTGCAAGCCGGCCCTACGCAATCTGCCAATGAGTATCGCGAGTTGCATCCGGAACACAAAGAAGATTTCTATATCGAAAATGGCACCGAATGGTACTACGGCGAAGACTACCATACTCGCCTTCACCAAGCCGGCTTAAAGAGCAGGAGTTGGCAGCCCTTTGTTGGATACTCTGAAGAACGGTTAAAAAGTCAGGGTCTTCGCTCTGACGAAGAGATCATTCTGGGAGGAAGAGACGCGGAACTTCTTCTTAAAATCACAACGCGAGCATAGACCACTAGGGCGTGATTGCAATTTGACCTAATGAGTAAGATTCATTAACTTGTATTGCGCAGTACTTGATCTGACAACTCGACCTCGAATTTGAGTTGTCTTGT
>CAYMBJ010000062.1:0-23946 GCA_964388665.1 uncultured Pseudobdellovibrionaceae bacterium | reverse complement strand
GAAGTAGCTCTTGAGCTTCGCTTTTTTTTGAGTTTCGTTTGGCAGCGATTAGATTACTTTGTTGAAGGAAGCTGCAAAGAAAAGATAGAGTTTCTTAGAAAGTTCCTCCGGTGAGGCTGGTTGCAAGAAGTGATTCAACAATCATTGCGGAGTTTTGTGATGATTTCATCAGTCGCTGAAAATACTCACGCGAATTTTTCGACATTTGCAGCCATTCGCCAAGGGACATGACGGCGACCAGGTGAAGAGTACTAATCCATGGTTCGATGTTGGTTAGGGGTAAACTAAAGCCACAGTTGTTTTCTGCAACATTCCAGGGGACGTTTTCACTGAGTATTACGGGGAGGCCGGCGGAGAGCGCCTCGGCGGTCACGAAAGAGAGATTTTCACTCAAAGATGGCAGTACAAGAAAACTATATTTTGCCAGAGTTTTCGTGACTTGATTTGCGGCGATGGGCCCGTGATGGGTGACTTCTATATGCGCGGGTAGTTTGTGGATCAATGCAAGACATTGATTCCAATAAGTTTTATCGCTGTCTTGGACTGGTCCATAAATTGAAAATTTAATGGGGCATTTGACTTGAGCCAGGAGCTCAAGAAAGAAATGCAGATTCTTCATACGTTGGATGCGGCCCACGAAGACCAAGTGCAATGGAACTTTAATATGAGTCTTGGCTGCGGGCAACAACAGAACTTGTGATGTGGTTTCTGCAGTAGTTTCAATATCGAGAGGGTGCGCTTGGCTGGAGTTCTGCTGGCCAAGGTTTTGCGGCAACAGCAAGAGGACTTTGGCTTGAAGTCCACGGCCCAAGAGCCACTGCTTTTCCATTTCAGTGGTTGCTAGCCACCGCACGTTTTTGTGCAGACCCGAAAGATTGGAAATTGCCAAAAAGACTTTTTTCTTGAGCCACTTTTGCTGAAGGGCCCAGGGAGAGAACTCGCCGTGAGGGAAAATGGCAAGGGATGGGAAGGGGGTTTGATTCCATGTCTTTCTCGCAAACAGGACGGGGATGGTGAAGTGTTTTGAAAACACGCCGTTAAGAATGATCAACTCTGGCTTGGCACTGGCGAGCACTTGTAATAGCAGGGCACGGGTGCTCAGTTGAGAGTCTTTGTAGTAGATATGCGCTTCGTCAGTTTCTTGCCAAGCATTGACAGCGATGTTTTGGTAGTTTGTTGAGTCGCCCAGGTCATGGGCGAGCGTGATCAGACGTGGCTTTTTCCCCATTTTGGTCAGATGCTGACACAGAATTTTTATCATATGTTGTGGCCCGCCTCCCTTGTGTCCCGGAAAGTAGTAATCACAAAAGATCAAAACTCCACTCATGGTCGCATCCGCGCCGAAGAGACAGTCAACATTTCAGCCTTATACACATTAAGGGCGTACAAGATCGCAAAGTGCGTAGAGAGCTCCTCGGAGTGAATCATGTAGGCGACCAACCAACCAATGAAAGCCGCAAAAAAATAAATCAGGCGTTGGTCGTTTGCGCGAGATCTTGCTTTTAGGAATTGCACCACCGGAACAAGAATAAAGCCGAGAAAAAGCAAAGAGCCAAAAATTCCAAAGCTAAAGAGAGAGTTGATGTATAAATTGAGAAAGCTCGCTGTGGCGTCGAGCTTTTGATCTCGACTAAATTCAATATTGGCGTTTCCGAGACCGCGGCCAAAGAATTCGATTTGGGTTCTGCCAAAATAGTCATATACGTAATTACGATTGCTCTTTTTGAGTCCACCCTTTTCTTCGAGCATCGGTTCGATACGATCCCACAGAGTGGCCTGCAGGCTCACTGGGGCGCGATTGTTGCTAAAGACAAAGAGCGAAAAACCAATCAGGCCAATAATAAGGGGAATAGAAAATTTAATCATCGTACCGGCGGCGGCTTTGCCGCCAAAAATAAGAAGAACCCCCAGGCCAACGACAACGCTAATGATCCCAGTCAAACTGCCGGTAAGTAGAAAACAAACAGTAATCGTGGAGACAAGAATCCATTTGAGTTTGCTCTCGTAGAGAAAAGAAATAAAGAAGGGCATGATCAACCACTCGGCGAGATGACTTGGTTCGCGAAAGGTGCCAAGTGCACGGTGGAAGGCATAGGTGAAAACCGTGGATTGCTCTTTGCCAGATGTGCCAATTCGCGTGCGGGGAGGTTCTGGCCAGCCTTTGATCTCAGCCAGGTAAATATAGACCCCGGCAAGAGATACGAAAACGGCAAGCCAGGTCAAACCGGCTATCAGGCGATCTTCGTAACCTTTACGGAGCAAATAGTAGGTCACCAAAAAGAACGCAAAAAACGAACCAAAATTCAAAAATCTAAGTGCGACAAAAATCTCGTAGGAGGTTGTGGCCAGCCTTGGCATCAGTAAAGAATAGTCTTCGACAAAGCTATTGGTAAAGGTGGTTATGATGGCATAAGTTAGTAAAAGTAAGAAAACAACCGATCCCTTTGGTAAGGAGATGGCATTCTGACTCAGGATCCACCCGCAGAGAACCAAAATTCCTGCTTGCGATAGCCATGGCAACGGCACTCCATTAATAGCATAGGCCGCCAAAGAGTGGAGAAGCAAAAAAATCCAAAAGAGTTTGATCGTTGCGTGATGGACATTGGAGCTCATTTGACTTCACTTTAACTCAACCTAGGACATTATTACAGTCTGCTCTGATCATGTCTAGACGTAGTGCCATTTTCAATTTTACTGGATGTCATCTTTGCAAATTCCCATGATTTAATGGAGTAGTGAAGATACTGATTGTGTCGCAATACTTTGTACCCGAAAACTTTAAGGTCAATGACCTGGCTTTAGCGTGGCAGCAGGCTGGTCACGAGGTTGAGGTGCTCACGGGATTGCCCAATTATCCCGACGGCGTCTTTGCCAAAGGCTACTCGCATCGTGGACCCTTCACCGAGGTCTGGCGCGAGATAAAAATATCGCGAGTCTGGGTGTGGCCGCGAGGTCGAGGTTTTGTTAATTTGGCGGCTAACTATTTGAGTTTCATGCTGGTCGGCTCTTGCGGAATTTGGAAAATGAAAAAATTTTCGCCGGACATCGTATTTATTTGGAATACCTCCCCGATCTTTTCCGCAGTGCCGGCAGTTCTGTTTGCTAAAGCATTGGGTTTACCTAGTGCAATGTGGATTCAAGATCTTTGGCCACAGACCTTTTATGGTGTCTTGCCGAGCTTTCCTCATATACTGAGGAGACCTTTGGCCTGGATCTGCCGGAAGATCTATCAGAATGTGGATTTTTTATGGCTTCAGTCCCAGGCTTACCGTGCATCTCTCTTTGATCAGATATCTGGGAGCGACCTAGGCTCCGGCCGCGCGGAGAGACTTTTCTACTTGCCGAACTGGGGAGACTTTACACCTTCAAGCCAGGCGCTCGCCGAACGCTATACCGATAGGAAGAAGGGCAGTGAAGAATTTGTGTGCTTGTATGCTGGAAATGTTGGTCGGGCACAGAATTTAGAGATTTTTGTCTATGCCGCGGAAAAGCTCAAATCGAATCCGCAAATTAAATTTCATATTCTTGGTGATGGCAGCGATAAGGAGCGACTTAAAAGCTTAGTGAATAAATTGAATCTGCAAGAAACAGTTCGATTTTTTCCGCGAGTGGCAGCTGAGGATGCAGCTTTGCAAATGCAAAGTGCACAGGTTGGCCTTTTGTCTCTGGGTAATGAAATCGCCTTTCAACTTACGGTTCCATCGAAGCTACAGGCCTACATGTCCAATGGACTACCTGTTGTGGCGTCCATTAGTGGCGAAGGCAAACGGGTCATCCATGAAAGCGGCTGTGGTCTGGTCGCGGAGGCCGACGATTTAAAAGGGCTCATAAAAAATGTTCTAACTCTGTACCAAGGACCGAGGGACAATCTTTCACAGATGAGTAAAAATGGATATCGATATTATCAGGAGAACTTTTCTCGTCAAAGAGTGCTAGAGAAATCCCTTGAATTGCTGAATCAACATATTGTCAGTGCAACTGCTGAACAACCGGAAAGGAAGGCCTCGTGAAAGTCTTGATATTGGGAGCCACTGGGATGCTCGGGCATCAGATTTACTGCGAGCTTCAAGGCTATGGGTTTGACGTGTGGGCAGGTGTTCGCCGGACGCGCGAGGAGATACTGACCATACCGCTTTTTGATGATGCTAGGATCTGGGACAATATGAGTTTCTCCGATGAAGCTACATTTTTAAAACGACTCAATGATTGCAGTCCTGATGTTATATTGAATTGCATTGGCCTGACGACTCGAAAGATCGAACCTAACAACAACGCGGAACTCATTCGCGCCAACAGTCTCTTGCCGCATTTTTTGAACGACTGGTGTGGCAAAAATGGAAGGTATCTGATTCACTTTTCTACTGATTGTGTGTTTTCTGGTAAAACTGGAAATTACACTGAAAATTCTATCAAAGATGCCAAAGATCTCTACGGACAGTCGAAGGCCGCGGGCGAAGTCAGTGGCGACTACGCTTTGACTCTGCGAACATCCATCATAGGTCTCGAGCTCTTTGGTAAGACGGAGCTTTTGGAATGGTTTCTCTCGCAAAAGGGCAACAACATAAAAGGATATTCTAAGGTGATTTATTCGGGCGTAACCACCAATTTCTTGGCCTATGTCGTTGGCTGCATTTTGCAATTTCCCGAACGGCTCACCGGAGTCTTGCAAATCGCTAGCGAGCCAATATCTAAATTTGAGCTGCTGAGTTTAGCAAATGAAGTGTTTGAAAATGACTGTTCAATTGAACCAGATGCTTCAGTGATTTCAGATAAGTCACTCAATGGCCAAGAGTTTTTTAAAAAAACCAACATCAAGACTCCCTCGTGGCCAGAGATGCTTTCGGTAATTAATAGACAGCGCAGTCGCAATTATCAACTGAGCAAATTGGGTCGAGCGAGCTAGCGCTTTGTCTGATTGAACACCGGTGCCAGAAAATTGGGTAAATTTTGATAAGTATCTTTAAGAGCATGACAATGAATGTAAAAGTGAGGAGACAGAGTCTATGACAGTGAGCCATATAATTGATCCCAAGCGTGCCAGTGCCAAATCCAAGACCCTTTTTCAAGACAAGACGATCTTGATCACCGGGGGAACCGGCTCCATGGGGAAAACCTTTGTTAAACGCTTGCTATCCGGCGCCTCCGGTCAACCAAAGAAAATAATTGTGCTGTCGCGTGATGAGGCGAAGCAGCACTATATGCGACAAGAGTATCTCAACATGAAAGCTGCGACTGATGAGGTCATTTTCAATAATTTTCTGAACCTATTGGAGTTTCAGATCGGTGACATTCGTCAGTATCCAGATGTTGTCAAGGCTTTGAGGAATGTGGACATCGTGGTCAATGCGGCCGCGATTAAGCAGGTGCCAACGTGTGAATACTTTCCACATCAGGCCATTCAAACCAATTGCTCTGGCGTGCAAAACATCATCCGCGCCATCGTCGAACATCAACTGCCAGTGCAGAAGGTCGTAGGCATTAGTACGGACAAGGCCTGTAAACCCGTCAACGTCATGGGTATGACCAAGGCTCTTCAAGAAAGACTTTTTATTTCGGCAAATATTTTTGCCAAGGACACCGAGTTTATTTGCGTTCGTTATGGCAATGTGCTCGCCTCTCGTGGATCGGTGGTGCCGCTCTTTCACGAACAGATTCGTAAGGGTGGGCCTGTTACAATTACGGACCCGCGAATGACGAGATTCCTGCTTTCACTTGAAGATGCTGTGGACACGGTGATAGAGGCATTGACCTACGGTAAACGCGGGCAAACTTTTATTCCAATTGCACCCGCATCCAACGTGATGAGCATCGCTTCGGCACTGATTGGAAAGCAAAATATTGAAATCAAAAACATTGGCATCCGACCCGGCGAAAAACTTCATGAGATTTTGATCTCCGACGAAGAAGCGGCGCGCACCTACCGTGCTGGAAATTTTTATGTCATCCAACCCATGCTCCCAGAACTATTGGTTGGTCAGAAGCAAAAAACCACGGATCTCATTTCTGAATATTCCTCCAAGGATAGCGTGCTGAATATGGAAGAAACTCACGAGCTGTTAAAGGCAAATCAAATGCTAGAGTACTTTACAGAGTCTCCTGAACAGAAAGAAAAAGTGGGATGAAAAAGCCAAAGATCATTTCTTTGGTCGGCACGAGGCCTGAGATCATTAAGTTGAGCCAGGTTCTTTTGCAGCTCGATTCAGTCAGCGAACATATTTTTGTTCATTCAGGTCAAAATTATGATTACGAGCTGTCAGAAGTGTTCTTTAAAAATCTTGGCCTCAGGAAGCCAGATCATTTTTTGAATTCCGCGAAAGCAACGGCCATCGAAACGATTGCCTCCGTTCTTGTGGAGTTTGATAAACTGTTAGCTCAGACCAAGCCGGATGCCATGCTGATTTATGGTGATACGAATTCAGCCCTTTCTGTGCTGTGTGCAAAGAAGCGTCGAATTCCAATCTTCCATATGGAAGCTGGCAATCGATCCTTTGATGCCAGGGTGCCTGAAGAGGTCAATCGCAAGGTTGTCGATCACCTTTCAGACGTTAATATGACCATCACTGAACATGCCAGAAGATATTTGGTGCGCGAGGGTTTGCCGCCAGATTTGGTGGTCAAAGTGGGATCTTCGATGCAAGAGATTTTTGCAAAGCACAAGGCGCAGATAGAAGCCTCAGTTGTTCTCAAAACCTTGAATCTCAACCAGCAAAAGTACTTTGTTGTTAGCCTTCACAGAGAAGAAAATGTGGACGACCCCAGCAAACTCACTGAGTTTTTGGGGTACATTGATGACTTAGCTGCGAAGTACAAATTGCCAATTATTTTTTCGGTGCATCCACGCACAGCCAAACGCATTCAAGATGGTGGCGAGATTCAACTCAACCCATTGGTGAGAATGTTAAAGCCTCTTGGATTATTTGATTACATTGCCTTGCAAAAAAACTCACTAATGGTGATTTCAGACAGTGGTACGATCACAGAAGAGTGCTCCCTGTTGGGCTTCCGAGCTCTGACTCCCAGAGATGCCCATGAGAGGCCGGAAGGTACAGATTCTGGGACGCTCATCAAATCCCCGATTGATCGTGGAAGGCTCTTGCATGCCACGGAGGTGACACTGCAAGCCCCGGCGCCCACTCAGATTGAGGATTTTGGTGATGAGCACCTATCCATCAAAGTAGTGAAAATCATTTTGAGCAACATCGATTCGATTCGACGTCGGGTGTACTTTCAAGATTCTGTTCGCTCGAAGTAGTGTGTGACTTGAACCGGTCTAAGTTTTACGCGACCTTTTTTTGCTCGGTATCTTTTGGCAACAGACCCATATTGACGAATGCCGAAGTTGCCAAGCCCCAAACATGCTCGCGCACGGCCAATTCGCCCGCATTGAGCTTTAACTTAGGAAAAGTCGCGGCTTGGAAATGGCTGACGAAGTCATTCTCGTTGGTTTGACGAACGACCTTCATCAATAAATTAAAATGGATCTCTGTAATTTTTCCCTGGACAAACATCTTGCGCAAATTGCCTTCGCCGGTCTGCTTGAGAAAGGCATACAGTGTTGAGATCTCTTCTGGAGAATACATATTTTTTCCTCCCTTATATATGTTTAGGTTTCAGTTCGATTTCAATGTCTGGTACATTAGGACCTTTATCGGTATTCAGATTCAGAAATGAAGGGCCATGGCCAATGTGCCAAATTGACTCATTTCAGTGCCTCAGTTTGGGACGAGCTGAAGCGGCTCTGTCAGTCAGCTCGAAATAAGAAGCTAAGCGCTTCGTTTAAAGAACCGATCAAGACCCAGTGCCTGAAAAGAAAGATCGTCAGGAGCGTAATTGAGAACCGAGTAGATCGGTGCCGAGGTGCTTCGTCTAAGGAGTCCAGCAAACCTATGAATGTCTTCCTTTAGTGTGGTGCGCTGATTGACTGTGTAGAAGACAGCATCCACCAACTGTGTGATGAGCATGGCTTCCAAATTTCCCTTGATGCTGGGAGTGTCCACCAGGATAATATTGTACTCCTCAGAGAGACGTTCCAAGAAGCGTTTAAAATGGGTGCTTTCAATCTCTTCACTCAAGGCGGCACTGGAATAGGAGCTATTGACCACCGCTAGATTTTCGCTATATTTTGTGAGTTTGAATTCCATTTTTCCTTTGTATGGTAGATCCGTTGCCACGGGCGGACGGGCCGATTTAGCAAAGTAATCGGGATAGGGATCCTCACTGAGGTCAAGATTTAATATCAGCACTTTGTACTCAGACATTGAAAATACGTGGGCCATATTGGCGGTCAGAAAGCTTTTTCCCTCTCCAGGGGTGGAGCTTGTCACCGAGAAAATCGGTCCATGGGCTTCATTGATGTTTTTTCGTTTGCGAATTTCAAAGAGTTGATCGATTTGAAAGCGTGTATAGCGGAGGGTGTTGGCTTCCGCAGAATTGGGCGCAATTTCCAAAATCAGGCGACTGGCAGCTTTGAGATTGAAACTCGGTAGCGAGCGACTGCGAATCTCGGGAAGGCTGAACAGGGCGGGCATTCCCATCAGTTCGAGCTCGTCTGGATTTCTGAGAACTGGAACCAAAAGAAATTTGAGAAATAACACAATCAGAGCCAAAGTGAGGCCCGCTGGTGCACTTAGGAGCACCGCACGCTTTTTAGACATTCCATATGGAATCTCGGGAACCGGAGCCTCAGAGAGAATTAGTAGATCATTGGCGTGCCCAGCTTGGCGAATTTCAGTTTCCTGCAGTTTTGATTTCAATTGTGTATAGAGGTTTGAAGTCACTTCAATTTTTCTGCGCAGTTCATTGTAGCGACGAATGGAGTCAGGAAGATTTATAAAACGTTTTTCGGTTTTAGACTGTGAGGACTCTAGTGCTGAGATCTCTGAGAGGATCTCATTGTTTTTTCGATTGAGTTCAAACGTTAAGTTTTCTAACTTGCGAATGTAGTCCCAAGGAGAAGAGGAGATGGGAGCTTTAGATTCAATCTGGTGCGACATTTCTCTTTGTACGTTGGCAATGGATGCATTGATGTCGTCCTGTTGTACGGAACTAATGTTTCGTTCGTTTAGGATTTGTGACTTTTGAAATTTTAAAACTTCTAGCCGACGTTGCATTTGCTCTAGATACAAATACGAAAGATTTTTAGAGCTCTTTAGGAGATCTTTAAAGCTGTTGAGATCTGCTTCGGTTTCCTTTTTAAGAAGCTCGATTGCGGTCAGTGACTTTTTAAGCTCATCGTATTTCAAATTGCGATCGATCATGACGGCTGAAACGCGAGTTTTGATTTCATCTGGAGAAAACAGTCGCTCTGACTTTTGCAACACCACGAGTTCTTCTTCAAGCTGCTTGAGTTCAGTGTGTGTTTGATCTGTCTGGGCTTGTAGAAAATCTTTAAGACTCAAAATACGCTTGAGTAGCACTCGGCTGTTCATCTCGACAAGATTTTTTGCAGCGACGTTGGCAAGAGCTGCAGCGACTCTATTATTGGCGGCTAGGGCTGTCACCTCTAATCGGTATTTGTCTGGATTTGATTTTAAACTCAGGTGAGAATAAATGAATTCGCTTTCTGCCTCCGAATTTGGACCCGCTCCGGAAGGTCCAAAGGTTGCCAGATACTTTTTGATCGTTAGAATATCGTCTCTGCCTGTCCCCGAGGAACTTGTCTTGCTGGCGATGCTTTCGTAGAGAGCCTGTTGATATTCATTGGATTCAAAATACTGTTCGACCAAGTATCCTTTATAGGATAGGAGGTCGCTGAGAGTGAAGAACATCGAAGCCGCGGGTGAGGCTTGCCGATCGTCGCTGTTGAGATCCATATTGACCACAACATCAGCTCGGTAGACGTGGGATTTGAAAAGGATAGTCCAAGTCAATACGAGGATAGGCATGGAAAAAGTCAGCATCGCAATAAAATTGCGATGAGTAAAAAAGTACCTGAGCAATTGCGAGAAATTGATTTCATGCGAATCGCTAGTGCTTCTGCCAAATTTGATTTCTTGATTGCTAGAGATCATCTCTATATGAATCGGAAATTCCTAGGCAATATCGAGTCGGGAAATTCAAATTTGGCGGCTGGTTTAGGTCAGAAGTCTAGTGGTCCGTGCAGTTAATCTTTTTGCCTTTCAGCTAGGGGATGCATCAGAGGCTAGGTAAAGCTCTGTGTAAGCAGCTAGGACGCTCTCCAGCGAATATTTTTTTGTCACTAGATCTTGGGCGCGCTTTGCGAGCGACTGTCGTAGACTCTGATTGCTCAGGAGCAATTCAATTTTTTGCTGTAAATCAGTGCTTTTTCCTGGTGCGAATGTGAGGCCGGTGGTCTTGCCATCATTTAGGTCTTGCAAGCCAGACTCTAGGTCAGTGCTCAAAGTGGCCAAGCCAAAGCTCTGAGCTTCAAGCACGCACAAGCCAAAAGCCTCAGCGTTCGAGGTTGAGGGCAAGACTAGTATTTTTGCGGTTTGATAAAGCGATTTTAAATCCTCATCACTGCAATCGGGGAACCACTCCACCTGCTGGTGGGCTAGCAGTCGTTGGCAAACTTTGGACTCGTTATTGGGACCTTGGCCTACAATCGACAAGCCATAATTTGTATTTGCGATTGCTGCTAGCAAGATGTCGAGGCCTTTGTAGTGTGTGGGTCTGCCAACAAACAGAATGTCTTTGGCTTTCCGCTTCGACGACTGCACCTGCTGCCAATATTCAAAATCAATTCCAAGTGGAATGATATGAACTGGAAATTTTTTTAAGAAGCTACATTCCGGTGAATTGAGATAGGTTGAGGAGGTCAATGTGACCGCATTGAATCTATTGAGAATCCGCTTAAGCCAATAAATATATATTTGCCTCTGCATACGCCCCTGCGGAAGTGCATGCAGAGTCAAGATTTTGCGCCCAGATAGAAAAAAGACTCCGATCATTTCGGCAAGCGGGTGGGGACCATGAATATGAATAACATCGGCGTTGCAATCGCGAAGGCGCTGGGGCTGCCATAGCGAAAGAGGTTGGGACCAAAGCTTGGCCCATTTTGCAAAGCGAATCACGCGTACGCCGCCCATGACTTCTTCAACAAAAGTAGACATGTGATTGTGAACGGCACACACCACTTGATGACCACGCCTGGCTTGAGCTTGGCAAAGATCACGTACAAATCGTTCCATTCCCCCTTTGTAAGGCCAATAGTATTTTCCAAGATGTAAAATACGCATTGTTGGCTCCCTAGCTGGCTGAGATCAGGCGACCATAACAGCGGGTCACAGCATAGCGTGCGCTGCTCCAGAGAGATTGTAAAGAGTGCATTTTAGTTAACAGGCTCCAAATTGGAAAGCGAGTGGGATCATCAAGAAACTGTAAGGGCATCCTCCGCGCCATCCACTGCGCGCGTCGCCAATTTTCTGGCATATCGCCAGCCTGACCGCAGTGGTTCCCATCAAGAGCAAACAGCAAACCTATCGAATTGGTGACCCTCAGCTCGGCACACAGTTCCCAAAAATGAGGCCAGTTGATCTCGTTGTACTTGGACATATGCAGGTGAATGTCTCTGAGCCAAAACTTATGTAAAAAATTATGCTGCAAACTGTAGTGAAAGCAAAGGTGCAAGAGCTCATGCAGAGGCATCAGTCGCAAAAATGCGCCAGATTGTGATGGGCAAGTCAGCCACTTAAAATTTTCTGGCTCCGTCCAAATGAGTTTGGTATGAATTTCTACTGGGGCCATGACCCCGGGGTAGCTGAATAGACATTTATAGCTATTGGCATACCACTTGAATCCATCGGTCAGTGGGGTGTAGCCAAGCGAAAGCAATCGCTCCTTGATGCTCAATAAATCTGAATTTTGCACGAGCAGGTCCAAGTCTGATATTCTGCGCTCTCCAGGATGATACAGATCACCAATGAGAGCGCCGCCTTTGAGTAGCACCACGGGGAACTCTTGGGCCACCACCTGCAAGCGCTCTAGGTGCTCAAGAATTTCTCTTTCTTGCAGAACCTGGTGGGTCCACTCTATGCTTCCCTTAGAAACCACTAAATTTTCTCCCACAATGATTTGAGCGTGGTCACCACCTCCTGAGGAGGCACCTTGTGTTGAGATTTGTCTTTGCGAATCACTATCTCCAGCGCGTTGGCCTCGACGCCCTTCGCGCCGATCACCAGTCGCAGCGGAAAGCCAAGGAGGTCAGCATCTTTAAATTTAACTCCCGGTCGCTCATCTCGATCGTCCATAAAGGCACTGAGGTTCATTGTTTTGAGACCCGTATAGATCTGTTCGGCAAGAGTCATGATTTTAGTATCATTGGGATCCAAAACACATATATGAACATCAAATGGTGAGATGGCCTTTGGCCAAATGATGCCGTCGCCATCATGAGACTGTTCAATGGCTGCCTGCACAGTTCTTGAAACACCAATTCCGTAGCAACCCATTTGCAGTGGCAGAGATTTTCCGGCCTTGTCCAAATAGGTTGCGCTCATTTTTTCTGAATACTTTGTACCTAGATAAAATACGTGACCCACTTCAATTCCGCGAAATGCCTTGAGTCGCCCATTGCTTTCGGGACAGCGATCACCCTCACGGGCAAGGCGCAAATCCGCAACCTCAGTGATTTTAAAATCTCGCTCAGGATTTGCATTACGAAGATGAAAATTGTCCTCGTTGGCACCGACAATCCAGTTTTTTAATCCCATCGGGCCTTGGTCTGCATAGATGGGACATTTAAGACCAACAGGGCCGCAGGAACCTGGATAGGCACCAGTTAGCGTTTTCACCTCTTGATCGGTCAGCATCAGTGGTGGATTTGCCATGCCCAGCAGATTCTTTAACTTGATGGGATTGAGCTCATCAGAGCCTCTGAGCAATACAGCCACGGGCCCATCGTCAGAAGCAAAAAATAAACTTTTTACTAAAAACTGTGGCTCCACCTGAGTGAATGCTGCCAAATCTTTGATGGTGCGCTGTTTAGGGGTGGCAAATTTTTCAAGCGGCAGCGGAGCATCTTTGGATTCAAAAGGCTCGGCATCGATGGCCGGGCAGACTTCTATGTTGGCGGCAAAATCGGTGGTGTCCGAAACCAAAAGCGAATCCTCGCCGGCCGCAGCCAACAATTGAAACTCTTGAGTTTGACTGCCACCAATGTTGCCAGCGTCAGCATTCACTGTGCGGTACTCGAGATCGAGGCGATCAAAGATGGCGCGATAGGCGCTGTAGTAGAGTGAATAATTCTTAAGCGCACCCTCTTCGTCGGCATCAAATGTATAAGCATCCTTCATGATAAATTCGCGTCCCCGCATCAAGCCAAAACGTGGGCGGATTTCATCGCGATATTTGGTCTGAATTTGATAGAGGCTCTTGGGCAGGTCGCGATAGGATTTGATATCATGACGTACATAATCCGTAATGACCTCTTCATGGGTGGCGCCCAAACAAAACCAGTGATCATTGCGATTTTGCATTTTCATCAAACCAGGGCCCATTTCGTTCCAGCGATTGGTTTCTTCCCACAATTCTCGAGGTTGCACCATGGGCATCAGAACTTCGACGCCGCCGATCTTTTCGAGCTCTTCGCGAATGATATTTTCAAACTTGCGAATCGCGCGAAGGGCCAGATTGCCATAGGTGTAAATTCCTGGAGCCACCTTTTTGATGAGACCTGCACGAACCATCAGTTTGTGTGAAGGGATCTCAGCGTCGGTGGGCGCTTCTTTTAGTGTAAAGACATATGCTTGTGACCATTTCATTTTAACTGACCTCAATTCCGTAGGCTTTTATCTTACGATGTAAATAGCTTCTTTCAAGCCCAATCATCTCTGCAGTTTTGGTGATGTTGTTGCCATTTTCTTGAATTTTCTTGATCAAATACTCTCGTTCAAACTTTGCCCGCGCATCACGAAAATTGGTTATGCCCTCATCCACAGCCGCGGTGGGCTCAAACTCTGCCAGTCCGGCAAAGCGCACATCATGCAGATCCACATATTCGCCCGGAGTCAAAATATAGACGCGCTCCACAAAATTGCGTAGCTCCCGAATATTCCCGGGCCAGTGGTAATCTTTCAATTTGGCAATTGCCGTTTCCGAAAAGGTCTTTTTGGGGTAGCCACTTTCTTTTGCAATCATATCGCTAAAGTGCTGCACCAATATAGAAATGTCCTGATTTCTTTCGCGAAGAGGCGGCACCTGTATAGAAATCAAATTGAGACGATAGAAAAGATCCTCGCGAAATTTTCCTTCTTTGACTGCGGTTTCGAGATTGGTGGAGGTGCCCACAATGATTCGCACATCATTGTCGATCAAATCCATGCCGCCCGTGCGCTGATACTTCTTTTCTTGCAAATACCTGAGCAGTCGATGTTGCACAGTCGCATTCATATTGATGATATCGTCAATATACAGAGTTCCACCGCTGGCCATATCGAGGCGACCGTAACGAGTTTTCTCAAGCCCTGGAAGAGCACCCTTTTCAAAGCCAAAGATTTCGCCTTCAAGCAAATCCTCAGGGATCTGCGCACAGATCACATCCACAAAGGGACGACTTGCGCGATGGCTGAGGTAGTGTATGTTTTGCGCGACCAATTCTTTGCCGACGCCATTTTCACCCTGAATCAGTATCCAACTCTGAGTGGGTGCAGATCGTGATATCAATTGTCTCACCTGGCCCAGCGCTGGCGAATCACCAATCAAAGACAGATTTTTGCGAAGCTTATTCAAGAAGGCATTTTTTTCGTCCTTTTCTTGCATATAAGCCACAATATTTGAAATGATGATTTGAATTTTGTCCAAAGAAAGTGGCTTTTCGATAAAATCAAAAGCACCAAGTTTTGTTGCCTTCACAGCTGTTTCGATGGTTCCGTGTCCAGAGATCATCACATACTGAATCTGTGCAAAGGTCTCTTTGGAGCGGGTCAAGAGCTGCAGGCCATCCATATTACCTGGCATCCAAATGTCCAAGAAGGCAATGTCGGGATGGAACTCTTGCATGGCCTTGAGCCCGCTGAGGCCATCGGCAGCCACTTCGACCTGAAAGCCTTCATCTTTAAGCGAAGCGCTGAGCATCTCGCGAATGGGGGCTTCGTCATCCACTATCAAAATCCGAACCGGGCGATTGTTAAATGTGAGGCTCATCGTTTTTCTCCTTAGAGTTTTGAGAGCTGACGAGATCAATGAATTGATTTCGTAAGTTTTACCTTAAGCTCGGCGCCCAGACGGAAGTGGTTGGTAGCGGCAAATCGATCACCATCTTCGTTCCCTGAGGTGGGTTGGCGAAGCAGCGGATATGACCGCCGTGGTCTTCGATAATTCGCTTCACAATCGCTAAGCCGAGGCCTGTGCCATGCTCCTTGGTGGTGTAGTATGGCTCAAACACCCTGATGCGGTCATCTGTTGGGACGCCAATGCCATTGTCAGTCATGATCCACCGTGCAATTTTGTAATCACTGTCGCATTCTGTAGACACAGTGATGAGTGGCGAATTAACCCCACTGAGCGCCGAAAGTGAATTATCTAACAAATTAATAAGAACTCGCTTGATTTGGTCAGAATCAAAGCGCAGGTGTGGCAGGTTTTCGCTCAATTCGATGCGAAAGTTCACTTCGGGATGGGTCTCTTCATAACCTCGCAGCACCGAGCGCAGTCTTTCGTTAAAATCACCTTCCATAAGTTTGGCCTGCGGGAGGCGCGCGTAATTGCTAAATTCATTGACCAAATTGCGCAAATCCTCGACCTGATGGATGATCATCTTGGTGCACTCACTAAAAGCTTCATCAGAGATGTTATTGCCAAATTTTCGTTGCAAACGCTCTGCTGCCAGTCGAATGGGAGTGAGTGGGTTTTTGATCTCATGAGCAATGCGACGGGCCACTTCGGACCAGGCCGCGGATCTCTGCGCATTCATGATTGGCGTTAAATCATCAAACACCAAAATCCTGCCCACCTCTTCGCCCTGGTCATTTTTTAGCAGAGATAGGTTGATCAGCACGGGGAGCTGTTCGCCTTGAATGTTAAGATTTAGCTCTCTCTGGACGCTCGAGAGTCCCTGATCTTGCATGGTCTTGAGGAGTTCAGCGAAGGTTCGAAAGTATTCAAAAGTCAAAAGATCACGAACGCGCCGACCAAGATACTTGCTGGGATCAATCTTTAACAGTTCCGCAGCATGGCGATTGATGGTGGTCACACGTCCCGAATTGTCGACCGAAATGATTCCGGCAGATACGTTTCTAAGCACAACTTCAATATAATTGAGCGTTTCTTGCAGGTTTTTATTAGCGGCCGAAACTTCGGCTTCAGATTTCTCGAGATTGGTGGTCATCTGATTGAAGCTGTCCACCAAGTTCTGCATCTCTTCATTGCCAGATTTCACGTTGAGCTTGCTATAGTCCCCAGCGGCAATTCGCCGGGTGGCCAAGCCCAGGTGCAGCAGCGGGACAGAAAGTTGCTCGGCCAACTGATAGGCAAACCAAATTGATGAGAATAGGATCATTCCGAAAATTAAAAAAAGAATCGTTAAAAAGATCGATTTCAAAGTATTTTCGATTGGATTGATATCGCGAAACTCCTCATAGGCCTGGCCAACATCGTTGATGCGCGAAACAAGCGACAGGGGCACAAAGGTTGTGACCACAACCACACCCATTTTGTTTTTTGGATCCACCGGCACCATAGCGCGAATGAGATTGCCTTGGCCAAAGTTTTGAATTGTGCTGGCTTCGGCTCCGGACTCCATTCCGCGCAGCAAAAACTCAGTCGACAGGCTCGGTATTGGCTCTTTCTCGGAGTCTTCGCCATAGGCTAGCATCCGCCTTTTGGTGAGCGATGGGTAGTACTCGACGTAGTCCAAATTATCGAGGATCGCGCTCTTTTCGATGAGAGCCGAGAGCTGCTGTTGCTTGAGATTTTTTTGTCCATTGCTGCTGCCCTGTTTTTCGATGGCCTTGATCTGATCCGATATCTTGTGAGCAAAGTGATAGTTCTTTTTCCTGGCTTCAAAAATGTAGGCGCTCTGAATCTCTAGGGAGGATTTGAGAGTGGTGACCACCTTTTTGCTAAACCATTTATCAAAGCTCGCGCTCAGATAAAAGAACGAAGTGACAAAAATCAGTGCTGCCGGAATAAAGCTAAAGCCAATAAATGCAAAGACTAGCTTTCGCTTTAAATTGGAGCCAATCACCCGATTTTTGCGCTCCACAAAGACCTTGCCCAAATTGCGATAAATCAGAAAGATCAGTAGGAGCAGCAGTATGACATTGAAGTTCACCAGTCCGAAAAAAAAGATACTGTGAATCACCGGAAGTTGCTGACTTTGAGAAATCAGACGAATCTCAAACCACAGGGTTAAAATACTTAAAAATGTAATAAAGAAAATTGCGAGAAGTTCGCGGTGGCGTTTTCGGGCTTGGTGGTTTGCTTTTTCAATTTCCGACGATGGATTCACACTCATCATTTCTTCAGTATTTTATACTGAGCATTTCTAGCGCGACCTGAGCCGCTTCAGCTCCTTTATTGCCATGGGCACCACCACAGCGAGCTGCAGCCTGCTCATCATTTTCGGTGGTGATCACACCAAAGCCAATCGGCTTTTCAAACTTGAGCATGACCTCGAGCACTCCATTTTCTGCCATTCGGCAGACGCTATCGTAGTGAGTGGTTTCGCCTCGAATGACACAGCCAATGGCCACAACGGCATCACAATTGGCTTTGCTAAAAAATTGGCTGCAGACCAAGGGAATTTCTACAGCGCCCGGAACATCCACACACAAAAAATCCACGTCGGCACCCTGCAAAACCTCCAGAGCGCCCGCCTTGAGCAGATGGGTGTATTCAGAATTGAATTGAGCAGTCACGACTCCAATTTTATACTTTGCCAAAATCTATTCGACCTTTCTCACAGCGAAGAGGCAATCATGATGACGGCTTCGCCCTTAACGCAAACTTCGTCGGACTTGGTTCGTTTAACAAAAGTATCAATGCTGGCGATGCCCTTTTCTTTGCGTACGGCGCGAACCTCCAATTCTACACTGACTTCATCATCAATATAGATGGGATTTACAAATTTTAAAGTCTGCCCCAGATAGATGCCACCCTCACCCATGTTTTCATTCAAACACCGCGAAATCAGCGCGGCTGCAATCATGCCGTGGGCGATCCGACGCTTAAATCGGGTCTTGGCGGCATAAGCATCATCCATATGAATGGGGTTGAAGTCGCCAGAGACTTCGGCAAATTGTTTGACCATTTTGTCTGTGATGGTCACCACAAACTTGGTTTTGTATCCGACTTCAATTTTATTTTCAGATGGTGCTTTTGTCATAATTTTGCTGACTATATATCAAAGTATATTGGCGGCAAGTTCTGCGAGTTCAGATCTTTCGCCCTTTGTCAAAGTTACATGAGCAGCAATCGGGTGGCCCTTGAACCTTTCGACGGCATAGGTGAGCCCGCTATTGGCAGAATCCACATAGGGATTGTCGATTTGGTAAATATCCCCAGTCAGAACCACCTTTGTACCTCGCCCGGCTCGCGTCACAATGGTCTTGATCTCGTGTGGTGTTAGATTTTGCGCCTCATCGACGATCAGATACTGCTTCGGTATGCTGCGTCCACGAATGTAGGTGAGGGGCTCAATATTGAGCATACCTTGATTGATCAATTCCTGAGCCCGCCCAGCAGCCTTTTTATCGGCGCCCATCAAAAATTCGACGTTGTCAAAAATGGGCTGCATCCAAGGATTCAGTTTTTGTTCGATATCCCCAGGCAAATAACCAATGTCGCGGCCCATTGGAAAGATGGGGCGTGACACAAGTAGTCTTTGAAAGTGCCCCTGATCGAGAGTCTTGTGAAGACCGGCGGCAATGGCCAAAAGCGTCTTTCCCGTACCGGCTTTGCCAACGAGCGAGACAAAAAGAATTTCATCGTTGAGCAGACAATCCAGAGCAAAGGATTGCTCAACATTGCGAGCATGCACTCCCCAAATGCTATCGGCGGGATTGGATATAGGCATAATGCAGGCTTCTTTTTGATCATATCTGCCTATGGCCGAATGGTTGGCATTGAGCTTGTCTTTCATGATGACATACTGGTTGGCCTTGAGCTTGAAATTGGGCATTTCAATTTTTTTGTTTTGGAAGAACTTATCAATTTCTCCAGGCGTGATCTCGATCTCTTGATAGCCTTCGTAGAGATCCTCTTGCGAGACATCCGAGGGTTCGTAATCTTTGGCAAAAATTCCATAGACGTCTGCTTTGATGCGAAGATTGATGTCCTTTGATATCAACTCCACCTTGATGCGAGGATGCTGTTTCGCCAGTGCCAGTGCGGTCGAGAGAATGCGGTTGTCCCCTTTGGCGGCGTCTAGCTCTTGAGGAACTCCGGCCAACATAAGATCCGTATTGATGTAGACCACGATTTCGGAGTTATCCAGTTGGACACCCTGAGACAGGGAGCCCTTGCCGCGCAAGACATCGATAAAGCGCGAAAACTGACGGGCATTGCGTCCATTTTCGCCTTGGTCGCGTTTAAATTTGTCGATCTCTTCGATCACCGATATGGGAATGTGGATATCGGCATCTCCAAAGCGCAGGATTGCCAGCGAGTCAAAGAGAATGACATTCGTGTCGACCACAATTTTTTTTCTTTTGGTACTGCTTTGCTTAGTCAATTTGTTTGGCTCCATTGCTAAAGTCCGATGTTAAAGACAACACACTATAGATATCAGACACAATCCAAAGAGGCTTGTCTAGGATTTGCGGATAAAATATTGGCGATTTGGGAGATTGTTAGAGAATATTATAGAATATTTGAAACCTGAACATCGCCGTCGTCAGTTTTTAAGCTGGCGCTGATATTCTGAATAAATTGCACAAAGTGGTGCAGAGCCACTTCGTTGATCGTGTCTTTAACAAAATTCGCACCGTGGCGGACAACACCTTCAAATTCTATCAATCGCGTATTTGATACTTTGATGATGAACGGAAAGTAAGTTCGGTGATTAAGATAGACGCGCACTGCGACCTCTTCGCCCATGGAGAAATGCCCAGTGGAGGCTTCAGTGTCAAAAGCAATTCCTTTTTCAGAAATGTCGTATAGTGACACGCGGTAGAGACCGCGCTCTGGCAACACCACAAATGCGCCAATGAACTCTGTCAATATGGTCCGTTTTACAATCCTACGCTCTCGCTGCAGAATGGCCTCGCGAGCTACGGTCATGTCTAGCACAGAAGGGCCATTTTTGGTTGATTGTGAGTCAGGGTGGTTGGCGAGCGTAGCCTCAGCTTGATTTGGATTCCTGTTCGCAAGTTTTTGAGACAAGTCTAAAATTTTTGCCATGTTTCACCCCTTATTCCCTATTTTCGGGCAAAATCGACGAAATCTAAACAGCGAAATTGAGTTTTCTCTTCAAACGTCCTATACTGAGACGAATATGCGACTTTGGTTGACGACTTTTGTAAGTATAGTTCTGCACTTAAGTCTTTTTTGGGCCGTGCACTCCTATACTCCACCAATGTCTCACTCTGATATGATCAATCTGACCTTAGTGAATGCCCCTGTGGACCTGCAGGTGGACTACGCCAAAAAGCCCGCCAAGTATCAGGGGGCGCGGAATCTACGATTTAAGGAACAGAGGCGTGTAGAGCAACCGCAAATTTTTCCAAAAATAAACGATCAGATCCAGTTGCCTCAGGGTAAGCAGGACAAAATGAATGCCACTACCAAAAGCGAAAAGGACAATGCACCGGAGATTGTGCAAAAGGATTTGGAGATGGGTTCTGATCTACCAATGATGCCCTTGATAAATCTGACGATGAGTCCTACGGATGACGATCTGATCAAAGGCAACTTCACTGCGGTCGATACCGATATGCACATCTACTCTTCGTTCTTTACTCGCATGCACCGCCAAGTCTATTTGGACTGGGTGCAGGGTCTGCGCAAGTTGATCAACAGAGATTTGCCTTTGCCAGAGGTGATGCGCGAATTGGTCAATCGCAAGCGAACCACGGAGGTGGAATTTTGGCTGCTACCAAATGGCCGCTTCCATTCAGCGCATGTCATGCGGGAGTCTGGAGTTTTGGCTTTGGATGATCGTCATATTGAAGCCTTTATGGCAGCAAAGACCTTTCCAAATCCACCGCGAGGGCTATTGGACGATGATGGATTTGTCAAATTCACGATTTTGTTTGAGTTGACAGTGAACCCAGAATCCGTCGCCAAATCCGTCGATCCATAAGGGCCCTATCGCCGACAATTTGCATCATCATGAGACGACTCACATTAAATAGAAAATTAGGTAAACATTTTTTATTAAGACTCCGATAGATATTGCAGAGTTACCATTGAAATCGATATCTCAATTTGAGGAGCAGCGATGGATCAAGATAAAAGACACTTGGTGTTTGCGGTTGATGACGAACCTGAGATTCTTGAGGTTTATCAATTTTCTTTACGATCTGAGTATGACGTCGAAACTTTCTCCTCAGCCGAAGCGGTTTTCGCACGAATCGCTGACACTCAAAAGCCGGCGCCTGATATCATCATCACGGACCTCTCTATGCCCAAGTTTGATGGCAACAAGCTTATCAAAGAGGTTCGTCGACTTGATTGCAATGTTCCTGTGATCATGGTTTCTGGGTACCTCGAAAAAGAATCAATGATCGACGGCCTGGATGCCGGAATCACCTACTATTTGGAAAAGCCCGTGGAGCTGTCGATCTTAAATGATGAAGTGGCCAAACTTTTGAAGATCGAGTCTGAACGCAAGCTGCGCGATGGCATTCGCAAGAGTTTGGCTCAGCTGAGAGAAATTTACATCGGCTTTCGCTTGGCCTGCGAGCCCTATGTTCCACCGAACATCTTGGAAAAAATCCTCGTAGAAACGCCGAACGGCGAGGGCGAATCTCGGGCATTGAACTTTGATCTGGTATTGGATACTCTTGAAGAAGAGCTAGAAGAAATGCTCACGCGCGAAAGAGGTCTGGCAAAGGGCAATAGCCGCATCAAAGAAAAGGCCTCTTAATGGATGATTCTCAACAGGCAGCTCCAGAACCTCAAGTTTTAGAGTTGCGCCGATCGATGATCATTCTAAAAGCGAAAGAGCATAGCTTTCGCGCGGCGGAGAACTTTCTCGTCAATCGGGGTTGGGCGCTCCAGGCCACCACTTCGATCAAAGAGCTATTTATGATCACTCTCCAGAAGCAGCCGCAATTTGTGATGTTGCCAATGGATTTTCCTATTGAAAAAATAAGAGAGATCCCACAACTTTTGGCCCAAGCGGTGCCAGTGACAGTGATCGGCTATGCCGAGGGCACGTCGGCTGCTGCTATGCGGTTGCTATCAAATTCGGGATTAAAGTACATTTTGATTCCACCAGTGACTGGACCTGCGGTGGAGCGGATCTTTATGAAAGTATTTAAGGACATGCAAAAAGAAATGGAAATGCGCATGTCCGCCGTAGACACGACGAACAATAGCAAAGATCTTTCAATAGCCAATTTGACAACTCCGGATCTTGCTCATCTCAGCACGACGGATTTGAATGCTAATAGCAGTGCTTCTGGAAGTGGTTTCGGTCCTGCGGGCAGCCAGGCAGGATCGTCACAGCAACATTCGCCTGGCAGCACTGTCGTAGGAAGTATCAATTCGCAAGCTGATGAGTATTCAGCAAGTGTATTGGCAAAAGCCAACTCAATGCTCGCTAATATTGCCAATGGTACAACTGCTACTGGAAATGTTTCTGGCGATCCAGGTGCCGCAGGCGCCGATGGAGATCTCGGAGCAGCAAAGGCGCCGGTTCCACCAGGATACGGGCAGACTCACACTTTCGGTATGAAGCCTTCTGGGCTGGGCCAAGCGGTGAACCCGAATGCGGCCAAGGGTCAGGCGGGAGTCCAGGAGTTTAGCAATAGCAATTCTATGAGTGCTCATTCTTCTGCTAATTTTGCAAATTCCAATGCTTCCGGACAGAGTGCCAATCTCTTGCCAGCGGCAGGAGGGCTTCCCGATGCGGCCAATGCTGCCCAATTGCAAAATTTGACTCCTAAGAGTGATCGCTTGAATGCGCTTGCAAAATTTCCCGCCAATCAAAATGGGCTTTCGGCCAAGGGAGTTTCTCCCGGCCCAGGTAACCAGTTGCCAGATGCTCCAAGCAACAGTGGGCAGAGCTCGCTGCTTCAGGTGGCCTTGCCAATAAAGGGCGACAAATTGGGTACCGGTGGTAAAAATAAAAATTTATTGCCAATGGACCCGGCGAGCAAGGCATTGATGGCACAGGCCGCGGAAGTGTCTCTAAAAGAAAGCGCAGACGCAAAAGGCAGCGCCTCAGAGGCAGAGAAAATTGGCAAACGGGTAGACAATGTGGCCTGCATCTTGGTCGACAGTCCAAAATTTTCTGGATATTTATTAGCAGCCATGGGCGACAATCGCCCGCTCGAAGATGGTTTTATTGAAGTGGTGCGCGCTCGCCTGTTAAAATTTTTGGTGCAAAAAGGCGAGAAGGTCGATGAGCAAGACAATCTTCAATTGAAAATAAAAGAGGTGCCCTTTGAAGACTGGGCCAATGTTGCGGCTCAATTTTTGCGTAAATCCACTCATAAAAATAAAGAGGTGGCGCTTGCCTTCTTTCCGATGGCCAGAGCTGTGGGCGTTAAAACTGAAGTATCTAAGGTTCCTGAAATGTGTGCGATCTCAATTGATGATATCAATGAAGAGGTCCCCTTGGATTATGACGCCTACATTTACCTACCAGTGAATGATAAGTACATCTTGTACACAGAAAAAGGCAAACGACTCTATGATCAACAAAAGGCTCGACTCAAAACAAAAGGTGTTGGCCATATTCATGTTTTTAAAAATGAATTCAGTCAGGCCCAGAAAAGCACTGCCGAGGCTTACTTCAACGAATCCATTGAGGCCTACACCGAGGATTATAGTGGACCCCATAAACTGGACAGGTTGCTAAGACAGAAAAACTATGATTAG
>CAYMBJ010000061.1:0-24251 GCA_964388665.1 uncultured Pseudobdellovibrionaceae bacterium | reverse complement strand
ACAACTCAAATTCGAGGTCGAGTTGTCAGATCAAGTACTGCGCAATACATCTAATCGCGGTTTCGTAAGGCAAATCACTCCCGACTTTTATAGTTTCATTCTACCAAGAAAAAAGTCTTACAGGCGTCAAGGTCCATTACAAACTTTGTAGCGCCCGTTTCGTGACTTAAAAAGGTAATATACCTTCCCATAGAGTTCGCTGTAACTGTCAACTTAGGATATTCTGAAAAATCGTTTTTCCATCCAGCACTATCTTTCGCTTCGATTATCGCATCGTAGGCTTCTTTACAGTAGCCTTGTGCATCTACGAGGCAATAACTTGTCGAAAGCATTTGAAACCCATCTGTCTCTTGCGGCAAAAAGCCTGCCCAAAACACGTTGCCTTCAGAGGAATAATGTCCTTGATTTTTGATCTGCACTGTCATGCAGGCAACAAGCGCGGGATCGTCTTCAGACCAAGTGATCTTTGCAGGTCCATACCACTCCTGCGTAACGGCCATTGCAGAAAAACCATAGAAAATAATGCCAAATAAACATGAAATTCGAAAAATCATTTTTTTCCCCGTTCGTAGTTACAACGAATTTTATCTGGTTTCTGGTGATAGTCCACATAGGAGTCAATCTGTCATTTTTTGCTATTGACCCTATGGATTTGCGTTCATAGTATCTAAATATGAAAATCTTGACTCTAATATACGCTTTATTGCTAATCTCAGCTTGCAGCAATAACGATAACTTCGACGGTGGAAATGAAATACTGAGTTGCCCGGCCTCTATCATGACTCCATATCATGAGGTGATTGTTGCCACAAGTGATGTGTTTCCCGAAAGAATAGCTATTGAGGTCGAAGGTGAAGTTAAATATGACGAATGTCTCGATCAGGCAGTCATACCACCACCGCCCATAGTTCGGGGTGAGCGAACTAAAGAGGGCCTCACGATTCTCATACGACATTTTGGTGCCTATGAACAATTGCCCGAGGATGTTTCTTTTCGAGTCTTTGACCGGACAAACTGTGACCCAGACATCTTATACTTTGAGGCGGCAAAGGTTCCACTTGAGTTTCAAGAGGTCTATCCGAATGGACCAAAATGTGGTAGTAATAGGTTTGCTGTCTCGACGATTGCTAAGTGATTGCTAAAGAGTATATTAAACAAATCAATATCAATCTTTAACTAAGTCTCTTTTGATCCAGCTTTAGCAGCTCAGGTGCGGATTTCCCTTTAAGCGTGAAACAGCGATTAGATTCTTTTCGCCACGGAGCTAATTTTGAGATGAGTTCTAATGTTCATCCCACCTCAGCCATGCCATGAACGCAAAAATGATTCCAATGAGTTTCGGTAAACAATTAGGTCCTGAATGATTCCATTCACGTGACCCGCCTTGGCCATCACCACACGAGTTTCTTCGATGTTGGTGAGATCGCGAAAATGTGCTTCGATCTCGTTGGGTGGGGAAATCAAGTCTTGCCAACCTTGCAAGGTGAGTACCGCGAAGCCATCGGGTAAGCTCTGCAGATGTTCACGCACATCTTTATTGTAATACGGACTCCACGCCCAGCCCGTCGTGTAAACTAAGAGCTTGCGCTTTATGGGTGATTCCATTTTGTAGTAGTGCTTGAGCACCTGTTCATAGGAATAGAAAAAATGATAGGCCGGGCCACTGTCGCAGATCAATGCCTTGATATCGGCGGCACCTCTTCGCGCCACCGCCTCAATGGCCGAGCCGGCAGGGTTAGAAAATCCGAACACAATTTTATCAGCATTGATCTCATTAAGAACCTTTTCGACCTGATCGGCGTAAATGTGCTTGATGCCGAGGTGATTGGAGCTACTGATCAGGCTTGTGGCGGGGGGAATCTCAAAATGCAACAGTTGAAACGCAAAGGCGTTGAATCCCAGGGCATTGACCAAATGTATGTGGCGAACCATGCCGCGAACGGAACCGCCCCACTGATGAACAAATACGACGACAATTTTAGATTTTGGTGCCGATGACGGAAAGTAAACTCCATCAAATGAGTATTCTTGCTTCATTGGAAAAGAATATTATAGATCCACCGCGAGAGGCAATCGGATCTATAGACCAGGGGGGCTAGGTTCTGGACAATAAGATTTTACGGTCTGAATGAGATCTTCCAAATCTATTGGTTTAGATAAGAGCTTCTTAACACCAGCACTTTTAGCCATATCTTCGGTCACATCGGCAAAACCGGTAATGAGTAGCACTGGTACAGAAGGATGGTGGGCCTTTAAAAACTCCGCCAATTGCAATCCGCCACAGCGAGGCATGCGAATATCACTCAGTACCAGTCTGTAGTTTTGAGCAGCAACTTTGTCCATTGCCTGGAGACCGTCATGCGCCACATCCACAATAAATCCGAGTCCTTCGAATAGATCACGAAAAGTTTCTGCGAGATCAACTTCGTCATCAACCACCAAAATCTGATTCGTTGTTGGACCTTCTCTTAAAGCCATTGAATAATCTCCAGTCGAAAAGCGAAAAACTGTTGAATACTCAATCAGTGTACCTGAAGAATTTGCAGAAATAGCAATTTACTAAAAAAAACAAGACGTTGGTTCATTGTGAAACATTACATTTCACAATGTCTTGAATATTGTAGTTATACTTTAGTCAGTCGCCACAGGCGACGTCAGTGTTTAGTATAATTTGAATTCGCTTTACCAAGTTGAGGCCAGAGCTCGGTCCAGTGCGAAGGCGTCTCTTCGCTTTGACCTTGGTCAAGTCCATGGAGAATCTTTCTGCTGATCAACACCTTTTCCAGCGCCGTCTCTGACAACACTCGACCGACAGCTCGCACGATGCTGTCTGCATCAATGCCATGAAATCGATAAATGTCAGAAGGGCGTCCACACTTGGAGTGTTTTCTCACCGCACAGACCTCTTGCTTCACACCGACGATGGAGCCGAGATTATCTAGTATCCCAGCCTCACCATCATGAACGCTAACAATCGGAATGCGATTTCCCGCCAATGTTAACAGGTCTCGCTGCTCCACGTCTCCTTTTGCGGCGCCCACGTCGCGGCCACCGGAACTGTCGCCACGTGGAAACAAATGAAGGTCAGAGTTGCACTTTAAGTCTTTTCGCAAATACTCATAGTCAGATTCATGGGCCTGAATACCGCAAAGCAAATCGGGGCTGGTCACAATGATGACATTGGCATAGATACCCTTTGCTAAGAGGCTTTCAGAGGCCAAGATAGCCTCTGTGGCGGGCGAGCCCAAGGCGAAAATATTAACGACGTTATCGCCAGCCTCATAGCCAGCATAGCCTCGGTAATCAATCAGGTAATAGGCCCCTGAAAGCACTTCGTTTCGTACCACTTTGAGAATTTCGGCTTCATCAATGGATTCGATTTGGTCCTCTGGCGTGGCGCCCTCAAGTGGGGCCTCCGCACGGCACAATTGTGGTGTGCGATTGTCATCTCCGGCTGGGATCTCAGCCTTAAAGCGAATTTGTTTTTTGAGATATTTTAAAAAGTCTTTCTGATCCGCCCCACGAGTGACAAGTCGAAGCAAGGCGCCCGAGCGTCCGCCGTTGTCGTGGTTCACATGGCGGCGCAGAGTTTCACAGAAAATCCAATCCAGTTCTTGGCAAAAGAAAGGCTCCCAAATAATTTGATTTGGAATCTGAAAATCAGATTTCCAGCCATGCTGTGCTCCCTCGGGGGAGAGAGTGACGCCCGAGGGGGTGCCGCCACAGATAAATGAGCTCTTCCAATACAAATTATAAAAATACTGATCATGTGCGCGCTTTACAAAAAAGTCATAGACTGTCATGAGCGGAATCAGTGGCACTCCCAAAACATCGCGAATCTTGCCAAAAGAACCGACGCAGGTCATGACGTTGCCTTCGGCGATTTCAAAACGCAAAAAGCGATCGCTCACCTCTTCGCCGGGCTTGAGGTCTGGGGTCTTGTCCTCTTTGGCGCCAAGATCAGCATCGGCATCCGTGACCACAGGCACACCAAAAATCTTTCCATCCATCGCCGGGTTGAGATTTGTCGAGGTACCAACGTCAGGAGCCATGGAGACAAACAGCTCTCCAGGAAGTTTTAGATTTTTTTCCATTTCGTTTTGCGGCTCGCCATTTGCAAGCCGTGTGAGTTTTGCAGTCAGCTGACCTAACATCCACTGCGTGTGTGGATAGCTGGCCATTTTAAAGTTGATATCCATTGACTCTGGAATGGGTTTTTCTTGAAAAATATTAAAAAACTCAGCCTTGTTGGCGTCTTTCAAATGATTTTGTGCTTGAATATCATTAAAGATCTCATCACTGCGGGTTTTTAGAAAACGACCCTCTACCGTATCGCTCTCAAAATGTGGAAAAAGCTCTTTGACTGTGGCGCCATGGCTCTTGGCCAATTCGGCCATTTCTTCCTCACTTGGTAGCGCCGAGTGATTTCCGGGCTGAGCGGCACAGCGCAAACCCCAACCCTTAAGCGTGTGTGCAATGATAATTGTGGGTCGGGTTTTGGAGGCCTTGGCCTCTTCCATCGCTTCTGCCAGGCCAATCACATCATGGCCACCAAAATCACGAAGGGCTGCAAAGAGATCCGCATCACTCACCGACTCTAAAAACTTCTTGAGCTGGCTGTGCTCCTTAATAATTCCCTTTTTGAGAGCGCCAATGTCTTTTACAAGAAGCAAGGCCTGAAGCTCATAATCTTTCAAATCCGTTTCGATGAATTTTTTAAACTCTTCGCCACCGGGTTTTTTGAAAAGCGCTTTTCGCAGTGATCCGTGGCGAACCTGAATCACCTGCCAGCCATTGGCAGCCATGGTGCGCTCTATGCGGTCGGCGTCGGTGCCATTCATGATGTCTTCGTTGGTGATGCGATGACCATCCAGTGATTGACGGTTGTAATCCACAATCCAAGTTAGGTTATTGATTTGGCGCTCAGCAAAATCAGGAACGGCTTCATACATGGAGCCTTCACGAAACTCAGAATCACCAGAGATCGCCCAAAAGTGCGCATCGGGAACTTTGTAGCCATGCTCCGCTGTGTAGCGATAGGCCAGCGCCATGTATCCTGCAGCCACGGGCGGAATTCCCACAGTTCCTGACGGAAAGAAGTTGTGGTGATCCGGATCATAAGCCGAGTGGTAGGATTGAAAGACATGCTCACCCGACTGTGAAAAGGCGCGCAGACCCATCATGGCGGTGCTCATCTCTGCCTTTGAGAGTCTTTCAAAATTGTCTTTTAAAAGAAGATTCAGCAGATAATTGTAAGCATGATCTGTGGGCGAAGCATGCGGCTTATTGGCGATGTGATCAAACCCTGATTTCACCACCAGGTGCAAAGCCCCCATGATGTGCAAGGCGCTGGCGCATCCAGAAATATGACCACCGACCTTGGGGTCACCCTTCTCTTTATTTTCGCGGTGGTTGGCCTGGTAGATCATCTGGGTTGCTAGGTAGTGGGCGCGTTTGCAAATGCTCTCAAGCGTGGCGCGATCCAGAGTTGCTGACTTGTCCTGCGAAGCCTGTTTGTTGGTGTGTGTTGCCGGCGGCTTGGTGTTCTTTGATGTTCTATTGCTCACGTTGAGTCCTTTCGGAAGAGATAGGGGCGATGAGAGTCGGCACCCAACCTATAGGCATTCGTCAAAATTCACTATTGTTGAATCGGCGCAGCATCTAGCCTCAACTCGACAATAATTTTTGAGGCAGAACGCGCCATAAGGGCCCAGGCGGCGGCGCCCACAGCTTTTGCCGGCCGAAAGCTTAGTTTCCCTAAGGTGAGGTTGGTAAAAGCGAGGACGTTGCCGGATTGGGTCTTCTGGCGCGAGCTTTAGCGATTATGACCAAAAATTATTGTCGAGTTGAGGCTAGGCGGTATCAGCGCCAAAGTCGATCCTGAAGACACTCATCATTTGCCCGCCACTGCCGGGCCTACGAAAATAGCCAAATTCCCATTGATAGAGTCGGCAAATGCCCATCACCAATGCAAGACCCAAGCCCGTGCTGGATCTGTCGTCGGAGCGATTGAAGGCCTCCCCCAAGCGCGCCATGACGGATTCACTGAGGCCTGGGCCAGAGTCGCAGATCTCCAATTGACCATCCTGCCAGGACACTTCGATGGTTCCGCTAGAGTACTTGGCCGCGTTGCCAATCAAATTGCTAACGACAGACTCAAGGTGCAAGCGATCGGCAAATATAGTTTGCGACGAGAGATTTGCTATTTGGATCCTCTCAGCACAGTGAGAGAATTTTTCGTCTCTGACTCTGATCAGGAGCTCACCCAACTTTACCGCGGATAGGGCCTGGCGATAGGGATCAGCCGCGCGAACAGCCACCAAGTTGATGTACTCACCAATAAAATCTGACATTGCCAAACACTCTTTGCGAATGCGCGAAACACTTGTGGTGAGTGCCTGTGAAGAGTCTCCGGGCGCCGAAGCCAAGGCCTCCGTTTCAAAGATGATCTTTGCCAAGGGAGTTTTGAGTTCGTGAGCAAGAAAAGCCAAATCTTTGCGCTTTTCGTGATGAATGTCCTTCCAGTGTTTCAGCACAGAAACGAGGTCTCGGGCAAGAACACCGATTTCGCCTTTTTCTGACTGAAACTCTTCAAAAACTTTGGCATCATTTTCGGTAAAGACACTGTCGGAATCGCGAAAGGCCATGCCGCGGCTTTTGATCAAAGAAAAAGTTTGCCCCAAGGATTTGAGTGGGCGCATCGTAATTCCAGAGATAACATAGGAAATCAGAGCTGACAGCATCACCACGCCAAAGACCAGCGCAAACAAGAGCTTCAAATGTGAGTTAAAACCCGTAAGCACGGGATCTAAAAAGACCCCCACCTCAATGACAAAGGAGTCGTTTTGAACCGTCAACGTCTTGAGTTTGCGACCTTGATACTCAGAGGTGGCCCACTGAGTGTTGGAAACCTGAAGATCCAGCGCGCGGGCCATCTGATTGCGAAACAAAAGGTGTCCTTCTAGGTCAAAGATGCGAATGGTCCGATCAACTCTTTGTCCTTCTGTGATCTCGCGAATGCGATCTTCGGTGTCTTCGAGGTTGTTCAACAGTTCAAGAGAAAGATCAGAGGCGACAATAGAGGAAGCAATGGTTTCTAGGTTGGATTCAATTTCCTGAGCCTCGAGATCCAAAAAGTACAGCCTATCAAACAGAAATATAATGACTGCAAATAGAACAAACAGAACAAAGGAAGTTAGGAAGAACTTACGTCTCAATCCAATAACCAATATTGCGGCGACTTTTTAGTTCTAGTGCTGAGCCAGATCCTAAAATCTTTTTGCGTAAATGATTGATGGTGGTTTCGACGACATTGGTTTCTGCGTTGGAATCATAGCCCCATACGTGTTCAAGAATTTGTAGCTTATTGTAAACTCGCCCAGGTTGTTGCGCAAACAGCGTGAGGAGGTTAAACTCCTTGGCAGTCAAATCGATTTTTTGGTCCGCACAAGAGACTTGGTGAGTGAGTTTATCAATGACCAAATCTTTGACCCGCAGTTTTAAATCGATTGTAGAGCTTTTGCGCTGAAGAATTAACAGAATACGAGCAATCAATTCTTCAGAAAAAACGGGCTTGCCCATGTATTCATCTGCGCCGGCCATCAACCATTTGGCCTTTTCTTGTGGCAAATCCAAGGATGACAGAATGAGTATACTGGACAGGGGCATTTGCTCTTTTATTCTTTTAATAAGAACGGCCGAGTCCTTGTCGCCAATCATGCGATCAAGAATGAAGAGATCAATCTCCTCGTTGGTTTTTAACAGCGCATCCATCTCTGATAGCGTCGACAGATCTAGAGTCGACCAGGCCTGGGCCTGCAGCACTTTTTTGAGATGTTGGCGCAGGTACTTGTCATCTTCTAAGAGTGCGATCTTCATATGCCGATCCTATTGGGAGAATGCGAAATCTGCAAAGGATGAATTGTGTTGGGGTGGACCCACCACTGGTGCACTGAACAATTGGTAGGTCCTTAGGAAAAAGAGGCCTATTGTTTAGGTGTGCACTCTTTTTTAGATTCGTTCCAATTGCCTTCTACTTTTTTACAAGCCTGTGCGTTTTTGGCCTTTTCAAAGGCACCCGCTTGATGGGTGGTGGCACTAGTGGTTGGATTTGAAGCGCCGGGGTGTTGACCAGAGGTCTGTGCAAAAACAGCAGATGAGGCAAGAAGCGATGTGATTAGGACTAGGGATTTCATGGTTTTCTCCATTTTTATGCTGAGGGGTTATTCCCTCCTCAGCATAGTCTAATCCCGCTAGATATCAGGAAGATGGAATCAAGATAAAAGATTTTTTATTTTCAATTTTATATTTTCAATTTTCTATATTTAAAGCCGGTAGGCAATCATGGTCACCATGTCAGAGAGTCGTCTGGATCCTGTTGGGCTTATTTTAAAGTCCAGACGGACGTCACCTGTGATATCAGTATTGGTCGCAATGGGTAATACCGGTAGTGCTTATATCCCGTTTGCAAGTGTAAATGTCGGCATTGTTATTTCCCCATTTACATGCAACTTTCTTGCCGAAATTGATGCCATCACAAGCAATGGCATCGCAATTCGCTCCTCCGCCATTGTATTTTCGATCCATATCAGTGAATTCCCAATAATAGCTGATTTGTTGAGTCTTGTAACAGTTCACAACAATTGTCTGAGATTCAGGATAGGCGACCCTTTGGGGCAGTGTCCGTTCATTTTTTGCAAAAGCTGTTAACGAAGAAGTTGCGATAATAGCAATCGTCAAGAGTGTCTGAATAGTTTTCATTTATGGTCTCCAATTTGAAAGTTTGTGGGTAGTTCGCACAGTGCTTTTAGGGGTTCGTGCGATTGCAATATAATCGGTTTTTCACTTATATGCAAAACTGAAGGTGGGTGAATGTATTAGCTTCTCGAATGTCAAAGGAACAGACAGCTACTTTGAGTCTAGGATTCGACGATAAAGTCCCAGCGAATCTTAACGGTGCCATCGTTTTCGACGATGCCGATGGGGGGATTTGGAAAGGGGGCAGCGGCGCGAAAGGCCTCAATCGCAGCTTCATCCAGGTCAGCGACGCCAGATTCGTCAATCACTTGCACATTGACAAGGGTGCCACTGTTATTCAAGACAATCAGCACCTTGGTGATGCGATCTTGGTGAGAGGCAATCTTACGGCCTTGCTTGAACAACTTCGTTAATTTTTCTTTCAATTTTGGCTCCCAGTATTGGGAGAGCTGGCGACGAATGCGTTGATAGTAGGTAAAGTACTTGAATTCACGGGTGTTCAGCATGGTTTCAAGACCAGGGTTGATCTGCTTTAGATAGTCGTTGGTTTGACTGCTTTCGCCTGGAGTTGCCGCGGAACCGTTGGCCTGAGGGGCGACATAGGTGTTGGATTTTTCCATCTCCTGCTTCTTTGCCAGGAGCTCTTCACCGTTCATACGAGGTGCCATGAGGTCTTTGAAATTGGGTTTCTTTCTGGAATCAGGCTTGGCCACTTGATGTTCCTTTGGCTTTTCGACGGGTGCTGCAGCTTTCTTTGCGGGCTTTTGCTCTTGCAAAGGAGTTTCTTCTTGCTGTGTTCCCGTGATGCCGCCGTTATCTTTGACATTTTGAAAGTCACCGCGCTTTTGTGCCACGGTTTCTTTGGCGACCTTTTGGTTTTTAGCACTCAAAAAATCAGCTTTGTCTGGGCGCTGTTCGTTGACCTTTTCATTTTGCTCTACGATTTGCTTCTTTTTGCGATCATCAGCGACCTCTCCCGCTTTAACTTGCGCTGGCGTGAGCGGCGGTGGAGCGATGTAAGACACTTCAACACGTTCAATCGAGTGAACTTTGGGAGCGTCTATTTTTAAGACGGTCACATAGCCCATGATGTGAAGTAGAAAAGAAACAAAAAGTCCTACGAGAATAATATGACCAGTGATGAGCTTATTCATAGTGGACTTTTCGGCACGGAAGCCCGATTAGACAAGGGGTCCACAGAAAAAAATTGATTTTTATTTTTTCTCAATTCAGTACAACTCTATAGCGTTTATGAGCTCAAAAGTTTCGACCATGGTCGCGAATGTCCTGGGCAAGTGGCTCCTTTCAGGGTTTTGTGGCTTTGGCCCTAACGTCGGCATAAAAAAATACCGCATCTTTTGATTTCTTTACGACATCAAATTCTCTTCTCATCTCCATAATGAGATCTTTGGTGACTCTACCCGATTTCACCAGTGCGCCTTCAGCCGAAATAAGGAGATCAAAAAAATAATCGGTAAAAGCGGCGCGAATCTCTGGTTTGCGCGAATCAAAATGAAAGCATCGCACTTCGGTTTCAATATCTTTGAAACCGCCATTGAGTAGCAAATTGCCGAGACTTGCACCAATAAAAGGATGCCCCTTGATTTCGGATTGCAGGTCGTTAAATTCAAACCAGTATTTTAAAAATGCGGGGGAGTAGGGTTCAAAAAACAGCGTCTGATTGAACACCTCGCTGCAATGAATATGGCCTCCCGGTCGAAGGTGCTTGTATACACTGTTGATGACCTTTTGCGGATCAGGAACGTGTTCCAAAAACCAACACAGAAAGGCGTTGTCATAGTCCTTCTTATTGAGGTCGAGCTTTTGCGCATCCGCTTGAACAAGTCTCACACGTTTTTTTTCAATGGCCGGTCGCAAAATGTCTTTGGCCAATTTCAACTGGGCATCCGAAAAATCAACTGAGGTGATTTTGATTTTTGGAAACCGACGCAGCAAAATTTGTGTTTGTGCGCCCA
Source organism: uncultured Pseudobdellovibrionaceae bacterium (assembly GCA_964388665.1). Taxonomy (GTDB): domain Bacteria; phylum Bdellovibrionota; class Bdellovibrionia; order Bdellovibrionales; family Bdellovibrionaceae; genus CALCCV01. The sequence goes on along the minus strand of CAYMBJ010000061.1, from coordinate 13,518 downwards.
CTCCGCAGCCCACTTCCAGGAGGGTCTTACTAAACTCAAGATCCACATTGCGATACACATAGGGCTCTAAAAACTCTGCCTGGTGAAGAAGGCGTGTTTGCTCTTTGCGTGAGAAGCCATGAAGGTACTCTTTGGCTTCTGCGGGGGTGGAGCGGCGGCGCTTGGTTGTTTTCATCTGCAAATTCCCCATTGCGGTTAATGCTACGATATTAGCAAAGTAATTTGCAAAATTCTAGGGCATGTAGACAAACTGACCGACCTCAGCTGGAAAATAAAAGAGAGTCTACATGCCTTTTGGCGCGAGCTTTAGCGATTATGACCAAAAATTATTGTCGAGTTGAGGTTAGTTCCTTTGTAGTCCCTGGCCATTGGTCGGCTGCACTGGACCAAAGACAACACCACGTTGGCTCTGTGTCGTTGCCATCGGCAAGGACATCCCTGGAACAAACTGCGCGCGATTTATTGAACCAGCGTCAACAACTGCACCACTTGAGTTATAGATCTTTCTGCGAGCACCGTCTGGAAGTGTGGGCAATGCTCCTGTCGGATTGGTGATGACCGATTGACTGAATGATCCAAAATTCGTTGGTGTAACAGACACAGAGCCTGCCACGTTCGCAGCAAATGTACCTGACGCTGTTGACATCGAAATCGTTGACGGAATCTGATAAGTCTCAGGCGAAGCCATCATGCCTTGCAATACGGCCGCACCTGGCTCAAGCAGTCCTGAACTCAAGATCTGATCGGCATCATTTTGTGAAATGAGTCCGCGTGCTACAGCTTGAGATAAGCCTGTGGTGTTCATCGCGCCCATTTGACGATATGTTAAGTCCGCGTAGGCCATGGCCTGCTGATAGCGTCCAAGGGACTGAGTCGCGGCAGTAACTTGCTTAGGATCTTTGCTGTAATTGAGATAATTGCGATAATGTCCTTGCGCCTGAGCTGCAGCCGAAAAGATAGACTTGGTGGCCATCGCAGTTAGCTGGCGACGAATATCATTTTGATTTTTCTTCAAGCCACCCTGCAGTTTGGTGATGGCTCTGAGTGCTGCTGATCTGCGACCTGGATCTTCTGTCTGCATGATATCTTCTTGAAGGCGATCTTGAATTTCGCTATTAAAGAAGTCTCGGGCAACCTCTTCTGGAATTTTACAACGACTTGAACTTCTTCTTGAGCTTCTTGAAGATCGAACCGCCTTGCACTTCATAACATCTAAATAACCATCGACCAAACATCGAGTCTGTTCATCGTCTTCTTTATTTTCGCAACGATTGCTAAGTGTTTCAAATTTTCGCTCAGCTGTGCGTGCAGAAACTGTTCGCTGCGAGTCTCTTGTGAAATCATCGCCATACTCATCATGTTCGTAGTCGTCATATTCATCACAATCTGGATCAGTACGGCGGCGATCAGAATCGCAATAGCCATCGCGTTGCACTCTTCGATTGTAGGCAACGTCACTGTAGTGGTCATCACCAAAGCGATCGGCATCTTCTTTTGCAAGCTCGAGATTCTCGTCTATAGAGTCCGCGAGTGCTCGCGCAAGGGATTGAAAATCGTCTTTTTGATTGTTGAGATCTAAGGCGACTTGTGCTGAGGGAGCGCACAAGTAGCAGAGCTTCCCTTCAGGCATGGCATTTCGCGTGCGCGCATACCATGTTTCATCTGTCCGCTGATAGAAGCGAACGCGGACTTTACGGCCGCCAATACTGATTGATTCATTTCTAATCTGGAGAACCGTTTCGCCGGTTTCAGTGTCCTTTAATTCTGGAGTCGATGCTGCAGCACTTGCGGTCGCAGCCGACGCAGATGGGGCTGCCGCTTGGGCAGGTGGTGTTGCAACTGCGGTAGGAGCAGAGGCCGTAACCAAGGGTGCAGCGGGGTTTGCGGCGGCCTCGACGGCTGAACTTAATCCATTGACTAAATTTGGATCACTGAGTGCAGCAGGAATAGGATCCGCGGCGGATTCAGTGCTTTCAGCAATCGGAGGAAGAGCCGCTGCTGCCTGTGCGTCGGCATCAAGAGTGTCATTTGTATTTGGAGCAGGGGTTGCAGTTTGGGCAAGATCGAGATTGCCAACCGAACCAGGATTTAGCGAGAAGACTGAAAGCAACGAAAAAAGGAGAAGTCCAAATAGGCTCCATCTCTTTAACAACCGACTTTTTTCAAACATGACTCGCCTCCTTTAACAATAGAGAGTCCGACTCTTTAGGAAGGTGCGAGAGCCGCGCCAATACGGCTTCAGTGCGTAACCGCCTGAAATTACGTAACAAATATGGTTTCCCCAGAATTGGCGCACTGACTAACTTTTGGTCACCACCGGGAGCCTTCGGTGAGTGCGCTTGTGATTTTAGTAGTTTAGCGCCGAGATGGTCCCTAACAGGGGGCTTGCCGTGATTGGTTTGGAAAAGAAGCCAATGGATTCATACAGATGGCGCAAAATCTCGCTACCAGGGGTGTGTTCGGAGCACTTTTGAGGTAAGCCATTGATTATGAAATTAGGACCATTTGAATTTAAGGCCCTTGATGTGCCAAAAGAAATTGCCGCAGGTGAGTGGCGCAATTGGAACTGGCAACTGCGTCGCTCGCTCAAATCCTTTGCCGATTTCAATTCGCTCTTTGCGCTCACACCATCGCAGGCGCGGGCGATTCAGGTCAATCAGGCGGCGATGGCAACAAAATCTGAATCTCAGGCCGCTGGACTTTTTCGGGTTCAGGCCACACCCTACTACGCACAGCTCGTGGCACAGGCACCATCATCGCTTGCCTTGCAGAGAATCTTGATTCCCGAGGAATCTGAATTGAATTCGGGGGCTCAGCAAATGCTCGATCCCCTCGCGGAACGCATCAACAACCCTGTTCCTCGAGTCTTGCATCGATATTCTGACCGTGCGCTGCTTTTGGTGACCGACCTTTGTAGCGTTTATTGTCGCTATTGCACGCGCAAACACTTTACTGCAAAAGACCACTACACCATCATCGAAAAAGAGATGGAACAGGCTCTCGAGTATTTACGGCAGCATCCCGGAATTCGCGAAGTGATTCTTTCGGGGGGAGATCCTCTCACTCTCAGCAATGCATTGTTGTTTTCTCTTTTGGAGCGTCTGCGAACCATTGAGCACATCGAAATCATTCGCATAGGTACGCGCATGCCGGTGGTTTGCCCTATGCGCGTGGACACGGCCCTGGTGGCGGGGCTCAAGCGCTTTCGCCCCGTATTTTTTATGACCCACTTCAATCATCCTGACGAGATCACCGAAGAGGCCGCGGTCGCGCTGGAACTATTGGTGGACAACGGCATTCCTGTGTTCAATCAAATGGTGTTTTTAAATGGCGTGAACAATCACCCTGCCGTCGTGCAGGCTCTCAATCGCCGTCTACTGATTCTGCGAGTGAAACCGCACTATGCTTTTCAATGCGATCCCTCTCAGGGGTCTGACCATTTGCGCACGAGCGTACAAGATTCTGAGGAGATTGTGCGCGAGCTGTGGGGACATCTTTCAGGTTTGGCAATGTCCAGCCATTCGGTCGATATCCCCAACGGCGGCGGCAAGACGACTCTGTCGCCGCAGTTTGTAACCTCGCGTACAGATCAAAAATTGGAATTTCGTGGTTGGGATGGTGTCGTTGGTGAGTACGTCAACCCCATCGGACCTAAAATGCTTCCTGTGGGTTGGGAGCATTTTCAAAAAGAGTGGGAAACTTTACAACAGGCCAAGCGCCCCATACTCCCGTATTCAGCGAGTCATACGTCGGGCTCAGCCCAGCTCTTACGCTAAGTCTAGCGCCTACGCCCAGCCCAGTGCCTTTGCAACCGTCGGCAGCTCCTGAGTGAAGATGCGTCTGCATTCCAGTGCAATGTCCATATGTTCTTTTTGCGTGCCGTGTCCTGAGCGCAGTTCAATGTAGTGAATCCAGCTACGCACAGTTCCGTTCATATAAAGACGAGTCGCAGTGTTGAGTGGGAGCAGCGCGCGCGCGCACTCTTTGGCGATACCGCGCTCAAGAGCTTCATTGTATTTTGCAAATGCCAAGTGCCACACTTCCGCCTGCGAACTTTCAAACCAAGCCTTGGTCTCGGCAGAGAGGTCATCCACTGAATTTTGTCGATTTTTATTGTCCTGGCGGCGAGCCTCATAAATGACATTTCCGGAGGCGGCAGCATAGCGCTGCGAAAACTCTTGAAACGAAAACGAGCGATGGCGCAAAATTTGTGGCGAGATGGCGCGTGAAGTGTTGATCTCCATTACAATGTTGGCCTGTTCAAAAACAGACCAGTGGCCGTTCTTAATACAAAAGCCAAGAAGCTTGCTGATCTCAGGATTCTCTTGGTTTTGTGGATTGCTCACTCTTGCACAATAGGCCATGACCTCTTCGGCTTTTGGAGTGATGGATACAAGTTGCACCAGGGGCGGAGTTACTGGCTTGTCCTGCGTGGCGTGTTTTTCCTGCGCGGTTTTGGTGGATTTTGAATCTGGATTGGTACTCACTCTGGTCTCTATCATCTGGCTTCTCCTCTGCTCAAATCGAATCAGGAACTTTCATTTTTGCCTCTCAATTAAAGAGGGGATTGGGCTTGGAGTCGACTTTAAATAGTGAGCAAAGGCGCATAAAGTCGGGGTTTTCGACTGAACGCAGCGTGACGATTTGCGCGCATTGCCCATGAAAATATCATCCTAACCTTATCCTGACCAGAATTGGGGTTGCCAGCCTCGGGGAATATTGAGTTTAATCAAAAGCAGACGTTGCTAGCAGAAGGATTCTGCAAGCGCTTCTGAGAAGGTGATGAGTCGATTGAGCTAAATTCCTCGCAAGGCGAGGCAATGAATTCAAAATTAAGGGAGACAGTGTGGAAAGATTCCGTAGCACGATCCGAAGGGCCTCTGTTGCAATCCTTGGTCTGTTGCTCCACGCGCAGTTTGCATTGGCCGCGCAGCACTTTACCATTGCCGAAAACACCAAGGCCCAAAATTTAAACCTTACCAATTTCGTATCTCACTCTGGGACGTTGCCCAGTCCCGCAGAAAATTACAATCGCAAAAAGCATTACGGCAAATGGTTTGATGATCCTGAAGATGGCAAATGCCAAAACACCAGAGCCAAGGTTTTGATTCGCGACTCCGAAGTCCCTGTCACTTTTACGAATGACCACGATTGCACGGTTGCGACTGGAAAGTGGTATGACCCGTACACCGGAGATGCCTTCTACAGTGCTAGAGACATTGAAATTGATCACATGGTGCCACTCAAGAATAGCTATATTTCTGGAGGTTATGAGTGGAACAGTCGGCAACGCTGCCTGTATGCCAATTACACGGGTTATTCTGCCCACCTCATTGCAGCATCAGGCATTGAGAATCAAGACAAATTGGACCACACTCCCGAAGAGTACATGCCGCCAAATTCTAAATATCGCTGTGAATACATTAAGAATTGGCTCAGCATTAAAATGATTTGGAAGTTGCGACTTACGGACAGCGAAAAAGCGGCCATTGAACAAGAGATTCGCAACAACAGGTGTTCTGAAAGAATGCTGACCATGAGCAAAAGAGATTTACAGTATCAACGCGATCAGATTTACAAATTGCGCAACTACTGTGACGTGCAAAACCTGCTCACTGAGCAATAGTTATTGTGGCCTCCACAATAACTACGAATGTTTTCAAGGGGAGAGCGCAGCAGATTTGCCTTTTTCAGGAGCTTGTTAGCGCTTGCGAATGTAATTTATAAATGCGGCGATCCCCAGCACAGCACTTAGCGTGTAACCAAAAAAACTCAGAGTGGGCATCGCCATGATCTTTGCTCCGCGGCCTTCTACATAAATAAGCGAGGCGCTTAAAATCAGAGAGCCAATAATGATTCCCAAAAACAAAAGATTAAAGGAGATCTCAACCGAGCGCTTGAGCTCCTGCATCTCTTTGATCTGAATTTTGATGGCTTGATCGGGATTGTTGAGTTTGCGAAACAGCAAGTTAATTTGCCTCGGCAATGCCGAGATGAGATTGCGTGATTCGCGCGTGATGTTGGCGAGCTCATTGGTGAGCTTGCCGGCCTCAAAACTCTTTTTCACCAGTTCTTCGGCAAGGTCAATGGCGTGCTCCAAGAAGTCAAAATCCTTGTCCCCCATGCGACCGATGCCCTCAATGTTAACGATGGATTTAAAAAACAGCATCAGATCAGTGGGCACGATCAAGCCGTACTTCGAAGCAATTCCTGACGAAGACATAAGGAGTTTACCGATATTCACGTTCTTAAGTGAGAGCCCATAAAAGGGCGCAATCATTTCGCGCAGATCTTTGGCAAAAAAATCAACATTGATGCGCTCATTAAAAGGCGCCAAATCCACATACTCGTAGGCCAGTCGCTCGTAATCCTCTCTGGAGAGTGCCAAAAGCATATTGGCGATCGCAGTTTGAGTGCGCGGATTGAGTCTGCCAACAACGCCAAAATCGATGAGTCCAATGCGATTTTCTGGAAATACAAAAAAATTCCCGGCGTGCAAATCGCCATGAAAAAGTCCATCTGAAAACACCATCTTTATATAGGCTCGTAGTCCCAGCTTGACGATTTCAGTGCCTTGAGTTCCGGGTTGCTGAAGTGCTCCGGGCTGAGAAAGTGGAATGCCTTTTAAGGCTTCCAGGACCAGAACACGCTCGGTGGTGTGTTCTAGGTAAACTTTAGGAATAATGATTTTTGCCTCTGATTCAAAGTTCTTTTGAAAGCGGCGGATGTTGTTGCCTTCGATAACAAAATTGGTTTCCATCTGCAGGGTGCGAAAGAACTCATTCACAATGCCGACGGGGTTTAGAGTGCGCAGGTCAGGAATATAGGACTCAAAGAGCTCTGCAATAAAATACATAACATTGAGATCATCGTGAATGATGGTGTTGAGTCCTGGGCGTTGAACCTTGATCACCACTTCGTCTGAATTGATAAGTTTGGCCGTATGAACTTGGGCAATGGAGGCCGAGCCCAGTGGTATGGGGTCAATCTCTTTAAAGATTGCGGAACCTTGGTTGCCATACTCTTTGTCTAGGACGTCTAAGATAGTGGAAAACGGAAGCGGAGTGACCTGATCATGCAGGCGTTTGAATTCGTTGACGTAGTCTTCAGGAACCAAATCGGGACGAGATGCCAGCAGTTGGCCAAACTTTACAAATGTTGGTCCCAATTCTTCAAAACTGAGGCGCAGTCTCTCGGGGATGGAGAGGTTCTCGATTCCTTCGCGTGGACTGAGGCGTTCGATCAAAAACTTTCCAAGGTTTACCCGTTCCAGCAGCTGATAGAAACCGTGCCTAGCGAACACCCCCACGATGGTTCGCATTCTTGCCGCGTTTTTTAGGGTCCTTCCGATCGGATTTATTGGCCGCATCTGCTTCCTTCTTTGCCTTGCGATTTTTGCTGTACGAAGTTTCTAACATACCAAGGAGGCGCGAACCGAGCGATCTTTTTTGCACCTTTGGTGTCTCGCTCCCTGCCAGAGCCTCGGGTCCTTTGCTTGTAGCTGTTTTTCTTGCGCCACTCCTGTGAGAGGCTGCCGGTGCTTTTTCTGTTGCCGCCTGCCCTTGACCCTTTCGGTGCTTTTGAGCGCTGGTAGAACCTGATTTCTTTACCTTGCGCTTTCCGGGCCGGTGCGAAAAGGAGCGATCTCTGTCGCCCTCTTGGGAACGATCTCTGTCCCGCTCTTGTGTGGAATTTCTTTTGGCTTTGCCACCACCGTGTTCTTGTTGACCACTTGACCCTTTTCGCTTGCGAGACACTCGACCAATAGCTTCTTCTTTGCCCTTGGCGTTGATGTCGCCTCCACGGTCACTGGAGCGAGCATTTGTGCGTTTTCTAGCATTTGCGTTTGGCCTGCTCGGGTGAGCCTTTTCGTGAGCCTGTTCTTTTTCGTTAAGGACGCGGACAAAATTGATTTGCCCAGCGTCGACGTCAGCTGATTCCACGCGAATCTTAAGCTTGTCGCCGATTTGATAGCGACGGCCGGTTTTTTTATTAAATAAAACCAGCATCTCTTCATCAAACTCCAGGTGCTCCTTTGCCAAAGCTTCGAGGCGCACCAGGCCATCGATATCAAATTCGCGCAAACTAACAAAAACACCAAATTTCACCACACTGGTGATGAGACCTTCAAACTCTTCGCCCACATGCTTTTGCATAAAGCGAGCCTTTTTGATGCTCATGATCAGGCGTTCGGCCTTGGCCGCACGCTGCTCGCAGGCAGACAGATGGGTTCCGGCTGTTAGCAAATCCTCCTCGGCCATCACGCGATAGCGCGAATTGGGCATCACCTGACTCTTTAACAAACGATGCACGATCAAATCAGGATAGCGTCGAATGGGAGAGGTGAAGTGGGCGTAATCCGCGAATGCGAGTCCAAAGTGCCCAATATTTTGCACGCTGTATTTGGCTTGATTCATGCTGCGCAAAGTGAGGATATTAAGAACGGTGCTATGAGGACCGCCCGCAAATTGCTGCAGGGCCTGTGAAAGGCGCTTTTGCAATTGCCCACTTCCCAAATGTGTTTTGGCGCCAAAGGCCTGCAGATATTTTTCGAGATTTTCAAGGGCATCGGCATGGGGCTCATCATGAATGCGATAAAGCGCGGGGATGTCTTTTTGCTTAAAGAATTTTGCAACTGCGACATTGGCCGCCAACATCAATTCCTCTATCAAGCGATGGGCAAATAAACGGTCACTTTTTAAGACATCGACGGGATTGCCTTCGGCATCAATTTCTAGAGTCGTCTCCGGAATTTCTAAATCGAGACTGCCTTCACGGTAACGCTTGGCCAGAAGAATTTTTGACAGATCAGCACAGCGATGAACCACGTCTTTGACTTCACTAAAGCGCTCTGGCGGACTTCCTTCTAAAATCTGCTGTGCCTCACCATAGGTGATTCGGGCATGGCTTTTCATCACAGCTTCATAAAATTGTGAAGAAGTCATGACACCCTGAAAATCAAATTGCATCTCGGCCACAAGGCAGAGCCGCGGCACATGCGGATTGAGCGAACACAGCCCATTGCTGATCTTTTCTGGCAGCATTGGTACAACAAAATTTGGAAAGTACACGCTGGTGCCACGAAGATAGGCCTCCTTGTCCATCTCCGAACCGGGTCGCACATAGTGGCTGACATCGGCGATCGCCACATGACACAAAAATCCTTTGGAGTTCTGTTCAACATGGACAGCATCATCAAAATCTTTGGCTGTGGCGCCATCAATAGTCACCAGCGGTAGATCTTGCAGATCACGGCGACCAGCAAAATCCTGTGGCGACGGATTGTCTTGCAAATGTTCAGTTTCCTTGATCACCGCAACCGGAAAGTCATCGGGTATTTGCTGCAAACCAATGACTCTTTGAATGTCATTGAGTGGGCTCGCGGCATCGCCAAGCACTTTGGTGACTTTGCCAATAAAGGTTTCACCGCTCTCTGGATACTGAACAATCGTAGCTTCGACCAATTGGCCGACGATGGCTCCCATGGAGTCGCCAGATGGAATCTTGAGATTGACTCCCCAAGCCTTTGAGTCGTCTGGCAAAAATCCAGCGGAATCGCCCTGGCTTTGATAGCGTCCCACCACGGTTTTGGTTTTTCGTTCCAGAATTTTCACGATTTCGCCGCGCCAACGATCGGGCTGGGCACGATCGGGCATGGCCTCCACCATCACGCGGTCGTTGGACATGGCATATTTCATTTCGTTTCGGGGAATATAGATGTCTGGGTTTTCTTTGTTTTCGGGAATAAAAAAGCCAAAGCCATCAGGATGGCGCTTTATTGTGCCTTGTAAGTACAGTTTCTTCGTTTGTTTCATGCGATTTTTAGCCTAGAGGTAAAGAGAATATTGGTCAATGGCGGTCGTCGCTAGCAGCGTCTTACAATGAAGATCACTGAAAGCTCTATAGAGACAGTCTCAGTTGCGAAGGCAGCCATTCATTTTAAGATTTATTGTGATATCTAAAAATTCTCTTGAAAGTTTGAGATAGTGAGCCTTGAGCGCTATTTATCTCATGATCGGCGGGAATTCGCAAGGGATTTGTTTTTTTGCAAATCCCTTGCGCTCTCACAATGATACTAGAACTTGTAGTTCAAAGAGGCATTGGCAAAGGTATTGGTGCCAAAGTCAAATCGACCTGTGCTCACCCCAGCCAAGGTGGCATCGAGGGTCCATTTGTCCAGCAAGATACTTGCGCCCAGACCAACACTCGTTTCATTGTCCAGTGTTTTGGCATCACTGTCTTGGGCCTTTCTAGAGCCAATAAGAACTGGCTGTTTGATTGAGCCGCGAAGTTGCATCCACTCAGTTGCAGTCACTTCCACACCCATCAGAAATGGCATGGACAGTCGTGTAGACTTAAAGGCATCTCCGGCATTGTCGAGGTCTTTGTTGTCACTATCAGAGGAAATTAATGAGACTCCATAAAAGAACTCTCCCTGATCCATCTTCATCGTGTCAATCGCTCCAACTTCCATAGTGGCAAAAACAAACTCGGCCGTTGCTTGACCGTCAATTGTGCCATTTGTGTAGCCAGGGTCAGCTTTATATTTATCAAGTTTGAACCCATCCATAGAGTAGCTGCCATAAAAATAAAACGATTCCATTCGGTAGCTTCCGCTAGCTTTAAAACCAGTTGTACCTTTGTAAGTCGCATTTTGCTCAATGGCGTTGTCCAACGTACCATTTCCCGAAAGGTCTGCTCCTGTGGCACCGCTGCCCAAGCCAAAAAGAAGGGCTGCATCCCAGGCCTCTCCGCCTATACCCAAACGCATTCCGTATGCATTTTGTTTACCGCCAGTGTCCTTTTTATCTGAATTGGAGTACGATACAGTGGCGGCCATATTCAGTCCGCCACTCATTCCCCACATGACCTCAACTGGATTCTCTTGGCCTAAAAAACCAAATCGGTATCGCGCTTGTGTGGTGAGGGGAGATTTTCTTCCTAAATAGACGCCCCATTTTTGATCCCCTGCTGAGCGCAAAAAGCCACCCTCTGAGTTAGGTCCGGCGGTGCTGACACCTCCAGTAGGAAGCGGAAATCCTGATATAGAAGTGGCTCCAAGCATTCGCGAAGAGTTTTGTCCCATTTCAAGTAGCACTTGGTCTGGCAAAGAAAGCATATACGTTGGCGTGTCAAATATATGACTGTAATCCACGATGTGCGGTGAGTTTTGCAGCGCTGTCACTCTCGCTTTGCTGGCCATCGCCAGTGGCGAAACCGCAAGCATTAGAAAAGCTAAAAAGTATGTTTTCATTTTTAATTCCCTTTCATAAAAGATAATTCAATTTTCTCTTTTGTTTAGAAAGAGTAGGTTAATCCAATGTCACCAATGAGCGAGTTGCCGTTCACTTGACCATAAGTGGTGCTGCCTGGAGTCGATGAGGCCAATGAAGCGTCCACTTTGAGTTTGTTAAACTTGAGTGTGGCGCCTGCGGATACAGAGGTGCTATTATCAAGAGTCTTCTCGTCGCCGACTCCCGCTGTGGTCGTCTTTGTATTGGCAAATAGGACTGGTTGTGAAATCGCTCCGCGAAGATCTAACCAGCTAGTTGCATTGGCTTCTGCGCCCACTTTGAAAAGCAAATATTTTGATGTCGTGGCCGTGTCACCAACGCTCTCTTTGGTCTCGTCACTATTGAGTGTTCCACCATAAAAAAATTGTCCACCTTCAACATCAGTCTTTTGGAACACGCCTGCGCTGATGTTCATTACTTTCTGATTCTTGGTTTCGTTACCAGCGGCATTTTCGACTTTAAACCCTTTGCTCGTCACAGCTCCTGTCACTTGAAGTGCATCCAGATACAAGCTACCAAAAATTTCGATTGGCATTGCGCCATTGTACTTTCCAGTGGCTTCAACTTCCGCGCTATCAATCAAAGCCGTGTTCAGCGCAACATCAAATGCAGCTGCTGCATAACCCACATTTAAACCGAAAAAGCTCTGTTTTCCCGTTGCTGTTTTTTCATCTGAACTTGAGTAACCCAGACCGACACCCATAGAACCAGCACCCATTTTAAATGCATAGTGCAGGTCAACTGGGTTTTTCACACCCAAAAATCCACTAGCAACACGATCTGTAGTAGCACTGTAGAATTTGCTCACGTGTGCTCCCAAGCGGGCATCCTCACCCATCATTCGTGAAAATCCACCCTCTGCTTTAGGAGCAGTGTATTGTGAGTCAGTAAGAGTCGCACCACCAGAACCAGCTTCTAGGGTAAAGAAACCAGAATAACTCGTAGCAAACGCCGGATTGGTCAAGATGTCTCGTTCGTCACTCACTGTTGGACTGAGTTGCAATGCATTCACTCGCGCCTTGCTGGCCCATCCCTGTTGCGTTAGCATGGTTGCCAAAATAATTATGATTGATCCCTTCATTTTCGATCCCCTCTTTCCTTTGCGACAACTTTATATTCATTGCCTTTAATAATATTAGTTTCTTTGAAAATTATTCTTGCTTCAATGCAAATGGTAATGATTGATCGATAGGGAGGCAATGAAATTTTAAAAAAGTGGATTGCTGTATGCGCTCGCCTTTTGAAATGGGACGACTGTCCCAAGAGCGGCAGTGCTCCTTTTTTTGATTTTTCCAAAAAGAAAAGATGTGATCAATTCTACAAATGTGCGGCCGAACTTTTCACAAAAAATCATCGGTAAACAGGTCGCAAAGATTCAGAGCATTGTAAAAATATTTTATTGACTATAAAAGCATATCAATCGAAATGGCCGCCCACATTGGCTGAGAACGGTGGTCGCTGATTGCTGTTTTCCTTGATTTCAAATTGTCATTGAGATTAAAAATGGCACTGAGTCGCGATTCAATCTTCCGTTCAAAGCAAAACCACCCATACCCGATATTGCTTTCCCACGCTTGCGGGGTCGCTGGATTCAAGAAGGCAACAAGAGAAGAAGAGCCGCGAGTCAGCGAAAGCCAAGACTTTGCCTCCCCGCATCAACCATCCCCTTGGCTCACATTGAGGGGAGCCATGGGTGGAGGTATTGATTCCATTTTTCTTTTAAAATAGCGAGATCATTCCGGGCGACTGATGGATTGCGGAGATTCATAAGGCAATTGAGCGCGCAAATCCTCAAAATAGTCCCTCACCGCTTCAGCAGTTTCCGGTTTGGTTTGCCAAAGGTGTGCCATATAAGACTCTAAAATCTCTTTTCGTGCTTGATCGAGTGTCCAGTGAGGGGTCATCTGTCGCTCAAAACTCATACTTCTCGCTTCTCTTAGCGAGCTATAAAGAGCTTTGACTCCCGAAACATCAAGTCTACTGAAGTTTGCATGAAAGTACCTGACGGCATTGGCATTGAATAAGCCTCCGGGGGTATTTCTGCCAAACTCCACCAGCATCTGAATGCTACGTTCGTTGATTATATCCACTGAGCCATCGGGCTGTGGTTTAAGTTCTGATATTGCTCTTTCAATCGCTGCTTCACATTTATTAGCTGCTGTAGCTGTGTTACTGACCAGGCCATTTGCTAGTGGACATATTTGATTTGTTATGATTTTCTTTG
>CAYMBJ010000060.1:0-24489 GCA_964388665.1 uncultured Pseudobdellovibrionaceae bacterium | reverse complement strand
AAAAATTGAATTTTACGAAAAACCAAATTTACGCGGAGATTCCACCGATCCGGGTTCGTACACCTTTGTCGCCAAAGCGCGCACCGCCATAGGCTTTATCGGTGAGGGTGATCTCTTGCCGAACCACGTGCGAGAGCAGAAATAACCAAAGCCGCCCCGAACCGGGAAGCTCTGCGTCTCTGACTGTTCTGACGTGGTAGGATCATAGTATTCTCTTCGAACGAAACTGGTCGGGGTCACGCCATTGTATGCGAACAACCAGATGCAATTAAAACGTATTTGGTGCGATGGAAAGGCGTCAAAATCGATTTAACGAAGCTCGCGAAACTACGTTGGATCGAAAAAATGAAAACTCCCGAGCTGTGCAGGGTTTTTGGCAAAAGGCGGTCAGCCATTCGTCAATGTATTCGAACACTGCGTAAGTGCGGAATCTCAAAGCTGAATTTGACCACGGAGGAGCAAAAACTCGTGAAAAAGCAAATCAAGCTTGAAGAGAAAAGTTATGGAAGGAAGACCCCATGAATGAACTCACAACACCAGCAAGGTTTCTGTTCTGGGTGGCCGGGATAGCCGTGGCCCTGGGTCTTGTCTGCTCGCTCGGCACGCTTACTTATAAGATGGCCGAAGCAGCAATCGAGGCCCAGAGCAAGCCCATGTCGTATGGGGATTTCTCACGACAGCTCTGGTCGACACCGGCCAAAAAGTAAGTCCAAAACACAAGCCTCTTTGTTCTCTCCAGTCCCGGTTTCCTATGAACAAAGAGGTCATTTCATGTCTACAAAAAAGGTGGCGTGCTACGCCAGAACGTCGACCCTGGACCAGGCCACAGGTTTAGAAAGTCAGGTCCGCGTCCTTCGTCAATATTGCGAACAAAACGGAATTAGCGACACAGAATTCTACACCGATGGTGGAATCAGTGGAACAAAAGCATCCAGACCAGCACTTGATCAAATGATGGCAGCAGTTGAACGAGGAGAAATTTCCTCGGTCGTGGTTCACTCATTCTCTCGATTTGCCAGAAGCACAACGCACTTGTTAGCAGCCCTGACGCGGTTTAAGGAGAGAGGTGTTCATTTCGTTTCTATTTCAGAACGTATCGACACAAACTCCGCCGTTGGCGTGGCAATTTTTTCGATTTTGGCCGCAATCGCGCAGCTGGAGCGAGATTTGATTGCTAGCCGTGTAAAAATAGGTTTGGAAAACGCGAGAGCAAAAGGCAAGTTGATAGGTCGCCGCAAAATTCGCGACTCTGATTTGATAAGAAAATTATTGAAGGCCGGGATGAGCTACAGAAATATTTCAGTCGTAGCAAAATGCAGTCACGGGAGCGTCAGCGCTGAGCGAGCTGCGATGAAGCGCGAAGAAGAAGAACTTAAAATGAAACTTGCCGAGCAAGCCGAGGCCGAAAAGCAGCTCCAAGAATCAGGAGTTTTCTTTCCTGAGATCTCAAAGGACGAGACTCCAGTCTGAAGCCACTTAAAAAATTGAGTGCCGATTGGAAGGCGGACTTTCAGGAGTCCGCCTTTTTTTTGGCCTTTTGCTTCAAAAACCACAGTTTAACTCTAGTCGATCAAGATCCCACTTCCCTAACGATCACCCCGCGAGAGCTGACTTTTCAATAGACCTGCTCAAATCTGGCGGGTCTTCGGGCATCATCCAAGTGATTTAGAGTGAGCCCCTCACATTAGACACTGTCCAGTAAATAACTGACCGGTTGATGGACGGTGCTGACGAACTCGGTAATGACTGTCGCATCGTCGATCGCCTTTACTCCCCAAGAGTTTAGAAACATAGCTACCCCACTGTGTTTGTCATGTAGCTTAAATAAAGTCATTGAAGCTCCTCAAGCAAGCTAAGGCCCATGAACTGGGGCTGCTGCCAAACGTTCGGCAACCTCAAACATCACTCGATAAATAACATCCTTAGATAGACCATGGCCCAAACCATCGTAAAAGTTGAATTCGAGATTCTTGACCCCTTGGCGGGCAGCTTCTTCTTGAAGCTCTATAACTGGCTCAACTCGCGCGTGGATATCTAAACGACCATGGTGTAACGACACTGGCATTTTCAATTGCAACAACTCTGGCCCCAAGCTAGGAGCAACTAGAGCTGATTTTAACCACCGAACGCTGGTTCCGCCGCCCAACTCGGATTCCAAAAACACACTAGATCCACTAGCGAGGCCAGTCATGATGTTGCGACGAAACTCCGATGCCAGTTCGACAGACGTGATGACGCTGTCACCATCTGTATCAACGCTGCAAAAGGGTAATAGCCCATGGGTTTGCAAGTCCTGCTCACTGAGTTCTGACTTTGTTAAGTCGTGACTCTTGTCTCGGTCAAATGCCGCAATAAATTCAGTCGGAAACAGGGTCGAAAGCTGACGTTCAAAAAGTGAATCGAATCTTTCAATCGCCGAGCTGAACAAAGACAGCTCAAAAACCTCGGGATGCTCTCGAGCGATCGCTGCGGCCATCCAAGTTCCTTCACTGCCTCCGACGATACTGATTTTTTGGGAATCAATGAGCCGATTCTTTTGAAAGAATCTAAAAGCAGCAACCGAGTCATTTTTTAACGAGGGCAGATCATTTTGGGCAAACTCGTTTTGGGTAATCTCTACTTCCGCAGTCGCCGGGTTGACTCGCACGCCGCGCTTTTGTCTCCCGACGACAGCAACCCCACGTTCGACAATACCGGTGCCCCAGGGGCTCTCTAATCGCAAACAGGTGTCATAGCGGCCAGAGCCCTGTATAAACAAAAGGGCCGGCCTTTTGCCCGAAAACTTTTTGAGATCGGGATACCGAATACAAGTTTGGATTGTTTGACCTTCACCCACCGGAATGTCTGCGTACTCTATCTTCGCGTGTGTTTGAAGGGCCAATAGTAAAATCATGAGAATGTGTTTTTTCATTAGGGCTCCTTAAATCAGAATTCGGTCTATCTCTAGGTCACCGTGTTTGACTTTGCAAGGGTGGTCCCAATATAGGTACTATGAAACCTAGTTGGAGACCTAAAATGGATACGATTTGGAAAACAGCCTTTCGAGAAGCCATGACAAAGCAGCACATCACTTATTCCGTATTGGCTGATCGGTTAGGTATGTCAGTCCCAGGACTCAAAAAGGTCTTTCAAAAACCAGATATCAGTTTAGAACGATTCACTCACATTTGTCGCATTCTCAATCTAGATCCTTCCGAGCTAATCAAGTCGGATCTCAAGGACGGACAGAAGGTGAAAAAGTTAAGTGCTACTGCGGACCACTACTTAGCCAAAGAAAGCCAGGCCTTCAAGCTCTTCTGGCTGTTAACGGTTGAGAGATTAGAGCTCCAAGAGGCGATCCACATCTTGCGCCTCAACAAGGCCCAGACCTACGCGATATTGCGCCAAATGGATAAACACAAACTGATCATATGGCAGGAAGGTGATCGGGTGATCGTTCCTGACCGGTCGCCATTTATCTTCGAACGAGCCTCCGTCAGTGCTATGAAGTTCGCGAATGCTCAGGCTCACAAACTTATTGATGATGGCTTTAATCAAAAGCAAAGCCATCCGTCTTGCCTGGGCGTGCGCTACCTCAGTATGCCTCGTGAAAATCTAGAAAGACTCTGCGTTCAATTTAGTGAAATGCTTGTGGAGCTATCTCGCAAATATTCGCCACTTGGACGAAAGCACCGACAAGAGAACGACCTGCTGCCCGTTCAAGTCGTCGTTTGCTGCCGACAGGGCGAAATTCAAATTCCTAAATTAGAGATGAGATAGCAGACCTCACAGTGCCAATTTTGGTGCTTTATTGGAAATGGTCTGTTCTTGGCTTTGATCCTTTTAGTCTTCGATCCAGCGCACCTCAAACCAAATCTCTAAAAGGTGGCGGGCCGCCATTTTTCGGCAGGCTTGCCGCTCACCGCGAACAACGGCGGTGCTATCGTAAGTCAACTGTCAATATTCAGCGGGGTCCAAAAGGGGTCCTTTAGACCATTCAATCGGAAAGCCAGCGCAATCTAAGGCAATTTATATTTGTCTGATTTCCAGGCAAGTCAACGCGTTCCCGCTGAGTTGCCCCTTAGAATCGAAGAGCTTTTATTCACCTTTATTTTTAGGTAGAGCGAATACTTTCAAGTGCATACTTGATGAAATCAATGGTTCGCGCGAGAATCTTCGGATCTGCAAGCTGCCTCACTTTGGAAGACGGATTGGGTCGCTCGCTCCACGAAAATTCGATGAGATCTCCCCACTTCGCGGGAAGGTTCCGCACGCCCCATTGCACCCCGGAAATTTTCGATTCGATAGTCCCGGTTTGTATTGATTGGAGCATTCGGCAAAAGCTGATAACTGCAAAGGCCTGGTACCAGCGACTCTTCATTAGGGAGGGCTCCGCAATCAGTTCTCTGCCCCATTTTTGCATTGTCGTAAGGATTTCGGAGCGAAGATCCATAGGAGAAACGGGTTTTACAAAACTGATAGGGGGCGGACCGAAAAGCGGGATGCCCTTTTCTCTCAGAACCCAGTAAACAACGAGGCTGTCGTCGTGTGGCGACAGATTCAATTGCCGACCACAGTTATCAATGTAATAAAATTCCCGATAAGGTGGCGGCTGATTTATTAGGCGCCCTTTGGGAATGTACGAGCCTTCGAGATGGCGGGCCCACTGAGGGCCATCGTCAAAAATCTTTGCATGCATTGCTTGTAGCAGCTGTAGTTCAGAGTCTGAGATCTCATCGTTCGTGACAATTACGAAATCGACGTCGCTATGCTCGTCGAAATCTCCGATTGCAAACGAGCCGACGAGATAGGCTCCGAAGATGTTCTCTCCCAATGCATGTTTGGTTCGCGCGACGAGGTTTTTCAAAACAGCGTTTAATTCAGAAAACGGAGTTGGATAGCAATTGATATCGGACATTTATGGATTCCTCTCATAAAGTACTTTGCGTAAAAGGGAAGGTGAAAAGCTAGCCTGGTAAAACAGAGGCTGCACCAACAAAAAATGAAATGAGAGGTAGATCTTATACTGACATCTGCGAATTTATTTATGACAGGACCGTTCTTGGGTCAAGAGTCGAATCCTTCTATTTCGCCGGCCGAACAATTTTAAAGCTGACTTCAAGCCCTACGAGGGCCGGGCGATCTGAGCTAAATGGCATTGACCATTAATCGCCCTGGTCTAAAACCGACTGGTAGCCCTTTTAAGCCGCAAAATGGTACCGAAGCGTACTTTGCTGACGGCGCGACAGAATCAGTTTTGTGAGCTTTTTAGAGCGACTGGCCAAGACTGCCAAAACTCGGTACTTTGCGGCAGCGCCGATTAGGTTATAGAGATTGGCTTTGTTGACGGCAATTCACAGACTCAGTTTTAGATTTTAACAGCCTTCTTCACTGCGAACTGCACTTATTCTGCAGGATTGAGGCAGAGCGAAGTTCAAAATTCGCGCATGCGCGAAATCGATAGCAAAAGGGCCATAGACCTTTTCGTAAGCTATCTCCCGCTTACAAAGCCAACACGAATGAGACCCAGGACCGACGACTGCGCTATCTGTCACGGGTCGCTAGTTGCTTTGAGAGGGTAGCTTCACAGGGCAATGATTCAGTTATTTGCGCAGGTACTAGGTTGATAACCTAGATTTAAACATGCAACTTGACCGGCATTACAGCCATTAGTGAGTACAGAACAAGTGGAGGGCTGATAGCCATTTCCAAGACAAACTATGTAAGGGTTTTCGGCATCAGAACAGCTGGGAGAAGATCCACAGGTAACTGTGGTTCCAGCAATAGTAACCGACTGTCCCCAGCTCAACTCTATCGCTTGGGCTTGAACGTTTAGGCAAACTAGAATCGAGCACAAAGCAAAAATCCGGATCATGTTTCCTCCTAGGAAATGGTGTCATAAAATTGTTTTCAAAGGCAAACCGCTTTTATGCAACTGATATGCCAGTTCCCTCGCTGGAAATCGGAGTCATTTTGCGTCGATTGTTTTCCATCAGGGTAATTGAACAGCTCCGGGACCGTGAACACCGACATCACCGCCGGTAAAACCGTTGACTCTCTGCTTCTCAGATGGATAACCAATAGGGATAAAGATGAAAAATCGCTTCGATGGTCGAGGAGCCCCTATGGAATAAGTGCCCATGGGCGTTTTCTGACATCTGCGAATTTATTTATGACAGGACCGTTCTTGGGTCAAGAGTCGAATCCTTCTATTTCGCCGGCCGAACAATTTTAAAGCTGACTTCAAGCCCTACGAGGGCCGGGCGATCTGAGCTAAATGGCATTGACCATTAATCGCCCTGGTCTAAAACCGACTGGTAGCCCTTTTAAGCCGCAAAATGGTACCGAAGCGTACTTTGCTGACGGCGCGACAGAATCAGTTTTGTGAGCTTTTTAGAGCGACTGGCCAAGACTGCCAAAACTCGGTACTTTGCGGCAGCGCCGATTAGGTTATAGAGATTGGCTTTGTTGACGGCAATTCACAGACTCAGTTTTAGATTTTAACAGCCTTCTTCACTGCGAACTGCACTTATTCTGCAGGATTGAGGCAGAGCGAAGTTCAAAATTCGCGCATGCGCGAAATCGATAGCAAAAGGGCCATAGACCTTTTCGTAAGCTATCTCCCGCTTACAAAGCCAACACGAATGAGACCCAGGACCGACGACTGCGCTATCTGTCACGGGTCGCTAGTTGCTTTGAGAGGGTAGCTTCACAGGGCAATGATTCAGTTATTTGCGCAGGTACTAGGTTGATAACCTAGATTTAAACATGCAACTTGACCGGCATTACAGCCATTAGTGAGTACAGAACAAGTGGAGGGCTGATAGCCATTTCCAAGACAAACTATGTAAGGGTTTTCGGCATCAGAACAGCTGGGAGAAGATCCACAGGTAACTGTGGTTCCAGCAATAGTAACCGACTGTCCCCAGCTCAACTCTATCGCTTGGGCTTGAACGTTTAGGCAAACTAGAATCGAGCACAAAGCAAAAATCCGGATCATGTTTCCTCCTAGGAAATGGTGTCATAAAATTGTTTTCAAAGGCAAACCGCTTTTATGCAACTGATATGCCAGTTCCCTCGCTGGAAATCGGAGTCATTTTGCGTCGATTGTTTTCCATCAGGGTAATTGAACAGCTCCGGGACCGTGAACACCGACATCACCGCCGGTAAAACCGTTGACTCTCTGCTTCTCAGATGGATAACCAATAGGGATAAAGATGAAAAATCGCTTCGATGGTCGAGGAGCCCCTATGGAATAAGTGCCCATGGGCGTTTTCCGATCGCCTTGTACACTTTTTTCAAGCCCTCCACGGCCAAGGGACACCTTACATAACATGAAAACTTGGCCTACCTCGCATAGGTAGAGTTCGGATTGTTCAGCCCTTACCTCAATGTAATTCGTGTTCTATTGGCACGGTAGTTCGAATCCCCCTACACTGATAACACAAAATAAAATTGGCTGGAGGAACACAAATATGCGCATGAATATCAGCTTATCGAATGATCGAGTCGATGCCCATTACCCCTGGAAATCAAAAACCTCTCCGACTGGGATATAAAAGATTTCTAGTCAATGCTTCTTGCAGTTCTGATCGAACCTGGAGAGCACTGCGGAGTTTGTCTCCCGGAACGGCAGTAGATGAGGAGCCAGCCCATTCTACCCACTATTCTGGGCGCATGGCATTTCCTTTAATGACCAAACGAATCAGAATTGATACAAGCTTGACCTATCTTAGGAGGCAGCATGAGAAATTGGGACCCGAAGTGGATTTCTGAAGAAATAGAAAAGCTAGCATCATTGGATTCAAATTTTCGCTTGCCAGGAGCTGAGACTCATCGATACCGCTTTAATCCTCCTGCTTCTGAGGACATCATTTTTGATTTCGAGTCAAAGTACAGGATCCAATTGCCTCAGGACTTCAGATCTTTTCTCACTAAATTGGGGAACGGCGGTGCCGGCCCTTTCCTCATGCAAAGGAATGGCACCTTCCAACAGACATTAGCGACACTCCTGAATTTTTTGAATCAGAAAATGAAGAGGAAGCCTGGTGGGACAAAGTCGATGCTGTCTTGTTCGATCCCAAATTGGTAAAGATTGCCGAGCCTCCGGAGGCGACCTTGGAATTAAGCCTCATCTTGAGAACGAAAAGACTTTGACATTTACCGATTGGTATCTAGGGTGGCTCGAACGGGCGCCCCGCCTTTTGCAGTAGATTGCCGCGAACAGAATCCCTGCTTTCCTTGGCGGGAACTGACCAGATTTTCTGAAATCGAGATACCGCTCGGGTGAGATAGTCCCCACCGAACCTTAGCAGATAAGTTGTGAGTCGCGGGAAGAGCGAATCGAAAAGTTTTCGAGATTAACTCTGGACCAAATCAGTTAATACTCATTCCATTTCAGACTCTTCTTGATATTTCGTCCCTGTCTGTGGAATACATACTTTGGGAAATATGGCGATGAAGCAAAACATCTCATTTATTTTTGGTTTCTTCGTTTTTGCCAAAGTTATTTTTGTAGGGCGTTCTTCTATGCAAACTGAATCTACTGAAAAATCAAATCTTGATTGGCAGCCTGTATTAAAAGCTGAAGAAGTGTTTCAGCAAATTGTCGGATTTTCTTTTCTCACGGTAGATGATGTAGGTCGCTTGGGAAATTGCAACTTCATTTAATTTTAGAATGCCAGAATTTGAAGAAGGCACTTCTTTCAATTGCAGATTTTAAAATGGCACAAAACGACTTCATTGAAACCAATGTGGACAGCGTTTTCGCGTTGGCCATATGAAAGCCGAGATGTGAGCGTTCAGTATGTTGGTTTTCGTGACCAGCTCAGTTTTTGGACCATCGAGTTTGTCCGCTACTGGTGCGGTCGGGAATTTCAACCAGATTTTTAGGACAGCAAAGCTTCAAGTCTTGCCTATCGTGGTACGCCCCATCCAAATGGAGATGCCCTCAAGATCCAGCCCTTTGAGAAGCGGCGGGAATTTCGCTGCATTCCAGCATTAATTCGTTTCCAAGACCAAAGCACTATAGTTGTCATCAGACCTACATTGTGCGGGAAAGCTTCGCATCCCTTCGATAATTGTAAAACGAGCGGACTTTGAGTCCAGTAGTCTCTTGAAAGATTCTGGCCTGTTCCTTAACTTTTAGCCCCTTCTTGGCCAAGTCCTTGATGAGTTTCTCGGGTTCAATAGCTCCCTTAGGGAGAGTATCGGCAAAAAGCTCTTGCCAGGAATCCGGATGACGCTCGGCCAAGCGATATCCCTGCTTGAGCGTTCGAAAGCTGACCTCCGCCAAAGTGGTGTCATTTAGCGCCCGAATTAAAAACTCGGCAACCTCTCCAGCAAGTTTGGTCGAGGAAAACCATCGATCATTGCTCGCGGCTTGCTTCAGCAAATCCTTGGCATCGCTGAGTGTGATGGCTATTTTCCGAGAATAGCCGCGTGACTTGATGGCTTTTCCGTCCGGTGTTGGTGGAAATGAATTGCATACTATAATGAGCTTACCAAAGAACTCAAATTCATCCGTGGACGCTTTACTGGACGTTGATCCCCATTTCACAATTCGTCGGTCTCCACGAGATGGCCAAGTGGCAGCCTTCAGAATCGCCATGGCGTTTGAATCATTGAAAATACCAGCGCAATCATCAATTAGAATGACTTGGTCCGGATGATCAGCCAGAAAGTTGAAAAGATTAAGAGGTGTCGAGTAGGCGCCCAGATGGTGACCTTCGATCCCCGCCAACTTTAACGCATCGTCGACGGCAGTCGTCTTGCCCCAGCCAGGCGGACCTTCAATTATCAATATATGCAAGTCCTCCGCGTGAGACATCGTCTCGATGTATTTGCGGATGGCAGCAACGTGATCCATGCGGACTCTTCCGCCTGCTAAAGCCATAGCGCCACCTTTCCTATAAGACGTTTCGTGCATAGGAAGTGCAATCTGCACTAAAAGGCGAGCCTTTACGAGCAAAAAATACTGCAATTTGCAGTTTCCGGGAGCTAAGTTTCCCTTGTCGGAAAATAAAAAACTGCAACCTGAGCTATGTTTAGCGGGGCTTTATCGGTAAAACCAGACTCGGTCTATAAGACTGTCACGAAATCCATAGAAAGCCACGGTATGCAGACCATTCGGAAACGGTGCAGCCCCGGTAACGAATTCCTCATCAAGCACCGCCGACTCGAGCACGATACGGTTCTTCAAAGCACAATAAAGCTTTGGGCTCGATTCAAAGAGTGCTTGGTAAATTACCTTAAATTGATCGATGCCTTTGCAAATCAACTCATTGCTCGTCAACTTCTGGATGGTGACTTCCGGATGATAGCACGCGCAGAAGTCCATTAGATCGCGCCGGTTGTAGGCGTCTAGCTGGCGCTGAACCACTTGCTCCATTTGTTCCTTGGTCACACATAACTCCATTTTATCGGGAAACTCTAACTCTGATTCCACTCTTAACATCTACAGGCACTTTATGTGGTGCACTTTTGCCACATGGCAGAGGGTTGGGTGAAATAAATGATAAATTTTTCACGCCAAATCTCACCCCTGATACTTTGCCGGAATTTCCACTCCCATCCCAGATCCTCAGAATAACTCAAATAGTTGGCATTTCAAGGAGTTGAGTGACGGGGCCAAAAATTGGCACGTATCTCGCTCTAATTAAATGTAAAGGGGGCGCCGTGTCCGACCGAATTCCGATTCTTTCTGTCGATGACGACCCGAAGTTTCGGGCTGCCATCAGCGATACCTTGTCTGACCAGTACCGCTTGGTCACGGCATCCGATGGTCCGTCGGCACTGATGGCCGTAGCTCAATACAGGCCCGAACTTATTCTGCTCGACATGAATATGCCGGAGCTTTCGGGCCTCGACTTCCTTCGCATCTTAAAACAACGGCTATCGTCCTTGCCGATTATAATGCTCACCGGAGAGACCGACCCCTCAATGATCGTTCAGGCGGTGAAAGCTGGTGCCTCTGACTATGTCATTAAAGGAACCGAGGATTTTGAAACCAACCTTCGATTTCGCATTTCTCAGGTGTTGAGACTTGAGGGGATAAAAAAAGAAAATCATGTTTTAGCAAATAAGATCCGGGAAGAGGCTACTGCCAAGTATGAAATCTTGGGCAATTCGCCTTCCATTTTGAAGCTCAAGGCTGAAATTTCAAAGTTCAAGGGGACTGGCGTATTCGTTCTCATCAATGGAGAAAATGGGACTGGCAAGGAATTGGTTGCCCGTAGTCTTCATCTTCAAGAGGGTAATCCACGTCGGCCATTTGTGGCCGTTAATTGCGGTGCGATCACCTCTACTCTTTTTGAAAGCGAGCTCTTCGGACATGTCAAAGGCTCCTTTACGGGCGCAATCGGAAATAAGGATGGATATTTTGTCGCAGCAAATGGCGGCGATATATTTCTTGATGAGATTGGCGAATTACCACTGGACATGCAAGTTAAGCTCTTGCGTGTACTTCAGGAAAAAGTTGTGACTCCCGTTGGTGCAAACAAGCAAATTCGTATTGATGTTCGCGTGATCGCGGCCACAAACAGGGATCTAGAAGAGCTAGTGAGACAAGGTAAATTTCGTCAGGACCTCTACTTCAGACTCAATCAAGTCATCTTAACGACCCCGCCCTTGCGTGAAAGAAAAGATGACATTCTCATGTTGGCGCAAAATTTCGCTGAACGCCACATTCCCGGAATTCGCATTTCCCCGGATGCCCGACAACGCCTCCAAAATCACCATTGGCCCGGCAATATCCGCGAGCTATCGAATACAATTGAGCGCTCATGCATACTTGCGCGTGGCGAACCGCGACCGAAGATTATTTCTGAGCATCTGGCCTTTGCGAATATTGAAACCAATTCTGATAGCATCAGGATTCCGCCTGAGCTTCAGCCAACGAGCATTGAGCGATTGACGGCTGAGAACTTAAGAAAGTTGGTTTCCTGGGTTGAGCGAAAATATATCGAAAAAGGTCTCAAACTTCTTAGCGGAAACAACTCGGAGCTTGTCGAAAGACTCGGGTATTCCAGAGCCGGGTTCTACCGTAAAAAGAAAGAACTTGGCCTCTCTGAAGATCGTGAGGTCACGGCCACATGAGAAATCATCTCGCTGCTCCCATTTATTATTTTGGCACTTTGATTTCTTCGATAGGCAGCCTGACTTTCAATGTCTGCCTGATCGCCTTCATGATTCAAGAAGGATTTAGCTTGGCGCAAGCAAGTCTCATCATTGGGCTTCAGCGCCTCGTACCAGTTATTATCATGGGAGCTTTTGGCCACCTGACAGATCAATTGCCTGCTAAACGAACAGTGATCACATGTGAATTAATTGCCGCAGTTGCATCGCTTCTCTTATTCTGGATCTGGCGCGGTGAAAATACGGAATACCATTTTCTGGTCCTGTTATGTGTTGCCCGAGCAGTTGTTATTTCCTTTCAATCTGGAAGCCGAGCAAAAATCACAAAGCTCTTGAGCGACGGAACCTATTCTGGAAACTCAAAACACGCGATTTGGCTGAACAAAGCAACACAGGGAGCGACACTCTTCTCCGGTCTCACGGCGTGGGTGATCATCAAAAACTTTAGTTTTGAAACTGCGATTCTGTTTGATGCCGCAACATTTGCTGCCAGTGGTATCGCAATTTTCTTAGTCTCTTCACAACGCATTGGCATTCCGCAGGTTCAAAGAGATAAGGCATCCTGGATTGCCAAGTTCAAACTCCTATTTGCCTATAACTATCATGCTGCCTTATTGGATCTTCTGCTTGCCATTTCAATGATGGGCACGGTCGCATTCATGGCTCGAATGGCTAACGGTGATCAGGAATGGATAGGATTATTTATGGCGTCCTATGGGGCTGCCGTTTGGATTGCCGGATTTCTGGAGCGTAAGTTCACCCTCAAAATTCCGAGCTACCCATTCTGGTTTACAATGAGCGCCTGTTTTTTAGCTCTAGGGTCCGTTTCTGAACCCGGCATGGTCATGCTTTCGATATTTTTTCTGAAGGACCTTTCCTACTGGATTATTTTGCATCGAATTTCTGGCTATATTCAAACGGACTCGCCGGCAGAACATATTGGATCAATTTTTAGCGCACGAACCAGCGTGATGATTGCGATACTGGCTACAGGGGAAATTCTAGTAGGCTCATGGGCCAACGTAGTTCCGGTTTGGCTGGAAGTACTGATCCGGGCAATGGTGCTTACATCGGTCGGTCTTTATCTACTCTCTCCAAAACTCAAACAGGTGGTGTTCAGTGAACGTCCGACACTTTAGCGTTCTTTTAGCGGCGCTGATCGCCGCCGGTTGTACATCGAGAATTCAGAATGCGCCGGAAATTCGCGTCCATTTGCCTCGAGTCGATTTCAAGATCGATCCACAGCAGATGGAAGATGCCTATTCTATGTTGATCGTTTCCCAGCTCTATCGCGGCCTGTTGCGGTTTGACCCAACGGGAAACGTCGTTCCATCTCTTGCGGAATCATGGACTGAGTCGTCTGACCGACTTACATATCGGTTCAAACTCCGGGAGGCGCGGTTCTCGAATGGACAGGCCATCACTGCACGGCATGTACAACAGAGTTTTGCCCGTCTGTTCTTTATCGGAGCGGCAATGTCTGCGGATATTGACTACATCAGTGGCGCCTTGGAATTTGTAAAGACTCATGACCTAGGTAGGCTCGGGATCAGAATCATTTCCGATCGAGAAGTTGAATTTCGGCTCTCGCAACCTTCATCACTTTTTCTTAAACAGATTGCAGTCGCCGATTGCGCGGTTCTCCCGTTGACTTCCTTCCGGGACAAACTATCTGAGACCGAAGACGGCGTGTTCAGTGGGCCCTTTCGAATTCTGTCGATGTCAAAAGGAAGCTACGTTCTTGAAAAGTGGCGAAAAGATGAATTTGACAGTCCCTCTCCACCTTCAAAGATATTCTTTTTTGCAACCGACCAAGATCCAATCGCATTGGCCACGTCAGGTCAAACAGATACCCTTGACCGAGATCCGGTGACTCCGGCACAAGCAACTCTACTCAAAAGCAATGGCTGGGGAATGGTTCCTACAGAGCTGACTGGAGAAACGTTTGTTATCTTAAATCCCCGGTTTATTCCAAAGGATGTACGCCGATATCTTGTCGAACGAGTGAATCCCAAAGACCTTGTCAAGATATTGGGCTTGCCACAGTACCAACCCGCATTTGGTTTAATCCCTGCGGGATTTCCAGGAGAACTTGCTGAAAGTGAAAAGGGGTATGGCAGTGTCGGGATTTCGGCATACAAGGGAAGGAAAACCTCGTTTTCTCTGGACTATGACCCAAGCTCGGATTGGGAGAAAAAAACGGCTGAGTACCTTCGCAGCGTTTGGAGTAACGAATCAATCGAAGTGAAACTCAATAAGCTATCAAAGGGTGAAAAGCTTCAAAGAATGTTCAGCAAAACATCAGAGGCTGTACTTGGACATAAAGGGATTGATTATCCCGATGGATTTTCTGTGTTGACCTATTTCAAAGGCAAATATGACTCGAACTACTTCCATGTTGATGACCCTGAAATAGATCGAGCTCTGGCTGCCACACTTAGAAACTTCGATACCAATTCGCGGGCAACGAGCTATAAGAAAATCCAAAAACAAATTTTAAGCCACCAGACCGTGGTGCCACTATTCTTCGGATCTCAGGCCTCAGGATTTTGGAGTCATCGGGTTCGAAGCGCACCGTCTCATCCGATGGGCTACCATACGATGGCTTTCGAAAGCATCGAAATGAGGTCGCAATGAAGTTTGCACAGGTCATGGAACTGAGACTTCAGAGAATCGTGCTCCTCAGTTTTGCATCAGCGACTCTAGTTCTGCTGATTTACGGTTTTATCACGGTTAGGCAAACCCAGGAAAAGGCCACTAATTTCATTTTTTCACATATTAGCCAAATGGCAAAAGCCGAGATTTCTGCTCAAAGCGTATCAGATATCGATCGGAAGGTGGGTCAGCTATTTAGTGCTTGGACGCAGACACAGGATTTCAGAATTCGAATCGATGTTTTTTTAAATGAAAAACTGGTGGGACACGCAGGCGATCTGCAAAGACTGGGACCATTGTCGGTGGTGAAAACAAAGAAGTTTGCGTTGCCGTCAGGTCAAGAGCTTGAGTTGCAAGTAGAACTCGACATTACCGCGCACATTCTTTTTGTTTCCGCTGTTCTTCTGGCTCTTATGACTTTCTTGGCGGCAACATTTTTCATGATCAGGAAGCACATGCAGGAGTCGGTAAAGACCATTTCTCGCCCTCTGGAAGAAAAGGTCAAATTTGTAACGGAAATGGCTCGAAACCTGCCGGCGTCACTCCGCGATGTCAATGTTCGCAGCAAAAGTACCATCCAGGAAATCACCGAACTGGATTGTGCGCTTAAAATTCTCTTCGATGAAATTTTAATTTTGGAAAATAGGCTGGTGAGAACCAACTTGGATAAGGGTCGTCTCGAAATGGCTGAAGAGGTTGCTCACAATCTAAAGGGAGCGCTTTCGGTTCTTCAGCTTCGAGTCAATAATTTAGCGAGTATCGACGAAGCAGATCGAGACAGTCTGCGATCCGCCATTCGCGATTTGACCAGAATGTCCCTGAACTTCATTAAGAGGCCATCATCTGTGAAGCCGGAAGACACCGAAGTTTTGGCGTTCCCGATGACTAACTTCAAGATCTTAGCCGCTGTGCAAAGCACTGTTCGCGCAAAGGCGGAACAATACAAGCATCTGGTTGATGTTCGCATCTATGACGATTATTCAATTTCAACTGAATTTGCCGTCTCTGGATCTGAAGGTGAATTTAAATCCGTGATTTCAAATTTGATCGACAATGCTGTGGAAGCACTAAATGCCAAGGGGCACGTCCAGGTTGCGATGGCTCATAAAGGCAGTCGATTGGAAATTTCCGTGAAAGATAATGGTCACGGAATTCCTGCCGATGTCTTGCCAAAGCTCATGACTTATCGCGGGACTTTTGGAAAGGCCGACGGGAATGGGCTTGGGCTTTTTCATGCAAAGAAGGTTGTAGCTACCATGGGGGGCAAAATTAGCATTGAATCGCAACTTGCCGTCGGGACCTCGGTTGAAATCCACCTTCCTATGTCCAAAACAAATGACTTTCCTTTGGACATAGAACTTATGCCAAATCAGACCGTGGTGATTATAGATGATGAGGAATGTGTCCATTCCGCCTGGAAATTGAAGTTCCAAAGTTTGGAAGGCAATTTCTCCCTTCGACATTTTCGAAATCCAGAGAACTTCGAACAGTGGATCGGCGTCGATGGACTGGGAGAGCCAGGATCGAGAGTCTATTTCTCCGACTTCGATTTGAGACACAAAGAGATAGATGGATTGGATTTAATTGCAAAACACCAAATTCAGTTCGAATCCTTTCTGGTTACCGGTCTATCAAACGATGCGGCTGTGATAGCGCGTGCGCAGCACCTCGGTCTGCGTGTAATCGGCAAGGATCAGTTGCATCTCGTGGAACTAAAAGTAAGACAAATTGAGTCTAGCGTTGACCGTGTTATTTGAACATTTAACAAAGGAGGCCTTGTGCAAGAAGTAACTGTAATTAACTTAGACGAACTCGAAGCCGAAGCTGAGTCATACTCTGCTGGATCAAGTAGCTGCTAGTGCAGATGTACTTTGAAGCCGACCGACACAATTTCGGTAAAGCCGTCAAAGTTCAATCGAGGGCTTCTGGAGAATGGTTCCAGAAGCCTCGCTCTATTTTTTGGGAATTTCTGTTCTTTGGTAAACTGAGTCCATTAAATCCCTTTTTTAATGAAATCGGATCAAACGGATCTACACCGCTCTCGAAGTATCTCTTCAACCTTGAGGTGGAACACGTTTCTGCTTGGTCGGGAATGTCGAGGGAAGTGGTCAATCAAAGTACTGAAGCCACATTGGAACACTTCTATGGATTCGGCGTTCTTTTGGCATATTCATATCTATTTGGAATTCGCGACCTGCATAAATACAACGTCGTTATGACCTCGTCCCATCTGCAAGCAATTGATGCCGAAGTGGTCCTGACGAATCTCATCTTGCCACACGAGACAGTGCTCCTCCCATTCAAGGATGTCGCATTTGAAACATCTGCATTGAGTCGCTTAGCACCGTCTATTGCCGAGATCACCCAAGCTCAAAGAGAACAACTATTTGCTGGCTTTATTGATCTATTCGAGGCATCTATGGGCAAATTCGATGACTTGAAGCAAAGACTTACGACCTGTGAACTAAACGACGTTCCAGTGCGAGTTATCATTCGCAACACGGCCCCATATCGGGAGCATCTTGCAGGACGAGCAATGATCAGTGACATCTTGCCTGAAGAGAAGAATCAGCTAGATCGAGGCGACATTCCTTATTTTTGTAAGTTTTTAGGCGACGATGCCCTTTATTGGGTGGCATCGTCCACCTATTCCCTACGACCTGTTGCGGATCTTGGCCCGTTCCTAGCCGATGTCCATCGCCATGCCATGCCTCCCGACGTGATCCTTGGCTCCCCAGCGCAGATTAAGCAGAAATTGGTTCACGGATTGCTTTTCCTACAAAGAAAAATGGGAATCTGCGAAACGCGATTCCAGCTCTCCCATCGGTCTCTCAACCTGTCAGAATCTCAACTCACCTTTTCCAACCCAGCCGAATGTTTCAAATCGTTGCGCCAATAATCTTGGATTCGACAGATGCTATAATTCTTCCAATTAACGTGAGATTTAATGGCATTACTTTTTATGTACCATTGTAAATCTGATCAGTCCTATGGTACATGGTTCAATGATATTGAAAAGGTTTAAAAATGAAATTTGCCGTATGGATTGCTAGTTTAGTTGCTTTAATAACTTTGGGGGTTTCTATGTCTCAGTCCCAAAACCAACAGCCTGTTAGGTTCGTTGTTTTTCATAAACCCGGTCCTGAGTGGCGGCAAGGAGTAGACTTTCGTGAGCAACCTGGCGTCCAAGAACACGTGCAGCACTATATTAAATTTTACAAAAAAGGAAAGCTTGCAGTTGGAGGACCGTTTCTTGACCATTCCGGCGGCATGATGATTCCCACTTCAGACGTTTCTTTAGAAGAAATGAAGACCTTCGCTGATACCGATCCGGCGGTTAAGAGTGGTCTTCTAATAGTTGAAATTAAACCGTGGATGATGGCCATGGAAAAAAGTAGTCCTTAAATCTAAGTTGATGGTTTGTCAGCAAGTTGCATTCAATGATAAATTAACCACACCGCGATGAAAATCGACAACCTAGCGAAATCTGTCTTGGTTTAAGATCCTCAATCCAGTTTTTTTGACAGTGGCAGGTGATTTTGGGGGACCTTCCAATCTTTCCAGAACGGGGCAAAGATCGCGTCACTGTCTTCGCACACCGATGGAACTCAATGAAAAGTTTAGCATCTCATGGTAGTGCAGAAAGCCGCCTATCAACAGAGCAATGATAAGGCGCTACTGAATGCGACAGATATGTTCACGTATTCATAGGAGGACGAAACTATCAGCGAGCTTGGTATATCAATGTCGGGTTATAAAGGCGCTAATTCTACAGTTGGCGACAAAACTGCGCCTTGCTCGCACATTCGAGCGACATTAGACTCGATCGAATAGCTCGAACAACTGCGCCAAATTCGACGCGCATTTGATTATCGGTAAGTCAAGCCACTGGGACTGGGCATCTTAAAAAGTGGTTATTCCCTCTAGAGTTTGGTACTTTCACATTGAATTAGGCCCTTAGTTTCGCTTAGGGCAGTAAGATCATTCAAAATATCTAAAGCCGCCCAGGCTCCTAAGATTTGCCGATAAATCAGCATTCTTCTGATGAGGCCATGCCGTCGCGCTAACCCGTCCATTTGCTGACTCAACTTTTCTACTTTCTGGTCAAGATCAAGCATTTGATTGGTTTGTCGAATCAACTCCAAATTTCCTGAGCTGAGCGCATATTGCGATACCTTATTGATCCGGCGACTAAGGTAAATCGAATAGGATTCCCCTTTATCGCGATTACCCACCCAAAAAATCGGCAAGAGGCGGCTCTTCAAATACCTAGAACCTGAGGTATTGTGGGTCTTGGCTAGGTCTAATATATATCTTTCCATCTCAAATTCTTTAGGGGTCAGATTTAAGGGAGCGCCCAGAGCAATTTGCTCTAGCCAATACCTGAATGTTACCTCTTCAAAAATTTTAGTCGATTGCTTATCTAGACTTTCAATCTGATTTTCTACCTCATCCATTTGGTTCTTCATTTCACCGACTTTTACGGAAAGCTCGGTCAAGGGTAGATCAACCGACAATGCAATATCTGGGAATTTGTTCTGAATCACTTTCGACATTTTCAAATACAGAAGTCTTTTTGCTTTGAAGTCAGAATCTTCAAGTTCATACGAAAAATCTGCAGCTTTCATGAAAACTTCGCGAGCTTTTACCAAATCCCCGCCCGTTCGCTTTGCAAACCTGGAGTCCACCACTTTTAAAGCCCATCTCCAGAGG
The DNA here is from genome assembly GCA_964388665.1 of uncultured Pseudobdellovibrionaceae bacterium. Lineage (GTDB taxonomy): Bacteria > Bdellovibrionota > Bdellovibrionia > Bdellovibrionales > Bdellovibrionaceae > CALCCV01. The sequence goes on along the minus strand of CAYMBJ010000060.1, from coordinate 5,007 downwards.
TAATACTCTGTTGTGGTCAGCGGAATGTCTACTGTAAGGTCTTCTAGAATGGCCTCGACATGCGCCTCAAGAAAAGACGCTTTTGGCGAGCGAAGTCTTTTTCTATTCACGTAATCGTATCCGGTGAGCTGCTCCGTAAAAGACCTCTCATAGCCTTGGTAGGTAGGCCCATCGACGTCCGGAGAGCATCCACTAGCCCAAGAATCATGAGTGATAGCGGTAAAGCCACAAATATTTGTATCAGCGGTTGGATATTCACCGGACTCATCCACCGACATTTGATGAAAACCTCCTGAAAAACACTGAGACATTGCAAAAATTTTCTTTTTGGCCGGCACGTAGTCATTCATCAAAGCTTTCAATTCATTCTTTGACAGACACCTTGCCGTTTCGAAAGTTCCCAAATCAGATAAAACTTGACCGTCACTTTTTACGGTCCACATATCTATGCAATTGTTTGAAAATGTCTGATCACTCTCACCGTTTACCAGATTGGGCATCCCATGGTCTGAAACCACAAGGAAGAAATTTTCAAGGCCAGGAGCGATCTCGTTCTTAAAAAAATTTAAGACATTCTCTTTTGTGGCAGCTCTGTTGTTTTCAATTGTGCCGATAATGAACTTTTCAAAGGTGGCATTGGGAGTTCTCTCTGTTTTGTGAACGTCAGCAAAATTGGCAATCGTGTGCTGATTGTTTCCGGCGCCAAAAAAGACATCTACTGTGTAATCCAGGCGATGTTTCAAATCCAAATAGATTGAAATTGTCTGCAAATATTGGGAGTAATGATTGCTCTCAGGACTGCCTCCGCCCGACACGATAAGTAATTGGTTGGCGCTACTTTGGGCGAAAACTGCCATAGGTATAAAAAGAGTCAACCAAGCGAAAATTGCTTTCATACTGTCTCCATAATTTGATTAGGGAATCTTTATGCGAACTATGAGAGAAATGTCAAATCATTCGGCATCTTCCAGGTACGTATCACCTGACAGGCCTTTGAAGATAGGCGCCTTATAGCCCATGTATAGACGAACGTTTCACCAGTGAATATTGCCTCTAACATCCGAGGCAACATCCGCTTAGATCTTCACCCTCATTAAGAGTTAATGGAAGAGACGGGGTAAGCGCATCCGATTGCTTCTAGGATTGACTGAACACAAGCGTTTGAATTTAGCCAACGCATCCATGTCTCTCTAGAGCAGTCAAATCTGTCAATAACATGAAATTACTTCAATCTGATGAGATTGCATCGAAAAATTTAGAAACATAAATTATATTCAGACCTATGCTAAAAATATTGCCTTTGTTTTTTATAGTTGCTTTCATACATTTAGCTCACGCCGCCGTTCCGCAAGTGCTGCTGAGTAAAAATCCAGCGCTGTTTGGTGAGAAAGTAGACATTTCATTTCAAAATCTGGTGCCTGAATCAACAGTGACGTTCAAGGTTCGACGAGTTTTATATGGTCGCGTTTTCGAGTCTTCTAATGATTATATTGTCGATTCGAAAGGGGCAGTCGAAGTTAACACAGCGGCCCCGATAAGCGGCTCGTACTCTGGACCTGATATCTGGGGTCCATTTTGGTCAATGCGGGCCATTGGAATGCCAACCGAAAACGAAAATCTAAAGCCCGATGAGTTCTATCTTTCTCTGGAATCCAAGGGTATTGAGATAGCTCATGTTAAATTGCGAAGAATGGCTTATATTCAGGGTGTTTCCAAACAGACTGTCAATGTAAATGGCTTGGTCGGAGAGTTTTACTTTCCGTCTGGTAAACGCTCAAATCCTGCACTGCTCATCTTAGGTGGCTCTGAAGGAGGATTGGCGACGTCAGATTTGGCGGCCTACATGGCTAGCCAAGGATATGCGGCGTTATCTCTGGCATACTTTCGTGCGGAAGGATTACCACAGTCTCTAAGAAGAATTCCGCTTGAGTATCTAGAGACTGGAGTTAAATGGTTGGAGGAGCAAAAGACTGTTAACCCAAAAAAATTGGAATTGTCGGCTTTTCCCGAGGGGCGGAGCTCGCACTAATTTTGGCATCGCGAATTTCTTCATTTAATGCGGTAGTAGCGGTGAGTCCGACTAGCGTTAACTGGGGATCGATGGAAGAAAGCGAAGTGACTTCTTGGACTGCAGAGAACTTAGACCTTCCTTTTGTTCCACTTTTGAGCGGTTTTGTAGAGTATGTAACGGCACCTGGCGGAGTAACAATTGAACGCTACGCCAAGGCGTCTCTTACCTCCGTTACTTCGCTTGAAAATTCTGAGGCAGTCGCCAATGCAACGATTCCAGTTGAGAACATTTCTAGCCCAATTTTGCTCCTCGGAGGCAGTGATGATCAAATTTGGCCTTCCTGTTTTTATATGGATCAAATCACAATACGATTGAAGCAAAATTCTCATCCTTTTGATGATGAGTCCTACTGCTATCAGGGAGCTGGACATTCGCTTCCCTTGGCTGGAAACCCGACGACGAATTCGCTGTTTCCCCTTGACCAAAGTTTTAAACGATTTATGGATTTGGGCGGAAACGCTAGAGATACCGCAAAAGCTGGCGAAGACGCCTGGCCAAAAATTGAAAATTTTCTTAGCCGTACTCTTAAATCCAAATAGTTGACGATCTGAAATCACTTCACATGCAATCGGTCGCATGATTAAAAAAAACTGGCGTAGGGTTTACTAGTAAACCCTACGCCTTCCTCACTTGTCAGATTGGATCTCAGTCGTCAATCTTAAGTCAGTAGCACTGACAAGGTATCCAGCCTTCTGAGCCGTCGGGCTTTCTAATCCAAGCCCAGCCATTGTCTTCTCGAAGCACCTCGACAGTTTCACCAACATGGACGTGAATTTCAAAAGCATTGTAGTCTTTGATAAATGTGACGCGAGAATCCTTGATTTCAAGGTGGCTATCCGAGACCCAACCGATTTGGCCGTCGTCCAGGGTACACTGAATCCAGCCCTTCCACTCAGGGCGCGGATCGTACTTTACTATAATACCTCTATCGCCTGTTTTTGCGACTATGGGGTTTGTAGGAGTGTCGACATGATCTTTCAATATTTTCTTAAATTCCATCGTGAGCAACCTATACCTCAGTGCCGATTAAAAAATCAATTACCCTATTGCCAATAGCTGACATTTTCAGTCTCAGGAGTGATGCGCCAAGTATCAAATCTGATCCTAAAATCAAGAGTCGAGATTTTTAGCTTTTGAATTTTTCCCTCTTTTCCACAACTTGCTCGCTTGGCACAAATCGTCCTTCTCCTTGCATTAGTAATTATTGAGAGACGCATCTGACGGCTCTCGTAAGGAGAAGAAAATGTCTTTTATATCCAAGTGTCCGCGCTGTGGTTCGCGGAGTTTCGAGAAACTTCAGACCTATTCCCACTGCTTTGAATGTCTCTTCATTGTGGATTGGTGGGATGACATGACCGCCAATCATCTTCAGGAGATTCGACAAGCCGAGGCTCTGCTTTCAACATCCGGTGGACGCAAGGCTGCCCCAGTCACGCTAATTTTTCAGAAACGTCCAGATGAAGCCCCATCAAATGACGTCGCTTGAAATATTCACAGTGCCCAATTCATTTTCGCAACAACGGAGGAAACCAGTGAGAAATTCAATTCAAAGACAAAAAACAGTACCCATCAAATGTGGTCAACCCAATGATGCTCTAGTTGATCAGATGGATATCAAATCTTCAGAGGATCGATCGTGGTTTCAGGAATTTTGGTCTGCCATAGTTTCTTCGCCAGATCTCGACTATTCGCAATTTACCCAGATCGAATCTAAAAAGACGCGGCACCAGATGGAAATTGGCCGCTGGTACTGAGGAGGATCGACATATGCGCGAACACCTAATGGCAAAACGAATGCGTTACCTTCAAACAGTTCTCAAAGGAATTCGGGCCGAGGTTTCCACAGATGAACTGATTGCTAACCCGAGGCTACTACAATTGATTCATTCTCTGGAGTACCAATTGCGTGAAATGGAGGTGGCCTATGTTGGGAAACCGCCAGCCAGACAAGCAATTTGAGTATGACATAAAACTGATCCGCGCTCGCTTTAGTGAAATCATGTTGGCTTTGCCGGTTCATGAGCGAAAAAGCAGTTCACGTCTTCGAAGCCGAATAAGACACGCGATCAGACAACTCAGACTCTGTCGGGATCTTGCCAGTTCACTTGACAGGATGTGCACATAAAAATGCCGGCATAGCGAATTAGGCTCGGGTCAAAATCATTAATTCTTAGGGGGTTTGATGAACCAAAGACGATACGAAATATTCAGAGGTCGCGAGATCAATGGTCAACTAGTCGGACTTAGGCTTGCGGGATTTGCATTTCAAAATGAAGGCGAAAGTCATTATAGGGTGAAACTTATGGTTCTACCAGAAAGCCTGTTTTACCTCTCAAAAAATCAAGGTCCTGGTTATACGATCTTCGCAAAGGTGGTCACACAGGACGATGGCAAAGTGGTGTTTCAAAATCCCGTCGGTTTCGCAAAAATCATGGATCAGGTGCGAACTCATCTCTATATGAAATTTCCCGATCTGGCCTCACATATGTTCATGAGTCTTTTCCCGAGCGAAAAGGCCGAAGCCCTATAAGTCCTCCTTGCGCACTTAAGACTCACCCACTGAAAGCCACCTATTCGTTTTTACATTAAAAAGGGGTTAGTCATGAAATTGAAATACAGCTTATGCGCGCTACTGGGCGCCTTCGTATATCTTGCATTCCCGGAACTCGCCTTTGCTTCTGTTGAATCCACCATGATGGCTCTTCAACAGAAGTTACTTGGTACGATCTTGCCACTCCTTAGCGTGCTGGGCCTTCTTTTTGCGGGACTTGCGTATCTTACGGGTTCACCCAACGCCCGATCATATCTGTTCGCGGCCATCATTGGCGCGGTCATCGGCTTTGGTGCGGAGTCGATTGTTAGTCTCATTCGCAACATCGTTCACTAACAGGCTCCTGAAAAACTCATATTTTTTTGATTTTTTCGGTTTTCAACTT
>CAYMBJ010000059.1:0-25027 GCA_964388665.1 uncultured Pseudobdellovibrionaceae bacterium | reverse complement strand
CGTTGTTTATTGGACCAAGATCTAGTCCTGTCAGATCAAGTCGTTACTACTGCACTTCAGGTTTTCGGTGGCTATTTACAACTTGGTAAGAATTAACAACTTATGCCCGCAATAGAAGGAAAAAACGGGAAAAAAGCCAACCCCACGCGCTCAAAAGAACCAAGTCGCACATGAAATCAAATTTGCAAATTTGAAAAAAATTGAACCTAGAGAAGTTGAGAACCGAAAAAATCAAAAAATTATGAGTTTTTCAGGAGCCTGTTAATCGGATCTGTCATAAAGAAGCTTGTGCAGATGTATTACCGTTACGGTGCAAATCGCCTGAATGCCTAATTTTAAGAGCTAGTTCGCTGTTGTCTGAGCATTGCTGCTAGATGCGACTTCAAGATTCAGTTTGGCTTTTATTGCCTCAATCCTAGTTGCAATGACTTTCGTAGAATATGAATTGCTATGGGACTTCATCAGTGTCTCAAATCGAGAAATATGGTCAGATAGGCTGTGTTTATCGGTTGATGATTCACAATTTTTTTGTTTACCAATAACATTGTCATATGCCCATGAGTTTTGTTGAAAGGCCTCCTCATACCGTGCCAAATTGTCTACTACAAACTGTCTGTCCGACTTATAAATTCCGTTCAATATGCTCGCCATTTTGTAATAAAAATACTCTTTCATATTTCTTAGATTTGGCACCACACTTTCCTCAGAGAATATCCCGACGAGGTTTCCATCTAAATCAACTACCGGAAGGCCAGATAGGCCGTTTCGCTCGCTGGGATTATTGACGTCCTCATAGTTAAATCTTGCGCGGTGACCTGTGAATAACATTCCTTTATTCTTTGACTCCTGATCTTGCGGGTAAAGCTCCAAGCGAGCCATCTTTTCCTGGCCTTCTGCGTTTCGTCCCCAAATTGTAGACATATATTGTGAATCAGGAGAATGCCTCAACTCGCTAGGAGAAAAACCTAGATCCTTAATTTCGCTCTGAGTTCTGTAAATTGAAATTCCCATTTCTCTTTGATCATCAGGATTCATCAATGCGCTATTTTCAAAAGTTTGCCCATTCTTGGTCACTGTTAATCCATCCTCGCCATAGAACTGATGAAAAGTTGCCACTACGAGGCAAGGCGAAATCACAGTGGCATTCTGCTCTAAATCTCCATTGTTCCGGGAAATTCTAGCACTATACTTCTCTATAGCTGGCTTAAGCCTCGCCAGGTCATTAAGGCTACCAAATGAGTAGCTCTGTTGGCCAACAAAGATGCTAATAATAAAACTGATGATTGCTATTGTTGTGTTCATGTCAATACTACAGTGCAAACACCATGCATGTCTCATTTCAATAAACACTTGAAAATACGGGAAAACATCTCATAAAAAGTGTCAAAGAAATGAAAAGTAACGTAAAAGGGCAGTCATGCAATCTTCTGATAGTTCGCAAGGTCAATTCAAATCAATGCTTAAGATGAAAGTTTATTTACATAGAAACCTAAAGCCATGAAAATGCTAGTCTAGCGAGACAGATCTACTTGCGTGACTCAACCAACAGCTAGTGGGACAGTTGCCTCACTACCGCCATTCAAGGATAATTGAACTTGTGAGTAATCGCTACACTTTGAGTTACAATATTGAGATCCGCCGGCTAATTTTCCACAGCCTAGTCGGCATATTAGTTTTTATTTTGATAGCGCTTGGGCGCCCTTTGAGAGCGCAGTTCTTATCCTCCAGTATCGATAGTGATGAAATCACAGTCGAACAAAACCCGCAGGGCGGATATATCGCGAGTTTCGATGGCGACCTAATGGAGCATACTATTCATCTAGATGAGAACGGCCACGTATCTAGGCTAGAGGCCACTGAAATGCCAGCATTTGATGATCCATTTTTTAAATTTGACGAACTTACGAAGCGATCCTGCTACTCGAACTTCTCTAATAGAGCCACGGCAGAGTTATTTGAAAGAGGTCTGCAAGATACCTTGAAGGCAGTTTTTCAAGATAGCGGCTGTAAAGAAAGCAATCCCTTCTTAGAGGCATACGCGGAGTCGCAAAGAACTCTATTTTCAGCAGATGAATCACCTTCTTTGACAGCAACTGATAGGGCTTCGGAATTGGCATCTCAGAGAGACGTGTTTCTTGAACGATCAAGAAATTTGAAATTTAGATGTGTCGATGACTTTAAATGCGGGGTCTCCATGCTATGTCGAGATAACGACTGTCTGGGAATCAAGTTTACTGCTTCAAACCAACAACAGGCTCGCAAACCAGAGGAAATCTTCGTGAAAAACGGGTGCGCCGATGACCAGGGTGCATCGTTAGCAGACACTTTGAGATGTCGTATTTCGCTAGATGAATTTAAGGAAAATGACACGACTGATTTCGCAGCCTGTCCGAGGGGGCGATTTGTGAATCCTTTGAGAATGAAAAAAGAAATTCAAGGCGAAATCCCTCTTGTCGCTATTAAGGATTTCGAATCTTCCATAGCGCAAGTCACAAACACCGATACTTTTCGAGGCACCACAAAGGCGACTATAAGAGATCCTGTAGTCATTAGAGCGGCCAGGAACCTCGCCTCTGAAGTTGGTCGATTTAGAAATTACTTCGGTGGGCCAGTGGGCTCATATGTCGTCAATCGAGTTGGCACTACAGGCAAAGTTCGGGTCACACCTAGCACAAATATTAGTAGAACCCCAAGTTCTGTCGCAAATAGCGTCCCACCGGGTCCCAGAGCTGCTTTCGCAAATACAGACTCAAGCGGTTTGCCGAAAATCTCCCCCAATTCAGCCAAGCAAGAGTCCGGCGCTGTAAAAGCCAATTTATTGGGGCGGCGGGCACCAGAAACTCCAGGTACTAGGCTCGCTCCTAAAGCTGCGGGGGCGCCCAGCAGTGCCGGGACTGACGAAATCGCAACTTCTGCTCAGAATGCCGGATCTCCGTCTAGGGAGACCGCATTTGGATCGAGCGGCGTTGGTCCTATTTCACAAAGTCGCACTTCACAGAAAAATGCAGGACAAAAATCCATTGCGTCGATTGAAAACAAGGATATTTATGAGATTATAAGAAAAGAGTCACAGCAGGGTCAATTAAGTGGAGAGACTGTTGCAAAAATCGAAACTGTCCTTAGGACACTATCGCGGGAAAATGGGGGCGTAAAATTGGTTGAAGACGTGCCTATCGTCCTAACTTTTAGAAATCGAAGATTTTACACCCAAGAGCTCAAGCCAGACCAGGCAGCCCATTTCATAGTCCTCCAGCCAGAAGGCAACTCCATCAGGATAATTCAGAGACAGTAGTAAATCCATGGGGATCTTAATATTCTAGCACTTTTTGCCGACAAGCTGATGTGAAGAAAAAATCCATAATCCTATTTTTAATAGGCTTTTTTTGGTTATTGTATGTGACCGTGGCAACGGGAATTTATGTGTTCGAATTTTCAGAAATAATTGATTCCGAGATTCAATCTAAGCGTACCCAGGTGCAAGTTCACTCTGAGATCACTTCGGTATTGCTTCGTGAAAGGAATACAGCTCTGCTCGACTATATTCTTCGCAATGCTGTGGACAAGAATCTCTTCGATTTTTTCATAGTGAGGCGGAAAACAGTCACTGGTGAAGTTGTCCAAAGCTACTACGCGCGAGGGGCGAAATTAACCAATGTTTTACACCCTTACCCTATACAAGCTCCAATATTTGAAGGCGAGAGTTTTCTAGTAAAGACTATTTACCATGGCGAGTTTATTGTAAATCTTGGCGGAATAAAGTCGTCAAAAGCATTGATTCTGCAGAATCTCGCGGAAGGGAACAGCTACCTAATTCGCAATATCGTCATCGTCACTAGCTTGGCGGCACTACTATTCTTTTTTGTATTACGGGATATTCTCAACATTTCCAAATTTATTTCTCGTGGCAACAAAGGCAAAGTCATTGACTTGCATCCCCGCTCCATAGAGGCAGAGAGGATTCTAAATGCGTCACTTAGCTCTCAAAGAAATTCGAACAGCTTGCGAGAGCAGATCGAGGATTTGAAAATTGCGGCGATTCCGGCGATACATGAGGAGATGAAGAAGGATTTGCCGATTCCGCGGACGATTAGGTGCTGTGTTGCGAGGATTGATATGAATGGGTATACGAATCTGTTCATGACGGCGCAGCCAGAGGAGTTGGTTGAGTATTTGAATTCGTATTTTTATTTGGCCAATGAGGTGATTGGGCGATTTGGTGGAAAGATCTATCAGTATCTGGGCGATGAGATTATTTTCATGTTTCAGGGGGATAGGGATGAGGAGTTGGTGAGGCTGACCTTTGCGTGTTTGCAGAGCCTGACGAATCAATTGATGCTGACCAAAGTGCAGGGGCATCCGCTCTATAACAAGTGTTCATTTTCGCTAGGCGATTTGGAGTTTTTGAAGTTGGATGAGGGTTACTTTTTCTTAGGCGAACCATTGATTGAATCCGTAAGGCTTTTGTCTTTGGTGGAGGAAAAGGATCGCAATACAATTTGCTTTCAGGGGGCGCTGCTGACAGATTTGCAAGACTTGTGTCGAGTCAGCTACACGAAGACGCTGCGACTCAAGGGATATGATTCTGACACAACGATCTGTTTTGCCAATGATTTGGTGGAACCGGTGGCACCGCCTCTGAAGAGTACGACCATGGTCTATTATAGATCTGATTTGGACATTCTGCGGATATTGGAGGAGATGACAAGCTGCCAGAAAGAAGGCAGTAAAGATCTGTTTATTCAGTATTATCAATATTTGAAGAGCTTTCCGGTGATGGCATGTTCCCAAATGCTAAAGGAAAAGGGAACTAAGATTATACGAGAGCAATTGAATGCACCCATTAGCAGGGAGACTGAGGTTTATCATTCGTGCTGGGTGGCTATGCTCAGTCATTTGTACACTCAAGTGGGTTTGGACGCGCACACTTTGACTCAGCTTAAGAGGCTGACTGGTTCGCTGATGGCGCGCATTGCCGCCAATTCACTGCAAAGCCTGTCACATTTTGAAAAGAATCATCGTTTTTACAAGCCGTTTTTGCATCATCACAATCCGAGGGTGCAGAGTGAGGCGATCTTTATACTTGGGAAAAAAAAGCTCAACAAGACTATTTTGTCGGTGCTCGAGCAAATTTTAAAATCAAAAACTTCGGTGCAGCAGAAATCAGGAATCATCGCGGCCGAAAAGCTGTTGCGACATTATAAGGCCGTGGACCCTGTGTACTTTGCGTCTAATGATGATGTGATGACACTTAAACGAATCCTCAAGCGTGAAGAACTCGCGCGAATCAGAAAACAAAACAAAAGGCACGCAGCATAGGGTGGCTATGCGCGACTGTAGTCGTCTTCGTAGCGAGTGATGTCGTCTTCGCCAAAATAGGTTCCGAGTTGCACTTCGACAAATTCGAGTTTTTGGTCGCCTTTGTTGCGCATGCGGTGCTTGGCTCCCTGAGGAATCTTTACGTAAGTTCCGGCGCTAACGGGAATTGTCTTTTCGTTAAGTACAACTTCGCCCTCACCTGAAACCACAATCCAGTGCTCTTCGCGACTTTTGTGGCTTTGATAGGAGAGCTGTTGACCCGGTAGAACTTCCATTACCTTGGATTTGAATTTTGGATTGTCGCGAAGAATTTCAAATTTTCCCCAGGGTCGATTCTCAAAAGTGTGAGTGCTAATGAGATGAGGATCTGTGGTGCGAAACTTATCTACCACGTCCTTCACCCGCTGAGTTGTGCCTTTTTTTGCAATCAAAAGTGCGTCGGGCGTATCGACAACGATGAGGTCATCGACACCTAAAAAGGAATAGGTTCTCTGTTGGTAAGGGATTACAAAGTTGTCCTTCGCCATATACTGATGGGACTTGGGATAGGGCTTGCTCTCAGCAAGAATCTCTGCAACCGCATCCCACGAGCCGACGTCATTCCAGCCCACATCACACGGGATACAGACAAGTTTTTGTGGGCCCAACTTTTCCATGATCGCATAGTCAATGGAGATACTTTCTAGATTGGCGTAGATTTCATTTAAATTGCTAAAGTCTTTGTTAATTTTTGTTACGGACTTCCACATCTCAGGAGCCATTTCGGAAAAGGCCTGTACCATAGTGGAGACTTTGAAAACAAAAATTCCCGCATTCCAATAGAAATTGCCGGCCTTCATAAATTGATTGGCTTTGGAGAGCGTCGGCTTTTCGTAAAAGTTTTCTACGGGGGTGCTGGAAAAGCCATTAAAATTATCATCGGATTTTTTTTGCGTTTCAATATAACCAAACCCGGTTGCTGGATAGGTTGGGCTCACGCCCAGTGTGGCAATTTTGTCCTGTTGCACCTGGCTTTCGGCATATTTTAAAATCTCAATAAATTTGGCTTCATTTTGGATAAGGTGATCTGCCGGAAAGATACCAACCACCTCATTGCCTTTGCCAATCTGAGTAAAGTAGTGCGTCAGCAAGGCCACCGCTGGCGCCGTGTTTCGCGACTCGGGCTCGAAGATCACTTGGTCTTCTGGAAACTTTAAGTTTTTAAGCAAGTTGAGTGTCAGGTCGCGGAGAGTAAAGTTGGTAACGATCCAGGGATTGCCCACATGTGAGAGGCGCTTGAGTGTCAGCTGCTGCAAGGACTCTTCAAAAATATTGCAAAACTGTTTTGGAAACTTGGTCCTCGAAATTGGCCAGAGTCGAGTGCCGCTACCGCCAGATAAGATTACAGGGATCATTGTTGCTCCTGAACTCAGAGATTAAATCAGTTCGTTTGATTTTTTACCATATTATCATTGAAAATAGCGCATATATGGACATTGTCACGCGGATCTGGCTAGAAAAAACGCTTTGCAGTGACTCCGATAGTGAGGCCACTAGCCAAGTCCGCTCTCACATTCGATTACTTGCATTTGCACGCCCTCTTGGGGACTCTGGCCCCGTACACCCCGCAGCCTTGCAATCTGATCTTTGGGAAAGAGCTGGATTCCGAAGCTACGCATAATTTCTACAGTTTCGGCCAACAGGGGCAGCGGCACGGGAATTGGTAGGCAAAACTGCCGTTTTAAAAAGCGGCAAAAGAGCGCCCAAGACGACAGTTTTGGCCCCCGGATTTCGATGTGCTTCACTCCACCATTGTCCTCAAAAGTGGCAACAATGATCTTAAGAGTTTCTTCGATAAGGCCATTTACATGAATAGGATGAAAATAGATGGTGCGAAAATCAATGAACACCGGAAAAACGCGCAGCCGATTTGCGATGGCGTGCAGTTTGTCAATTCCTTCCGATCCGCCGCACCCCATGACCTCTGCAGGGCGCAGAACAACGAGCGTTTGCCAATCACGCTGAAGCAGCGCTTGTTCGGCAAGAAATTTTGAGTGTGCATATTCTCCAGCATTGAGGCCTGCAGTTTGGCTACTAAAATAGATCACTTTTTTGCATTGCTTTTGCTGCAGCAGTTTTATGAGATTGAGCGTGCCTTCATGATTTGTTTTGTAATAGCTTTTTGGTTCCTGCGAATGTGTCAGCGCTGCCAAATGAATGCAGAGATCGATCTCTCCAGAAAAGAGAGTCTCGTCAAGCGGCTCCTCGACATTTGCAATGAGGTACTTAACTTTTCCTTGTGCAGCCACGTGCTTTCTTGTGATGCACAAGATCTCGCTTACGCGTTCTAGCTTTTGCACACGCTCAAGCATCAATTGACCAATTTTAGAGGTGCCACCAGTGATCAAAACTCGCAACGAACATTCTCCCATTGACCAACCTAGCTTGGATGATAGACTCTGTCAAAAGGAGAGGCTATGGATACGAGCCATCAAGATAATCACACTGTATTTTCTCTGGTGATTCTTTGCTACCGTGGCGAGGAAACCATTCCTCCTTTTGTTGATAAAGTGCACGCACTTTTTTCTTGGCTGAACATTAAGTACGAATTGATCTTGGTAGGGAACTATTGGCCAGGTTCAGACGACAAAACTCCTGATATCGTAAAAAAATTGGCGGCAGAAACTCCGCACACTCGTGCCTTGTGCCTTGAGAAAAAAGGGGCCATGGGTTGGGACGTCAGATCTGGCTTTGATGTGGCTTGTGGCGAGTTTGTCGGCTTCATTGATGGTGACGGCCAATTTCCTATCGATTCGATCTTGCCCCCGCTGTATCATGCTTTGTCACACAAAGTGGATCTTGCTAAGTCTTATCGGGTGGTCCGTGAGGACGGAATCTATCGCTGGATCATTTCAAAAGTCTTTAACTCCCTATTTCGGCTGCTCTTTCATACTAACTATCGCGACGTCAATTCGAAACCAAAGATCATTCGCGCGGAGGCTCTTAAGAAAATGAAGCTGACATCTGACGATTGGTTTGTGGACGCGGAAATCATGATTCGTGCAAGCCAGCTCAATCTTCGCGTGGTCGAGTGTCCTATTCATTTTGTTGAAAATGCCAATCGCGCCTCTTTTGTAAAATTCTCGGCGATCTGGGAGTTTATTAAGAATCTCTATGCATTCAGACGTTATAAATTTCGCCTCGAACATTAGAACTCATCTCTGGGCGCGCCCTGATTTAAAGTGGCTCTAAAGATTTTCTACTTTGTGCAGTTATGAATTCGCACATTGTTAGGAAATTTCGCATCGGGTTCACGAATCACATAGTATTCCGCACCTTCGGGGCAGGCGCCCTTAAAGGCCGTCTCTGGGAGTTCAAAACCAGTTCGTTTAATGTAGTACAGCCATTCAGAGGCAGAAGACCCCATATAAGAAGCCACTTTTGCATCCTCAGGAATGCCACCGACTTTTGCCACCTGATCGGCAATCGCGTCTAAAGATGGATTGATACGAAAATTGTGCCAGGTATTGCTAAAGGTGAACACAAATAGACCCGCTAAAAACCAAGCTTGCCATTTGGGTTTCATTTCAGCCATGGATAAAAACAGTACAACCACAGCAATCACCCCAGCACCCATCAAATAATAGGCGTGAGCGGCAACATGGGTGGGCTTGAGAACGTACATCATGGCGACGCTCGCAATGTAGAGAAGTATGAGATACCTTTGTTTGTGCCGGAGCAAGAAAAAGGACGCCAGGCCAACTGCTGCCGTATGCTCTAGAATTCGTTCCGGCAAATGCGCAAAGGCCCGCGGAAGGCTTTCAAGAATGCGTGTCTTTGATTCGAAGTTGATGCCAAAGTATCCGGGGTTGGTGGTCACGAGAGGTGCCCAGTAACGATACCAAAGCCAAAACAAGAATATGCAGGATGTCAGTACAAATATGATCTGCGCCACATGCGGAAGAAAAAGAAACAGGAGCAGCACATAGTAGGGGCGGATCAAGAATCCCAAACAGAAACTAGCGCATGCCAACCATGACTTCCAGCCAAGAGTCTTTGGCGCCGACTGCCAGAGGTGGCCGGCAAAAAAATAAAACACCAGAGCTGTGGACTCAGGCATTGGGATCGTGAAAAAGGTCCACGTGATAGGCACAAAAAAGAAAATACTAAAAAATATCAGACGCGGATGAGACATGCGATCGACAACATCATATCGTTTAGAAACAAACGAATACAGTAGGCTCGCAGCCAAAAGAGCCATCACAATAGAAAAAACGCGCGGAGTGGCTTCGTCCCAGCTTCCTTTGAGTTGGCAAATTTTCCCAACAGCATAGGCATAAATGGGGAACTCACTGATCGCAACCCCAGCTTCATTTTCTCGAGCGCCAATTTTAGGATATAAAAAATCTGCATTTTCTGTGCAATAAAAATATGCGGGATACACCGACGCCACCTGCCGCATTTGATGTGGACCATTGAGCATGGTTTGCAATGAGTAAGCAAAAAACAATATCCCAATCAATATACCAAAAATGCAGATCCATTTTATCTGATTCTGATACTGATTCTGATTCTGGTTTGGACTCTGATTCTGATTGGAGCTCAGATTGTGGCCAGGACTTAACGATTTCATTTTTGACAATCCCACTCTGCCAAATGGCTAGATGCAAATACTGTGCTGGAGAGCCTAGCGCAAAATTGGCTCAGGAACGAGAAATTGTTGGGCGACGAATAACTGATATTGCGTCGTGAGGTAGGCGGCAAATTCTTTTGTGTGGAGCTGATAAATCCGGTAGCACTAGGGTTTTGCAATTTAGGACAAATCTATGAAAATAATATCGTTTTTTAAGCAAAATCTTATTTTTCAAAACTTGGCTGCGCGCTTTTTTTCGATGATTCCGCCAATGATTGAGCACAACATTGCCAAGTACTACGCGCTGAAGAAGGCTTTTTATTTGACGGCGCTGGAGCAGTTGGATGGAGACTATTTGGAGTTTGGCGTGTTTACGGGCAGCGCCTTTGTGTTTTCGACGCGAACTCACAAAAAGATGCTAAAACTTGGGTCCGTGCACACAAGGTTTTATGGCTTTGATTCCTTTGCGGGTTTTGGCAAAATTCAAAGTGATGACACCCATCCTTTTTATAAGAATGACACGTTCACAGTGGATGCTGACAAGATCGTAAAGAATATCGAAAAACAAACCGCCGGTTACCAAGTGAAGATTGTTCGAGGTTATTTTGAAGACTCCTTAAAAATCAATACCATTGACTCTTTGGGAATTCAAAAATCTAGAATTGTTTTTATCGATTGTGATCTCAAGGCACCTGCCCGCCTAGCGCTTGATTTTGTAAAGCCAACATTGCAGCTGGGAACGGTTTTGGTTATGGATGACTTTTTTTCATACAAGGGCAGCGAATCGGCGGGTGTTGCTGGCGCCTTTAATGAGTTTAATAAAGACAATCCATCCATTCAGTGGCGGATGCTCTATCACTATGGCTATGGCGGCATTGCCTACATCTGCTCTGCCAGGTAGAGATTTGGCCGATAGAGATCTGGCCGCTAGGGATTTGACGCCAAGAAAGATGCCGATAAAGAAGCCGATCAGACTTTTTTTTTACGCGCCTGTTAGATTATTTTTAGTCTTATGATAACCGAGTAGAATGCATAGAGGGCGAAGTTTTTTATCGCCGCACCCATGGACAAGCCAAAGTAGCGCCGGTAGGTTTGCCATCTTGATTTGGCAATGTGAAATTTGTTTGCAGATCTTGAGTTTGGCAATATTCGGTATTTGCCTAGGGTTTTTTCTATGGGATACGCTTTAAAACCTTGCTTCAAAATTTGCTGCCACAGGATCCAATCTTCGTTTTGAATGTTCAAAAACCGATTGGCACCGAGCGCTGTGCGATCGACCATCACCGACAAGCAGCCCAGCCAATTGAGCGGCATCAGGTCTTTGGCTGCGATGATTTTGTTTGCCCTGCGCTCGACACCCAAAGGCTCGCCAGAGGCATCTATCCACTCGTAGGAATGGTAACTGAATGGCCAATCATGAATTTGCATTTGATCCACCTGCACTTGAAGCTTCTCTGGCAACCACAGGTCGTCGGCATCTAAAAATGCCACGTACTGCCCTGTGGCCTGTTCCAATCCCAGATTGCGGTTGGCGGAGACGCCGCCCTCGGGTGGGCCTGTGCGCACTCGCAAACGGGCGTCATTGATGGCAAAATGCTCGGCAATGGCTTGCGACTGGTCTGAAGAGTTGCGATCAAAAATGAGGAGCATTTCGAAGTTCTGATAGGTCTGATCAATCACCGATTGAATGGTGTGCGCAAGGTAGGCCTCGGCATTGTAGACCGGGGTGATCACCGAAACCAGGGGCTGCTGGCTGCCATGGGTTTTGGAGTTGCTGCCATCTGAGTTTATAGTTCCTGGCTTTATAGTTCCTGAATTTGTAGGCCCTGAATTTGTATTGTCTGCGTTCATGGTTGCTTTTCCCAAAGTTCAAATTTGCAAGCGTCTTGGTGGATCTTTTTCCAGGTTTGTCCAAAGCGGTCCGTTGCCTCGCTGTTTTTAAAGAAGAGCAAATAAAAATTCACGGCTTCGGTGGTGTCTTTCATGTAAGTGATGGGCGCTCCCGGGCCGCCCAATTCGGTGGGCAAGAAGACATTATAGAATTTTTCATTCAGCGCAATGTAATCAGGATTGAGCTCTTTAAGTTTTTCTTGCGACATCTGCCATTCGCCACGAACTTTTTTGCTCTTTCTGTTCATTTCAAAATCTGCGGGGATGTAGGGGTCTGCCAGTATGGTTTTTCCGGTGGCGGCCAAAGAGTCAATCTTGTGCTGGAAGGCCTTGGCCTCTGTTCGGCAGGCCACTCCCCGTTTAAACGCGGCAAATGTTTCTTGAGGGAACATAAAGTCTTTTACCAGGCTGGCGGGTATGGCCAATATCAGCAGAAAGAGAAACGGAAAGAGCTCATGTCTCTTGATGGCCGAGAAACGCACACCCATCAAGCTCAGTTTTGCAAGAGAGAAGCGATCACTGAAGTAAAGTGCCGCAAACACAAATAGGAGCCAAAACATATTGATAAACGGAAAGGAGTACCATTCGAAGGGGGCAATGGTTTTTTTGGAAAACAAAAATCCACAGGCCACAATCATAAAAATAAAAAACAACCACAAATGGGATTTTCGGATTTGAAAGTCAGTGGCTTTGCGCAGGGGTAGCAGCATCGCAAGTACGAACAGGCCCAGCAGCGGATAGAGGAGATCAAGACCAAAATAGTACAGCCATTTGTCTTTTAAAAAGGCCCAGTCGACGGGACTTGTGCTTTCTGATTGGCGAAGCAGATAGCTGATGTAGCCGCCCACGTCCAAATTTTGCGGAAAGCCAATCACCATATAAAGAAGAGAAGTGCATAGGATAAAAAACCAAAACCGCCGAGCAAAAGATTTAGAAAGATCGAGCCATTCGCTTTTTGTGTTGAGCGATTTTGCCTTGGCCAACCACTCAAAACCAAAAAACAACACCACCAAGGCTGGAATAAAAAATATCACGGAAAGTTTGGTGCTGGCCGCCAGCGCCCAAGCGGCGCTCATCCACTTGAGTGAAGAGCGTGTTCCCAAGCTCAGCCACCGAAGTGTATAGTAGCCGGCGATGGTCATGGTCATTGCAAAGAGGTGATCGGGTTTGACAAAAAACAGTATTCCGCTTCGCCATTCGTTGCGCAAACACAACGACACCAACACCACAGTGCCCATGATCTGAAAAAATCGCGACGCCGTTAGGCACCAGCAAATAAGAAAAAACGCACCGTAGATCGAGAGCAGATTGATCAGCAGCATATGAAAATGCACGCTGCGCTCAAAATTGCCATCGGCTCCTGTGTCTGCAGCCATGGGGTCTTGTACATTGTAATTGAAACTCATCAGCCGGTGGACCAAGGCGCCCAGACGGTAATAGACCGGGCCATACAGAGTCGAGCCGTTGTGACCAATCAGCCAGGTTTTTTTTGATATCTCGATGCCAAAGCCACCATCAGGATCAAAGGAGTTCACGGTGCCAATGGGGTCGCTATAATTTATTAGCAAACTTGCAAGGGTGGTGAGGTGCGTGATCAGCAACAGTCCCGCAACAAAAAGGGCAATTTTATGTAAAAACCACGGGTTTTGCTTTTGCCAAGCCCACAATGATTTAAGGCGCGCACGCCAACCGCGGCGCGCACTGGAATTTACGTGGGGTGAGTTCGCATCGGGAAAAATTGCATTGGAAGAGGTGGCGTTGGGAGAAGTGGCACTGGAAGAATTCGCGTCTGCCATCACGACTCCTCTTGAAGCGTCTGTTGCCACTGCTCGGGGAATTTGGTGCAAATGTGGGTGCACACTTTTGCCAGTGCTTTGAATTGCAAAAAGTCACTGCTGCTTCCGCCCTGAAGCTCTGGTGAAACGAGAACTTTGTTGGCAACAGGGAGTTCGGCGATGCCTGATGGATCCAGTGGTTGTTTGTGAAAGCAATCCACCCAGAGCCAGTCGACAAAGGAAATGAGCTCAGAAAACCCAGAGGGATGTTCGTACTGAGATATTCGCAGTGCAAAGTTGCGCACACCCTGAGTGGTGTGTTTGATCAGAGTGGGTAGCGCTGTATCGAGAAAAAAGAAATTTTGGATTTTGTGCGACTCAAGCATTTGCAGCAATGCTGTCTCTAGGCCGTCCTCTTTGGTGTTCAGGATCAGTGCTCCCCTTTGCTTTTGTGCAGCATAGGCTGCAAGCCACGGCGCAAAGGCCTCGCCTGCAGCAAAGGGATCATGTTGCATATAGATGGCATTCTCTGGCGGCGCACTGGGCTTGGCTCGCAAATCAATTTCGCAGCCCCAGCTTTGGGCCCAAGCAGAAGCCTGCAGCGCTGGCAGTGCTTGCAATTGGCTGATGGTGTTGACCCGATGGAGAATGAACTGAGTCGACATTCTTTAAGCCCTTTCCAATTGATTTTGCAAAATGAACATTACAAAAATCTGCGTGAGGCCACTGAACCCAGACTGCCACACCGGAGGCTTGGCGCCACGAGTGATCCGTCGCGGGGTGGGAAAAACCAAAGCTGCCAAATCGGCAAGGCGACCCAGCGCCGCACTTTCTACAACCGACACTCTGGCGCGGCTGATGTCGTTTTCTGGAAAATCAACATTCACAGACACCCCCATTTTTTCGAGCGCGCCAATGAGCGGAGTCAGATCAATGTCGTTCCATACGGTGTATTGCGCTTTGAGTGGTGGCAGCACACCCTGCTTGGCCTGCTCTGCCTGCTCGGCGGTGAGCTCATGTTCTGGAAAGATCGCCACGATCAGATCGGCAAACTCCTTTTGCGAGGCAATGTACTTTGCCGAATCGGAAGTTCGTGAATCCAATTGTCGGAGCACCTTTTCGCGCGCATAGCCGCGCTGGTTGCAATCTCTGTGGATCTTCCAGGCCATGCGCACCAGAGGGTGTGGATCCAAAAAGATCTTGAGATCAAATTCATCACGCATGCGCTTTAGATAAAAGGTATGCAGCCCCTGAATCACCAAGGTGCGCGAAGGCTTTAGCTCTTGCAGCGGCAAAAATCGACCCGAATCGTGCGAGTAAGCATTGTAATACACGGCTCGCCCCCGCGACAGACTGGCCGCATGACTAAAGAGCGAAAACATGTGATTGGCTTTGGGATTGAGATGTGTGTACTTTTCCCAATTTTCGTCGCCGCGCTCCCACTTGTGATAGTTGTCTCCCTCAATCACCGCCAGGCGATCTTGGCCAAAAACATTTTGCAGCGACCAGGTCAGAGTGTCTTTGCCGGAGCCACTGTCGCCGGCAACACCGATCTTGAGTGGACGCAGGCGATTGAAGATGCGCACCTCGCTCTTGAGCACCACCTGCCACTCCATGATCAAAATGGCCAACAGGCCCGCATGCACTGTGGTCAATAGCACCCCCGCAATCAATGGATAGGAGGAGCCCTCTTGCAGACCATAGCGGGAGGCAATGAAATCCAAGAAAGTGAAATTGACCAGATAAAAGAGCGAAAACACCCAAAACAAAATTCGTGGCGCATTTAGAAAGATCGCAAAAAAGAGCGCCAAAAAAGGCACGCACCAATAGTACCAGCCCGCCGTGCTATTGGCGAAAAAAACCAGCGACGAAAAGATCACGCCCACTCCCAAAACAAATCCCACTTCAGAAATGTAGGTGGCAATGATGAGGCGGCCAATGACCAAGAGTGTGCCGAGGAGGCCCAGATAGAAAATCTGATCTCCGCCCAATGGCAGTTGTGCTGCGAGCAAACGCGCCAACTCGGGAGAGCTCACCGAGGCGCTACCAAAGACGCCGCTGCCAATCAATGGAATAAAAAACACCAGCGTTGTCACCAACCAAATGGAAAGCCATTTGCCCATTTGAAGCAAGGCGGTTTGTCTAAACTCTTTGTGCCACAAGTAAACCAAAATCAAAGGGATGGCCGCCACCACATGAAACTTGCTGGCCGTGGCCAAACCGAACACAATGGCGGATTTGCCAATGGATTTGTCTAAAAACAGTTTTAAACTCAAAAAACACAGAGCCATCGAAACCACATCGAGCTGCGCATGAATGTAGTTGATGTAAAACAACACGGGGTTGAGCCAGTACAGAAAAATCAAACTGCGACGTCGATCAATCACCAATTGGCACAAAACAACAAAGAGTAAGGTATCAAAAAGGAGCAGCGGCAATTTTAAGGCCACAAGACTCAGCGCCTGAGTTCCGAGCGCGAGATCGCCAAAGATGGAATACAAGAGCAACTTTGGCAAATACATCACCAAAAAGAGGAAGCCGCCGTAAGCAAAACTCCCTTCTGGGTTGAGCGACCAAGGATTGACGCCAAAATGGGTGACGGTGCTATCGAAAAAAGGCAGAAACAACTGCCGAGGAATGTCTGCAACAAAAAAGAATAAAAAAACAATCTTGATACCAAGACCAAGTAAAAACCATTTTGAAACCAAAATCTGCCGAATGCGAATGATCATTGCTGAACCTGGGCCGAGCGAACTCGCAGAACATTTTCTTTTCGCAGCTCAAACATATAGAGGATCATATTCCAAATGGTTTTGCGCCTGGATGCAAGCGTGTGCGCCCAGTTAGAAAGCCCGTGCACGCGCGGCGGAAAGCTCACGTCTATGGTTTTCAATTTGTAGTTATTTTTTAACGCAACATAAAGAACATACAGATCAAAGGAAAAGTCTTTGGGAGGATTTTTAATCAAATCAAGAAGACGCCGCGAAAACACTTTGGGTTGGGCATTGATCTCGTAAATGAATTTGCCCAAAATCAGCAGCGCCAAAATTTCAAAGACGCGACTCACCAGCTGCTCTTGGAGGCTGCGACCAAAGCGTCGGCCTTTGATCAAGTAGGGGAGCGGCTCAAGGCTCGTGCCACTGCGCTCACTGTTTCGCAGAACGTGCAAGGCCTTGAAGGCATCCATCGGATCGCACTGCTGATCAGAGTGCGACCACGACACATAGGGAGCCGTGGTGCACATCAGACCCTGCCAGACGCCGTGACCATAGCCCTTGTTCTGTGGCACTTCCACAATTGCAAACCACTCTGCGCACTCGGGGTCGGCCTTGAGATTTTTCATGATCGCTAGCGATTGATCGCGGCTGCCATTTTCTACCAAGATCAAGCGAAAATCTTTAGCTGTCATGGCGTAGGCCTTTGCCGCCTCAATGGCGCGCTTGACGATCTTTTCTAGCGAGGGACCCTCGTTGTAACAAGGCAGCACCAATTCATAAATGCGTTCTGAGTTTTCGGTCATGATTTCACTCTCATTGTCACTATCACTCTCACTGTCACTGTCATGATATCACTCTCACTCTCCTCAATTCGAGCTCGGCTTTTTAACAAATGGATACCTGGCCCGTAGCGGATAACGGCGCCCCAAAAAAACTTCCTGCCAATAAAGAGCTTCGGCATAAGAGTCAGGATCGCCCCAATTGATGTAGCCATCCAGCTTGATCTCGCGCACACGATGTCCTGATTCGATGAGAAGATTAAAAATCGAATCCAAATACAATTCGTTATTCACGCGAGTTTGCTTATTCTTAAGAATATCGATACCAAGCTTTAGAATTGAAACTTTTTGAAACCAAAATGTCCCCACCAAAAGAGCATCCTGCGAGGGCGTGAGGCTCAGTGGTTTTTTGACACTCACATTTTTTACCCATCCCTCAGGGCTTGCCTCCACATAGGCAAAGGCATTGGGTCGCTGCTCACAGCCCGGAAATCCTCTGATGGTAAAGATCGCCGCATCACAATCTGCATTTGCGTCTGTGAAGGCCTTCCAAACGCCAGGGTCCAGCGCAATCGCATGATCACAAGAGCTCACCAAGACTTCGCTATTGAAATCAAGCGCGCCGAGCCCGGCCTCGGTGCTGAGCGCCTGTCCCTCGGGGGTGGCCGGCAAGAGAGTCCAATCATGAGGTTGCGACGGCATCGACGTGAGAAAGTCTGCAAACTCTTGCAGTGCCACCAGTGACAATTTCTTTTTGGGCGCGGGCAAAGAGTTCAGAGCGCACTGATACATGGGCACCTGCTCTATGGGGATAAATGGCTTGGGCACATCCGTGAGTTCTTTAAAGCGCGAACCCGCCCCCGCCATGGGCATCAGCACTTGCTCCACCTGCAGTCGCTCGCCACCAAGGTTGCGGTTGTGTGCGGCCATTGTTTGTTCCCAATAGGCAAACCTCTGTAAATCCTCCGGAGTGCCCCACTGAAAAAAGTACGGGATTTCGAAAACTCGCACCTGAGCCTTTGGATTTTGCAAGAGCAGCGCCTGCACCGTTAAGCTGGTGTAGTATTCGCCATTCAAGCAGAGACGGTGCTGATACTGATATTCAATCGCCACCTTGAGCGTCGCCACATCTTTAAAATAGTAAGCGCCACAAGAAGCAAATTCATTTTCGCGATCATCAGTGAAAGAGCCTTTTTCTTTGACCTCCACCACGCGCTCACCCTGCATTCTGGAATAGGCATAGGTCACAGGATTTAAATAATGCGCATGAAAGCCCCGATAAGACACCAGGCATGCATCGCATTGATTTTGGCTAACAAAACGCGAGAACTGATGTGGATCCCACACCATCTGATAGTCGCAGTATGTGACCATCACGCCTCTGGCATATTCTGCAGATGCTGCTGTTGCAGCGTGAGGCGCTGCTGCAATTGCTGCAGACGCTGCTATCTGCTGCGCGGAAGCAGTTTGTTGCTCCTGCTGCTTTTGTTCCTGATGCTTTTGTTCTTGCTCCTGCTGCTGATGTTCTTGCTCCAACTCCTCTTGTTCCAACTCCTCAATGGCGCGCTTGAGTGCCAGGCCAGGGCCTTGAGTGTGAGGTTCGACATAAAGTAATTTTGCCTTGGGTCGCAGTCGCACCAAAACCTGGGGCAACTCGGTGCTGCGATGATTTTCGGCCAAAATAAAAGTGCAGGACCAGGACTCGGGAAAGTTTTCCAGAAGGCGCTCAATCATGGAGCGACCATTGACTTTGATCAAAGGCTTGGGTTCGCTGTAGCCGGCCTTTTGGTAGCGCACGCCCTGACCTGACATCGGCACAATAAGATGCAGTGGTGCGGGGCTCAGGTTGACCATCACAAAGCTCCTTGGCCAAACTCTTGGCGAAATTTTTCTGTCGGCAGGCCCGTGATCGTGGCACAGTACTCGGGACTCAAGTTCGGAAGAGGAACTTCCAATTGTTGCAGAATCAAAGTGGCCAGCACAATTTCTAAGTGATTGCGCTTTTCGGTGGCTTGACTGGCGTCAGCCTCTTTGTCAGCGGCAAAGTCACTTTTCACCAGCTTCGGCTTTGGCAGCAGTTTGCGGATTTTTTCTGAAAACACGGCCGCATCGGGAAAGAGGCACTGCCAGTTGAATTCGATCTCTGTCTTTTCTGCAAAGAGCTTGTTAACTGCGCTTGCAAAATCATCATTGGCAAAAACAACGAGAGAGCTATTGGCACTGACCATTTGCAATTGCTCGAGCTTCTCCCACAAATCAAAAATCCCTGGCTCATTGCCTTGAATCACAACACCATGAGAGGCCAACAGATAGACCGTGCAATTGGGATCAACAATTATTTTTTTTGTGAGCTCAAGCCCCGGTTGGCAAAGCTCAATGAATTTATAAGAAATCTGCAGCTGCGCAAATATCTTTTCCGCCAGCGCGCGATTGTGTGGCGCCGCCATTTCTATCGCCGCCAGCGAGTGAAAGTGCAGCACATACTTTTGCGGCAACAGCGCATGGAATCCGGTTTCCATGGAGGGCTTGCTCTGGCTGATCTTTTGCGCGCGCGCATCTTGAAGCAACTGCGCATACTGCTGCTCACTCTGATCTGATTCTGCCGTGCTGGCGGCAGCTAGCGCTGTGAACTCGGCGTTGAAGCGCGCAAGGTCTACGGCAGCAACACCATAACCTGGCTTCATTTGATCCAGGCGGCAACCGCTGGCTTTGATAAATAGCAATGGCGGATGGTCTGCGCTCGCTGCGACTTTGACCGATACATTGCCGCCAGCGCCTTGCACCCAAAAGGGCGCACGTCTGCCGATCTGTTTGGCCAGATGGTATAGATTGCTCAGATCTTGGTCATAGGCAGTTGATGAATTCATTTACTTAATATGTAGGTGAGATCCTCAATGCGATCAACTTGATTACCCTTATAATTTTGATTTTTTTTATCTACATACTCTGTTGCCAAGATCGCCCGCCAACCCCTGGCCAGTGCCGGCACCACATCGTGCTCTTGGCTATCACCAATCATCGTGTAGGAGATTGCATCGTCAGTCGGAGCGTCAGTCGCAGCCTCAGTCGCAGCGTCAGTTGTGGCATCGGCACCGACACCGGCGCCGACATTGGTAGTCGCAGCTGCGACCGTGGCTGCAGAGGTGTCTGCAGAGGTGCCACCTGTAGTGCCTGCAGACACGGTTGCGGTGGGGTGTCTCGCCAAGAATTTTGGGCTACTGAGCACTGCCCGCTCCAGCGCCGCAAAGATTTCGGGCGCGGGCTTTTCAAAACCCACCTCTTCGGAGGTGAGCACAAGGTCAAAGAGCTCGCCCCTTGGATCAATGGCACTCAACTTGATCAACTGTGTCCGCAAATTTTCGTTGGTAAGAATGCAAATAAAATATTCGCTCTTGAGGTGCTTGAAAAATTCTTCGCGCTCGGCGTTAAACGCCTCCTTGGTGCGAGAGAAGATCTCCTTTTCGTAGCGGTCCATCAAACTGAACACCTGACTGGTGGTGAATTGATTTTGCAGCTCTAGATATTTTTTAAAATACAGCAGCCGATTGCGAGCGGCGGTGTGGAGGGGCGGCAACTGCGCCTTTACATTTTGTTTGGCTTGAGCAAAGTGCACATCTGCGGGCGCGCGCAACAGACCCAATGCCTCGTAGGCCTGCTCATAGATGCGCGATGAAGGGATCAGGGTGTCATCAAGATCAAATACCAGCACCCTTGGCGTTGATTTTTTCAATATCGACTCCTCCCTCGTTACCCTTTTCGTGCTTGTAGCGCAAATAGATGACTCCACCAACGAGTCCCGCTACGAGAGAAAAGAACTGAAAGGCCGTGATGGCGTTTGAACCCAAGTTGGTGGTTCTGCCAAGGTAGAGGTTGAACAGATAATAAAATGCCGCCTGCCCCACACCGAGCCCCGCCGGCGATATGGGTACGGCAATGGCCATAAAACCCAGTGGCGCAACAATAAAGAACGTCATCAGGCTCACATCACTAAAACCCAAGCTATGACCAACAAAGTAAAGCAAGAAAATGCTACACATCTGCGCACCAAGCCCTGTGGCCATCGCTTTAAAAAACTCCACCTTGCGATCGCCGTAGGCCATGATCGCATCGTAGAGACTTTTGATCTTTTGTGAAAAGGGCAATCTATCGATCAGCCAAAAAACAATGGGCGCGCGCTTGAGACGATTGGAAAAGGCAAAGCACAAAAACACGACAAAGATGGCAAAGATCACACTCAAAATTACAAAAAAGGCCTTGAGCTGCGGATTGCGCCAGACGCGCTCAAAATCAAAAAGCATCACGCCAAAGGCCATGATGACCATCGTGAACAGCCCAATCACGCGGTCCATAAGCACACACAGTGCCGAGGCCATTTTTGCATGCGAAAATTTTTTGGTCACCAGATAGCCCTTAACCAAATCGCCGCCCACGCCACCTACGATTGCAAAGTTAAAAAAGTTACCAATCAGAGTCAGTTGCAAGGCTTCCCAAAAACTCAACTTGAGGTCTTCGGCCACCAGCAGAATCTGAAAGCGAAGTGCTGTGAGCAACATGGTGCCGGTCATAAAGAGGCAGCAGATCAAAAAAACACTCGGCACAAAAAGAGTCGTCAACTCATGCAAGTCCAGCGCGCCCTGCTTGATCATAAAAAACACGATAGCAACAGCTAAGCTAATTTTGGCTATGGATTTGAGCTTGTTTTTCATCGCGTCTTTCTCATCTCATCATCTCATCATCTCATCTCATCTCATCTTTTCAGCAGTGACTTAGATAGTAGAGCTTAACATTAAGTGACCCAATATTGATCAGAAGAGGCGGTGGGATCAATAAAATTTCCGCAAAACAGGTAAATTGCTGTCCCGAATGATGAATTGAATGTGATTTTCTTGCTATAAAGTCACAACTTCTTTTACAAAACCACCAGATCAAAAGTATCCTCCTGATAACGGAGGTCTGCACATGAGTTTTAAGTTTAAATTTTTGACGGCATTAGTGGCAACAGTGGCCGCTTCGTTGGGTGCCGGGGCTTTTATTTTTAACTTTATCGCTTATGAGAGACCCACAATGGAGTTTGCGCAGTTCCTTCAGGCGCTGCCTTGGTTGGTGGCATGCTTTGCGTTTTTGTGCCTGATCTTTGGTGTTGCTATGCACTTTTGGTTTGCCCGCCCCATAACCAAAATTGCCGACTTTGCCCAAGGGGTAACAAAGGGTCAGCGTTTGAGCGCACCCAAATTTGCCACCGCCGAGTGGCAGGCTCTGGCGAGCGCGTTGGAACAGATGAAAGAAGCCCTCGAGCTCAAATCCAAGCGCGAGGAATTTTTGGGTGGTCTGATCACCGAACTCAAAGCACCTCTGGCCGAGATCAGCACCAGCTCCAATATTTTGGCGATCGATCCACCACTGGATCGTCGCAGAGAACTGAGCCAAGTGATTCAGCTACATGTGGATAGGATGAGCCAACTTTTGAACGAAACCCACTCTCTTATCAAACTCGAAGCGCGGCGCCAGCTCAATCACAGGACACACTTTAACTTGGATGATCTCTTAAAGCGGATTTCTAATCATTTTGATTCGCGCGTAAAGCGCGAGCGCATGGAACTCAAGATCACCGCGCCTGACTATTGCCAAGTGGAGGGCGAAATCAAACTCATCGAACAGGCCCTGATTCACTTACTCAACAACGCCATCGAATTTTCTGACGAGCACTCCACCATAGAACTCTTTGTAAAAGAGAAGAAGGGCAAGATCGAATTCATCGTTCGCGATCAGGGTGCAGGAGTCCCCGATTTTGCACTGCCCTTTGTTTTTAAAAAATACTACGCGCTCCCTCGCCCGAATCAAATACAGCAGCACCATCACCATCAACATCGCCAGCAGCATCACCATCAGCATCTGCAGCAAAATCCCGTGTCGCAAAATCCCCAACTCACCAAGTCCACAGGCTTGGGTCTAGCTGTGGTTAAGGAAATCGCCCACTTGCACCGCGGTGATGTGAAGCTCGCAAGCCCCCCGCCCGGCCTCAAGCGCGGCACCGAAGTGCGCCTCTCCATGCCACTGTGATTTTTTAGTGGTCGGCCTTCCAGTGAGCTCCAGTGAATTCCAGAATTTCGAGGAGCCTACTCATGTTCGAAGGTGTCTAAAGTATTTACACAAGCTTGTTACACTAGTTTCGTCGTGTTCAGCATCACAATGTAACCTCATGTAACTGTACCCTAGCCACAAACGGCACTATATTTAATCAGTCACGATTGTTGTGATGAAAAATGTCTGAACTATAATCTGAACTATAAAAGGAGCTATTTATGAATTTTTTGATAAAGTCATGTCTTTCCTGCATCTTGTTTTTTCCGTTTGTTTCTCAGGCCCAGAATCCCTGTGATGAGATTATTGTGCCTTTGGTTGATTCGGCACTTCAGATGGAACTCCGACAGCAAGGATTTAACGTGCAAGTAGTCGAGCACATTGAATATCTGTACCGGGACACAAGGGTAGACCTGACCGGCGCCTACTATGCGACACTCAATTATTATAC
Source organism: uncultured Pseudobdellovibrionaceae bacterium (assembly GCA_964388665.1). Lineage (GTDB taxonomy): Bacteria > Bdellovibrionota > Bdellovibrionia > Bdellovibrionales > Bdellovibrionaceae > CALCCV01. Next base: position 1,406 of record CAYMBJ010000059.1, on the reverse strand, counting down.
CCAACGCGTCGACTCCAACTTTGCTGACTATTTGTGTGATGCCTGGGGTGTCTGCAATGCCACCGGAGAAGTCAGTGGCTCTCTGTATACAATACAGAGAATGCAAACAAGATCAGGTGATTGGAAGTACACAACGGTTCCCGTTGACAAAGTTTCGTCTGGCAAGTTGCGCGGCGCTTGGGGCCCAGGCGAGTTTCCGCCAAAGGGCCAAAGAGAGAAAATGTCCGCAGGGATCGTCGCCAAATTAAAGGCAATATGCAAGAGGTAAGCCCTCCAGACGATGAGCAAAGCACCCATTGATTCGATAGTATTCAACTATTCCAAATAGCACGCTCAGCGATTCACTAAGTAGCCCATAGGCAAACTCACATTGACCTATGGGCTACTTAATAATTTATCATTTGCTGGCATCTAATAAACGTTTATCCAATTCTTCTTTCTTTACCTGATATACAAATTTTTTACTCTCCTTTTTTTCCGTAAGAAGGTTTAAACTCAACAGCTGCTTGAGTTCTTGTCTTGCAATCTCCCTCGACATATCTATTTTTTCTGCATACTCTTCGATGCTGATTTTTCTAAACTTGTTGAGAGCCAGGCGCTGCAATAGTCCGATCTGATTGTGCGAAATTTTAAGGTGTTCCCTTAGTGCTGTTATTCTCAGGAGATAATCCACTTTTTTATCCACAGCAGTGATCGCATGCAAGAGAGCGTCTAAATTAAAGTCAATAAAGTATGTAATATCTAGGTCATTCTCAATCACCTTATCAAATGATTTTTCATACTGACTGCTGTGATTCTTAAGGTAGGCTGATAAAGATAACAGCTCTACAAACTGCAGATTGTTTTTCATCGCTTTGAAATAAAATAAAGCCCTAGCAGTTCTACCATTTCCATCAAAAAATGGATGGATATACGCTATGAAGCAATGAAGTAGCACTCCCCTGATTACTTTTGGAAAATACCTCTGGTTCCTAGTCGTCAACTCAACAACTTCATCAATGGCAGCTTCAATCAGATTGAAATCTATACCCTCGTGCCTAATCTCGCTCGAAGCAGACCTAACATAGACTCTGTCATCTCTGAAGATTCCCGAGTCATTAGCATCATCGCCCTCCAGGGTGTTTCTAGTTACAATTTGATGAATTTCTTTAATGAAGGCATGAGTGATTTCTTTTTCTCGATGCTGTTTAATAAATCCCATTGCCTTGTAGTTATTCAATAGCATCCATTCGTCTTTATTCTTTGGCGTTTCGCCTGAAGCTATCAGCTCCTGCGCTTGAGCTCTCGTGCTATTCGCACCTTCATAAATTGCCGAAGTAATTGCTTCCTCAATCATTGAGTTCATTAAAAACGTAAGCGCTCCAACTCACTTTTTTGAGCAAACAACATTAGGGTGCTAGTATGAC